>DATATB010000061.1:0-1728 GCA_036268995.1 Pirellulales bacterium | reverse complement strand
TTCGAGTACGACTCGCAAGCACAGTGCCCGTTGTGGCAACAATTCCTGGACGAAGTTTTCGAGGGTGACGAAGGCCGTATCGCTCTGCTTCAAGAGTGGTTTGGGTACTGCTTGGGAGCCATCCAAGAATATCTTCCAAGTTCTCCGTATAATGGCGACAGCTGCACGGAAGGTAGTCGCAGCTGACATCTGGTCGCGGAGGCCGCCATGGAAGACAACGCCATTCATCAGTGCCAATGCCCGGCTTGCCTCAGCAACGTCGATCACTCCCAACGGCTTCTGCACGAACAGATGAACCTGCTCCTCCAACGGCTCGACGAGCAACAGCGCCGCTGGGTCGCGGGGCTTGAGTCCAAGAAGATCGGCTATGGCGGCGACACGGCCGTCGCACGCATCACCGGGCTGCACGTCGATACGATTCGCCGCGGCCGCGAAGAACTCGATGCCGAGCTGGCGGATCGACCGACCGACCGCGTGCGCCGGCCCGGCGCCGGACGACCGCCCGTGAAAAAAAAGATCCGACCATCGTCGAGGATCTGAAAGAACTTGCCGAACCGGTCACCGGCGGCGATCCCATGAGCGAAGCGCTGTACGTCCGCCGCAGCTTGCAACATCTCAGCGACGAATTGGCTGAGCGCGGCCACGCCGCTTGCCCGACCACGGTCGCCGGCCTGCTCGAAGACCTTGGGTATTCCATGCGTGTCAACGTCAAGCGTCTGACCGGTCCCTACCACCCCGACCGCGACACGCAGTTCCACCACCTGAATTCGTTCGTCGAATGGTTTCGCGAGGAAGGCTGGCCGATTCTGAGCGTGGATGCCAAGAAGAAAGAGCTGGTGGGCAACTTCGGCAACCCTGGCGCGACCTGGGTGCCGCAACCCTACGAAGTCAACGCCCACGATTTCCTGTCGGACGCGCAATACCGCGCGGCGCCTTACGGCCTGTACGACGTGCTGGCGAATCAGGGGCACGTCATCGTCGGCACGTCGGCCGACACGCCGCAGTTCGCCGCCGAGGCGGTGGCCCGCTGGTGGGCGCGGATTGGCTGCCATCGCTATCGCCGGGCGGGCGCGTTGTTGCTGCTGGCCGACGGTGGCGGCAGTAATGGCCACCGGCCGCGGCTGTGGAAGAAGAGCCTGCAGGAGTTGCTCGCCGATCGTTATGGCCTGGCCGTCACGGTGTGTCACTATCCCACGGGAGCATCGAAGTGGAATCCGGTGGAGCACCGGCTGTTCGGCCCGATCAGCATCAACTGGGCGGGCGTGCCGCTGCAGTCGCCGGAAGTGTTGCTGGGGTTTTTGCGCGGCACGACCAGCAAAAGCGGCTTGCGGGTGACGGCCGAATGGTGGGAGCAATCGTACGCGCGGGGCGTCAAAGTCTCCCCGGCAGAAATGCGTGAACTGGACATCGAGCATCATGACGTATGCCCCTGCTGGAACTACACCATCACGCCGCGCGGCTGGACGCTGAGGAACTGATGCCGCTCAATACACTTGTATATGGGTATTGGAAGTAATTCTTGGATGGCCCCAGAGTTGCGTTTCCGTGGACGGTCCTGTCCCTCCGTTTCCCAGCACCTGCGCTGCTTCCTTGATGTCCGCAGCCTGACAATGTTGTCGGTTCAAGAGAACGAAGAAAACGAGAGTCGATTCTCTTTATTGACAGGAGCTTCAATGGGTGGCTGACTCATGCGGAGAGCCAGATATCAGGTTATTCGATTGGTCCATT
>DATATB010000060.1:0-56229 GCA_036268995.1 Pirellulales bacterium | reverse complement strand
GGTCGCAAGTGCGACGGCGAGCCCGGCTGGCAAACGGTTTGGCGCGGTTATCAGAAAATCGAATCGTTACTCGACGCTTTACGCCTGATCGGGGCACTTGAGCGTCAAAAACTTGGGTAAAGACAAGGGCTCACGCCCCTGGCTAACTACTTCGCGCTCCTCCGGGGCGAAAAACCGGTGGCCGCTCGCCTCGCACATCCCGCATCTACGATAAGACACCAACACACCCCTGCGATCATATGGCAGCAACTCAATATTGGTTGATGAAGACTGAGCCCGAGTCGTTTTCGATTTCGAATCTGGCCGGGTGCCCGCGGCAGACGACGTGCTGGGACGGCGTGCGCAATTACCAGGCGCGTAATTTCATGCGATCGATGCACAAAGGCGATCGCGTGTTGTTCTACCACTCCAGCGCGAACCCGCCGGCCGTGATGGGCACGGCCGCGGTCGTCGCCACGGCCTATCCTGATCCCTCAGCCTGGCGGCCGGGCGATCAGCACTTCGATCCCAAGGCCTCGCCCGACAATCCGATCTGGGACATGGTCGACATCCGCCTCGAGCAGATATTCGACGAGTCGCTGCCACTAGAGCAACTGCGCGGCGTGCCGGCCTTGGCCAAAATGGAACTGCTGCGTAAAGGGTCGCGGCTGTCGGTGCAGCCGGTCACGCCGGGCGAGTTCGAGGCCATCTTGAAACTGGCCGGCAGTAGTGGCAAGAGCAAACCGCGGGCAACCAAAGCTGCTCGCGCACGCCATGACTGAACGCGCCGGACCGCTGGGCTGGATCTCGCAAGCGCTCGCTGAGTTGGAGCGCGACGATCATCGCCGCCATCTGCAAACGCGCGCCGGCTTGCAGGGGGCGATCATCGAGCTGGATGGTGCGCGGCTTTCGAATTTCGGCTCGAATGATTACCTGGGGCTGGCCGGCGACGGGCGCTTGCGCCAGGCCGCGGCCCGCGCGCTCGAGAACGAAGGCGTCGGCGCGGGCGCCAGCCCGCTGGTGAATGGCCACAGCTCGTGGCACGCGCGGCTCGAACGGCGGCTGGCCGAGTTCGAAGGCGCTGAAGCGGCGCTGGTGTTCAACTCGGGCTTTGCCGCCAATTTGGGTACCGTGGCCGCCCTGGTCGGCCGCGAAGACGCCGTGTTTGCCGATCAGCTTAACCACGCCAGTCTGATCGACGGCTGCCGGCTCTCCCGATCGGACATTCATATTTACCCGCATCGTGACACGGCTCAGCTCGAGGCGCTGCTCGGTAGTCACCGGCAATATCGCCGGCGGCTGATTCTCTCCGACAGCGTGTTCAGCATGGACGGCGACCTGGCGCCGCTCAAAACTCTGGCCGAGCTGGCGGCCCGGCACGACGCCATGTTGCTCGTGGACGAAGCGCACGCCACGGGCGTGTTTGGGCCCGGCGGTCGAGGTCTGGCCGCGGCGGAAGGCATTGAAGCCGGCGCAATCGTGCGCGTCGGCACGCTGAGCAAAGCCCTGGGCGCGGCGGGCGGATTTGTCTGCGGCAGCCGCGAGCTGGTCGATTGGCTCGCGAACCGCTCGCGGTCGTACGTGTTTTCGACGGCCTTGCCTCCGGCCATTGCCGCCGCCGCGATTGCCGCGCTCGACATCATCGAACAGGAGCCGACCGCCGGCGCCAGGTTGCTTGAACGTAGCGCGCAGCTCCGCGCGCGGCTGGCTGCGCAAGGCTGGAACATCGGCGACTCGGCGAGCCAGATCATTCCCGTCATCGTTGGGGACGCGGGCCGCACGCTGGCGCTCAGCCGGCGGCTGCGCGAACGCGGCTGCTACGTGCCGGCCATTCGGCCGCCAAGTGTTCCGGCCGGCCAGTCTCGCCTGCGCATCAGTCTGACCGCGGCCCACACCGACGCGATGCTCGACGAACTGGCGTGCGAACTGGAAGCGGAAAAATAACCGGCGGCCGTTTCCTTACGTTCGGGCCTCGTGGGCAGCGTCGGCGACGATGGCTTCCAGTCCGGCTTGCACCTCGTCCATCGCGGGCCGTGAAACCTGCAGCAACGCGTGGCCATCGCGCAGAAACACAAGCGTGGGCCAGAGCTTGACGCGAAACGAGCGGCCCAGCGGCAAACCCCGCCCATCGGCCACCTTGATATGCCGGATGTGTGGAAGTGCTTTGAGCATGGCCGCCAGCCGCGGCGCAAGCGCCTGGCAATGTCCGCACCAATCGGCGCCGAACTCCAGCACCACCGGTCCGGGCAACTTGTCGATCTCCGAGCGTGCCAACTCCGGACCATAGGCGGTCGCAACCGGCGGGCTGGTGTCTGTACTGCGTTGCTCACGTGTCATGGCGATTACCTCTTTGATTGAACTGGCCGCAGCGTCCTTCGTCGGATAGTACATTGTACCCGGCTGGGCCAGGCGCCCCCTGCCGGCGGCCGGCCGACGCGATATAATGCCCTCGCGTTGTGGTCGAAGTTGCTTACCGCGGGAGAAGCCCATGCCAAAGCTTACGGTCGAAGGGGTCGGCGAGTTCGAAGTGCCGCAGGGCAAACGCCTGGTGTTGGCGCTAGCGCAGGACGCGGGCGTCGATCAGTTGCACGCCTGCGGCGGCAACGCGCGATGCACCACCTGCCGCGTCGAGTTCATCTCGGGCGAGCCGGACAAGATGACTGCCGCTGAAAAACAAGTGCTGGCCGCCCGAGGGCTGTCGGGCATTCGCTTGAGCTGCCAGATCGCCTGCGACCACGACATGAGCGTGCGGGCGATCAGCCGCCTGGCCGGCAGCGGCCGCAAAGACGCCGGCGGCCAGCCCGCCGAGCAGATCGAGCCCCCGCCGCAATGGGTCGATAAGGCTTAAGAAGTCCGTTGTCAGAAGTCAGTGGTCAGTAGGCTGAGCCGCGACTTTCTCCTTGTAGCGGAACTCGTGAGAGTTCCGGCTGTTGCCGCGCATCGTCTTGACGTGCTAGCGGCCTCTCTTGCGCATTTGCCGCATCGAAAACCGGCTCTCTTGCCGGATGTGCCCGATGTTCGCGTTGTGTTCACGATTCCAATTAAGCCAAATGTTCGGCCTCCCTACAACCGATATAGAGATTACCAAAACCTTGTGCCTGGGCGGCTGCATTGCATGCACGCGTGGTGACCCGGCATCGAGGCTGGCCGCCACATCCAAATCACAGGGCGCTGGGGTCTTGGGGCCCGGTGCTGACGCGATTCGTAAATCCAGGGGTCGACTCATGGCAGTCTACAAATCAGCAAGTGCGGTTTTCTGGTTGACCGTTGGCATGCTCGTGGCCGACGTCCAGTTGGGCCTGGCCCAGGAAGAAGAGTATGCGCCAGGACCGATCGGCGACGCGCCGGCTGCGGCCCCCGCCGAGGCGGCCAAGGACGACGGCGAAAACGAAGTCATCCAGGAACGGTTTCCCAACACGCTCGTGAAGATCGAGCGCTACGTCACGCGTGACGCCGAGGGCAACTACGTCAACCACGGCCCCTACACGCAGTGGGACGAAAACGGCCAGTTGGTCGCCAAGGGACAATTCAAGCTCGGCAAGCGGCACGGCAAGTGGCTGCGTTGGTTCCCGGCCGGGCAGGGCCCGATGTTCACCGGGCCGGCCTACGAAGGCTTCGACCGGCCGTTCCTCTCGGAAGTCAGCTACGACGAAGGCATCGTGGACGGCATGTGGACCGTGATCGACGCCAAGGATCGCAAGATCACGGAGTGGACCTTCGAGCGCGATGTCCAGGAAGGTCCGGCCCTGTGGTACTTCCCCAACGGCCAGAAGCGCCGCGACGTGACCTATCACAACGGGCAGATGGAAGGCCAACTGCTCGAATGGAGTTCCGATAACCGGCTGATCGCGAAGGACACGTATCTCGACGGCCGCCTGCTGGGCGTCGAGGCCGAGAACTATTCGGCGGGTCACAAGAAGGCCGAGCGCGGCTACTCGTACGCGGTCGCCAAGCTCAGCTACAACCCGATGGAAGGCGCGATTTACAGCACGCCGGCCGACAAGAAAATCGAAAAGCTGGCCCACGGCCATTCGATTTGGTGGTACAGCAACGGCCAGAAGCAATCGGAAGGCAACTTCCGGCTGGGCGTGCCCAACGGCAACTTCACCTGGTGGCACACCAACGGCCAGAAGCAGGCCACGGGCGAATACGTCGACGGCAAGCAATCGGGCCGCTGGGTCTGGTGGCACACCAACGGCCAGCGCCAAGTCCAAGGCCAGTACACCAGCGGTCAGCAGGTGGGCAACTGGTCGAGCTGGAAATCGGACGGACAGTTGAACACCGTCGAGAACTTCACGGCCAATCCGTCCGCCGACCAGGCCGACACGCCGATCGAGAATCCCGAGATCGGCTCGCGGCCGGCCTTGCTGCCGATGCTGCGGAAATAAGACGAATCTAAAAATGAATCGCCAGACCGGACGCGATTTTGCGAACCCGGCACGGACTATTCCGACTGCCGCCCTCGTCCGATTGCCGGTTCGAGGGCGGCAGTGTTTGTTGTAACGCGACTTTGCCAACCGTGGGGGACGCGGCGATGAGGCAGCGAGCATGGGGATATCTGGGAGCCGCTCTCACCGGCGCCTGCCTGGCGATGCCGCCAGCGCTCGAGGCTCAGCAGCCGACGCCCGCGGGCCGTCGCGCTGCCGGCGCGCCGGGCTTGTTGAGTGCGCCAGCCGTGGGCCAGGCTTCTCCGCTTTTGCCGGAAGAGACTCCGACCGCAGCGGCGTCGTCCGCATCAAGTTCGAAACCGCGGCCCAGTAGCCGCCGCAGGCAATCGCCCAGCCCCAGCGAGCCACAACCGGCCGAGCCCGCGCCGCAGCCGCTCGAACCGGCTCCTCAGCCGCAGAAACTGGCAACGCAACCGCAGAAACTGGCGCCCCAGGCGGCGAAACTCGTGCCCCAGCCGGCCAAGCTGGCGCCCGAACCGCTTGAACCGATGCCCGAAACGGCCAGGCTCGAGCCCGCGCCGCTTGAGCCAATGCCCGAGCCCAGCGAGTCTGCTTCCCAGCCGATCGCATCGCCCAGCCAGCCGGACGACGAATCGAGCACGCGCCAAGGGCAATGGACCCAATGGGAAAACGGCCGCGCGCTGTGGACCTGCGAGTTCCGCGCGGGTGTGCGGCACGGCAAGGCCACGCGCTATTTCATCGAGGGCGAAGGCCCCCTGTTCGCCGAATCGCTGGCCGATGGCTTCGAGGCGCCGTTTGAAGCCCAGGCCGTTTTTGTCCAGGGAAAGGTCGACGGGGTATGCACGATCGTCGACAGTTCGAAACGCACGCTCTGCCAGTTGTCGCTCAAAGCCGACGAGTTGGAAGGGGAATGCACCTGGTTTTTTCCCACCGGCGACCGGCACGAAGTGTCCCATTACCATGCCGGCCGGCTCGAAGGCAAACGACTGGAATACAATTGCGACGGCGAGTTGGTCAAGGACGAAGACTATCTCGGCGGCCGGCCCACGGCGACCGAGCTCACGTTCGATGACGCCGGCCAGAAAAAAATGCGCGGCAACTATTACCTGGCCGGCCCGCTCACGAGCACGCACTTCGATTGGATGCGCGGCGACCTGGCGACCACCGTGATCAAAGACTTTGCCAGCGACGTGCGCACCGGACAATGGACCTGGTGGCACTCCAACGGCCAGCCGCAGTTGGAAGGGCATTACGAAGAGGATGTGCCCACGGGAACGTTCACCTGGTGGTATCCCAACGGCCAGAAGCAGCGGCAGGGCAGCTACGTCGAGGGCGTGCAGAGCGGCAAATGGAGCTGGTGGTTCGCGACCGGCCAGAAGCAGATCGAAGGCGTTTACGTGGCCGGCGAAGTGGTTGGCCAGTGGCAATACTGGGCCGAAGACGGCACGCGCATCCGCCGCGACGCCGCGACGCTCGCCGTCCACGCGACCCAGCCGAAGCCCGCAACTCCGGCCGCACGGCCGCAAGTCATTCGCCAGGCCCAGCCCCGCAAAAACACGGTGCGCTAACGCCGCCCAAGCCCACGGACTGCGGTCCGTGGGGCTTCCGCCTCCGCTTCGCACATGGGTGCCACTGCTGGCTCGTCCAGCAGTGCTCAGGGAGCGAAGTGATCAACGTTGCCGCCAGCTTCGGCTGACGACCCGAATAGGCTGCGGTGGACCGGCCCTCACGCTCGCACTGCTGGACAAGCCAGCAGTGGCACACGAATTTTGGTCCGGATCGCGATTTGACGGACCATTACCCCACGATCACGCGTGGCCGCCGGCAGGGATCGGGCTCCGCCCTGCGGATCAGCTCGCGGACTTTGGTCGGCACGTTGCCTTCGCCGAAGGCCAGAAAGCTCCAGGCTTGCTCGAGCGGGCCCATCTCCGACCAGCCGAAGTGCAATGCCGGCGGCCGGCATCCCTTCGAGAGTTCCAGGGCCACGGCCGCTACGGCATGCGCCACCGACACGCAGCCGCCGATGCGAATCACGAACACGTGGTCCTCGCGCAGCACCTGCATCGACAGTTTCTGATAAAAATCGCTGGGGTCCGCCATCTGGACTTCGATAAACACCAGGTTCACCTCGTCGGCCAGTTGATGCTCCGACCGCAAGGCCGCGGCCTTTTCCGCTCGGGCTTGCCGGCCAGGCCGATGCGGCACCAGCACGGGCAGCTCCAGCGTGTGCAGTTGCTCCCACAATTGCCGGCTTGCCGCATCGGCAAAATCCAAGCCGACGGTGCGCAGCTCGTTGCTCCGCACGGCCCGCGAGACGATCGACATGGCCAGAATCACGACGATGAAGCACAGCGAGATCGCCAAGCCGGACGGATGATCGATGATCACGTCCAGTGTCGTGACGACAAAGATCGCGGCCACGAGGGCGTAGCCCCAGGGAAAGCGGCGGCTGCCAGATTGCCTGGCGGCCCGATAGCGGTCGACCAGGGTCACGAGCGCCGCGTTGGTGATCAGTACGAGCATGCCGGTGGCGTACGCGCCGCGCTGATCGTCCACGCTGGCGTGAAACATGAACGTCACGCCCAGATTCACGGCGGCAAACAGCGCGAACAGCACACCCCAGGCATGGACCCAATGCAGTTGCATGCCGAACTTGAGCAGGATTTGCGGCAACAGCGTGGTCAAACCAGTGATCACGCTGGTGCCGGCCAGGCACAAGATCAGCACGGTCGAGATATCGTACAACGCGCCGAAGCGGCCGCCGAACCAGGAGTTCACCAGCGAAGCCGCCTGGCCATCGGCCATTTGCCCGCCGTGGGCCAGGTACGCCAGTGCCCGGCCGGCCGCTTGTCCACCGGCAGCAAACTGCTCGACGGGAATCAACAGCGTGCTGACGACGACCGAGCCCAGCAGGTAGAGCGACATCACGAGCGCCGCCACGACCATCACGCGGCGCGTGTCGCGAACGCGGCCGGCGAGTTGGCCGGCCGTTTCGCCGCGGCCGCCTTTGATCTCGGGCATGGCCACCACGCTCATTTCCAAACCGCTCAAGCCCAGGCACACCTTGGGAAACAGCAGCAGGCAGGTGGCCAGCAGCGTTCCCGCGCCGGCGGGCGTCAGTGGTGCGCCGCCCATTTGCCAATCGCCGGCCGCGATGCGAGCGAGCCACTGCTCGATGAGTTGTGGATGCGACAATAAGTACACGAGCCCTGAGCCTACGACCACGGCGTTGAGCGTCAGATATACGACGACCACGACCACGGCATAAGCGGTGGCCTTGCGGTTGAAGCCGCGGCGGATGATGGCCCAAAACAAAAAGCTCAGACCGCCCAGGGCGAGCGTCACGAGCATTTGCCGGGTAAAGACCGCCGCTATGCCGGGCGTCGCGTAGGTGGCGACCCATTGCTGAGTCGCCAGCGTGCAGCGATCGATCGCCTGCTGCAAGCGCGGATTCTCATCATGGATCACATGCTGGGCGGCGGCGGCCGTCGACAACGTTTTGGTAATCACGAAGTCGGTGGCGGCAAAGCCCAGCAGCAACAACACCAGGGTTTTGCCCAGCCAGCCGCGCACCAGATGCTCGAGCAGGGCGATCGAGCTTTGGCCGTTGGGCGAGCGGCCGGCCAGGTACAGATAGACGGGCAAGGCGCCAAACAGCGTCATGCCCACCACGACCAGCGTGGCCGGCGGCCCCAGCAAGCCGGCCGCAGTGAACGTGATCGAAACCTGGTAAGCCAGCGTGCTGAAATAATCGACACCGATCAAACACGCCACGCGCAGCCAATGGCTGGCCGGCGGCAGTTTCAGCGCGGGTTCGGCCGCGAGATAGTCGCGTGGTGGGGGCTGAGTGGCTAAAGGCGTGCTAGAAAGTGTCATTGCAGCTTACGCATCAGGATAACGGCTGCGGCAGCCGGCTGCCACGCGCGCCGCGCCGATTCGGTTGTAACCCCTTTACGGGGCGGACGGTTCCGGCTTGAATTCGGGTTTGAGCACAGCAGCGAGCGAGCGATTCTCCCCATTCATCAACCTGCCAGGACTTTCTCGGTCATGCAACAGTCCAAAGTGTTTGTCACGCGCGTCATTCCCGAGGTGGGACTGAACAAGATTCTCGAGAACTGTCAGGCCGACGTGTGGCGCGACCCGTTGCCGCCGCCGCGCGACGTGCTGCTGGCGAAGGTCGCTGACTGCGATGGGCTGCTGGCGCTGTTGACCGACCGCGTGGATGTCGAGTTGCTGGATCGGGCCCCCAAGCTGCGCGTGGTCAGCAACTACGCCGTGGGATTTAACAACATCGACGTGCCGGCCGCCACCAGCCGCGGCGTGGCGGTGGGCAATACGCCGGGCGTGCTGACCGACGCCACGGCCGACATGGCTTTTGCCCTGTTGATTTCGGCGGCCCGACGGATTGTCGAGTCGCAGCGTTATACGGTCGACGGCAAATGGAAGACCTGGGAGCCGCTGGGGCACATCGGCCAGGATTTGGCCGGCCGCACCGTGGGCATCGTCGGCATGGGGCGGATCGGATCGGCTATGGCCCGGCGCTGCCGGCTGGGCTGGAACATGCGCGTGCTGTACTACGATCTGCATCCCAACGCCGATGCCGAGCGTGAGCTGGGCGCTCAGCGCGTGGAGTTGGACGCGCTGCTCAGCCAGAGCGACTTCATTTCGGTGCATACCGATCTGAACGATTCGACGCGCGGCATGTTCAACGCCGCGGCCTTTGCCAAGATGAAACCCACGGCGGTGTTTGTGAATACGGCCCGGGGGCCGCTGGTGGTGGAGCGCGACCTGGCCGACGCGCTGCGTGGGGGACAGATTTTCGCGGCCGGGCTGGACGTGACCGATCCCGAGCCGCCGAAGATGGACAACCCACTGCTGGGGCTGTCCAACTGCATCGTGGCCCCGCACATTGCCAGCGCCACGGTCAGCAGCCGCAACGCAATGGCCGAAATCGCCGCCGACAACCTGCTGGCCGGGCTGGCCGGCAAGCCGCTACGGGCGTGGGTCAATCCCGAGGTCGCCCGCAAGAGCCGGGGGTAAAACGAATTCATTTGAACAGAAGAACGCGAAGGACGCTAAGAAAAGGAGGAAGAGAGGGGGGAAGTGGATTGTCTACATGCGGTGGAGAAGTTGTGGTTGGCTCTGGTATTTCTTCTTGGCGGGCTTTGCGCCCTTCTGTTCAGTCGCTTTGTGCCGGTTTTATGGCGCAACGCGGTGAAAGGACCCCCACGGACCGCGGTCCGTGGGCTTGGCGGCGGGGGTTACGTGACAAAAAAGGGGCGGTGGGCAGCCTAGGGTGCGGGAAAAAGCTACAGTCTGTTAGGCGGCTGAGTGCAAAGCCCCCTCTCGTCTTTTCTCTCATCGCGTCTCCATTGCCAAGAAGCGCACATGGCTCATGAAGCAAAGACGGCAGCGCCCAGCGCGCCGGCCGCAACCGCCCCTGTTGCCGAGCAAAAGGGCAGCTCCAAATTCAAACTCATCGGTGGCGGCCTGATCGCGCTGATCACATTGGCCGAGTGCGCCGTGGGCTTGATGTATCTGCCCAGCGCCAGCGCGTCGTCATCCGGCGAGATGGATCCGGCCGAAGAAGACGCCAGCATCGCTAGCGAGTCGCACGCTTCCGCCGACAGTCATGGCGCGAAGAAGAAGGATAGCCACGGCGCGAAGAAGGCCGACGCTCATGGCAGCAAGAAGGCCGACCCGCACGGCGCCGCAAAGGCCGATGCGGGCCACAAAAAGTCGAGCAAAAACCGGCCGCCCGAGCAAAGCGAAGTCGACCTGGGCTCGTTCCGGGTCACGGCTTTTCAGCCGCTGTCGAATACGACCGTGCGCGTCGACTTTTACCTGTATGGCACGGTTGGGCATGGCCAGGAAGAGGCGTTTGCCAGCTTGTTCGAAGCCAAGAAACAGCGCTTTCGCGACCAGGTGATTGCCACCATCCGCAGTGCCGACATGGCCGACTTCACCGAAGCCGGGTTGGGCTTGCTCAAGCGGCGGATTTTAGAGACAACTAACCGCACGATCGGCAAGCCGTCTCTCGAGGCGGTGCTGTTCAGTGAGTTTTCCTTCATCGAGCAATGACGCTCGTTTGAGAGCGGCCGCTTCTGCGCCTCTGGCATAGCGGCCGTGCGGCTGGTTGTGGAATGGATTCCGATGAGCGAAACTGCCGCCAATTCCGGCTTCGATCCTGTTGCGGGCGAATCGCCCGTGCCGCTCGCCGCAGGCGCTGCAGCGCCTAGCGAAGTGCCCTCCGAAGCTCCGGCGGGCATTGCCGCCGACGATATCGAAAAGCTGCTGCGCCAGGCAGAGCGCGCCTTGTCTTCGGTCGATGCCCCCAGCGGCGGATCTCCGTCGGCGTTCAAGGCCTTCAAGTTCGAAGAGTTGGCCCCCGCCGCCACGTCGCAGGATGTCGCCACGCTCGAATTGCTGCGCGACGTCGAGCTGGATCTGAAGATCGAGCTGGGCCGCACGCACATGTATCTGGAGGAAGTGCTCAAGCTGCGCAAGGGTTCCGTCGTGGCCTTGGACAAGCTGGCCGGCGACCCGGTCGATATTTTCGTCAACGGCCGGCTGATCGCGCGGGGCGAAGTGCTGGTGCTCAACGACAATTTCTGTGTGCGCGTCGCCGAACTCGTGGCCGGCGAAGGACCCACCTCCTAACCTGTCCGTAGTCAGTTGTCCGTGGTCCGTTGTCGATTGCAATTTGACCACCACTGACCACTGACCACTGACCACTGACAAATCGCGATGCTGCACTTGCGGACGATCATCCTGGTCTCGTGCCTGGCCATGCCGGCAGTCGTTGCCGCGCAGGATCTGGCGTCGCGGCCACGAGCGCCGGGCACTGCGGTGCCAGGCGAGCCGCGGATGGCGGCCGCGCAACGTCCGTTGCCGCTGTCTGCCCCATCGGGCGGAGGTACACCGGCAAAAACCGGCGGCGCGGGCCGCCTGGCAGCCGGTTCTCCCGGACCGTCGCTGTTTACGATGCTGGCCAGCCTGGCGATGGTCGTGGGCTTGTTTCTGCTGGCGGCCTGGGCGCTGCGCAAAGGCATGCCTTCGGCCGGCCGCACGCTGCCGATCGACGTGGTCGAGGTGCTGGGGCGCGTGTCGCTGGCGCCGCGCCAGCCCGCCCAGTTGGTGCGCATCGGTCAGAAGCTGATTCTGGTATCGCTCTCTTCGGCCGGCGTGCGAACGCTGACGGAGATCACCGATCCGGCGGAAGTGGATCGCCTGGCGGGCTTGTGCCGGCAGGCCCATCCGCAAAGCTCGACGGCGGCCTTTCGGCACGTCTTTCAGCAGTTTGCCCGGCAGCCGGTCCGCGGATTTTTGGATGACGAGCACTCGGCGGAAGTCGCGGCGGCACGTTCCGCCGGCGAGGAGGCCGCCTCGTGAGCAATCGAGCAGCCGCACTTGAGCAACCCGTGCCTGGGCGGCTGCTTGCGCGCTGGGGCAAAGGCTGGCGGCTGGGCACGGTGCTGCTGTTGGCTGTTTGCCTGGCCAATGCCCCGCACAAACCGCTGCTGGCCCAGGAGCCGCCGAATTTGCCGGCGCGCATCGAGCTGCCCGCGCCTCTGGCCGGCGGTCCGGAAGCGTGGACGAGCCCGGGGGGGCTGTCATCCACGTTGCAGGTGATGCTGCTGCTGACCGTGCTCAGCATGGCGCCGGCCGTGCTGCTGATGACCACGTGCTTCATCCGCGTCATCGTGGTGCTGAGCCTGCTGAAACAGGCGCTGGGCACACAGCAATTGCCGCCGAGCCAGGTGGTGACTTCGATCGCGCTGTTCGTGACCCTGGCCGTGATGACGCCGGTCTGGAAGCAAGTGTATGCCGACGGCATCAAGCCGTACACCGATCGGCAGATCGGGCTGGACCAGGCCTGGAACGCGGGCATCAGCCCGGTGCGGCAGTTCATGAGCCTGCAAATCGAGCGCACCGGCAACAGTGACGACGTATGGCTGTTTCTCAAGTACATGCCCGGCACGACCGCTCCGCGCAGCTACGACGACGTGCCGCTGCAAGCCTTAGTGCCGGCTTTCATTCTCAGCGAGCTCAAGACGGCCTTTTTGATCGGCTTTCAGATTTATCTGCCGTTTCTCGTCCTGGACATGGTGGTGTCCAGCGTGTTGATCTCGATGAACATGATGATGCTGCCGCCGGTGATGGTTTCGCTGCCGTTCAAATTGTTGTTGTTCGTGCTGGCCGACGGCTGGCATTTGACGATTGGCATGCTGCTGGAAAGCTTCCAGCCGCTCACTTCGTGACCAAGCGGGTGGCTGCGCGCGCATGAATGCACAAGACGCCATCGACCTGGGCCGGCAGGCCATGCTGATCGCCCTGCTGGCCAGCGCGCCGGTGCTGGGGGCCGGCCTGGTCGTGGGGCTAATCGTGGGGTTGCTGCAAGCGCTCACGCAAATTCAGGAACAAACCGTGGCGTTTGTCCCGAAGCTGCTGGCCATGATGTTGGCGCTTTCGCTGGCCTTGCCCTGGTTGCTGGTGCAAATGATTCAGTACCTCCGCGACCTGTTCACCGGCATTCCCGAGATGCTGTGACAGCGGGTCGTGGGGGATCCGTGCCCCGCTTGCCTGCTGGCCGCCGGAAAGGCATCGATGGACGGACTTCTCGCCAACAACGTCAACCTGGTGATGATCTTCATGCTGGTGCTGGCGCGCACCAGTGGCCTGATGATCACGGCCCCGGTGGTCGGCGCGCTGCAAGTGCCTCAGCAAGTGCGGGCCCTATTGGCGATCATCCTGGCACTGGTCTTGCTGCCGACCCAGTGGGGCGCCGCCGTCTTGCTGCCCGAGACACCGCTAGATCTCGTGCTTGTACTGGGGCTCGAGCTGCTGGTGGGACTGGTTTTGGGGTTGGGAGTTTCGGTGGTTTTTGGTGGGATGCTGGTGGCCGGGCAGCTTATTGGCCAGATGAGCGGCATGTCGCTGGCCGAGGTGTACGATCCGAGCGTCGACTCGATGCCGGTGTTTTCGGAAGTGCTGCAACTCTTCGCGACGACGATTTTCGTAACGATCGGCGGCCATCGGCTGCTGATGCAAGGCTTGCTGGACACTTTCGGCAGCATGCCGGCGGGACACCCGCAGATGCCGGCCTCGCTGGTCGAATTGTTTTCGACGCTGATAATGCAAAGCCTTGAACTAGGCATCCGCACCGCCGCGCCGACTTGCGTCGCGCTGATGCTGGCCCACATGGTGCTGGGATTGGTCAGCCGCACGCTGCCGCAAATCAATGTAACGTCGTTCGGATTCGGCCTGAACGCGATGGTGACGTTCGGCGCGCTGGCCGTCTCGCTGGGATCGATCAGTTGGATTTTTGCCGACCAGGTGCAGGCCAGCACCGAGGCCATCCTGTCGGCTCTGCTGAGTCGAAAATAAGACCCCAAGTCAGGCAGCATGGAACAGGGCGGCGAAAAAACCCAAGACGCGACACCGCATCGCAGGCAACAGGCCCGCGAGCAGGGGCAGGTCGCGCGCAGCCATGACTTGGGCTCGGCGCTCATGTTGATCGGCAGCGTGTCGGTGCTGTACTGGTTTTTCGGGCCGCTGGCCGAGTTCCTTTCGCGATACATGGCCGAGCAACTCGGCGGCCGGCCGTGGCTTTCGGCCGACACGGGCTTTGTGCTGGGACAATGGCACCGGATGCTGCCGGAGCTGGCCGGCGTGATGCTGCCCATCTTCGGCCTGGGGGCCTTGTTGGGCGCGATTGCCGGCGTCATGCAAGTGGGCCTGCTGTTTCTGCCCGAACGGCTGATGCCGGACATCATGCGGCTCGATCCGTTGCAAGGTTTGCAGCGGATCTTTTCGCTGGCCGGCGCGGTACGGCTGGGTTTTGGCCTGATCAAGGTGGTGATTATCGGCTCGGTGGCCTGGGTCGTCATCCAGAACGAGCGCGACCGCATCCTGGGATTGACCCTGCTCGACGTGCCACAGATCGCGCGCTACGCGCTCGAACTGCTGTTCTGGACGTCGCTGAAGATCGGTGTCGTGCTGCTGGTGCTGGCCTTGTTCGACTATGGCTTTCAATGGTGGAAGCAAGAGCAAGATCTGAAAATGACGACGCAGGAAGTCCGCGAGGAAATGAAGAACCTGCAGGGTGACCCGGCGATGGTCGCCCGCCGCCGCGCGGTGCAGCGCCAACTGATCCTGCACCGCTTGAGCAACACGGTTCCCAAGGCCGACGTGGTGATCACGAACCCGACAGAATTGGCCGTGGCCATTCAATACGAGCCCAAGACAATGGCCGCGCCGATCGTCGTGGCCAAAGGCGCCGGGCTGCTTGCGCAGCGCATTCGGCGCCTGGCGCTGGAGCACGGCATTCCGGTGGTTGAGAAAAAGCCGCTGGCCCAGTCGCTCTACAAAGACGTCGATCTGAACCGTCCGATTCCAGGCCAGATGTACGCAGCCGTGGCCGAAGTACTGGCCTATGTCTACCAGCTCAAAGGCAAGAAGATGCCGGCGTAGGGAGGAAATGTGGAAGTAGGAATGATGAATGATGAATGCCGGAGCTAAGGCCGGTTCCCCTATTCATCATTCCGACTTCATCATTTTCTTCAAACTTCATATCCAAAGCGGCGGAAGAAGCGGCCCCAGCGAGCTGAGATTTTGGCGCGCAGCTCGGGCTGCGGCTGGGCATAGCGATTGGTCTGGTAGCCGGTCATGCTGGCCAAGTACTCGTCGAGCTTGGGCCGCAGCTCGTCGAAGCTGCCCAAGCCCAGCTCGTCGTAGACGTGCTTCAGCTCACCGGCCGGGTCGCGCACCAGGTCTTCGTAGCGCAGCTCGCACAGCCGGCCGGGCGCGAGCAGCTCGCGATCGCGCTCGAACTTGTCGTACATCATTTCGAGCGTGGAGAAAATGAATTCGTCGAGCCCTTCAAACCGCGGCGTTTGCAGCCCCTGGTCGACGTACAGCGCGTGCCAGAGCTTATTGGTCGAGTTATAAATACCCAGTGGGTCGCGCACGATGTGTACGAAGCGCGCATCGGGAAACATCTCGAGCAGCGCTCGGATGCGCGACGTGTGCGGCGGGTTCTTGAGCACCAGCCGCTTGGGCGTGCGGTAGGTCACCTGGCGCAAGAATCGCAGCAGCACGTGCTTCCAATGTTCGAGCTCTTCGGCCGT
Source organism: Pirellulales bacterium (assembly GCA_036268995.1). Lineage (GTDB taxonomy): Bacteria > Planctomycetota > Planctomycetia > Pirellulales > PNKZ01 > DATATB01. The sequence continues at coordinate 40,712 of DATATB010000060.1, read as the reverse complement.
GAGCCCTTCGAGCGTCAGATAGCGCGGGTCGTGCGGCGGTTCGTTGGGGAAGGCGATCGTGAGGTACGGAGAAGGCAGCCCCAGGTTGCACAGCGCGAACTCTTCCTCCTGCGGCCGGTCCCAGCCGGTCGGCATGTTGTCCATCGGCCGATGCGTGGGCAGCAGGAAGTTGAGCCAGCGCCGCGCAAAATCTTCGGTCAGCAGAAAATGCGTAGGAGCCAGGCAAGCATACGTGCTGGGCGAAGTATGACGCTCGTCGAGCACGAGCATTTCGTGCAGCAGCGTGGTGCCGCTGCGCCAATGCCCGAGCACGAAGATTGGCGGCTGCTCGATCTGCGTGCGCTCGGCGCGGTAGTTGAAGAATAAGCCCCGCTGCACGAGGCCCAACAGGCTATTCAGCAGGCTCCAGCCGCTGATCGCCGCGCCCACGTGGAACTGGCGCAAGCCGACGCGGAAATGGTTGCGCGCCAGCAGTCGCCACCAGCCGCCGGCATTCATGCCGGTCCAGAAGTACGGGCGCCACCAATCGCGCTTCGGAGGAGTGCTGGCGGCTGCTTGCTTTTGTTCGGCTGGAGATGCCACGGCCATCGATAAAACTGCGCACCTTAGCGGTCGATGCCCGAAGGCCCAGCCGTGCGGAAATCAGGTACTGAAGGAGCCAACGCCGACCAGCTATCGTACCTGCCGACCCTCGAATCGAGCAAGCCATTGCCGGCAGTCATTTACCCGTCGGAGCGACCCGGCCGCATGCGACATTAGAGCGCCTGGCTGGGCGGCTGGTCGATGCGGCGGGCAATAGCTTGCAGGGCGGCTTGCATTTCGAGCGACATTTCGGCGACCGGCTGCTTGCCGACCAGGCGATTGAGCGCCGCGCCGCGCGGCGAAATGAACTGCACCGTGGGATAGCCGCGCACCCGGTAGAGGTGGCAGACGTCGGGCTCGGCATCGGCATCGACCAGCACGCACACAAACTGCTTGGAGAGGGCCACGATCTGCGGGTCGTGCAGCGTTTCGCGCTCCATCGCATGGCAGTAGCCGCACCATTCGGCCGTAAAGAACAGCAGCATGGGCTTGCCCTGCTCGCGCGCCGCCTGGCAGCCTTGCCGATAGCCCTGGACGAAGGCAATCGTCTCGGTCTGGCCGCCCGAAGCGGGCACAGCTTGCGACACATCCGCCGTTTCGCTCGACGGCAATGGAGTGCTGTCACGATTGCAGCCCATCCAGGGCGCCAGCGACGCCAAGGCAAAGATCGCTGCCCAGTGAGAGCCGGTCCGCCGTTTCATAAAACCATTCCTTGGTATTGCGCGGTCCGCTGCCGCTCGATCGATTGCTACTGCCCGGCGGAAATGCACGAAGCCGCTAGCAGCTTGCGTGGGAACCGCGCCGCTCGAGCGAGACTCTTATCGCCCGGCCGGCAAAGCCGACTTGAATTGCCGGCCCTGCTAGCGGTAGAAGCCGAACGGTCCGCGGCATGGTTCGCCGGGAGTACGAACATTTGTAGGGCCGAGTCCCGAAGGGGCGCCACTGTCGCCCCTTCGGGGCTCGCGCATTCGTGTTAATCCGTTTTTCCAGGGGCTCATGCCCCCTGGCTAACGACTTTCGCCCCTTCGGGGCTAGGCTGCTGGCAAGCAAACCGGACTGGACAGTCGGTGGGGTTTTCATTAGTTTTCGCCCCTCTTCACGGCTCCCTTTTCTCGATCGGCTTGTTCGGCCATTTTTTCTCCGGAGACACGGATGGCCCCCGGTGCCATTCCAGCGGTCGGTGTACGCTCCGCCCTCGGGCGCGTGACCGATCTGATATTGCCCGTCGGATTCATTGCCAGCGTGCTGGTAATTATGGTTCCGATGCCGCCGATGCTCATGGACTTGTTTCTGAGCATCAACATCAGCGTCGCCGTGATCATGCTGCTCACGACGATCTACGTCAAAACTCCGCTCGAGTTCAGTATTTTTCCGTCGCTGCTGTTGGCCACCACGCTGGGCCGGCTGGTGCTCAACGTGGCCACCACGCGGTTGATCCTCACGCGGGCCGAATCGCACGGCCTGATGGCGGCCGGCGAGGTGGTGCGGGCCTTCGGCGAGTTCGTGGCCGGCGACCGCATCGTGGTCGGCATCATTATCTTCGTGATCATCGTCCTGATTCAGTTTGTGGTGATTACCAAGGGTGCGACGCGCATCAGCGAAGTGGCCGCGCGTTTCGCTTTGGACGGCATGCCGGGCCGGCAGATGGCGATCGACGCCGATCTGAACGCCGGCGTAATCGACGAACGCGAAGCGCAGCGCCGGCGCCAGGAGATCACGCAGCAGGCCGACTTTTTCGGAGCTATGGACGGTGCCAGCAAGTTCGTGCGCGGCGATGCCATTGCCGGCATCGTCATCACGCTGGTGAATATTGTCGGCGGCTTGTTTATCGGCGTGGTCGAAGCGGGCATGAGTGTCAGCGAAGCGGCCGAAGTTTTCACCAAGCTCACCATCGGCGACGGCCTGGTGAGCCAGGTGCCTGCCTTCCTGATTTCGCTGGCCGCCGGCTTGCTGGTCACGCGTTCCAGCAGCGAAAGCAACCTGCCTTCGCAATTCATGTCGCAACTGTTCTCGCGTCCGCAGGCGCTGGCCGTGACGGGCGCGTTTCTCGGCTTGCTGATCTTTACCAACCTGCCGACCGCGCCGTTGGTGCTGCTGGGCTCGGGCTGCGGCGGACTGTCGCTCATGCTGTCGCGCAAAAAGCAGCATTCGACGCAGGAGGCCGCGGTCAAGGCCATGGCCGAAAAGAAGAAGCCGCCGGAAGAAAAGATCGAGGACTTCCTGGCCATCGATCCGATGGAGATCGAAATCGGCGTGGGCCTGATTCGCCTGGCCGATCCCAAGCGCGGCGGCGACTTGCTCGATCGCGTGCAGCGGGTGCGGCAGAACGTGGCCGCCGATATCGGCATCATCATGCCCAAGGTCCGCATCCGCGACAACATGCGGATCGAGCAGAACTCCTACCGCATCAAGATCGCCGACATGCCCGTGGCCGAAGCCGCGCTGCACCCCGGCCGCTTCCTGGCCATGGATTCGGGTCTGACCACCGGCAAGGTGAACGGCATCATCACCAAAGAGCCGGCCTTCGGCACGGCGGCCGTGTGGGTCGAGCCCACGGATCGCGATCGGGCCGAAATGCTGGGCTACACCGTCGTCGAGCCGGTCAGCGTGCTGGCCACGCATCTGACCGAAGCGGTGCGCAAACACGCCGACGAGATTCTCACCCGCGACGCAACCAAGCACCTGGTCGACCAGTTGAAGCAGACTTCACCGGCAGTTGTCGACGAGTTGATCCCGGGGCAAATGAAGCTGGCCGAGGTGCAGCAAATCCTGCAAATGCTGCTGCGCGAGCAGGTGCCGATCCGCAATTTGGGCCCCATCCTCGAAACGCTGGGAGATTGCGCGGGCCGCACGCGCGACCCCGTGCTGCTGACCGAATTCGTGCGCCATCGCCTGAGCCGCACCATTTGCACCCGCTACCGCGACGCCAGCAATCGGCTGTTCGTGGTGACGCTCGACCCGGCGCTCGAAGACCGGATTCGGGCAGGATTCGAGCACAACGAGCGCGGACTATTCGTTCGCATGTCCCCGCCGGCCATTGAAGTCACTTGCCGGCTGATCGCTAAAGAGATGGACAAGCTGGTCCGCGCGAATCGTCCGCCCATCGTGCTGTGCAGCCCGCAGATTCGCGCCGCACTCAAGCAGATGACGCTGCCGCACCTGCCTCAGTTGGCCGTGCTCAGCTACAACGAAGTCACGCGCGACACGCAAATCGAATCGCTGGGCCTGGTGGCCGACGCCGTGCCGGCCGCAGCCGTTGCCAAGTAAATAATGATCTGAAAGAAGAGTACAAAAGCAGGGACACGACAAACACAAAAAATTGAACAGAAGCACGCAAAGAGCGCCAAGGTTTCAAGCCGGCAGCCCTTCTTCTCGTTCTTCGCGCTCTTCGCGTGCTTCTGTTCAATTCTCCTTCGTGTTTGTCTGCTAAGCAAACTTGTCAGCCGGTCCCGATCATCGCCGCCAAACATAAGGATCGACATGGACGTCAAAACGTATCGAGCGCCAACGATGCAGGAAGCCTTGCGGCTGGTGCGCCGCGAGTTGGGGCCTAGCGCGGCCGTGCTGCACACGCGCGAAGTGTGCGGCAGCCCGTGGCTGCGTTGGATCCCGGGCCTGCGTCAGATCGAGGTCGTGGCCTCGACGCAGGTGAACGTGCCCAGCCGCTTGCCGCCGCGGCAACCGGAGCCGCCTGCGCCGGCCCCGCGCGTCGCCGCGCCAGAGCCCAAGGACGGGTTTCGCGACGAGGTCAAAGGCCGGCTCAACGAGCTGCAATCGATGGTCGAAGATCTCTGCCGGCGCTCCCGCAGCTCGGGCGTGCAAGATCTGCCCGAGGTGCTGTTCCACGTCTATACCGATCTGATCGATGCCGAAGTGGGCGAAGAGCTGGCCCGGGAGCTGATCGAGCGCGTCCGCGATTCGGCCCCGCTGGACGACCGCATGCTGATTCGCGCGCAGATCGCCCGCATGGTCGAGAGTGAGATTCGCACCAGCGGGCCGATTGTGCCTCCCGGCGGCGGCTCGCACCTGGTGGCGCTGGTCGGACCGACCGGCGTGGGCAAGACCACGACCATCGCCAAGCTGGCCGCCAACTTCCGGCTCCGCGAAAAGCGCAAGGTCGGGCTGATCACCGTCGACACCTATCGCATCGCCGCCGTCGAGCAACTGCGGACCTATGCCGATATCATCGATCTGCCGATGAAAGTGGTCTCCAGCCCGCGCGAAATGCGCGAAGCCGTACGCAGCATGGCCGACCTGGACCTGGTGCTGCTGGACACGGCGGGCCGCAGCCCCAAGGACGAAGTGAAGATCCAGGAGTTGCGGTCGTTTCTCTCCGAAGCTGGCGCGCACGAAGTACACCTGGTGCTCAGCAGCGTGGCCAGCGCCGCCACGCTGGAGCGCACGGCCGAGCGTTTTGCCATTACCGGCACCACGGCGCTGATCCTGACCAAGCTGGATGAGGCGACGAGTTTGGGCAATCTGCTCCCGCTGTTGCGTTCCAGCAAACTTCCGTTGAGCTATCTGACCGACGGTCAGAATGTGCCGGACGACATTTCCCCGGCCGCGGGGCCGGACGTCGCCCGACTGATTCTAGGAATGGCGAGCGGCCAGGCCGCCTACGGTTGATCGGCGGCCGATCATCCGGCCGAATTCTTGTCAGCAAACCACATGATTGATCCCATGACAGACCAAGCCAACGATTTGCGAAACCTTGTCCTGCGAGCCGGCCGCCCTAGCCCGGCTGCCAGCACTCCGCCCAAGCTGGTCGTGGTCGCCGGCGGCAAAGGCGGCGTGGGCACTACCACGATCGCCGTCAACCTGGCAATTGCCTTGGCGCACGACGGCCGCCGCGTCGTCCTGGTCGATGCCGATCTGGACGGGGCCGATGCTGGCACGCTCTGCCACGTCGACGAACCGGCTTCAACCGTGGCCGACATTCTCTCCGGCCGGCTCTCGGTTCACGAGGCACTGGAACGCGGTCCCTCGGGCATCCAGGTCCTGCCCGGGGCTTGGGGCGGCAACGCCTTGGTAGATTGTTCGCCCAGCGCGCAGCAGCGGCTGGTGACCCAGTTGAAATGCCTGGGTGCGCATGCCGACTTCGTGATCCTCGACGTCGGCAGCGGCGCCAACCGCGTGATCGGACACTTCTGGCAATCGGCCGATCATGTGTTCCTGGTGACGACGCCCGACGTGGTCTCGGTGATGGACGCCTACGCGGCGGTCAAGGTGTTGTGCGCGGGCGTGGCTCCGCCGTCGCTCAAGTCGGTCGTGAACTTTGCGCCGCATGCGGCGGCCGCCGCCGACGTACATCAGCGACTGTCGCGGGCTTGCCGGCGGTTCTTGGGATTGAAGCTGACGGCCGGCGGGCATATCCCCTGCGATCCACGCGTCAGCGAGGCCGCTGCCGAGCGGCAACCCTTTATGCTCGAGCATCCTGCCTGCGAGGCGGCCCAAGCGGTCGAGCAACTGGCGCAGTGGCTCTGCCAAGCGCCGGCCAAGCCCTCGGCCGCGTCCAAGACGCTCAACCGAGCCGCGAACACGACGCGCCGCGCGAGCGCGTGAATGCCGCGCGTGGGCATTCTTACTAGCAACACCTGAATGATTCTTGCCGCGCTGGAAAAAGTTCTGCAAATAGATTGATCCGCAAACCCGATTCAGGTCGATAAAGATGTCTACTGTCGAGTCGAGACGTGCTGCTAAAGTTTGCCGGTTGCGGCGACTCGGGCAGCAGCCGCAGAGGGTTGGCCCGTGGAGCGGACCTACGCAGCCTATCTGGGACTCGTGGCCTTTATCGCCGCGATTGCCGATGGCTGGCTGCACGGCAGCTCGACTAGTAGTGTGCTCTGGCACGCATGGTTTAGCCTGTTGGCGTTTGTGATCGTCGGATTTCTGGCTGGCTTGATTGCCGGCTGGATGGTCGACGAGGCGATTCGCGGGCGCGCAATCGCCGAACTGGCGGCTCGCGAACAAGCTACTCAAGCAGCCAAGCCCGGTACGAAAACGAGCTGAGATTTGCGGACATTTCGATGACGTCGGCAGGCCAAGGATGGCTCCTGCTCCGACCCACGTCGCCCGGCGACGATTTTGGCGAAGATCGATCGACGGCTGCCGTCGTAATTCATGGAGGAATGCATGGCAACAACTCTCGCCCCGGAAGACGTTGCACAAATCTGGGAAGCGTTCAAAGCGGATCTCTCGAACCAGGACTTGCGCAACCGGCTGGTCGAAATGTACTTGCCGTTGGTCAAATACAACGGCGAGCGCATCTGGAGCCGGCTGCCCGAGGGCGTCGAGCTGGACGACCTGGTTTCTGCCGGCGTGTTCGGCCTGATGGACGCTATCGACGCGTTTGATCTGAGCCGCGGCGTCAAGTTCGAGACGTACTGCGTGCCCCGCATCCGTGGTGCCATGCTCGACGAGCTGCGCACCATGGACTGGGTTCCCCGGCTGGTGCGCTCCAAGGCCAGCAAGCTCAACGAAGCCATCAAGACGCTCGAAGCCAAGCACGGCCGCCAGGCCACGGAAATCGAGCTGTCCGAGCATATGCAGATCACCGTGCCCGAGCTGGAAAAGATGATGCTCGAGGCCAATGCCGTGGGCCTGATCAGCCTCAACAAGAAATGGTACGAGACCGACAGCTATAAGGATGTCCGCGAGATCGACATCCTCGAAGACAAGAAGGGCGAAGATCCCACGCGGCGGATTCAGAAGACCGACTTGATGCGCTTGGTGACCAAGGGTCTGAACCGCAACGAACGGCTGATTATTATCCTCTACTACTACGAAGAGCTGACGATGAAGGAGATCGGCGCCACGCTCGATCTTTCCGAAAGCCGCGTCAGCCAGATGCACAGCTCGATCGTGCAGCGGCTCCAATCGCAGCTCGAGCGCCGCCGGCCCGAGTTCGGGTCCTAAGTGCATTGTCTTCCGCTGGCGAGCCCCGTGGCGTCAGCCCGGGGAGTCCCCCCGGTATTCTTCGTGGCGAGACTTCAAATCAACGACCGGAGTGCCGCGAGCGTGGCTTGACCCCGCTCGCGGCACGCCCGGCCCAGGCGCGATTTTTCTTCGCCAATCCAGCGCGCCCCCGCGACCGGCCACCCCGGGCTTTACGGCTCCCTCCGGTTGGTTCGGCTGCCTCGACTCTGCATGCCCGCCGGTCTGGTCCGCGCGTGCCGGATAATCGTGGTAGCATTTTGTTTCTGGCAGCGACCGTGCAAAACGTTCGATAGTAAGCATGCGGGCCAGTGCTGGCAGTCGGGGCAACGGCACGTTCGAGCGTGGTCGTGGGGGCCACAATCGAGCCGCCGGCTCCGACGCTAGCATCCATTTTGGCCGATCGTCACAGCCACTCAATGCAGGCTGAACAGCGCGATCGGTCAAAGCCGAAGGCCCGCTCGGCTTCCGATTCCCGGTGAGGGGATTGCTCGGCGGCTGGCTGGAATGCCGAAACAGGCGACTCGCGGCGGGCAAATGGCTGCCCGCCGCCGATCGTGCCAACGGCAACAATCGGGCTGCCGGCCGCGCGCTCTAGCGGCCGGCAGCCGGATCATGAACTGCACGCCGACTCCGGCGCAGCTAGGTAGCGGAATTCGCGAGAATTCCGTTTCTCCAAAATCTCACGATTTCCGCTACGGCAATTGCACGCTGCCGACAGCGCATTTCTCCGCGGCCGCAAAGCTCAGCCCGCGGCGATCCTTGTCCGACAACAGCGGACTAGCCAGGGGCCAGGCGATGCCCAATTGCGGATCGTTCCAGGCGATGGTCCGTTCGTCGTCTGGATCGTATAGCTCGGTGCATTTGTAGACGACCTCGGCCACGTCAGACACAATGCAAAGCCCGTGCGCCATGCCCGGCGGCACGTACACCTGGCGACGATTGCTCTCGCTCAAGGTCGTGGCAAACCAGCGACCCAGCGTCGGCGAGTCCAGGCGCAAGTCGACCGCCACGTCGAACACTTCGCCCCGCGTGCAGCGAATCAGCTTTCCTTGCGGGTGCCGGAGTTGATAATGCAGGCCGCGCAGCGTGCCGCCGATCGAGCGCGAATGATTATCCTGGACAAACCGCGTCGGCAGGCCGGCCTCGTGGAAGCGCTGGCTGTGAAACGTTTCCATGAAGAAGCCCCGCGCGTCTTCGAAGACGCGCGGCTCGACGAGCGTCAGACCGGGCAGCTCGGTAGGGATGAAACGTTCGGCCATAAGCCACTAGACCTTGTCGCGAGCTACCTCGCTCGATTGTCGTTCGACCGGCTTGTCTACACTAAAGGCAGCGCCCCGCCAACGCAAGCGCGCGACGTGCAGATGTTTGGCCTCGCACGCCGGTGCGCGGGACAGGCCGCGGCCAACTTTCGGAACACTCGCGCGCGCGAATTGTCAAGATCGACATGGCGAGCTAGCATCGCATTTTTTTTCGCGCGATGAAGTCGACGCGAACTTCGATTGAAAGTCCCTTTGCGCGCCGCGCGGGCGTTGCCTATAATACGACTCGTCAGTCGCACGACTGATCGCTTGTGTCGCGTTCGTTTCAAGTGCGTAGCAGGGAAGGTGAGCCGCTGTGCTGTCCGTCCGACCAAAAGTTGCTGAGCTCGTGTTTCAGCTATATGGCCGCTCGCTGCATCCGGAACTGTTCGTGGTCCATTCGTCGCGCACCGTGCGCCGGGGCGATTTCGAAGCCACGGTCGACATCACCAGCGCCGGCCATCGGGTCACCTGGCGCTATCACGCGCTGACGCTCACCGAAGTGGCCACGTCGGCCCAGCATCCGCTGCCGCAAACGCGGCGGCTGCTTTCCTACCGCCTGAATGGCGAGCGGAAGGACCGCATGGAATGCCGGGGCGGTGCGACGTACCAGGTGAATTTCCAACTGGAATCCGTCGAGCCCGAGGTGTTCTGGACGTTTCAGCAGGAACTGAGCCACGACGGCGAGCGGCAGGGCATGCTCTACCGCTTTCAGCCCAGCGGCCGGATGGAACTGGGCGCCCTGAGCTACGTGAACGTCGAAACCCGCAACCGCAGCTTGCTGGTGCAGGCGTTTCACACCTTTCCCGACGATTACGCCATCGTCAAAAGCCAATCGCTCTTCGAGATTCCGTAGCGCGGCAGGTCTTGGCGAGCCTTTTTTGGCGAACCGGTTCGGCTAAACCGCCAGAAATTCGGCGATGGCGCGGTTCACTTCGGCCGGTTGCTCCATCGGCGCCATGTGCCCTGCTTCCTCGATCACCTGCAGCCGCGCGCCAGCAATCGCCTGGGCGATGGCCCGCATCTCGTCGGGGGGTGAAATGGCGTCGTGAGCGCCGACAACGAGCAGCGTGGGCACGCGAATGCCGGCCAGTTCGGCCGTGACATCCGGCCGCACGGCCATGCCAGATTGAGCGGCCGCCGCTCCGGCCGGAGGGGCCATGGCAATCATGGCCCGCACGGCCTTCACCACCTCGGGCCGTTGCTGGGCGGTTGTCGGAGCGAACAGCTTGGGCAGCATCGCCACGGCCAGCGCCTCGGTGCCGGCCGAAAGTACGTGCTCGGCCAGCTTCTGCCGGTTGGCGGCCGCCTCGGGCGAATCGGCTATGGCCCGCGTGTCGCATTGCACCAGCCGGCTCAAGCGATCGGGATATTTGCGCGCAAACTGCCATGCCACGTAGCCGCCCATCGACAGGCCGCACAGCGTCACCGGTCCGGCGATCTCGAGCGCGTCGAGCAGTCCGCGGCAATCGTCGGCCATTTGCTCCATCGTCACCTGGCCGGGCGTCACGACGCTCGAGCCAAAGCCACGCAGATCGGGAGCGATCACGCGCCAGCCGGTCGAGAAAAACTCGAGCTGCGCCTCCCACATCGTGTGGTCCAGCGGAAAGCCGTGCAACAGCACCAGCGGCCGGCCGGAGCCCCGCACTTCGACGTTGAACGTTTCACCAGCGACAGGAAGCAACATAGGCAACTGACCACTGACGACTGACAACTGACATTTATTTGGCCGGTTTGGTCTCGGTCTTTTTCTTTTGGGCTTTCGCTAGCTCGGCCCGGAAGAAGGCTAGTTGTCGTTTGAGCTGGCCGTTGAACTTATCGAGCGAGACGGCGTGCGCCTGGTACTTGACCGCGTTTTCCAGCTCGCCCAAGGCATAGTAGCAGCGGCCCATCGTGTCCAGATAACCGGCCTCGTTGGGGCGCAATTCGAGCGAGCGCTGCGAACAGCGCAAGGCTTCCTTCTTGTCGCCTTCCGTGTTGGCCACCAGCCACGCCAGTTGATTGTAGGGGATCGAATTCTCCGGCGACTGATCGATCGCGCCGCGAAACTGCGCAACGGCTTCATCAATCAGCACCAGCGTGCGTTTCCGCAGCGCGGGCTCCAGATCCTTGATGCGGTACAGGGCGATCAGCACGTCGGCATCGGTCGGGTCTTCCTCGAGTCCCTTCTTAAGCTCCTCGATCTGCTTGTCGCGATGCTTGAGCGCGATCTGGTGACAAGCGTAAAAATAGTGCATCCGCGAGCGGGTGGCCTTGGGGTCGGCGTCCAGATCGTCCAACGACTGGCCGTCCTTCACCGCCTTGTCGATGTCCTGCGACGCTTCGTGCAGCACGTCGGCCGCGGCCTGGTCTTTTTGCTGGTCGTGCAGCATTTCGGCCAGGTAGCTCTGGCTCTTGACGGTCAGAAATCGCCCCGTCGGGCCGATCTTGATGGCCGCGCGAAACTCCGATTCCGACCAATCAAACAGTCCCCGGTCTTTGAGCTTGATGGCCACGATCAAATGGTGACGCTGGTCCTGGGGATTGAGCTTTAGCGCCCGAGCCGCGGTCTCGGTGGCCAGCTTCGAATTTCCCTGGGCGCTGCAGGCCTGAGCCAGCGTGTACAGCAGCATAGGATCCTGCTCGAAGCGGTCGGAGTACTTGCGGGCCGCTTCGTCCACAATGGCCCAGGCCTTGTGCTCGACGAGCCAATTCAGCATGTCGTTGAGCGCTTCGTTGTCCTCCGGCTCGATGGCCGCCATTTGGCGCATGGCCGCTTCGGCTTCGGTCTTGCGGCCCAGGCGTTCCAGGTTGTCGACTTCCTGATGCCACAATCCGATGACCAGGTTCGCCCGCGACTGTTCGGGATGTTCGTGCAGCGTGCGAGCTTCGTCGGTCGCGAATTGGGCCCAAGCGCCGGGCGGATTGCCCGCGCCGCGATCTGCTTGGCCGCCGTGTCCCGCCAAATAGAGCGAGAGCCAGCGTGCGGCGATGCGGGGGCTGGGACCGATGCCTTGGCGGATGGCAGCCGCCCGGGCCACCCAATGACGCTCGTCGAGCGGTTTTTGCTCGATGATCTTGATCGCCGCGTGCTTGGAGAGCAGGGCGGAACGCTCGAAGCGCACTAGCCGGGCCAGCACGCCCGCGGCCTTGCCGTCGGGCAATTGGGCCAGGTCGTCGATGATTTCTCCGCGCTTCTTCTCGTCCTGGGCACCGTAGTTGTCCAGCTTTTGCTTGATTTCGGCCGGCTCGTCCTCGGTGGTCCATTCCAGATTCATCGAGCGGATCAGGTAACGGGCCCGGTCCGCGATTTCCAGGTCTGGCTGATTCTCGGCTTCGCTCAGCGCGTCGAACGCCTCGACGCCGATCTGGGCCAGTTCCTGCTGTGCCCGTTCGCGAACAAAGAAATCGTCGTCGCCCAATTGCTTGATGAGCTGCGCAATCCGCTCGCTGGTGACGGCCGCCGGCTCGCTGGACTTTTTCTCGGGCCCCGACTTTTTATCGAGCCCTGACGTCTTCTCAGGGACTGCCGGCTTCTGCTGCGGTTCGATGGCCAGCGCCGAAAGCGGCACGAGCAGCAGGGACGCGGTTAGCCCAATTGCGAAGCTTCGAAAACGGAACATGGCCTTCTCCTGACCAGGCCTGCGAAAAAAAGGCGGCCTATCAGAAATCAGCATAGCCGAGCGACGCAATGGCCCACAAGCGCAGCGCGGCGAGCCGTGAGTGCTCCAACCCCTCACCCCCGGCCCCTCTCCCACAAGGGGCGAGGGGAGGAAGTGGAAGATGGCGGGCCTTACGATTTCGGCCCGTTGGAGTCTTCCATGCCGTCGATGTAGCGGCGCAGGCGTTCCACCTCGTCGGTGATGTGCCGCAGCCGCAGCATGTTTTCCACGCGTTTGACCAGCTCGATTTTGTTCACCGGCTTGCTCAAAAAGTCGTCGGTGCCGGCATTCACGGCCCGCTCGATGTCGCCCAGCTCGTTGAGCGCCGTGACCATCAGCACCATGATCCCCTTGGTGGCCGGGTCGCTTTTGAGCTTCTGGCAGACCTCGAAGCCACTCAGCTTGGGCATCATGATGTCCAACAGCACCAGGTCGGGCTGGAACGAGGTCAATTTGTCGAGCGTGTCGCGGCCGTCAACGGCCACGGCCATCTCGCAATCCATATCGCCCAAATACACCTCGAGCAACTCCACGTTCGTGGGGTTGTCGTCGGCAATCAGAATGCGGCTCTTGCGCGACGGAGAAGTTTGGGAAGAAGTTGACATGCCGGTCCTTTTTAGTGCCCTGCGACCGGACTGAGTGCCGCGGCCGGCACGGGGTAATGCTCGCACAACGCCGAGACCTCGCCGCGAATCCGCGAGATCACCCGCTCGTCGTTCGGGGTCTTGAGCACTTCCACGATCCAGCCGCCGATGCGCGTCATTTCGGCCGTGCCCATGCCACGCGTAGTCAGCGCCGGCGTGCCCAGCCGAATGCCCGAGGGATCGAGCGGCTTCCGCGGATCGTACGGGATCATGTTCTTGTTGACGGTGATGGCGCAGCGGCCCAGGGCTTCTTCAGCCTGCTTGCCGGAAAGGTCCAGCACCGTGACGTCGGCCAGCATCAAGTGGTTTTCGGTACCGCCGCTCACCAGCCGCAGGCCGCCGGCCAGCAAGGCCTCGGCCAAGGCCTTGGCATTGTCCAAAATCTGCTGGGCATATTGCCGGAAGTCGGGCCGCAGGGCTTCGGCGAAGCAAATCGCCTTGCCGGCGATCACGTGCATCAACGGGCCGCCTTGAATGCCTGGAAACACATTGCGGTCCAGGTCCTTGGCGTATTCGGCCCGGCACATCGACATGCCGCCCCGCGGGCCGCGCAGCGTTTTGTGCGTGGTCGTGGTGACAAAGTCGGCCACGGGCACCGGGTTGTCGTGCAGCCCCGCGGCAACCAGACCGGCGTAATGGGCCATGTCCACGAAGAGCTTCGCTCCGCAGTCGCGGGCGATTTCGGCAAACTTGCCGTGCGGAATCTCGCGCGGATACGCGCTGGCGCCGGCCACGATCAGCTTCGGCTTGTGCTCGCGGGCCAGTGCGGCCACCTGGTCAAAGTCGATGCGATTCGTGTCGCGGGTCACGCCGTAGCTGACGAAGTGATACAGCCGGCCGGAGATGTTGAGCTTCATGCCGTGCGTCAAGTGGCCGCCGTGGGCCAGGTCGAGCCCCAGCACGGTGTCGCCCGGCTCGACGGCCGTCAGGTAGATGGCCAGGTTGGCCTGGCTGCCCGAGTGCGGCTGGACGTTGGCATGTTCGGCACCGAAGAGTTGCTTGGCCCGATCGCGGGCCAGGTCTTCGACCACGTCGACATATTCACAGCCGCCGTAATACCGCCGGCCGGGCAAGCCCTCGGCATATTTATTGGTCAGCACGCTGCCGACCGCCTGCATGATCGCCGGACTGGTGTAGTTTTCGCTGGCGATCATTTCCAGGCCATCGGCCTGCCGGCGGATTTCCGCGGCGATGGCGGCCCAGACGTCGGGGTCTTCTTGTTCGATCCAGTTCATAGGGCTATTCAAGGCGAAGCGTGGCCTGCTGTGGACGCGAGATCGGAGCAATCGGCCTGCATTGTCGAATCCCCTCCGCACTTCGTCAACCGCGTGCGTCGGCCCATCTGGACGGCTGGCCGGACCTTTATTTTCCCGTCACTTCCACCTCGAGTTGCCCGGCGTTGTCGGCTAGTTCGCCGGGCGAGTCGTTGATGCGTAAATAGAGTGTGCCGGTTTCGGCCGGGGCGATCGTGCCGGCAAGGCCGATGACCTCGGGCCGCACCAGCGGCGTCGGCTGCTGGCTGCTGCGGCGGTCGGGACGGACGGCGGCGAGCAGGATGCCCAGCGGATGGCCGTCGACATAGCGCATGGTAATTCCGCCGGGCTCGCACCACCAGACGCGCGGTTTTTCGGCCACCTGGTAGCGGCCGGCGGCTCGGATTGTGTATTTGCGGCCGGCTTCCAGAGTCAGCCGGGTGCTCTGCCAGCCGCGATCGGCCCGTAGCGAAACTTTTGCCCCCTGGTCCGGCAGCGGCTCGCCGGGCGCAAAGTCGATCGCCGCGCGCTGGAAATCGTAGTCATGCACCAGCGTGGTGGCAAAGACTTCCCATTGATCGTTGAGTTGATCCCAATCAGCCGCAAACCGCCGCTCGAGCCTGGCATTGAAATCCGATCGCAGTACGTCGGCCCGCGACTCGCGAAATCGTGGCTGGTAGCGCGCGTCGCGATCCAGGAGCGAAGCGAGTGCCCAGCACCAGGCGTACGTCTCGTTGCCGAAACGGTTGAGCGGATCGGTCGCCAGGATTTGGCCCAGCGTTCGCAGGCGGCCGGCGGCCACCGTATCGCGCACGAGCTTGATGCGGCCCAACTGCGGTACTTCTTCCCGCGATTTGGGAAACCAATCGAGCGTCAGCCGGCCGTCGGCCCAATGATGCGTGCCCAGCAATTCGGCCATGCCTTCGGCATACCACACCGGGCCGACGCCGCCCAGCACCGTGTGCATGAACCCATGCGTCCCCTCGTGCAGCAGCAGGTGGCGGCGGTAGTAAGCATTCGGCTGCTCATCGAGCCAAAGTTGGGCGCCGGCGCAAAAGCCGTGATCGAATGTCGGCAACTCATCCGGCAGCAGCCCGGCCGCGCGAAAGCGAGCGCGGTCGCCCATCAGAAAAGCTGTCATCCGCCAGGTTTTTCCGGGCTGCTGGGGCTGCGAAAAGTAATCGCACCACTGCGGATACGCCAGATCGAAGATCTTAGGCAAAAGGTCGATTTCTGGATCCGGCGGCAAATCGGTGAGCAGCACCAGGTGCTGGCTTTCGATCCGACGAAAACCAGCCGATGCGGCGCCGGACACCCGTGACGCGGGCACGATGCCTCGCGGCTCCGCCACGGGAGCGGGCTGCTCGCGGCGGGGCTGGGCGGGGCTGGCCGGCGCGGCCACAACCGGCGCCGCGGCCACAACTGGCGGCACGGCAGCCGGACCTGCGGCTCGCGGCGCGGCAGGTGTCGGTTTCTTTGCCTGCGTCGCGACGGGCTTGCGAACCGCTTCCGCCGGCTCCGGCTGGCTTTGGCTGCAACCATTTGCCAGCACGATGAACAGTGCCGACAGCGCCAGCGCGGCGACGACGAGACGATTGGACGCGAGGGGGTTAGCTGGGTACGGCATTCTGTCATCATAAACTGCCGGCGGCTTCAAGCCACAGTAGTCGGCTCGCTCCGCGAAAGGGACCTCCCGGCGGAGCGGGAGGACTCCGGTGGTGGGGTTACAAGCCACTCTCGATTGGCCGTGCGAATTGGCGGTCGATATACTGATGTTGTCACCGCTCTCCCGGCCGTTTGGACTACGAGGCCAAGCTTGTCCCAGGGATCTTCCCACTCACCGGCAGACGATCCGAGCCAGAACCTGCGCGCCGAGCAATCGGCCCTGCTGGCCGCCGCGCTGCTTTCCGATGGTGGGGATTGTCTCACCTCCGTGCTGGACCGGGCCCCGCTAGCGCTCTGGTGCGTGGATTCGCAGTGCCGTTTCGTTTCGCTCAGCGGCCAAGGCCTCGAGCGGCTCGGCTATCAGCCGGGCGACCTGATCGGCCGGGCGATGTCCGAGGTTTTTCCCGACGCCCACGAACTGCTCTCGACGCTCGGCCAGGCACTCAACGGACACGAGGCCACGGCAACCGTGCCCATTGGGCCATTCGTCTTTCGCTGGTGGTGCGCGCCGTGGCGCGAAGCCGACGGCCAATTGCTCGGCGCGCATGGCGTGGCCATCGACGTGACCGAACAGGCGGCGGCCGAAGCCGCGCTGCGCGAGCGGGAAACGTTTTTTCAAAGCCTCGCCCAACTCTCGCCGGTCGGTGTGCTGAAGACCGATAGCCAAGGGCATTGCTACTACGTCAACGATCGAGCCTGCCAGATTATGGGGCTTGCTGCCCGCGATATTTTGCGCGCGGGTTGGATCTCGCTCGTGCATCCGGCCGATCATGCGCGTGTCGAGGCTAGTTGGACCGATGCGCTGGCTCGGGGCGAAAACAGCTTTGAGGTGGAATTTCGTTTCGCTCCTCAGCCGGATACCAGTGCGTCTGAAGCGACCTGGGTCTTGGCACATATTGCCGCGCAGCGCGACGAGCAGTCCGAAATCATCGGCTTCATCGCCACGCTGACCGACATCAGCGACCGCAAGCGGACCGAGCAGGCGTTGCAGGCGTCCGAGGCCCGCTGGCGGTTGCTGCTGGAAAGCGCGCCGGAATACATCCTCTCGATGGATCCCACCGGCGTGCTGTTGTTTGCCAATCGCTTGCACCGAACGGCGGCCTCGGCCGACGTGTTGGGGAAGAACCTTCGGGACGTGGTCCGGGCGGATTATGCGGCGACGGTGAGCGAGGCCTTGGGCCGGGTCGGCCAGGGCGAATTCGTTTCGTTCGAGGTGCCTTGGGTGGGGGGCGATGGCCGCACCTATTGGTTCGAGAACCGCATGGGACCGCTGGTGCGCGACGGCCAAGTGACGGAAATCATCGTCGTGGCCTCGGACATCACCGAGCGCAAGCGCTCGGAAGCCGAGTTGCGGCAATCGCACGCTATGCTGGAAAAACGCGTGCAGGCCCGCACCGACGAATTGGGGAGCGTGAACCGCGACTTGCAATCGCAGAAGCAATTGCTCGAGTTGGTGCTCAACAGCATGATGTCCGGCGTGCTGGTGGTCGACCAGCAGGGCAACCTGATGCTCACCAACCCGGCGGCGCACCACATCCTGGGTCTCGAGCCCTGGGAGACGATCAATGTTCGCGATGGCCGCACGTTTTTCCATCCCGACCAGACGACCCCCTATACGTTCGAGGACCATCCGCTCGGCCAGGCCATCGCCGGCAAGACGTTGCGCGCGGTGTCGATGTACGCGCACCCGCGGGCCAGGGATCAAGGCCTGTGGTTAACGGCCAACGCCGCCCCGCTGCGCAGCGAGACCGACGAGATTTGCGGCGGCGTGCTCTTGTTTCGCGATGACACGGAGCGTCGCAAAACCGAGGAGTCGCTGCGCCTGAGCCTGGAACGCTTCGACCTGACCGTACACGGCTCGCGCGAAGGCTTATGGGACGCCTGGATCAACGCCGCCGATCCGTTTCATCCCGACAACCCGATCTATTATTCGCCCCGCTTCAAGGAGTCGTTGGGCTACGAGGACCACGAGTTTCCCAATGTCTTGCGAAGCTGGTTGGCCTGCATTCATCCGGAAGATCGCAGCCGCGTCCTGCAAGCGTTGGCCACGCATCTCGATCATCGCGTGCCGTACGAAATCGAATACCGCGTGTTGACCAAGCACGGCGTCCTGCGCTGGTTTAACGCCCGCGGACAAGGGAGTTGGGACGAGCAAGGGCGGGCGGTGCGGATGTCGGGCTCGTTCATGGATATCACCGCGCGCAAAGAGGCCGAGCAGGCCCTGCGTGCCAGCGAGGTGCGCTATCGCCGCCTGGTGGAGACGGCCAATGTCGTCCCCTGGGAGATGGATTTCGCCGCTGGGCGCCTCACCTACGTCGGTCCGCAGGCCGCCCGGCTGTTGGGGTATCCGCTCGAGGATTGGTACGGGCAGAATTTCTGGTTCGACCGCCTGCACCCGGCCGATCGTGAGTGGGTCATTGCCGCGTATCGCGAAACCCTGCGGCAACTAAAGGTCGAAGACAGCGACTTGGAATATCGGCTGGTGGCGGCCGATGGCTCTCCCGTCTGGGTCCGCGACATTGCCGGCGTCACTCCGCGCGACGGCAGGCCGGCCCTGCTGAGCGGCTTCATGTTCGACGTCACCGACCGCAAGCGGGCCCAGCGCGCGCTGCAGGTCAGCGAGGCCCGGCTGCAAGCCATCCTCGACGGCACGCCCTCGATCGTACATCTGAAAGATCTCAACGGCCGCTACTTGTTCGTCAATCGGGCGCACGAACACCTGCACGGCCTCACGCGCGAACAACTCACCGGCAAGCGGGTCCAGGACTTGTTCGGTCCGGAGCTGGCCGAGCAGTTTTATGCCAACGACCGGCTGGTCATGGAAACCGACCAGCCGATCACGTTCGAAGAAACGGTTCCCACCCGCAACGGGCCGCTGTCGTATCTGTCGGTCAAGTTTCCGCTGCACGATCCCGAGGGCCATGTGACGGCGGTCTGCGGCATTTCGACCGATATCACCGAGCGCAAACAGGCCAAGGATCGCCTGCTCCAGGAACAGGACTTTTTGCGCGGACTGCTCAGGGCCCACGAACGCGATCGCCAGCTCATGGCCTACGAAATCCACGACGGCCTGGTCCAGGACATCACGGCCGGCCTGTGGCACCTCGAAGGTCTGGCCCAAATGCTCAACGGGCTGTCGGAGCAGGAACGCGCCACGCTGCAGATGGCCACCGACCTGCTGCGCCGCTCGATCGGCGATGCGCGGCGCGTGCTCAGTGGGCTGCGGCCGCCGATTCTGGACGAGGAAGGCATTGTCTTGGCGATTCAGTACCTGGTGGCCGAGCAAGCGGTGCCCGGCACGCTCGATATCGAGTTTACGCACGACGTGCAGTTCGACCGCATCGACCCGTTGTTGGAAGGATCGCTCTTCCGCATCGTGCAGGAATCGCTCAACAACATCAAACGCCACAGCGGCGCCCGGCGGGCCGAAGTGCACCTCACGCAGCACGACGACCTGCTGCGGCTCGAGATCCGCGATTGGGGTCACGGCTTCGATCTTCGCCAGGTGCCGCCCGACCGCTTCGGCCTGCAGGGCATTCGCAAGCGAGCGGCCCTGTTGGGCGGACGCGGCGAAATCGAAACCTCGCCCGGCGACGGCACGCGCATCCTCGTCGAGCTACCCATCAGCTCCGCCGACCCAGCGCTCGAAGCGAAATGACCGCCGCGCGGTCAGTTGTCAGTTGTCAGTTGTCAAATTCCAACGGACCACGGACCACGGACAACTGACCGCATTACGCGCGCTTGCGCAGCACGAAAACGATGTCCTCGCTGGCCCGGTCGACGATTACCGGCCGGCGGTAGCCGAAGTCGTAGGTCTCGACGGTTTCCAAGGCTGTTTCGTCGGCCAGCAGGCGTGCAAATTGGGCCGCGGTGTACGTGCGAAAGGCCAGCTGCTCGACCAGCCGCATCGAGCCGGTCGGCCGGTAGACGTCCAGCGTCATGCGCACGTGCTCTTGGCGACGCCGGCGATCGACTTCCAGCGAACGCATTTCGATGGTCGCCGCCAGGTTGCCACGGCGAGCGGCCCAGCGCTCGAAGTCGCACGTCGGCCGGCCACGTGGCGTCAGGTGCAAGCCCAGCACGTACAAGCCGCCGGGCGCCAGCGCCCCGGCGACGCACCGCAGATGTCCGCTGGCGGCATCTTCGCTGGCCAGGTGCCGGAACGAATTGATCAAGTTAAAGGCCGCGTCGACCGGCTGCGGCAGCCGGAAGTCGCTCATGTCGCCCACCGTGGCCGAGGGCTTATGGCCGCGGCGTACTAGCCGCTGGTTGCAAAAGTCCACGGTCCGCCGGTTCAGATCGTTGCCGAGAACCCGATAGCCCGCGTCGGCCAGCTTGACCAGCAGCCGGCCCGTTCCGCAGGCCGGCTCGAACACGCGTCGCACCCGGCGGCGTGCATGAGTCGCGAAGCACCTTCGCAGAAAATGAAACTCGCTGCGCCAGTCCGACCCGAACAGCAAATCGTAATATTTTGGATAGTCGTACAGCGATTTTTGTTTCAAGTTGGTCCGCAACGGATTCCTCATTGATGTCCGCACTTGCCCACAAGCCCACGGATTGCAATCCGTGGGGATTTCGATGCCGGCGGCAGTCGCCTTCAGCCACTCACACACGCTTGCTCAGCCTCTCGGCCAGGCGATCGAGTGCCGTGCTGCGGTCGTCGAGTGCGAGGTGGGCTTGGATCAGGCTCATGCCGCGCGTGTCGTTCCAGGCTTTCGAGAGGGCCGCGTCGAACTCGCCCTCGGTGTGGACTTCGTAGCCCGTTCCGCCGCCGAGCACTTCGGTCAGCTTGTGATATGCCCAGGGGTGAATGTCGTTGTAGTCGCCCGGGTGCAGGAAGCGCTCGGTGCCGTAGCCTTTATTGTCGAGCACGATGATGATCGGATGGTAGCCGTAGCGGACAATCGTCGACAGCTCGTTGCCGGTCATTTGAAACGCGCCGTCGCCCACCAGCACCACCGTGCGCATGTTCGGCCGGGCCACGGAAGCCCCCAGCGCGGCCGGCACGCTAAAACCCATCGACGTGTAATAGGCCGGGCTGATGAACTCGGTGCGGGCCCGGGTGGTCAGCTCCGTGGCCGCAAACAGCGAGTCGCCAATGTCGGCAATCACGATCGTGTTGTCGTCCAGCGATTGATCGAGCCGGGCCACGAGCCGCATGATCGATATCGGCGCGTCGGGCTGAAGTTTGAACTTCTTGCGCAAGCCAGGTTCGCGCGGCGGCAGCTCGCGCCGCGGCGGACGCGGCTGGCGGGCCGCCAGCTCGCGGATGAAATCGCCCAACAGCACGTCGTGATAGTGATGATGGCGAATGCGGAGCTGCTCGCTGGTGGCGTAGATGCACTTGCCGGGGTCGAGATTGGCCGTGTAGATGCCCAGGTTGATGTCGGTCATGAACGTGCCCAGCAGCACGACGCAGTCGCTGTCTTCGACGAACTGCGTGACCTCCTCGCGCCCCATCGCGCCTTCGTACAGGCCGACGTACAGCGGATGCGTCTCGCTGATTACGCTTTTGCCCAGCATCGTGGCCGCCATCGGAATCTGCGCGTGCTCGGCCAGCCGCACCACCTCGTCGTGCAAGCCGAAGCGGTGAACCTCGACGCCGGCAATGATCACTGGCCGCTGGCAATCGTTGAGAATCCGGGCCGCCTCGCTGGCGGCTTCGCTCAACGCGCTGGGGTCGCTGGTCGTCTCGACGTGGCGGAATTCGTGCGGCGTTTCCGGCACCACCTTGACCATGTCGCGCGGCAGCTCGATGTAGCCGGGCCGCTTGAAGCGGGCCACCGCGTCCAGCACCCGATCGATCTCGCGAAAGGCGTTGGTCGGATCCACCAGTTCCGTGGCCGCCACGCAAATCTTCTCGAACACTTCGAGCTGCGTGCGGAAGTCGCGCACCTTGTGGTGCAGCAGCGGATTGTTGAACCGCTCACACAGGCCCGGCGAGCCGGTGATCACCACGACGGGCGATTTTTCGGCGTACGCCCCGGCGATCGAGTTGCACAAGCTCAGCCCGCCCACGCAATACGTGACGCACACCACGCCCATGCCGTTGATGCGGGCGTAGGCGTCGGTGGCGAAACCGGCATTGTCCTCGCGGCAGCAGCCAATGAGCCGGATCGGGCTCTTTTGCAGCATGGAGTAAAAGCCCAGCACATAGTCGCCGGGAATGCCGAAGGCATCGCGAATGCCGTAGTCCTGGAGGCGTCGGATCAGATATTCGCCGATCGACAAGCCCTCGACCGCGGCGGTGGCGGCGGATCGCTGGCTGGCAACCGACGGCGGATGCGAGGCGGTCATGGGCGGTGCTCTGCTTCCTGGGATCGAGGGATCTACCAGCCGGCTGGTGCGGCCGAAAGTATCCCCGTTTCCATCCTATGTGACAATGCGAGTGCAGGCGCCGCCACGCGAGCGGCCCAAGCCCACGGACTGCGGTCCGTGGGGGGACTTCACTTCCCCGGCCGCCCCCAGCGCTGCCCGTGTCCCTCGCGTTTGAGCCGTGCCCGTCGCGCGGCGAGCATCGCCAGCCAAAACCCGACAAATGCGAACTCGCAGCCTAGCACCATCCAAAAGCGCAAAGGGTTATGGTTGTACGTGTAAGCCCCGATCGCGTGCAGCAGGCCCCAGGCCAGCACGGCGACAATAATCAGCGGGATGGCCAAATTCGAACGCATCGCTTTGCCACGGACAGATGGGTGGTTTCAATCGCTTCTCTTGTCATACCGTCGCGGGGCTGAATTTCCTAGCGCCCGGTTCGAGTGGAACGACTCTTGCAGTAAGGGGCAGCCTGGCGTGCCCGACCGCGACCCCATTGAAGCTCGCTAGGTGGGGTGACAGAATAAGACCGGCCCGTGTTTCGTTTGCAACCCAGGATCGAGGCGCATGCAGTCACTGGCCCGGCTCCTCACTCCTAGACACGCAGGAATCGCGCGCACGGTCGCGAAGCACCAGAATGAAAGTCGTACCCGTCGGGGAACACGTCGTGGTCAAGCAATTTGAGGAGGTTAGGACGAGCCAGGAAGCGCTCATCCTGCCGCACGATGCGGACCAGGTGCCGCACGAAGGACGCGTGCTGTCGGTCGGCGACGGCCGGCTGCTGCCCTGTGGCGAGCGGGTGCATCCGCGCGTCATTGAAGGCGACCGCGTGCTGTTCGACGGCGCCGCGGCAGTGGAAGTGGACATCGACGGATCGCGGGTTTTGATTCTCAACGAAGACGAAATTTTGGCCGTGCTTGACTAAAAAATCGCCTGATCGGCCGGCCGCCATTCTTTCCAGGAGCTGTGATCCATGAGTTTTTCGAAGCACGCCGCGCCCGCTTGCCTGGCCTGGTGCATCGCCCTGCTGCCGGCCCTTGCCGCTGCCGATGACTCGGCCACTACCCCGGCCGCGATCGAGCGCGCCCGCGAACAAGCCGTGACCAAGGGCATCGACTATTTGCGCACCAAAGGCCAGGCGGCCGACGGTTCGTACAGCGCGGCCAGCGATCCGATCGGCATCACGGCCTTGGTGACCACCGGCATCTTGCGCAACGGCCGCAGCCCGCAGGATCCACAAGTGGCCCGCAGCCTCAAGTACCTCGAAAAATTCATTCAGCCCGACGGCGGCATTTATCGGCCCGAGTCGGGCAATAAGAACTACGAGACCTGCCTGGCTGTGATGTGCTTTTCCGCCGCGAATGCCGATGGCCACTACAGCGAGATGCTCAAGAAGGCTGATCGCTATCTAAAGGGCCTGCAATGGGACGAGAGCGAGGACCAAAAGCCTTCGGACATCAACTATGGCGGAGCCGGCTATGGCCGGAGCAAGCGTCCCGACCTCTCGAACACGGCCTTCCTGATCGACGCGCTGAAAACGTCGGGCACGGGCCCGGATGACGAAGCCATGAAAAAGGCCCTGGTCTTCGTCTCTCGCTGCCAAAACCTGGAGAGCGAGCACAACACGACCGAGTTCAGCGCCAAGGTTTCGGACGGCGGCTTTTATTACACGCCCGCCGGCGGCGGTAGCAGTCCGGCCGGCAAAACCGCCGATGGCGGCCTGCGCAGCTATGCCTCGATGACGTACGCCGGGCTCAAGAGCATGATCTACGCCGGCGTGGGCCCCGACGACCCGCGCGTTAAAGCGGCCACCGATTGGATTCGCAAGAACTACGATCTGGACAGCAATCCCGGCATGGGCGATTCCGGCCTGTACTACTACTACGACACGTTTGCCAAGGCCCTCAACGCCATGGGCCAGGAAACGTTTGCCGACGCCAGCGGAAAACAGCATCACTGGCGCAGCGAGTTGAGCCAGGAACTGGTCGGCCGCCAACAGGCCGACGGCTCGTGGACCAACTCCAACAGCCGCTGGCTCGAGGGGGATCCGAACCTCGTAACCGGCTACGCACTGCTGGCCCTGTCGTATTGCCGGCCGAAATAGGCCGGCGCGGAGAATAACCGTTGATCGAGAGGCATCGCATGACGTACTTGCGTTGCATCGGCGTGTACCTCACGTGTGTTTGCGTGGCACTAGCTCTCTCGTCGTATTGGCAGGTTGCGTCGGGCGCTGGCCCTGCGGATCTCTCGTTCCTGATTCTTGTTCCGCTGGCGATCGGACTCGTTTGTACCCGCTCGTGGGCGCTGTGGGGCACTGGCATTGTTGGGGCCCTCAGTACGGCTATGGCGATCTGCTTTGCGCTCGCCATCAGCGTTTCAGGGCCTCGGGGTTTTTCGATGTCGCTTGGGCCGATCGCGATGGATGAACCCAGCGCGCTTCGCGTCTGGGCGTTTGCTGCTGTCTACGTGATCGCCCTCGGTGTTCCGATGTTAAGCGTGTTCGCGAAACGCAATGTGTTGACGCGTTAAGATGCGCGGCAACTCCCTGCCGAAAATATTGGGCGGCCCGCCTGGGTGCCACTGCTGGCTGGTCCAGCAGTGGACCGAAGTGGTAGATTTTCTTACGCAATTGGGCCGGCGGCACGGTTTCGTGGGTGCCGAACACATCGCGACATCGCGCTGTTGGCCCTGTCGTATTGCCGGCCGAAATAGGCCGTCTCTCCTCAATTTCGCCCGGGATTCGGCCTTTCGCCGCGGATCGCCGGTCGGACAGTGTGCGCGCCGCGCTGGCGTGATAGAATAATTGCGCGCCGGCACGAAATCGCGGGTGCACCGCGAGCGGACTGCTGCGCTTCATCCCCGGAACAGGGAGAGGTTGCCATGAGTACGTCGCGCGTAGTTGGCATTGGCTGGTTGGCATTGGCTCTCGTCGCATCATCCGTCTCGGCCGCTGGTCCCAAAAACTCGAAACCTGAGCAGCAAGCGGCGGTGGGCACGCCTCCCAAAGTCGTGCCGCCTCATGCTCCCGAGGGCATGTTGGTCGTGGATACGCAGACGCTTGGCAACTCAGCCCACATCGAGAAGGCGCTTGATGAACCGACCGAGGTCGAGTTCATCGAGGCTCCGCTGACCGACGTCATCGAATTCCTCAAGACGCGGCATCAAGTCGAGATGCAGCTCGACAGGAAGGCGCTTGACGAAGCCGGCGTCGCTGCCGACACGCAGATTACCCGCAACCTGAAAGGCATTTCGCTTCGATCGGCGCTGCGGCTGATGTTGCGCGATCTGGAACTGACCTACGTCATTCGGGACGAGGTATTGCTGATTACGACCGTGAGCAATGCCGAGACGATCCACACGACGCGCGTTTATGCGGTCGGCGATCTGCTGCGGAGCGCTAGCGACGATGCGCTGCAGTCCAATCCGGCCCACGATCTGATTGCCGCGATCGTCAAGACGGTAGCCTTTACCACCTGGAGCGATGTGGGAGGAGCAGGGGCGATTTGCTATTCGCCGGAAGCGCAGGGCCTGGTCATTTCGCAAACCGCTGAGGTACACGAGCAGATTTACGGCCTGCTGGTTGCCATGCGCAAGGTCCGAGCCGCCACCGGAGCACAGCCCGGCGCACAGGCGGCGGATCACAACCCGGACAAAATGTTCGTGGTCACGTATTTTCTTAAGCCCAGCGCAGCCGCGACGCCGGCCGCCAAACAACCCGGTAAGGATGAAAAGGCCGCGGCCCAAGCGCCTGTCGAGGCGGTTGCCAAACGCGATCTGGCGGATGACCTGGCCCGCGCGATTCCGGAAGTGATCGAGCCGGCAAGTTGGAAGAACAACGGGGGCCAGGGCACGATCGAAAGCATCGGCGTCGGAGTCGTCGTCCGTCAGACGCGCCTCGGGCAACACCAGGTCTTGCGGTTCTTGCAGCCGTTTGGCGTTTCCGGTGCGCCTGCGGGGGCCGAAGTCGATGGTCCGACCTTGTCCGACGGTGGTGGCAGTTTTTAGCCCGATCCGGACCGCGCCGGCGTGATAGAATGTGTGCCCGCCGGCTAGCAATTGCGAACGCACTGCAAGCCGGCTGCTGCGCTTCATTTCTGACGGGAAGAGGTTTCTATGAGTACGCCGCGCATCGCCGGTATTGGCTGGCTGGCATTGACTCTTGTGGCCCTCGCCGCACCGGTCCTCTCCGCCGCTGGGCCCAAGGAACCGAAAGCTGCCGACAAGGCCGTCGTGGCAACGCCGCCGAAAAAGGCCGCGCCGGCCAAGCCTCCGCAGGGCGCAGTGCGGGCTGAGCCGCAAGTGCGTGACGAGTTCGGTTGCGCCTCCTCAGGCCCGATTGAAAAAGCCCTCGACCAACCGACCGAAATTGAATTCATTGAAGCACCGCTGACCGACGTCATCGATTTCCTCAAAAAGCGGCACAAGATCGAGATTCAACTCGACAATAAGGCGCTCGAAGAATCCGGCGTCGCCCTCGATACACAGATTACCCGCAACGTGAAAGGCATCTCGCTCCGATCGGCCCTGCGGCTGATATTGCGCGATTTGGAACTGGCATACGTCATTCGGGACGACGTGTTGCTGATTACGACGCAGTCCAATGCCGAAACCATCCTCATGACTCGCGTTTACCAGGTTGCTGATTTGCTGGGGACTCCGGACGATGAAATTCTGCGGCTCAATCCGGCCGACGATTTGATTGAACTGCTCACCACAATCGTGGCCCCCACGACATGGAGCGACGTGGGAGGAGCTGGCGCTATTTCCTATTTGCCGGCGGTTCAGAGCCTGTTCATCTCGCAAACCTATGAGATTCACGAAGAGATTTGCGAACTGTTCGCCACCGTGCGCAAGCTTCCAGCCACGACAGCAGCTCCGGCTGACGCGACAGCGGCCGATGGTAAAGCTGACAAGATGTTCGTCGTCACCTATCTGCTGAAGCCGACCCCGGCCGCGCACCGAGCCCCTCTACAGCCTGGCAATGACCAAAACGCCGCGCTGCAAGCACAAGTCGAAGCTGCATCGAAACGCGCTCTGACAGATGACTTGGCGCGCACCGTTCCGAAGACGATCGAGCCGGCGAGTTGGAAGGATGGCGGCGGGCAAGGCGTGATCGAGAGCATCGGCGTCGGAGTCGTCGTGCGGCAGACGCGCCACGTGCAAATCGAGGTTGCGCGGTTCCTGAACACCGTGGGGCTTTCCGTCGCGCCAGCGGAAGTCGGTTTCCGGAACTATAGCGGCGGATCCAGTCATGGTGGTCAGTTCTAGAATGCTGAGCCTTTGAAATTGCCGGCCGAACCAGGCCGGCGTGCAGAACTTTGGCTTTCGATCTCGGACGGAGGATGTTCCTATGCGTGTCTCGCGCGGAAGCCTTCTTGTCTGCTTGGGTCTGATTCTCGCGGTGCAATGCGTCTCGGCCGCTCCGCCTGGGGGCTCGAAATCAGCGCAGCAGGCCACTACGGCGAAGGCGCCGGCAAAGTTTGCGCTGGCAACATTTCCCGGGGGCACCTTGTTCGGTAATTCGAACGCGCTTGGCGACTCAGCACGCATCGAGAAGGTGCTCGACGAACCGACCGAAATCCACTTCATTCAAGCGCCCATGACCTGCGCCATCGCATACCTTGCAATGCAGTATAAGATCGAAATTCAAGTCGACGATAAGGCGCTCGAGGAGGCTGGCATCGACGACATACAGCTCGACTGCCAGGTGAAGGACATCACTCTCCGATCGGCACTGCGGTTGATGCTGCGCGATTGGAAACTAACGTACGCCATTCGGGACGAAGTGTTACTGATTACGACGGAGGCCACTGCCGAAACGATCATGACGACCCGCGTTTATCCGGTCGGCGATTTGCTGGGCACTGGCAGCGGTGAGGTTCTTCTGCTCAATCCGGCTGAAGATTTGATTAATCTGATCACGAAAATCGTGGCCCCCACAACATGGAGCAACGTGGGAGGATCCGCCATGATTTGCTATTTGCCGGCGGTTCAGTGTCTGTTCATCTCGCAAACCCATGAAGTTCACGAGGAGCTTGCGGATCTATTTTCCATCATGCGCAAGCTTCCGGCCACGACAGCAGCCCCAACCGGAGCGAAAGCGACCGGCGATGTGCCTGACAAGCTGTTCGTCGCCACCTATCTTTTGAAGCCGACTGCGCCCCGGGGCGCCGTACAGTCCGGCAACGACCAAAACTCGGCGCTGCAAGCACAAGCCCAAGCTGCGTCCAAACGCGCTCTGGCGGATGACCTGGCCCGCGCCGTTCCGAAGACGATTGAGCCGGCGAGTTGGAGAGGCGGCGGTGGGCAAGGCGTGATCGAGAGCATCGGCATCGGGGTCGTTGTGCGGCAGACTCGCCGTGTGCAACTCCAGGTCGCGCGGTTCTTGAGCACCGTCGGCCTTTCAATCGCGCCGGGCGGTGATGGGCGCAACGTTCCGGAAATTCACGGTGGTATTTTCTAGCTCTCGTGCGGCCGCGTGAGATTGATCGTTCGCTAGCCACTAAGGAACCGTTTGCATGCCATTGTCGATCACGAATGTCTTCGCTTGTTGCCTGGCACTGTTGACCCTGGTAGCGCCGCGTGAACTGCAAGCCGATGATTGGCCGCAATGGCGCGGGCCGACGCGCGATGGCGTGTGGCGCGAGACGGGACTCGTCGACCATTTCGACTCGGCCCAGTTGCCGCTCGCCTGGCGCGCGCCGATCGCTGCCGGCTATTCCGGTCCGACGGTGTGCAACGGCCGCGTATTTGTCACCGATCGCCTGGTCGAGCCGCAGCAGGCCGAGCGCGTCCATGCGTTCGACTCCAAAACCGGCAAGCCGCTGTGGACATTCGAGTACGAATGCAAATACTCCATCAGTTACCCGGCCGGCCCGCGCGCGGCGGTCAGCATCGACGAGGGCCGCGCTTTTGCGCTGGGGGCGACCGGCCGCCTGCATGCACTGGACGCGGCGAGTGGCGCGGTGCTCTGGAAAAAAGATCTCGAAAAGGAATACGGCATTCGCATGCCGATCTGGGGCATTGCCGCCTCACCGCTGGTCGATCGCGATCTGCTCATCGTGCAAATCGGCGGCAAGGACAACGCCTGCCTGGTCGCCTTCGATAAAAAGAGCGGTGCGGAGCGTTGGCGGGCACTCGACGACGACGCATCGTACGCGGCCCCGATCATTACCGAGCAAAACGGCCAACGGGTACTGATCTGCCTCACCGGTCAGCACATTGCCGGCCTCAAGCCCGACAGCGGCGAGGTGCTCTGGAAATATCCGTTTCCGCCCAAGCAAATGGTGATTGGAATTCCGACGCCGGTGATCGACGGCCAGCGGCTGTTCGTCACCACGTTTTACGAAGGTTCGCTGATGTTGCGGCTCGTGCCCGATCGCTTCGCAGTGGAAAAGCTGTGGGCCCGCCGCGGCACCGATGAAAAACACACCGACGCGTTGCACTCGATCATCAGCACGCCGCTGGCGATCGACGGCTACATTTACGGCGTCGACAGCTACGGCGAGCTGCGCTGCCTGGACGAGCAGACCGGCAAGCGGATTTGGGAAAGCGACCAGGCCACGCCCCACACCCGCTGGAGCACGATTCACTTCGTACGCAACGGCGACCGTGAATGGCTGTTCAACGAACGCGGCGAGTTGATTATCGCCCGGCTCACGCCGGAAGGTTACGACGAGATCAGCCGCACCAAACTGCTCGAGCCCACGACAGAACAATTGCGGCAGCGCGGCGGCGTCTGTTGGTCGCACCCGGCATTTGCGAATCGGCACGTGTTCGCTCGCAACGATCGCGAGCTGGTTTGTGCCAGCCTCAATGGTACGTAGTCCGTGGTCGGTTGCCAGTTGCCAGTTGTCAGTTGTCAGTGCATTTCGCCCAACTGACTACGGACCACGGACCACGGACAGTTTAGTGGTCTACCTAAGTCACTCGCTTTAGCTATCTACTCCAGTCTCACCGCGCGCGTGGCCGTTTAGTTGACCTTTCGGCGGACGATCTCATAGAATTTCCCACTATCGGGAGGGATTCTTGCAGCAGCCGACGCGAGTCGGCTGTGACTTCGTAATATGGCGAGCCCCGTGGCGTCAGCCCGGGGAGTGGAGAGCGAGCGCAGGGGCGCGCCGGTGCAAAAGGCGCGCGATCCAAACCAGGGACGGGTTTGATGCACATTCACCGGTCCATGTCGGGCGTCGAAGTGTGGGCGCCGGCAAAGCTGAATTTGTTTCTGGAGGTGTTGGCCAAGCGCACCGACGGCTACCACGAGATCGAAACGCTCATGGTGCCCGTCGATTGGTACGACACGCTCCGACTGTCCGCTTGTTCCAGCGGCCGCGTTTCGCTCACATGCCGACTGGCCGCCGGATCGCGGGTCACAGCATCGGCCGATCCCTTCGAGTTGCCGCCGGCGGCCGACAACCTGGCCGTGCGGGCCGTCGAACTACTTCGCCAGCGCTCGGGCGTCGAGCAGGGTGCCCGGATCGAGTTGAGCAAGCGAATTCCGCTCGCCTCCGGCTTGGCCGGCGGATCGAGCGACGCGGCCGCCGCGCTGGTTGCCGCCAACGCGGCTTGGAACCTGGGATACAGCAGCGAGCAACTCGCCGACATCGGCGCCGAGTTGGGCAGCGACGTGCCGTTCTTCATTCACGGCGGACCGGCCGTCTGCCGCGGCCGCGGCGAGCGCGTCGAACCGGTTCGCGATCTGGCCCCCATGCACTTCGTCGTCGCGCGGCCTCCGGTCGGGCTCTCGACGCCCGCCGTCTACGGCCGCTGCCGTCCGGCTGACGGCTCACCGGGTCATGGGCCGCAACGCGTGGGGCCGCTGCTGGACGCGCTGCGGATCGGCGATCTGGGCCGCGCGGGCCGGCTGCTGCACAACGCACTCATGCAAGCGGCCGAGCAGCTTTCAACGTGGATCGGGCGATTGAAACACGAGTTTGCGGCGGCCGGTTGTCTGGGGCACCAGATGAGCGGCAGCGGCACGAGCTATTTCGGTCTTTGTCGGCACGCACGTCACGCCCAGCGCCTCGCGGCCGCTTTGCGCAGCCGTGGCATCGCACAAGTTCAAGCCGTCGCGGGTTCCTATTGATTGTTGGCTCCAGTGGAAGGAGATACGGCCGTGGAAATCACCGAGATTCGCATCAAACTGATGGAAGAGGCCGGCGAGCGGTTGCAAGCGTTCTGCTCGATCACGTTCGACGATTGCTTCGTCATCCGCGACCTGAAAATCATCGAGGGCACCAGCGGGCCGTTCGTGGCCATGCCCAGCCGCAAGCTCACGGGCCATTGCCCCGGCTGCGGCTGCAAGAATCATTTGCGCGCCGCCTATTGCAATCAGTGCGGCGGCCGCTTGAAGGATGATCGCGCGGCCCGCGACGAAGACGGCCGGGCCAAGCTCTACGCCGACATCGCGCATCCCATCAATTCGACTTGCCGCGAAATGATTCAAGAGCGCGTGATTCAATCATTCCACGCCGAAATCGAACGTTCGCGCCTGCCGGGCTATGTCTCCAGCTACGACGATTTCGAAGAAGACATCGCGCCGGCTCCGCGCGCCGAGCGCAAGCCCAGGCGGTCTGCCGATCATCATCCCGCGCATGCCCACCCGGCGCATTCCCACCCGGCTCCCGCGCACGTGCCATCGTCGCACGCAACTCCTTCCCGACTGGCCGAGTCGCACGCGGACGTCCAGAGTTCGTCCGTGGCGATCGAAGCCAAGCTCGAGCCCGCCGCGACCGAGCCGCGCGCGCCGCACAAGGTGCCCGCGCCTCACAGTCCGCCCCGGCACGCCGAATCGGCCAAGGGCAGCTTCGGCGCCGGCATTCTGTAGCTCCGGCATACCTTAGGTAAGGCGGAAACGGCGCGGGCAATTTAAGCGTGACTTTTTTGCGGACGCTCGCGTCAGCTTATTCCTCGCCCCGAAGGGGCCGAAAGTTGTTAGCCAAGGGCGTGAGCACTTGGACTTCGAGCGCGGAAATAGAGCCAAGCCCTGGAAGGGCGACACTTCTCGGTCGCCCCTTTCGAGCAAAGGGATTCATCATCGCACGTTGTCTGCGACGATGGCCCGACTCGCAGGGCGCATTTGGATCTCTGGCGAATTCCTTGATACCGTTTTAGCTAGATTGAACGCCCGCATGGATGAGAAACTCGATCAATACGCGGCCGGCGCAGCACAGGCGAATGCTGACATCGTTGCCGGCAACCCACAATACTTCGCCGGCGCGCGTGGATCATGGGCGCACGACATGGAAGTCACGCTAAAGCAAGACTTTGGCGTTGCGCTGGTCGTCACGTCCTGCATTGCTTGGGATGACTTGCTACAGTTTCGGCGCGGCTACAACGAAGTAATCGAGACTCACGTCGATAGTAGGCACGGCCCCGCGGCGTTCCAGAAGGCGCTCGACGGCGTCCAGCAGCGGCGAAAAGCCGCTTATGACAAATGGCTCGTCGATCACTCGCCTAACCACTAGCCCTCCTTCGCCTAGCTGAAGTTTCTGGTTTACCGCCCGGCCGCGTGCTACGCTGGTGCTTATGGAACCACATTTGCCGCAACAAGAGGGCGAGCAAGATCCGCTCGTGCCCGAGGAGCACATGGCGGCAGTGGAACAAGGCCTTGCATCCGCCGCGGCCGGCTTGTCCCGCCCGTTCACGCCTGCCGACTGGGCGCGCCTGCGGCAAATTGCGCACGATGTTGCATCGAAATAGTTGCAGAGTAATCCCATGTCGGAACCAGCGCCGGAAAACGCGGGCGGAAACACGCTCAATCGTCGCGCAGCTATTAGCGCGGCGCTGGCCGCGGCGGGCGGAGCGGCCGCTTTTGGTGCGCCGGCCTCTGCGGCCCCTTCGCCAAAATCGAAAACCGCACCGGGCACGCGGCGCTACGACTTCAAAAAGTCGATCAACCTCTGGGCGTTCCCCTATCCCGATCGGATGAATCTCGAGCAATGTCTGCAACTAGCCAAAGACGCCGGCTTCGACGGCATCGAGCTGAACTACGATCTCGACAATGACCTTTCGCCCAAGGCCGGCAGCAAGGAGTTGCACGCGATCCGCCGCATGGCCGAAAAAATCGGCATTGCCATCAGCGGAGTGTGCTCATTCCTGTTCTGGCCCTATCCGCTCACGGCCAACGATCCGGCCAAACGCGCCCGCGCTTTGGAACTGGCCGGACTGATGACGCAGGCCGCGCATGAGTTGGGCACCGACAATTTGCTGGTCGTGCCCGGTGCCGTGGGCATCCCGTGGCGCACCGATTACGAGCCGGTGGCCAACGACGTTTGCGACCGCCGGGCCCGCGAGGCCATCGGCCGGCTGCTGCCGCAGGCCGAGAAGCTGGGCGTGAGCCTGAATATCGAAAACATTTTCTTCAACGGCTACCTGCTCAGCCCCGGCGAAATGATCGATTTCGTCGACAGCTTTCATAGCGAGCGCGTGCGCGTACACTTCGATACTGGCAACATCATGCTGTTTCAGTATCCCGAGCACTGGATCCGCATCCTGGGTTCGCGGATCAAGAACATGCACCTCAAGGAGTTTTCGAAAAAGGGGACGGACTATTCGCTCGAGTCGTTCCGGCCGCTGCTGGACGGCACGACCGACTGGCCGGCCGTGCTCGAAGCCTGCCAGTCGACCGGCTATGGCGGCTATCTCACCTTCGAATACTTCCACCCCTACCCGCACTTTCCCGAGGCGCTGATCCACCAGACCTCCGACTCGCTGGATCGCATGCTGGGCCGCAAATAAGGCCCCCGGTCGCGGGCGCGGCCGATGATTTTCTGAAACTGCCGCGACGATTGCTTGATAAGTCCAGCGGTTGGGGTTATCAAACAACTCAGTCAATCCCACCGGTCTTTGCCCGCCCGAAAGTTCAAGCCCCAAGTTGGAGTGCCACGGCCATGCCTTTCGCGTGCTTGCCTATTGTGTGTTTCCTCCGGTCGCTAACGCTCCCGGCTCGCCGTGCGCCGCTGTTTGCCGCGATCGTTCTGCTCGGCAGTGTCTGCTCGGCCGAAGAATTTCGTCCACTGTTCGACGGCCACGATCTAAAGGGCTGGCAGGTGATTACTGCCCCGCCCCAGGGCGGCTTCACGGATCATTGGAAAATCGTGAACGGAGTGCTGACGTGCGGTCCGGGCGGCAACTGGCTGGCCGCCGATGGCGAGTACGAGAATTTCGAGATCAAGCTCGAATTCCGCCTGGCCCGCGGCGGCAATAGCGGCGTGCTGCTGCGTTGCCCGCTGGACGGCCATCCGTCCGTCGATGGCATGGAAATTCAGCTTCTCGACGACCCGGCCCCCGAATATGCCGCGCTCAAGCCGTATCAGTATTGCGGCAGTTTGTACGGCGTCGAACCGGCGAAGCGCGGTGCCACCAAGCCGGCCGGACAATGGCAATCGATGACCGTGCTGTGCGACGGCACGCATGTCCGCGTCACGCTCAATGACATGGTCGTGGTTGACACCGACACCTCGAAGCACGCCGACAAACTAGCCGAGCATCCCGGCCTCAAGCGGACGCGCGGCCACGTCGGGCTGCAATACCACAGCACGCATGTCGCTTTCCGCAACGTGGCCATCCGCGAATTGCCTTCCGCAGCTAAAACCTCCAGCACTTCCGAGCCGCCGGCCGAAAAGATGCCCGGCCTCGAGCGCTCGCTGGTGGTTTCGGGCCAGGGATATTTTCCAGTGGCCTTGCGTCTGGCCGACGGCCGCATCGCCGTGGTGCTGCGCGGCGGGGCGCCGCACCTGGGCATCAAGGGGCGGCTGGATATGGTGTTTTCCAGCGATGAAGGTAAGAGCTGGACTCAGCCCAGCGTCGTCGTGGATTCACCGGCCGACGACCGCAACCCGGCCTTCGGCCAGGCGGCTGACGGCGCACTGGTCGTCGGCTTCTGGCGTACCGAGAGCTACGACGACCAGGGGCATTGGGAGGTCAAATCGACGAAGCCCAGGACCACTTGGGTCACCCGCTCGATCGACGGTGGCCAGAGTTGGCAGCAGCCCACGCAAATCGACGTGAGCGATATCGGCTTGGGCAGCCCCTATGGTCGCATCGTCACCATGCCCGACGGCGCGATGTTGATGGCCATCTACGGCGGCACGGTGGCGCGCGACGGCCGCCCGCCCGATCCTTATCGCAATCACAGCTACGTTTATAGCTCGACCGATAGCGGCCGCACTTGGGCCCGAATTTCCGAGATCGGCAACGAGAAAGTGCAGCAGGTGAACGAAACGTCGCTCCTGCGTTTGCCCAGCGGCAAGCTGCTGGCGGCGCTCCGCGATCGTGGCGGGAACGTCTGTCTCGCCTCCAGTACCGACGGCGGCCACACCTGGTCGAACACGGCGAAAGTCACGCCCGTCGGGGTGCATCCGGCCGACTTGTGCTTGCTGGCCGATGGCCGCGTGCTGATGACGGTCGGCGATCGCTTGCAGGGTTTTGGCGTGCGCGCGATGGTCGCCGCCCCGGATGACGTGCCCCAATGGGACGAGCGTCGCGTCCTGGTCAACGATTCGCGCAGCGCCGACTGCGGATATCCCAGCAGCGTTTTATTGCGCGACGGCCGCGTGCTCACCGTGTATTACTCCACCGCCGTCAAAGAGCATCCCGATTGGCGCGTCCACTGCGGGGCCGTGACCTATCGACCGTGATTCAACTCCCGAACAAACTCCCGAAGGTTGGCATAAATATGAAAAACCGCTCGCTCGATCGTCGCGCATTTCTGGCTCGTTCCGGTGGCGTGGCCCTGCTGGCCGGCGGATTTCACGTCAATCCCCTGCGGGCCGCCGATAGCAAATCGCCCAACGAAAAGCTGAACATCGCCTGCGTGGGCGTTGGCAACAAAGGTTGGCACAACGTCGGGCAGCTCGCGAGCCAGAATATCGTGGCGCTCTGCGACGTCGACAGCAACTACCTGGACAAGGCCGCTCAGAGTTTTCCAAAAGCCGCCCGCTATCGCGACTATCGCCGGCTGCTGGATGGCAGTCACAAGGAATTCGATGCCGTCGTCGTCTCGACGGCCGATCACACGCACGCGCCGGCCACCTCGGTAGCGCTCGACTTAGGCAAGCACGTATACTGCGAAAAGCCGCTAACGCACACCGTGGCCGAAGCCCGGGCCATTGCGCAACTGGCCGCCAAGCGCAAGGTGGCCACGCAGATGGGCACGCAGATTCACGCCAGCAACAACTATCGCCGCGTGGTCGAAGTCATCGCCGCCGGCACGATCGGTCCGGTGGCCGAAGTTCACTGTTGGTGCAACAAGGGCTGGTCCGGCGGAAAATTCGCCGCGCCGCAGCCGGCACCGGCCAACCTGGATTGGGATTTGTGGTTGGGCCCCGCGGCCAAGCACGCATACTCGCCCGGCATTCATCCGGCCAACTGGCGGCGCTTCTGGGACTATGGTTCCGGCACGCTGGGCGACATGGCCTGCCACGTGATGGACTTGCCCTTCTGGGCGCTCGAACTGCGTCATCCGCAATCCGTTCGCGCCGAGGGGCCGTCGCCCGACGCCGTCGGCACGCCCGCCTGGACCAAAATCGAATACGGCTTTGCCGCCCGCGGCAAGCACCCGGCAACGCGGCTGTTCTGGTCCGACGGCGGCGAGCATTACGACCTGGTCAAGCAGACCCACGACCACTCGGGCAAGCCGCTCTCCGGCTGGGGGTTGGGCATCCTGTTCGTCGGCAAGCAAGGCATGCTGGCCGCGGATTACGGCCGGCTACAACTGCTGCCGCACGACAAGTTCGCAGACTTCCGGCCGCCGGAGCCGACGATTCCCAACTCCATCGGGCACTGGAACGAATGGGTTGCGGCTTGCAAGACCGGCAGTCCCACCTCGTGCAACTTCGACTATTCCGGCGCACTGACCGAGGCCGTGCTGCTGGGCGGCGTCGCCTATCGCGCCGGCCGCCCGCTGGACTGGGATGCCAAACAGCTCGTGGCCACCAATTGCCCCGACGCCGAGCAGTACTTGCACAAGTCGTATCGCCCCGGCTTCGAAGTTGTCGGGCTCAAATCATAAAGCCGCGACCGCTGGTCGCGGGGCTGGTTTACCGCCCGCGCGCCCGAAATTCAAGCGGCCTCCCTGGCTGCGGCCAAATCTGGCGGGTCGAATCCTCCTACGACCCAAGACTTTTCGCGGCCGACGGGGTTTAATTAGGGCCAGGGGCTGCGAGTTGCCAGTTTGATAGATGACTGTCGGAACAGGAACGGTTTGTCGGCGCGCACGCACATTCGCCCAGCCGCCGAAATCCACACACGGGGGTTTCAGCCATGCCGTCGCGTCCATCGCTCGTAGCCGCTGTCGCCATCTGTCTGCTGACTGGTCTGACCGCGGCAAGCGCCCAGGCCCAAACCACTCGGAAGCCGGCCCCGGGGAAAGTGTCACCGCAGTTGCTCCAGCAATTTGATGCCAACGGCAACCGCAAGCTCGATCCCGACGAGCAGCAAGCCGCCTCGAAGTATTTGCAGCAAATGCAGCAGCAGATCCAGGCCGCCGGCGGCCAGGGTGCCGGCGGGCCAGGCGCGGGCGGACGGCCGGGAGCAGGGCGTGGGCCGGGCGGTGCAATGCGTCCTGGCGGCCCGATGGGAGCCGGCGGCCCCGGCGGCGGACAGGGGATGGGCATGATGAGCCCGCAGATGCAGCAGCAACTCTTGCAGAAGTTCGACGCCAACGGCAACGGGCAGCTCGACCCCAACGAGCAGCAGGCTGCCATGCAATACGTACAGCAAATGCGGCAGATGCAGGGTGGCGGCGGGCAGGGGATGGGTGGCCGGCTAGGCCCTGGCGGCCCGATGGGAGCTGGCGGCCCCGGCGGCGGCCAGGGGATGGGCATGATGAGCCCGCAAATGCAGCAGCAACTGTTGCAGAAGTTCGACGCCAACGGCAACGGCCAGCTCGATCCCAATGAGCAGCAGGCCGCCATGCAATACGTGCAGCAGATGAGAGGTGCCGGCGGCCAGGGCGGAGGCATGCGGCCGGGAGCGGGGCGTGGGCCGGGTGGCGCCGGTCGTCCAGGCGCCGGCGGCCCGGGCGGACAAGCCGGCGCAGGGAATCCGCAAATGCAGCAGCAACTGCTCCAGAATTTCGACGCCAACGGCAACGGCGTGCTCGATCCCAACGAGCAGCAGGCCGCCACCCAGTACGTACAGCAAATGCAGCAGCAGCTCCAAGCCGCCGCCGGCGGCGTTGCCGGCACAGGCGCGGCGAACAAGAAGTAAACGATCTGCGTCGCGGCTGCCCGGCTTCATCGCTACTGGCCAAGCCAACCGATTCGCCAAAAGTCCAAAGACCGATCGGTGCGATCGGCCGAGGGCTCCGGTGCCGCCATCTCGCCGAAGAATTCATCCGTCAGCGCCGGACTGCCCAGCTGGCTGACGATCGGCAAGCCATTCGCAAGCGCGCGTTCCGAATACGATGCGCTGGCCGCACCGGCGAACATGCGTGGCATGGCAGGCGCGACACTCGCCAGCTCGGCAAAAATCGCTGGTAGCACCGCTTCAGTCTCGGATAGCACGGCGGTGGTCGTCGAGGCGACGGGCTGTGCAGGCCCGGCGACCTGTGCAGTCGCTACGATTTGCGGTGGCGCGGCGAGGATGACTTGTGCCGCCAAGGCCTGATCGATCACTGCAGGCGAAACGCTGATCGGCAACTCCGGCACAGCTTCCGGTGGCCCGATTGCAGCGGCAGGTGCAATCGTCGGCGGCGGGGCAATCGGAGTGGAGGTCGCGACTGTCGGCACCGAGGCCGCTGCGATATCCGGCAATGGCGCTGTCGTCGGGGACAGCGGAATAGTGGCCGAAGGCGTGATTGCTGGACTGGAATCGGAGA
The DNA here is from genome assembly GCA_036268995.1 of Pirellulales bacterium. Lineage (GTDB taxonomy): Bacteria > Planctomycetota > Planctomycetia > Pirellulales > PNKZ01 > DATATB01. Next base: position 1,559 of record DATATB010000060.1, on the reverse strand, counting down.
CGGCCGTGGGGCTTGCGGCGGCAGTAACAGTTGTCGCCAAAGGCATCAGCGGCGATTGGCTGCTGCTGTCGTTTGTAGACACCATGATATCCGGCGAGGCGGCCGGCGCGGATTGCGCAGGCAATTGCGGAGCGGCGAACGTGTTGATATTGCTGCCGACTTCCAGCTTCTCGAGCAACACGTCGCTGTTGGTGATGTTGGCCGCGCCATTCACGTCGAGTTGGTAATTGCTCGAATTGGCCACCGCGCCGACTTGCAGCTTGGTGAGCAGCACGTCGCCATTGGTGACCGTGCCGCTGTTGTTGACGTCGCCGGGCAGTACATCGAAGTAAAAATTGAAGTCGCCGCCGGGCGTGCCGTCGCCCGAGCCGGCCGCAAACGTGCTGACTCCGGTGGTCCATGCGCCGTCCAACTCGGTGCCGATCGAATCCGTGACCGAGCCGGCCGCCAGGTTCATGACATACTTATTGGCGGGCAGCGCGGTGGTAAACTGCCACGTGGCGATATTGGCCGTGGCATTGTAGCTGAATCCCGAGCTCGGAATCGCCGTGTTCGTCGAGTCGTAAAGCGTCAGGCTGCCTTGCGAGACATTCACCGGCTCGCTGAAGGCGATGGAAATCTGATTGACGTTAGTCCACGACAGCATCGTCGTTAGCTGGTTAGCACCGCTGGCCAATTCAAAGCCCTGGCCGCCCGCCGCCGAACTGCCCAACCCGGCCGCATCCAGCATGCTCAAATACGACACGTTCCAGCCCGTGCCGCTGACGAATGCACCAACGACCGTGGGTGGTATGTCGACGGTCGTCGTGGCCGTCGATGAGACCAGGTCGTTGAAGCCGTCGTCGCCGATCGAAGCCTTGTCGTTCAGCACGGTGCCGCCTGCAACGCCGCCGACGGTTGCCACGACTGTGAAGGTGGCCGAATCGCCCGCCGGCAGGGTGGCGATTGTGTCTGCCAACTGGTTTCCGGTGCCGCCAGGCGTGAAGCTCGGGCCGGCGGTCTGGCTCTGCGAAACGAGTGTTTCGCCGGCGGGGAGCGAATCCGCGAACGACACATTCTGAGCGTCGCTGGGGCCGGCATTGCTGACCGTGATGGAGTAGGTCAGGTTCTGGCCGGTGATCACCATTGCAGCCGCGGAGTTGCTCACCGCCAGGCCGGCCAGCGGCAGGGCAAAGACGGTGCCAGCGTTGTAGACGCCGCCGGCATGGGCCGTGCCATACAGCGTCGAGCCAGCGGGAGTAAAGCCAGCGTTGGGATCGAGGCCATCGAGGGTGCCTAAGAACGTATGCAGTGTCTGGAATGCGCTGCCGTCGGTATTGATGGAGAAGATAGTGCCGTCGTTGGCCGTCCCTCCGGCGTCGGTCGTCCCGTAGAGCGTCGTGCCGACCAGTGTAAGGCCAATGGGATTGATGCCATCGCTGCCCGAAAAGGTGTGCAGCGTTTGGTACCCGGTTCCGGCCGTACTGACGGAGAAGATCGTGCCATTGTCGCCCGTGCCACTTTCGAAGGTCACACCGAAGAACGTTGAGCCGACCAGATTCAGTGCACCTTCCGGGAAG
>DATATB010000059.1:0-7057 GCA_036268995.1 Pirellulales bacterium | reverse complement strand
GAATCGTGTTCTTCAGCGCGTTGACTCCGGCCTTGGCCTGCTGCAACTCGCCGTCGACATACAGCTTGATCGCGCCGGCGTGGCCGCTGCCGTCGTAAGTGGCAAACAGATGGTGCCAGCCGCCAGGCTTGACCGGGGTCTTGGCGGTCATTTGCATCGCATCCTTCGGCCAGTTGTGAATCAGATGGGCCGAGAGCCGGCCGCCTTCGATCCACAGGTCCCAGCCGCGATGGCCGGCCTTGTCGTCCATGCGGGCCACCACGGCTCCGGTCATGCCGCCTTTGGGCAGCTTGACCCACGCCCCGCATGAGAATCCTTGGTTCTTTTCAAAATCGCCGGCCTGTTTCACGGCCAGCGGGTTGCCCTTTTCGCTTTTCCAGGCCTTGGCTGCCACGTGGCCGGCATCCCACTTTGGATCGGCCGCGATGGTGATCGTCTCCGGCTTGCCATCGAGCATGCAGCTCAGGGCATGGTCCTTCGCGTCGCTCAGAGAAACTTGCAGTTGCAAACGATCGGCCGGCAGCAGCTCGGCGGGGTTCGCGCGCTTGTCCTGCGCCAGCCACTTGTCGAAATCCGGCTGCGCGGCCTGGCGACGCGCGGCAAGCTGCGTGCGCGTTTCGCTCTCTTGCTTGACGAGCGACTCCCAATTCGTCCGGTCGGCTGGTTGCGGCACGATGATGATCGGCGGCGTGTCCTTGACGTTGCCGTCCATGCCGGCCTGCGTGGTGTTGTTGAAGAACGCGGCCAGGCTATAGAACTCCTTCTGCGAGATCGGATCGAACTTGTGATCGTGGCACACGGCGCAGCCAGTCGTCAGCCCCAGCCAGACTTGCGAGGTCGTCTCGGTGCGGTCGCGATCGTAGAGCACCAGGTATTCTTCGGCGATGGCGCCGCCTTCGCTGGTGGTGATGTTACAGCGGTTGAAGCCCGAGCCAATTTTCTGATCTAAGGTTGCGCCGGGCAAAAGGTCGCCGGCCAGTTGCTCGATCGTGAACTGGTCGAACGGCATGTTGCGGTTCAAGGCGCTGATGACCCAGTCGCGGTAGCTCCACATTTCGCGGAAGTTGTCGATGTGAATGCCGTGCGTGTCGCCATAGCGGGCCACGTCGAGCCAATAGCGGGCCCGATGTTCGCCCCACTGCGGCGTCGCCAGTAGCCGGTCAACCAGCTTTTCGTACGCATCGGGCGCAGAATCGGCGACGAACTCGGCCACCAGCTTTGGATCGGGCGGCAAGCCCGTCAGATCCAGGCTCAGCCGCCGGACCAGCGTGTGGCGGTCGGCTTCCGGCGCGGGCTGCAGGCCTGCCTGTTCAAGCTTGGCCAGGATGAAGCGGTCGATCGGGTTGCGGACCCAGGCCGCTTGCTTGACCGGCGGCACGGCCGGCCGCTGCGGGGCAATGAACGACCAATGCGGCTGGTACTCGGCGCCTTCGGCGATCCAACGCTTGAGCACTTCGCGCTGGGCCGGCTTCAGATCCTTGTGCGCTTCGGCCGGCGGCATCACATCGTCGGCATCGGACGTATAAATGCGGCTCACCAATTCGCTCGCCTTGGGATCGCCCGGCACGATGGCCCCGGCCTCGACGGCCGCGTCACGCTTGTCGAGCCGCAAGTCGCCCTTGCGGCTGGCGCTATCCGGCCCGTGGCATTGAAAGCAGTTCTCGGCCAGGATCGGCCGCACGTCGCGATTGAACTCCAAGGTCGCGGCGCCCGCCGGCAACGCGCCGATCGTGCCGACAAACAGCGCGCACGCGGGAATAGCGAACGAAGGAATGAAGATCGACTGGAGTTTCACGCGAGGATCCCTTTGACAACAGTTCCGTGAACGTCGGTGAGGCGAAAGTAGCGCCCCTGAAATTTGTAAGTCAGCCGCTCGTGGTCAATGCCCAGCAAGTGCAACAGCGTAGCCTGAAAGTCGTGTACGTGCACCTTGTCTTCCACCGCGCTGTAGCCAAACTCGTCGGAGCGGCCGTAGCTGATGCCGGGCTTGATGCCGCCGCCGGCCATCCAGATGCTGAAGGCATATGGATGATGGTCGCGGCCCCAGGTTTTCGTTTCTTCGATCTTGCCTTGCAGAAACGGCGTGCGGCCAAACTCGCCGCCCCAAATCACCAGCGTATCTTCTAGCAGCCCGCGCTGCTTGAGATCCTGCACCAGCGCGGCCGACGGGGCGTCGGTGTCCGTACACTGGATTTTGAGCTGGGTGTTCAGATTGCGATGCTGGTCCCAACCCGCGTGCATCAGCTGCACAAACCGCACGCCACGCTCGGCCAGCCGCCGGGCCATCAGGCAGTTGTACGCATAGCTCCCCTGCCGCCGCACGTCGGGGCCGTACATGGCCAGCACGTGCTCGGGCTCTTGCGACAAGTCGGTCAGCTCCGGCACGCTGGCCTGCATGCGATAGGCCATTTCGTACTGAGCGATTCGCGTGGCGATTTCCGGGTCGCCGTAGTCGGCCAGCGCCGCCTCGTTCATGGCTCCCAAGCCATCGAGCATCGCTCGCCGCACTTGCCGGCTCATGCCGTCCGGGTTCGACAGGTACAGCACGGGGTCGCCGTTGCCGCGGAACTTGACTCCCTGGAACTTCGAGGGCAGAAATCCGCTGCCCCAATAAAAATCGTAAAAGATCTGACCGCACGAGGCTTCTTTATCGCGCGAAGTCATGGCTACGAAGGCCGGCAGTTCCTGCGTTTCGCTCCCTAGCCCGTACGTGAGCCACGAACCGATCGTGGGCCGGCCGGGCTGCTCGGCGCCCGACATGAAAAAGCTGATGGCCGGCGCGTGGTTGACTTGCTCGGTGTGCATGCCGTGGATGAAGCACAGATCATCGGCCATGGCCGCTGTGCGCGGCATGAAATCCGAGACCCACGCCCCGCTGGCCCCGTGCCGGGCAAACTTCGTGATTTCCGGCAGCACGGGCCGCTGGGTCTGGCCGCTGGTCATCGAGCTCAGCCGCTTGCCCGCCTGTACCGATTCGGGAATCTGCTTGCCTCGCCACTTGGCGAGCATCGGCTTGTAGTCGAACAGATCAACGTGCGAAGGCGCGCCGTTCTGGAACAGGTAAATAACGCGCTTCGCCTTGGGAGCAAAATGCGGCAGCCCCGGCAAACCCTGACGCGACGCAGAAGCCGCGGCCGCACGCGCGCCGTCGCCATCTAGCAGCGAGGCGAGCGCGGCCGTGCCGACACCCAGCGCCGAGCGGCCGAAAAAGGCCCTCCGCGTGAGATTGGCACGATGTTCGAACTGCGGGTCCATGATTGCTATTCCGTCTACTGCTTGCTCAAGGTCTCGTCGAGGTTCAAAATCAGCGAACACAAGGCCGCGTAGGCGGCGTGCTCGCTGGCGTTTAGCTTTTTGTCGCGCGGCGACTCGCCGATCGAAATCAGCCGCTCGGCGGCTGCCCGGTCGTGGCGATAAAGATCATCGAACCGCTTTAAACTCTTGGTCATCAGCCCCAACTCGCGCTCGGTCGGGCGCCGGCCCGTACACGATCGAAAAGCCATTTCGATCCGGGCTTGTGGCGTACTGCCGACCGTTTGCAACACGCGCTGAGCCAATGCCCGGGCCGCTTCGGCATAGGTGATGTCGTTGAGCGTCACCAGCGCGTGCAGCGGCGTGTTGGTCCTTGCAGTCTTGACGGTGCACGCTTGCCGGCTGGCCACGTCGAAGAACATGGTCGGCCCGACGATGCGCCGCCAGAAGATGTACAGGCTCCGGCGATACAGCGCGTCGCCCTGGTCCTGCTGATACGTGATCTTGCCGAACGTGGCTTCCTCCCAAATCCCTTCCGGCTGATAAGGCTTCACCGGCGGGCCGCCGAGCTGTTCCACCAATAAGCCGCTGGCCGCCAGCGCCTGATCGCGAATCATCCAAGCCGGCAAGCGATAGCGCGGGCCACGCCCGAGCAGCCGATTCTCCGGATCGCGCTCGACGAGCGCGGCCGATACCTTGGAGCTTTGGCGATACGTCGAGCTGGTCACGATTTGCCGCTGAATCGCTTTGGGATTCCAGCCCGTGGCGATCAGTTCGGTGGCCAGCCAATCGAGCAGTTCGGGATGGCTGGGCCGCTCGCCTTGCACCCCAAAATCTTCAGCGGTCTTGACCAGGCCCGTGCCGAAGAACGTCTGCCACCAGCGATTGACTGTCACCCTCGCCGTGAGCGGATGGCGCGCGTCCACCAACCAGCGGGCCAGCGCCAGCCGGTCGATCTTGTCTGTTTTTCCCAGCGGCGGCAGCGATGCGGGCACGGCCGCCGAGACCTTCTCGGCCGGCTTGTCGTACGCCCCGCGCGTGAGCACAAACGTCTCGCGCGGTTGCTTTCGCACGTCCATCACCATGACTTGCGGCATCGAACTGCTGTAGCTGCTGCGGGCCTTGCGAGCGGCCTCGAGTTGGCCCAGCAGCGCCACGTATTCCGGCTGCGACTTGCTGAAATGCTTGATGAGCTCCTGGCGATTCGGCTCCGTGCGGTCGCCCGGTCCCTTACGCAGTGCCGATTCGATCAGCGACGGCAGCGTCGAGGCGTACTTGCCGTCCTTCTGGCTGGCCGCGGCGTCGCGCAGCACCGTTTCGCGCTTGCCCACCAGGTCGGCCAGCCGTTTGTATTCGGCCGCCAGTCGGGCACGCTCCTTGCGTTGCGCATCGTTGGCCAGGTCGACGACCGGCGCCGTTTGTCCACTGCCGCCCTTGCCCTCGACCGAAGTCTGGTTGAAGAAGGCGAACAAACCGTAGTAATCGCGCTGCGTGAAGGGATCGAACTTGTGATCGTGGCAGCGGCAGCAGGTGAGCGTCACGCCCAGCCACACGGTGGCCACCGTCTCGGCCTGATCCATCACGTACTCGACGCGGTTTTCCTCGGCGATCCGGCCGCCTTCACCGTTGATCATGTGGTTGCGCAAAAACGCGGTGGCAAGCTGGTCGCCGGTCTGCGCATCGGGCAGCAAGTCCCCGGCCAATTGCTCGACGGTGAAGCGATCCCACGGCATGTTGGCATTCAACTGCCCGATCACCCAATCGCGCCACGGCCACATCGTCCGCACGTTGTCGCCCTGGTAGCCATTCGTGTCGGCGTAGCGGGCCGCATCGAGCCAGTCCCAGGCCATCCGCTCGCCGTAGCGCGGCGACGCCAGCAGCCGGTCAACCAGCCGCTCGTAGGCGTCGGGCGAAGGATCTGCCACAAACGTATCGATCTCCGCAAGCGTCGGTGGCAGTCCGGTCAGGTCGAGCGTCACGCGGCGAATCAGCGTTTCTTTGCTGGCTTCAGGCGAAGGCTCAAAACCCTCGGCCTCGAGCCGCGCCAAAACAAACCGATCGATCGGCCCGCGGGCCCAGTGTGTATTTTTCACCTTGGCCAACTGCGGCCGCTGTGGGGTTTCGTAGGCCCAATGCCGGCTCCAGCCCGCGCCCTGGTCGACCCAGCGGGCGAGCAAAGTTTTCTCTTCGGGCGACAAGCTGCGGTGCGAGCCCGGCGGCGGCATGATTTCATCCGGATCGCGGCTCAGCACGCGCCGCACCAGCTTGCTGGCGTCTGCATGGCCCGGCACGATCACCGGATCCGTCTTGCGTAGCGCCGCGTCGCGCTCGTCGAGCCGCAAATCCCCTTCGCGCCGGGCAGCGTCGGGGCCGTGGCAATGAAAGCAATTGTCCGACAGGATCGGCAGCACGTCGCGATCGAAGACTACCGGCCGCGCCGCCGGCGTAGCGGCATGCGCGAGCATCGGCCCGGCAAGCATTAACACCAGCGCAATCCATTTAGCCCAGTTGCTGGCAACGGGCGATTGGATCGAGCGGCTTGTCTTTTCGACGCGCGCCATGGCGATCAAACAGTTGGATGATTAATGGTGTCGGGGCGTGCACGCAGCCAGTACTTCAAGCCCGAGCGGATGTGGACGCTCATGGCCCGCATGGCCGTGCGGCGTTTTCCGGCGGCCAGGGCTTCGACAATCGCCAGGTGTTGGCCGGCCTCTTCGATGATCCGGGGCAGATCGTTGTCGATGCGGTATTGGATATAGGCCACGTCGCGAAACGCACGGAACAGCAGCTTCAATCGCCCCAGTTCGGCGGCCAGGAAGGCGTTGCCACAGCCGGCGGCGATCGAGTCGTGCAGCCGGCTGTCGAGCGTCTTGGCCTGGTCGAGCACCTCGGCCGCCGACGAATCCTGCGCCGCCGCCAGCCGGCGAAAGTCATCGGCCAACTCAGTGAGGAAGGCCTCGTCCAGGCGGCCGCACGCGCTGCTCACGGCTTCGCATTCCAGCGCCCGGCGGACCTGGCAGATTTCGCGAATTTCGCGATGGCTCACACGGCGGACGATGGCCCCGCGGTTGGGCACCAGGTCGATAATGCCGATGCCGGCCAAGGCTGCCATGGCTTCACGCACGGGCGTGTGGCTAACACCGAAGCGGTCGGCCACGTCCTGCGTCACCAGGTGCTGCCCGGCCTCGATCGCGCCTTGAAAAATCTCGCTCAATAGCGATTCGACAATGGCCTGCCGTCGGCGGCCATGGTCGGAAGGCGAAAAGCGGCTCACGGAAGAAATCGACACAAACACGGCTCCGGCAGGGGAAGGACGAATGCTGGCAGTCGCGGTTCAGTGGTCTGTTTGACGCGGCGGGGGAGCGGCCGGACGGCCAGTTTTCGGCGGTCCAGGCTTCATGGATGCTGGCAGGACCTGGAGTTTAGCGGAGGCACTGGGGGGAGGCAATCAAATTCTGCAGAAACATTTACGGGTTCTATAGAATCCCGCAGTTGGGCGGAAAAAGAATCCCGCTCCGCCGGGTTGAGACCCCGGCAGTCGCGCGTTAGCTTGTGGTCCCTCCCGGTGTTGATTGCATGCCCTTTGACCCCCCGCTTGCGAGAGTCACAAACCTATGAGCCTTCGTCAATTGTTCCCGATGCGTGCCGCTGGATTGGTACTTGCCGCCGCCGGCTTATTGGCTGCCACTTCGGCGGCCCGGGCTGAAGTGAAACTGCCGGCGCTGTTCACCGATCACATGGTGCTCCAGCGCGATCAGCCAAACCGCGTCTGGGGCTGGGCCAAAGAGGGCGACACCGTCACCGT
>DATATB010000058.1:0-76463 GCA_036268995.1 Pirellulales bacterium | reverse complement strand
CTTCGCCGCGGTGACCGTCTTGCCGACCTCGACCACGCGCTTTATCAGCGCGGTATCCTTCGCCTTGCGCCCGGCTGCCAAAGCCGCGTCCGCCAGTTGCTTGGCCGTGTCAAAGTCGTCGGCCGCCAGGGCTTCCTCGATTCGGCCCAGCGCCATTTCGGCGATTTGGTGGTTCGCGTCGGCCGGATGCGATTTGTCGGTCATGGCGTCCAGGGACGCGGCCAATTCCTTCAACGGGTCGACCGCAAAACGCCCGGCCAGCATGCCGATCGCCCGCTCGGCCAGCGCCGGACTGGCCGCCTCGACCGCCAACTCGCGGGCCTCCTGCAATACGCAGTACAGCGCCGTGGCATCGTCTTTCGTCTGCTGCGACTCGTTCAACAGTTTTTCGGCCAGCGCCGCTTTCGCTTCCGGCTGTTTCGCCTGCGCGTACTCGTCCTTGTACAGCTCCTTGATCAGCTTGAGCGCTTCGCGCTGGCCTTCGGCACTGGGGATCGGCAACTTGCCATCGGCTTCCGCGGGTTGCTCGGCCGGCATTGGAGCTGCCGCTAACGTGACCGGCGGCGACGCAATCGGCGGACTCGCGGGGGCCGGCTTGGTCGAAACAACGGCCGGCACAACCGGCGCGGCAACGGGCGATGCCACTTGCGGAGCGGCATTGGCCGGTGGCTCGATCTCGGGCGGCATGGCCTTCGGCGGCGATTCGGCCACTGGCTGCGGTGCCGCCGCCGGCTTTTGGACTGGCGCGGCTGCTGGTTCCGATTTGGCGATGGCTGTCGGACTTGGGCTGGCAGCCGGTGGCTGAACTTCGGCCGCGGGCGCCGGCTGGCTCTCGGCCGTCTCGTCGAGTTGATCTCCCGACACCATCCATGCACCGGCTCCCACCGCGGCCAGCAGCAGCACGACCGCCGCCGCGATCAGCGGCGCCTTGGAGCGCGACTTGTGTCCGCCGCGCGACGTGCGCCCCGCTGCCGGCGCCGCAATCCCTTCCAATCCCGAGATGCTGCTGCCGCTTGCTGCCACGGGCGCGGCCGCCGGTTGCGCAACGAGTGGCTGCGCGGGGATCGGCACCGGCCGGGATGACGTGGGCCGATCGCGCAACGCTTCGAGCGCCGCGACCAGTTCTTTTGCGGTTTGAAACCGCGCGGCGGGACGCTTGGCCATCATCCGGGCAAAGACTTCGTCGAAGCCCGGCGGAATGTCCGGCCGCGTCGACGAGAGCAGCGGAATGGCCGACTGCTGATGAGCCGTCAATCGTTTGAGCACGGTATCGCCACCGTAGGGCGGCCGGCCGGTGAGCAAATAGTGCAGCGTGCAGCCCAGGCTGTAAATGTCGGAGCGCGCGTCGGCCTGCCGGCTGTCCATGGCCTGCTCCGGAGCCATGTAGTCGATTGTGCCCATGATGCTGCCCGACTGCGTCAGATCGGCGCCGGGGGCCGCGGTCGGATCGGCCAGCGGATCGCTGATGCGGGCCAAACCCATGTCGAGGATTTTGAGCGTGCCTTTTTTGTCCACGAGCAGATTCGAGGGCTTGATGTCGCGATGCACCACGCCTTCGGCATGCGCGTGCTCCAACCCACGGGCCGCCTGCAGGATATAGTCGAGAGCCTGCGCGACCGAGAGCGCTCCGTGCTGCTTCACCTGGCCGGACAGATCGCTCCCTTCGACGTATTCCATGACGAGAAAGTGCTGCCCATTGGCCTCGTCGGCATCGTAGGCGGTGACGATGTTCGGATGCGAGAGCTTGGCCGCGGCCTTGGCCTCGCGCTGAAAGCGGGCGATGGCGTCTGGGGCCGCGAGCGCCTTCTTCGGCAGCACCTTGAGCGCCACGACGCGCTCCATGCGGCGATGCCGGGCTCGAAAAACCTGGCCCATCCCGCCCGCGCCGAGCTTATCGAGCACCAGGTAATTGCCTAGCACCAGGCCGTCGGTCTTATCCTGGTAGACAGCCGCTGCCTGGTAGCGGGTCAGCTTGCCTTGGCGAACCAGTTCGCGGGCGAGCGCGTCGGCGTCCTGGCCGCGCTGATCCGGCGGGATTTCGGCAGCGAAGCTCTCGGCTTCGTCGGCGCTGGCAATGCCCGAATTCGAAAGCGAGGCCAGAAAGCGAGCGATCGAGGCGGACACAGTGCCATCCGGGAAAAACCGAGGCGAGCGAAAACCAAGCCCAGGTGAGGATTATAAAGGGCCGGCGCGTGCGGTCGCAATGAAATGGCCGCGGGCGATTTTGCTCGATTTTCGGCAGTGCTGTCTGGATGGACAGCAGCGAGGCGTTTTGTGTAAACTACCCGGTTCCGGCCCACCGAAAGAAGGAGGGGGCACGGCACACGGGTACGATCCATTTTCCAAGACCGTTAGCAAAGGAGGAGTTGTGGTTAAGTTGAACGTGCGGGACCGCGAGTCGATTCAGGAAGCCGTGAGGCGGTTCCGCAAGTTGGTCGAACGCAGCGGCATCAAAAAGGAAATGCGCCGCAAGGAATACTACGAAAAGCCGAGTGAAACGCGTCGCCGCGCCCGACTCCGCGCCGAACGCCGTACCCGCCGCGGCAAACTGCCCGCTTGAAATACGCACAAAATCATAAAGCCGCGACCGCTGGTCGCGAGAGGGACGCGACCAGCGGTCGCGGCTTTATGACACTCACGGCGGCAAGGGGGCGTCGGCCAAGGCCCGGACCGGCTCCGGTTGGTGAGCGAGCGGTTGTTGGAGCTGAATGGTGACGAGCATGACATCCGCGTGAATGGCCGGGCATGCCTGCGACATTGTATTGCCCGATATGGCGGCCGAGCCGGACACGGCGGCCGGGACGTGCTCGGCAATGAAAGCCGCTGCCACGACGCCCAGGACAGCGCAGGCAGCCAGCAGCGAGCCGCGCACGACGAATTTCATTTGCTCCTCGCATCGTTGGCAGCGGTCTGACCCGCTGCGGCAAAAGCCCAGCCGTTTGATCAGCCCGCGATGCGACCCTAGTTATCGGCTAGCGTAAGCCTTTAGCTAATTCGAATCTTTCGAATTATCGGCAAAGTCCGCCAAGCCCGGGACGCATCGCGCAGCTTGCCCATTTTCAACGGCATGCGAGTCCCGCACGCGTGAGCGTCGAATTAGTGGATGGCGCAACGTAGCGTTTTCTGTAGCCCAGTCCTTTAGGGCTGGGACCAATCAGTCGCGCAAACCTCCTTCCCGTTCCGATGCGGCCGACGGCCGCATCGGAACGGGAAGGAGGGATTCCGGTCGCCGACGGTAAACCCAGCCCTAAAAGGGCTGGGCTACGGAAAATCAAGGGCGGGGACGCCGCCGGCTCGCACCATCGCCAGCTACATTTGCTCGACCACCGAGATGCCCAACAGCTCGAGCCCCTGCTTGAGCGTGCAGGCAGTCAGATCGCACAGCAGCAAGCGGCTGTTGCGGAGCTCGGGCGTTTCGGCCTTGAGCACGGGGCATTGATCGAAAAAGGTCGAGTAGGCGTTGGCCAGATCGAACAGATAGTTCGTCAATTGATTCGGCCGGTAGTCGGCTGCCGCGGCCGCGAGCGCTTCGGCAAAGCGCAGCAGTTGCCGGGCCAGCGATTGTTCGGCCGGCGTGCCCAGCCGAATCGTCGCTTTCGAATCCCGCAAAACTTCGATGTCGACCTGCCCCTTGCGAAAGATGCTTCGCACCCGGGCGTACGCATATTGCATGTACGTGGCCGTGTTGCCGTTCATGGCGAGCATTTTGTCGTAGCTGAACACGTAGTCGCTGGTGCGGTTGTGCGACAAGTCGGCATACTTCAGAGCGGCAATGCCCACGCTCTCGGCCACGTGCTGCCGAGTATCGGGCGAAAGCTCCGGACCGTCGGGCTTGGCGTCGTCGTTATCGCTGACGATCTGGTGCGCCCGCCGCACGGCTTCGTCCAGCAGGCCGCCCAGGCCCACGGTGTCGCCCGAACGGGTTTTGAACGGCCGGCCATCGTCGCCCAGCACAGTGCCGAAGCTGATGTGCTGGAATTCGACGTCGCCGTAACCCCACAGCCGCGCGGTGGCAAAGAGCTGCTCGAAGTGCAAGCCCTGCCGGTGATCGACCACGTAGAGCATGGCGTCCGGCTGCCAGGTCTGCATGCGGTAGCGGATCGTCGCCAGGTCGGTCGTGGCATACAGAAACGCGCCATCCTTTTTGCGGACGAGCATCGGCGTGGGGCTGTCTGGCAGAAACACGCACATGGCCCCGTCGCTTTCGCGCGCCAGGCCACGGCGTTCGAGATCCGCGACCACCGCGGCAAGCTGGTCGTGGTAAAAACTCTCGCCCAGCGCGTGATCGAAGCGCACGTGCAGTCGGCGATAAATGGCCTCGATCGCCTCCAGGCACGGGGGCATGAACTCGCGCCATAGCCGCAGATTTTCCGGATCGCCAGCGTGCAGCTTGGCGGTCTCGGCCAGCACGGCACTTTCGATGTCGGCGTGTTCCTGCGTCCAGCCCAGGAGTTGCGGATCGGCTTCGACGGCGGCCAGCCGCTGCTCGAGCTCGACCAGCGCCTCGCGGCTTTGGCTGACGGTGGACTGCAACCGCTTGAGCGTTTTGGCCGCCTTCTTTTGGGCTTCCGCATCGCCGGTGGCGGCCGCGGCAGTTTCCCGCTTGAGTTCCGCCTCGCGCCGGGCAATCTCGGTCAGCAATTCGGCCAGCCGCCGCCGGCCTTCGTGATAGTCCACCAGCCGGTGTACGAGCCGATACAGCCGGGCCAGCTCGTCGACCGGTGCGCGGGCGTAGGCAGCGGCATCGAGAAAATGCCGGTAGCCGTAAATGATCATCCCGAACTGCGTGCCCCAATCGCCGATGTGGTTGTCGCTGACGACATGATGGCCGAGGAACTTCAGCAGCCGGTACAGGCTGTCGCCGATGACGGTCGAGCGAACATGGCCGACGTGCATCGGCTTGGCCACGTTGGGGGCCGAATAGTCGATGATAAACGTCCGCGGATGCTCGACCGGCGCGACGCCCAACCGCTGGTCGCCGACCATCGCCGCCAACTGCCGCTCGAGCCAGGCATCGGCCAGCCGCAGGTTGATGAAGCCGGGGCCGGCAATCGTGGGCTCTGGGCACAGGTCGGCCACGTCGAGCCGCTCGACAATCTCTTGGGCCACGACGCGCGGCGCCCGGCCCAGCCGTTTGCCCAGCGGCATGGCGCAATTGGCCTGGTAGTCGCCGAATTTGGCATCCTGGCTGACGGCGATCATGTCCAGCAAGGCCGGCAGCTCGTCCGGCCCGGCCAGCGGTTGCAAGGCCGCGGCAAAACGGCGGCGAAGTTCATCGAGTACGTTCATGGCTTCTATGTAGTAACTAGAAGCCGCGCTGGCAATGGCCCCGTAGGTGCCGCGAGCCGAGCGGCACCGCGTTTGACTCAAGCGCAGCAACGCGTGGGGCGACAAGCCGTACTAAATCGCAAGTCGAGCACGGCCCGGCTCGGCTCGCCGGGCCTACGGAGGTGCCGAACGCTTACGAGCCCAGCCGCCGCAGGTTGCTGCCGGCGTCGGCGGCGTCGAATTCGATCCGCTTGGCGGTGCCCCAGAGCTGATCCAAAGCGTAGTAGGACCGGGCGTCAGGGTCGAACAAGTGGACGACAATGTCACCGTAGTCGAGCAGGATCCAGCGATTGTCCTGGTAGCCCTCGATGCCCAGGCGGCGATCGTGCAATTGGTCTTCGAGGACGTGGTCGATCTCTTCGCTCATGGCTCGCAGTTGGCGGCCGCTGGAGCCGGTGACCAGGACGAAGTAGTCGAACTCGGAGGTGAGGTCGCGCAGGTCGAGGATCAAGATGTCGCGGCCACGGTTTTCAGCCGCCGTGCGGGCCGCAGTGAGGGCTCGTTCCAAAGCGCGGTCGGAACGTGCACCGGAAGAAGAATGGCTGATTGTAGATATTGCCACGAGGGTCCTTTCCTGTTGCAGACGACAGCCGTCCCACGAACGATTTCATTTTACCCCGCCGGCCGCCGGGTTTCCACAGTTTGCCCCCCGCGACCGCCGGTCGCGGCTTGATGGTGGGCAGCGGTCGCGGCTTTATGATGGGGGTCCGTACGGTATAATCCGGCAAAAACGCCCCCCTGCGACTCGCGGAGAAGCCGCCATGAGCGATTGGATCGAACCAGGCCAGCCGGCCCCCGACTTTAGCCTGCCGGCCGATAACGGCCAGAAGGTGCGGCTCAAGGAACAACGGGGCTCGCCCGTAGTGCTGTATTTCTATCCCCGCGACGACACGCCGGGCTGCACTCGCGAGGCCTGTGCCTTCCGCGATCGGCTGAAAGAACTGACACGCCAGGGGGCCAAAGTGTTCGGGGTCAGCACCGACGACGTGGCCAGCCACGAAAAATTCCGCGACAAGTACCAGCTCAATTTTCCGCTGCTGGCCGACGTCGAGCACCGGGTGGCCGAGCAATACGGCGCCTGGCGCGAAAAGAACATGTACGGCAAGAAGTCATGGGGCGTGCAGCGCTCCACCTATCTGATCGACGCCGAAGGCAAGGTCCACCGCGTCTGGAAAAAAGTCAGCGTCGATGGACATGACCAGGCGGTGATTGAAGCGGTGGAGAAGATGAAAGGGAGTGAAAAGTGAAAAGTGGAAAGTGAAAAGTAGGGGAGCGAGCTCACGCCGGCGGCTTGGCTCCTCCATTTTTCACTTTTCACTATTCACTTTTCACTCGAATTGCTCCACCCTCAGGCCCGTCCGGCTGCGTACGAGTTCGGCTAGGGCGTGCAGTTCGTCGGCTGCTAGCGGCTGGACGTAGCTTTCGGCGGGCTTGCGGGCGACGGTGTAGAGTTGCACGAGGCTGAGTTGGCCGCCCGCGGCGGTGATTTCGTTCAGCCGGTCGCAGAAGGCTGATTGCTCGGCTGGCGCTGGCCCGACGCCGGAAATCCGCATGAACAGCGACTGGATCACGAGCGGCCGCACGCGGGCGGCGGCCGTGATATTGTCGAGGATGCGGCGGAAGGGAATCGTGGTCCGCTCGACGAGGTGATAGTACGCGTCGGTGCCGGCCTCGAGCTTGGCCCAGACTTCGCCCTGGTTCGCGTCCAGCACTTGCAGGCCCCGCTCGACCGCCGGGCGATGGAACATGCTGGCATTGGTGATCAGCACCATTTTGACGCCATCCGACTCGTGCCGCCGCTTAAGATCGGCACAGCCGGCCACCAGCTCGTCGAAATTGCGATAGGTGGTCGGCTCGCCATCACCGCTGAAGGCGATGTCGTTGAGCCGGCGCAGCGGGGCCGGCACGGCGGCGAATTTGGGATGCTGGTAAAGCCCGCCGGATTGCACCAGCCGCAGCATGGCGTCCAGCTCGGCCAGCAGTTGCTCGGTTTCGACAAACTCGGTTTCGCTGCGGCTGACGCGATCGACCTGGCAATAAATGCAATCGAAGTTGCAGACTTTGTCCGGGTTCAGGTTCACGCCGATCGAGATTCCGCCCGACCGGCGGCTGAGCACCGGATAGACGAAGCGGTTGTGTTCGAACAGCCGAGCGTGATCGGCATGCAGCGGAAGCGGCGTAAGCATACCACCATTGTACGCAGCGGCGCATAAAGCCGCGACCGGTGGTCGCGGGGGAACGGCGGAGGCGCGCGACCAGCGGTCGCGGCTTTATGTGGTGGCCGCGTCCACTTTGCGAATTCGCGTAAACTCGTCGATCGTGAGGGTCGAGAGCGCGCCGTTGGGAATCTGAAGAATGATCAGGTCGCTGTAGACCTTGTCGTCGGGATTGCGCTTGAAGTGCAGCCCGTGGCGGCGGCGCTCGATCCGCAGCACGGTGCCGGTGGTCACGGCCCGCCAGCGTTTGAGGCCCACCTTGACCTCGTGATCGACCTCGATCCGGTCGCCCGGCTGCAATTCGTTCACTGCCGGCCGGGTCGTCACGTCCTGCTGATTCGTGGTGGACGTGCGACGCAAGGCCGCCACGGTCGTGGGCTCCAAGCCCCCGGACTGCGGTCCGGGGGTGTCGGCGGGATTTTGCGCTTCCATCAGACTTCCTTGGCTTTGATCCAGGTCATCAGCCGGCGGAGTTTGCGGCCGACTTCCTCGATGGGATGGCTGCGCTCGCGGCGACGCATGGCCTTGAACGCCGGGGCATGAGCCTTGTTCTCGAGAAGCCATTCGCGGGCGAACTTGCCGGTCTGAATCTCGTCGAGAATCTTCTTCATTTCCTTCTTCGTCTCGTCGGTGACGATCCGCGGCCCACGGGTGTAGTCGCCGAATTCGGCCGTGTTCGAGACGCTGTAGCGCATGTAGTTGAGGCCGCCTTGGTAGAACAGGTCGACGATCAGCTTCAGCTCGTGCATGCACTCGAAGTAGGCCATCTCGGGCTGGTAGCCGGCCTCGACCAGCGTTTCGTAGGCCGCCTTGACCAGCGCACTCACACCGCCGCAGAGCACGACTTGCTCGCCGAACAGGTCGGTTTCGGTTTCCTCGGCAAACGACGTTTCGATCACGCCGCCGCGGGTACCGCCGATGCCCTTGGCATAGGCCAAGCCCAGCCGCCGCGATTCGTCGCTGGCGCCGGGACTGAGCGCGATAAGGCAAGGGACGCCGCCGCCTTTTTCGAACTCGCTGCGCACCAGGTGGCCGGGGCCCTTGGGCGCGACAAGCACGATATCGACGCCTTGCGGCGCTTCGACCTGGCCGAAGTGCACATTGAAACCATGCGAGCACATCAGCACGTTGCCCGGCCGCAAGTTGGGCTTCACGTGCTGGCGATAAATGTCCCCCTGCACTTCGTCGGGCAGGAGCATGTTCACCATGTCGGCCTGCTCGGTGGCTTCCTCGACCGGCATCGGTTTGAAGCCGTGGCTTTGCGCGAGCTCATAGTTCGCGCTGCCGGGCCGTTGGCCGACGATTACCGTGCAGCCGCTGTCGCGCAGGTTCTGGGCATGGGCATGCCCTTGCGAGCCGTAGCCCAGGATGGCGATGGTCTTGCCTTTGAGGGCGGCCAAGTCGGCGTCTTTGTCGTAATAGATTTTGGCGGGCATCGAGCGGGGGTCCTCAGCAAAAATCGTGGCGGGCGGCCGGTGTTTAGCATCCAAGCGGCGCCGGCGCTACGCGTTAAAAATGTCCTAGTTCGGCGGCCGACTCTTCTTCGGCCTTCTCCACCGCGGCGTCGCGGCCACGGCCTCCGCGCACCATGGCGATCCGGCCGGTCCGCACCAGCTCGCGGATGCCGAAGGGGCGCATCAATTCGATAAAGGCCTCGACCTTTTTTTCCGGGCCGGAAATCTCGATCATCACTTCTTCCGGCCCGACGTCCACGATCCGGCCGCGAAAGATATCGGTCAGCTCGCGAATCTGGCTGCGGCTGGGGGGCGGGGCCAGGACCTTGATCAGCATCAGGTCGCGCTCGACATAGTCTTGCGAGCTGATGTCGACCACCTCGACCACGGTGACGATCTTTTCCAGTTGCTTGCCGACCTGCTCCAG
This sequence comes from Pirellulales bacterium, assembly GCA_036268995.1. Taxonomy (GTDB): domain Bacteria; phylum Planctomycetota; class Planctomycetia; order Pirellulales; family PNKZ01; genus DATATB01. Next base: position 67,038 of record DATATB010000058.1, on the reverse strand, counting down.
CACGCTGTCGTCGCCGACGACCACGAAGGTCATGCGCGACAGGGCCGGATCCTCGGTCTCGCCCACGGCCAGACTGTCGATGTTATAGCCGCGCGAGGCCAGCATGCCCGAGATGTGCGCAAGCACGCCCGGAACGTTCTGAACAATGGCCGAAAGCACATGGCGCATAATGCGTTGGTCCCCGCAAAAACTGACAATCCCCGAGAATACCGAGCCTGTGGGCGGCCAGCAAGGGGGCCTGTAGGTGCCGCGAGCCGAGCGGCACCACGTTTGACTCAATCGCAGGAAAGTGTATCCCAGTACGACAAATCGAACGGCACGTCCAACCCGGCCCGGCTCGGCTCGCCGGGCCTACCGCAGTCCGTGGGCTTGGGGCCGCATCTGCGTACAATAGGTGGATGGACCAGCCTGTGCTCGAAGCGCCGCCAGTTAGCCCGCCGCCGACCGAAGCGATTCTCGTTCGCGGCTGCCGGGTGCATAACCTGCAAAACCTTGACCTGGATATTCCCCGGGACCGGCTGGTGGTGATTACAGGACCCAGCGGCTCGGGAAAAAGTTCGCTGGCTTTCGACACTTTGTTTGCCGAGGGGCAGCGGCAATACATCGAAAGCCTGTCGTCCTACGCCCGGCAATTCCTGCATCAAATGGAGCGGCCCGACGTCGACCTGATCGAAGGCCTGCAGCCGACGATTTCGATCGACCAGCGGGCCGGCAGCCAGAACCCGCGCAGCACGCTGGCCACGGTCACCGAGCTGTACGACCATTTGCGGCTGCTGTTTGCCCGGCTAGGCGAACCGTTCTGCTACCAGTGCGGCGCGCCGATCTCGCAACAAATGCCCGAGCAGATTCAGGCCGAGATCATGGCGCTGGCGCCGGGGACCAAGGTCATGCTGCTGGCCCCACTGGTGCGCGGGCGCAAGGGGCAGCACGAAGAAGTGTTTGCAAACATCCGTAAGGCCGGCTTTGTGCGTGCCCGGGTCGATGGCGAAGTCGTCGAACTAGAGGCAGTGCCCAAACTCGTGCGGCAGAAGAATCACACGATCGAGGCCGTGGTCGATCGCATCGTGATCCGCGAGAACATCGACTCGCGGCTGGCCGAAAGCATCGGCGTGGCATTGCGGCATGGCGAGGGCCTGCTGGGCATTACGTATCTGCCGCCCGGTGCCGAGACGTGGCTCGATCGGATGTTCAGCACCGAATACGCCTGCCCGTTGTGCAAGCTGAGCTACGAAGAATTGCAGCCGCGCACGTTCAGCTTCAATAGCCCTTACGGCGCCTGCTCGGCCTGCGATGGACTGGGCACCGTGCGGGCGTTCGATCCCGACCTGGTGCTGCCGCGGCTGGAGCTGTCGCTCTCCGGCGGCGCGATTGCCCCGTGGCGCAGCGACCGCAATCCGCTGGTGCGCCGGCATCGGGCGCAAGTGCTCGAATTCTTGCAGGCGGCCGGACTGACGGCCGGCCAGCCGCTGGCCGAGCTCAAGCCAAAAGCCTTGAAAGGGCTGCTGGAAGGCGAGCGCAATGGATTTCCCGGCTTGCTCGTCTTGCTAGACGAAGAATACACGGCGGCCGCCGATGACGACGTTCGCGAGCGGCTCGAGGCCTTTCGCGCATCGATCCCCTGCGCGGCTTGTGGCGGAGCGCGCCTGCGGCCCGAGGCTCGCAGCGTGCTGGTTGGCGGCCGGGCGATTCACCAAGTCGCGGCGCTGACCGTGTCGGAAGCGAAGCAGTTTTTTGCGCAGCTCGAGTTCGTAGCGGCTCAGCGGCCGATCGCCGAGCCGATTCTGCGAGAAATTCGCGCGCGGCTCGATTTTCTGGACCAAGTCGGCCTGGGATATTTGAACCTTGACCGCTCGGCCGATTCGCTCTCGGGCGGCGAACTGCAACGCACGCGGCTGGCCACCGGCATCGGCTCGGGCCTGGTGGGCGTGTGCTACATCCTCGATGAACCGTCGATCGGCCTGCACCCGCGCGACGGCCAGCGGCTGATCGCCGCCCTGCGAAACCTCGAACAGATCGGCAACACGCTGCTGGTGGTCGAACACGACGAAGCGATCATGCAATGCGCCGACTGGCTGATCGACATGGGGCCAGGCGCGGGGCGACATGGCGGGCAGGTGGTGTCGCAAGGCACGCCGACGGAGGTGGCCCGCGACCCGACGTCGATCACCGGCAAATATCTCAGCGGGCAGTTGCAGATTCCGATCCCAGGTGAGCGCCGGCCGCCCGATTGGAAACGCTCGCTGGCCATCGAGGGCGTGACCACCAACAACCTCAAGCACGTGAGCGTCGAGTTTCCGCTGTCGCTGCTGGTGTGCGTGACCGGCGTGAGCGGTTCGGGCAAAAGCTCGCTGCTGAACGAGACGCTGGCCCGGGCGCTGGTGCGGCAGCTGGGCGGCACGGGGCCGCGGCCGGGGCCGTTCGAACGGCTGCGGGGCGTGCAGCATATCGACAAGTTCATCGAGATCGACCAGTCGCCCATCGGCCGCACGCCGCGCAGCAATCCGGCCACGTACGCCGGCGTGTTCGACGAGGTGCGCAAGGTCTTTGCCCATACGCGCGAAGCCCGACTGCGGGGGTACAAGGCCGGCCGCTTCAGCTTCAATGTCAAAGGCGGCCGCTGCGAGCACTGCCAGGGCCAAGGCATGCGGAAGATCGAAATGAACTTCCTGCCCGACTTGTATGTCCCTTGCGCCGAGTGCGGCGGAGCGCGGTTCAACCGCCAGACGCTCGAAGTGCATTATCGCGACCGCTCGATCGCCGACGTGCTCGACATGCCGGTGGACGAAGCGGTGCAGTTTTTCGAAAACTTTCCGGTCATTCGCCGGCTGCTGGAAGGGATGCAGCAAGTCGGGCTGGGCTACATGACGCTCGGGCAATCGTGCACAACGCTCTCGGGCGGCGAGGCGCAGCGGATCAAGCTGGCCACGGAACTGGCCCGCGTGCAAACCGGCAAAACGCTCTACCTGCTCGACGAGCCAACCACCGGCCTGCACTTTGACGACACGCGCAAGCTGTTGGTCGTGCTCCAGCAACTGGTCGATCTTGGCAACACGGTGATCGTGATCGAGCACAATCTGGACGTGATCAAGAGTGCCGATTGGATCATCGACCTCGGGCCCGAAGGGGGCCAGGCCGGCGGCCAGATCACGGCCAGCGGCACGCCCGAGCAGATCGCCGCGTTGGAAGACAACGCGACCGGCCGCTTTCTGCGCCCCACGCTGGCCGGCCAGCCGGCCGCCGCCGCGTGCGCAGCGAATCCGCGCACTTAGCCGGCCCGGTAGGTGCCGCGAGCCGAGCGGCACCGCGTTTGACTCAATTGCAGCAAAACGTGGCGCAACAAACTGTTCCCGATCGCAACTCCAACGCGGCCCGGCTCGGCTCGCCGGGCCTACGGAAGAATCTCACCCCAGGATTTTCGCCAGCTTCTCGCGCGTGGCGGGCTCTTGCAGTTGGGCCTTGCCAAAACCGCTGGTGGCGCCGGCCGCGACCGCTGTCTGATCGTGCTCGGGATAGTTGGTCACGAGCATGACCGGAATCGATTTGAGCTGCGGATCGGCCTGGAGATGCTTGATGATCTCCATGCCGTCGCTGTAATCCATGTCGAGCTTGCGGTTGACCAGCACCAGGTCGAACTTGCCGCTGCCGAGCTGCGCCAGCGCGTCCTCGAGCCGATGGGCGCGCACGACCTCGGCCCCAAACTGCCCCTCGATCAGCGAACGGATCGAGGCGTGGTCGGGATTGCACTGCCCCACGTCGAGAACGCGCTTCATGAAGAACTCCGGGCGCTAACGCTTCCGGCTCGCCAGGTTTTATTTCGCGGCTTGATGGGTTATTCCGAGGCCTTGATGGCGTAGACGTGCGTCTTGTTGGCGATGAACAGCGTGTCGTTGGCCACGACCGGGGTGCTGTAGACCGCGTTCTTGACGTCGATCTCGTTGATGATTTCCTTCTCGGGCGAAAGCCGAAAGATCGTGACCTTGCCCTCTTCGTCGCCGATGTACGCCTTGTCTTCGACGATCAGCGACGAGCCCCAGGTGGCCGCGAACAAGTCGTGCGTCCAGTGCACCTTGCCGGTCTTGGCGTCGAGGCAGTGCACCAGGCCACTGAAGTCGGGAATGACGAGGATGTTGTTCTTGATGGCCGGGGTGCCGCAGGTGCGGTGCATGGTCTCTTCGAACTCGACCTTGCCGTCGCCGTTGGAGTCCTGCTCGCTGTAATGCCAGATGACGCCCGAGTTGGGGTTCGGCCGGGCGACTTCGCCATCTTCCTTAATCACGTTCTGCAATCGCCGCGGCGGCAGCGGGTGCTTGAGGTCCTTAAGGCTGAAGGCCAGCTCGGAGCTGATGTCGCCGCGCTTGGTCGGATCGATGCACCACAGATGCCCGATGCCTTCGCCGTGTTCGGGATCCTGGCCCACGGCGATGTACACGCGGTTCTCGTGGACGACGGGCGTGCCGATGATCTCGTTGCGCGTGCCGCGGCCGCCGAGAATGTATTTCGATTCCTTGGGATTGGCGTCGAACTTCCACAGCAACTCGGCTTTGCCGTCCTTGCTGGGCTCGCCGCGGAAGCTATACAGCCAGGCATCGCCGCCGGCGAACATCACCTGTGGCACGCCGTCGATCACGGCGTAGGCCGGGCTCGACCACTGGCCGTGCAGAATGTTGTTGCCCGGCGAACGGTCTTGCCACAGGATTTCGCCCGTGTGCTTGTTCATGCACAGAAAGCTGGGGGCCTGCGGAGACGGCAGGTTGATGTGCGACTCGTCGACGCCGTTGGACGTGCAAACAAAGATCAGGTCGCCGGCCGAGGTGATCGAGCAACTGCACATATTGTGTTGCGAAACGCCCAACTTGCCCATCATGTCCAGCACCCAGACGGTGTCGGCCTCGTCCTTGCTGGTGAACTTTTCGTCCTTGTAGGGACCGTCGTTCTCACCGTCGTAAAAACCCTGCGTGTCGAGGCACACCACTTCGCCGCGGCTGGTCACGATCCACAGCCGGTCGCCTTCGACCAGCGGCGTGGCGCAAATGCCCTGCATGGGCCAATCGTGGACGCGGCCGCTGGGCAGCTTTTCGCTCGAGTGCTGCCAGAGGAAGCGGCCGTCGTCTTCGCTGAAGCACAGCAGGCAGCCCAGGTCGACCGAAGCGGGATAGCGCTTCAGCCAACCGGCGCCGTTGTTGGTGCCGACGTACACTTGGCCGTTGGCGACCACCGGGTTGCCGTAGCTTTGCGAACCCAGCCGACCGACCCACTTGATGTTTTCGGCCGAGTCTTTGTTCCATTCGCCGGTTTTTTCGTCGAACTCGCCGGGATTGAACTCGGTGGGGATGCCCTTGCCTTCGGGCACGTTATTGCGCGTGCTCGAGCCGGCCCATTGGTTCCAGTCCTTGGGTCCGACTTTGGCCCGGCTGGGCCGCTCGCTGGTCGCGGCCACGGTGCGGGCCGGCGTCTTGGTACGGACCGGCGTCGCGGGTTCGGCGGCCAGGCGCGAGGCCACGGCCCCCGCCACCAGCCCCGCCACGCCTAGCGCGGCAACCGCGCGATGGATCGTTATGTTCACGATTATGTTCTCCGGCAAGAGTTCGGGTGAATTGAATGGGAGAGATGAAGTTAGTTCGGAGTGACGAGAATATTGTCCATGAAGATTTCGGCGTCGCCGGCGTTGCCGAACAACCCCGGGCTGCCGACCAGGTTGCCCACCTCATCGGTGCCTTCGAGCGTCCACTTTTCCGGCTCCTTTTCGCCGCGCGGCCAGACTTTGCCTTTGAGCACGGCCTTGCCGCCAGAGGTCGAAGCCCGCAGCTTGATCGTGTACCACGTGTCGGGCTTCCACGGCGTCTTGACCGTGCGGCTGAAGCGCTCGAGCTGTGACGTCCAACTGCGGACTTGCAGATCCTGATGCTGGCCCATCAGGTCCAGCGTATAGCGCTGGGCGATGACGCCGATGTCGGGCTGCTTGTTTTCCTTCGTCGCGCCGCGGACGTCGGCCTGAATCGTGTAATCGTGCAGATCGACCGGGCCCATCAAGGACTGGCTGCGCGTGCCCTTGGGAATGGTCGAGAGCTTGACCATGACCTTGTTGCCGTCCAAGTCGCGCACCACATTGCGATAGCGGGCACCGACCCAGGTGACCGGAATCTCGCCGTCGGAAAAATCGAACTTCCAGGGCAGCGGCGGCACGATGCGCACTCGGGCTGTGCCCTTGATGTCGCCCACCGTGGCTTCGACCTCAACCGCGCTATGGCTGGCCGAGCTGTCGGCCGTGAGCTTGCCATGCGGATCGATCTGGGCCGGCCCTTTGACCTTGAATTTGGCCGAATCGCTTTCTTCCAGCAGTTGTCCGCGGCTATTGAACACGCGCACGCGGTAGCTGACGCTCTCGCCCGGCTTGATCAGCGCCTCGACGGGCACGACCTGCACGTGGGCCGGCTGTCGATCGTCGGCCACCGGGGCTTCGACCGGCTGCTTGGGTTGCGGATCGGCCTCGATCTTGATCTTCGGCAGCGCCAGGCAATACATGTTTTCGGTCGTGGGCAGGTACAGCCGGCCGTGCGAGACGATCGGCGAGCCGTGAATCTCCTCGCCTTCGGGGAATCGCAGCCGCTGCGTGATCTTGACACCCTTCTTTTCGTCCGGTTTGAGCACGTGCCAGGCACTGACCGTGCAGGCGTAGATGTTGCCGTCGGCATACAGCAGGCTGGATCGCATGATGGTGCCCAGCAGCTTGACGCGCCGGCCGATTTGCTTGCCGGTGGCGGCGTCGAAGACGTAGAAGTTGCCCGAATCATCGACGCCGTACAGTCGGCCATCCAGCAGCAGCATGCCGGCCCGGCCGATCATGACTTCCTTGTCGCGCCACAGCTCGCCTGTTTTGGTAATGTCCTGGCCGCCGGTTGCTGCGGTGCCGTTGATGGCCACTACGGCGCCCATCGAGTCGCCCTCGCGATTCTCCTCGCTCTGGGCCATGTAGACTTTGCCGTCGGCCACGAGCGGCGGCACGTTCATCCCGCGCATCGACAGTTTGTACTGCCAGATGGGGACGCCCGTGCGCGGCTGAAAGGCCCAGACCGAGCCATCGCCCGAGCCAAAGACCATGGCCTTTTGCCCACCCAAAACCGAGACGACCGGCGTGCTATAAGTCGTGTCGTCGGGAAACAGCCGCGTGCTGCTGAACCAGACCAGCTCGCCACTGTGCTTGTTAAAGGCCAGGAAGCGATGGGCCGGCTTGGCCATGTCGCCCCAGCCGATGATCACGCCGCTGATGATCGCCAGGTTCTCGTCGACGATCGGCATGTTGGTGCGGCCGCCATAGGTGGTCAGCAGGCCGAACTCCTCGTTCAGCGAGTGCGACCAGAGCGTCTTGCCGGTCTCGCCGTCCAGACATTGGAAATATCCGCACACGCCCAACGCGTAGACGCGGCCGGTGGTCGGATCGCCCACGCAGCAGCTCCAGCCGACCCGGGTCTCGGGCACGTCGGACAAATACACGTTGAACTTGTTCTCCCACAACACCTTGCCAGTGACCGCGTCGGCGCAGATGACTCGCTCGCCCTGCTTCAACGGTTCGTCGGCATCGCTGCGGGCCAGCGTGTAGAGCTTGCCGTTCATGAGGATGGGCGTGCTGCGCGTGGCCAGCTTGTCGCTTTTCCAGGCCACGTTTTCGCCGCTGGGATCCCAATGGTCGATAATGCCCTTCTCGCGCGAAATGCCGTTCTGCTCCGGACCGCGCCACATCGGCCAATCCAGCGGGTCGATCGCCAGCGGCGCCGAGTCGGTGGTCACCGGTTTGGCGGCCACGCGCGTCACGGGGGGGGCCGAAGCCTGGGCCGGGCCGGCCGGCTTGCCGCCACCCGCCGCATCGCAGCCCGACAGGACGCAAGCCGTCGCACTCACAAAAGCAAACAGGCCCGCGACGCAGGCAGAAAGGGGTCGTGTCATGGAGAAAAGCTCTCTTGGAGGAACCGGATTATCCGGATCGGGAAGGCGGGATGAGTTTTTAGGATACGTCCGGAACGTAGCCAGGGCAAGCAGGTGCGAGGCGGGGACGTTACCGCATTTAGCCGCCAGCGAGTCGCCGGGGACTAGCGTGTGCCCCCTCAGTCGAACCATTCGTCGTCGGGATCGAATTTCGGGAGCGAGAGAATCATCACGGTCATCCGTCCGATGGCCCGGTGACGCACGCCAGCAGGAATCAACACGCACATTCCTGGCCGGACCGGCAGCCGGTCGTCGTCGAGCTCCATTTCGGCACCCGCTTGGCACTCGAGGAAGTAGTAAACCTCGGTGTGCAGGCGATGATAGTGACGCCGGGCGTCGAGCGTGATTTCGGTCCGGTGCAGGGTGCCGGGAAAGTCGTCGACATCGGCCAACGCCCGGCGGGCAAAGCCGCAGGGACAGGGCGTCGGGGTCAACGTGGCGAAATCTGCCGCGGTGTAACGCGGGGCTGCGTCGGAAGCCATAGCTTTGAGGATAGCAGAGTCGCCGACGCGCCTCCACACCCTCAGCCAGCGAGCAAGCCAACGCGGGTGAGATACCGCCGCTAATGGATCGACCGAAGAATAACTTCTCCGCTGCCCCTCTCCCCTTGCGGGAGAGGGCAGGGTGAGGGGTTTGGAAAAACGGAAGTTGTTCTTCGGTCCGATCCTAAGGCAAAAAGTGCCCTTGACCATTAGGGGGGTCAATGCCAAGCTCCCGCCCCTTCAATCCCATTTGATACGGAGCAGGCATGATGCCAGCTACGCGAGAATTGCCGTCGGGCTCTTCGGTGGAGTGCGGCCCAGACGCTGGGCGGCCTCAACCAGGCATCAGACGGCGGCATCGAGTATGGATTCGCGGCTTTGTCCTGGTCTCGATCGTGCTGGCAGTGACTTGCTACTTTCACCGCTCGCTGGATCGTGACCTGATCGAATACGGCGAAGGCCCCATTCTGGCGATGGTGGCCCGCATGCAGCGCGAAGCGATCGCTCCGGAGTGGCGGGCACATCTACCGCTCACGCTTAGTTGCTATGGACCGGCGTATTACGGAACGGTTGCGCTCGTAGACCGTTTCGACCCGCTTGGTCCCAGCGTGGTGGTGGGTCGATTCATCAATCTGCTTGCCGCCCTGGCGACCGCGGCCTTGATTTATTTGATGACGCTGCGGTTGACCGGTGTCCGCGTGCAAGCAGCGGCCGGTGCGCTACTGTTTCTGGTCTCGCCCATTGCGTGTTATTGGCTGCCGGCCTACCGGGTCGACATGCTAGCGGTGCTGTGCAGTTGCGGCGCTTTCATGGCCATCGCCGGCGGTATCAGCCTCCGGCGGCTCGTACTGTGTGCGTTGCTCGTGGCGCTGGGTTCGCTGTTCAAACAAGTGGCCGCGCTTTCGGCCGTGCCGATCTGGCTGTGGCTGCTCGCCAATCGCCAGTGGCGACAAGCGGCCGTTTATGCTGGCCTGGTGGCTGCCTGTGGACTGGCGGCATGGGGGCTAGCGGATCTCATGACCGATGGCTCGGCGCTGGGCCCGGCGGTCAAATCCAACTTGAATCGCATGCGGATCGAGAACGGGTTGGGCGTATTTTTTGACTTCGTGCAGTATCCCTTCTCGCTGCTGTCCCTGGCGGCCGCCGGATGGCTGCTCAAACCGCGCACGCGGAATTGGCAACACCCGGCATCGCTCTTTGCCTTGGCGCTGCTCACCAGCGTGGCCGTGAACCTCGTCTTGAGCTGCAAAGAAGGCGCGGCGCCCAATTACTTTCTCGAAGCGTCCATGCTGGGCAGCATCGTGCTGACACTCACCGTGGTGCCGGCCAGCGAAGACTTGTCCCGGCCGAAGGTACGCTGGGCCTGGATGGGTCTCGGGCTGGGGCTCGTGGCGCCCGCCCTCGTGTTGCTGCCGTTCTGTCACGGCGGCTTTCATACTCGCAATGCCGATTCGTCCGTGGTTAAGGCCTCTTCGATCGCCGGCGAACACGCGACCGTGCTGGCCGACTCGGAATGGATTGACGCCGTCATCCGGCAAGGTGCGCTGCCAGCCGTTAATGACTCGTTCTTGCTCTTCCTGGCCGATCGTCAAGGCAGTCCGGCCGTTCAGCAGCTCGTCGATGAGATGCACAGCGGGCGGATCGAATTCATGCTCTTGGCAAACCCGCCGGAATACTATCGCCAGTGCGAGGCCACGCGTTGGCCGAGCAGTGTGCTGCAGGCCATGCAGCGCGATTACGAGCCGGTTTCCAACGACCAGCACGCCTATCTTTATCGGCACCGATCAGCGGTTGCCAAGCGTATCCGCGCTGACGGATCGACTTCGCCAGCTTCTGGCGGCGACCGAACCACGATCCGGTAGGTATCGGCCAAAAGCGCGCAGCTATGCGGCAGCCGCTGCCAGCACGATGACCATTGCTGCAGCGGCGGTCGCCCAGCTTACGGTGTCGTGAACGGCATACGTCACTGGATCCTCGGAGAGTGCCCGCCGCTGGGCCAAGAACCAGGTCCGGGTAATCCAGTACAGCAGCAGGGGGCAAAGCAGCCACAGCAGCGACACCCGCGGATAGAGCTGCCGCGTATGGTCGCTGTTGACGTACAACGCCAAGACGAGCACGGCCAGGTATCCGCTGTTGGGCCCCAGGCTTTCGATCAAACCCAAATCCGACGGCAGGTAACTGCGCCGATTCAGGTCCATCGCGCCGGAGTCGCAAGCGCGGGCCAGTTCGACGTATCGCTTGGCGAACGCCAACGACAGGAACAGAAACATCGAAAACACGAGCAGCCACTCGGAAACGGGCACACCCGTGGCCACGCCGCCGGCAATCACGCGCAGGGTGTAGAACGCCGCCAGGAAAATCACGTCGACGACGACCATGCGTTTAAGCCAGAACGAATACAGCATCGTGAGGACCAGGTACAGCACCAGCAACGCCGTGAGCCCGGCCGGCAGTGCCGCGAGCGAAATGCCCAAACCGGCCGTTAACAACAAACCGGCGAGCCAGGGCCCCTCGCGCAGCGGCAGCGTACCGGCGGCAAACGGCCGGCGGCGTTTGTGCGGGTGCAGACGGTCGGCGGCCAGGTCGGCCAGGTCGTTGACAACGTAAATTGCCGACGCGATCGCCGAAAAAGCGATGAAAGACAAACAGCATTTCCACAGCCCGCCGAAATCGCCCACCCGGTGGGCCAGCAACAGGGGCACGAACAGCAACAAGTTCTTTACCCATTGCTTTGGCCGCAGCACGCGCAGCCGCGCGGCCATGCTTCTGCCGCCCGGGACGAGCACGGCGGCCGCCGGATGGGTGCTTTGCACTTTCCTCAGCAAACGCCGCGACGGGGCGACCAGATAGGCCTGCTCGGCCGCGTGCCAGACGTCGGTGTTGGCGCCCGACGCGCCTACATATGCAAAGCGGTCGAAATTCCGAGCCTCGCAATAACGCCGGATGGAGGCCAGCGTGCATGCCCCCTCGAAGTTTTCCGCGACTTCGTCGGCTAGCACGTCGTCAAAAATGCCGGCCTTGGCCGCAACGGCGCGCGCCACCAGCAGATTGCTGCCAGCGAGGAGCACGAGCGCCTGGCCCCGGGCTTTTTGTTGCCCCAGGAAATGGAGAACCTCCTCTCGAACCGGAAGCGGGCCGGGTTCGACGGACAATGCGGCAGCCAGTTTTCGCTTGGCTGCCGCCCGCCCCTCGACGAGCACCCAATACACGAATTGAATGAGCAGCAAGGGCCGGCTGCGAGCGGCCAGCAGCAACGATTCGGCGCAAACGTCGGTGGCGAGCAGCGCGCCGTCCAAATCAACGCACGTTACCGGCAGCGCCGGTTTGACCGGGTCAGCGCCCGCTGCCACGCCCGCGCCGGCTTGATGCGGCGGAGCCGCCATGCCCGCGAAGGCAGAGGCCTCCTGGGCAACATATTTAAAGTGCGGCTTGGCCACTACTCCGGAGTCGATGCCTTGCCGGCTGGCCTTGGGGTGAGCCCCCTCGCCGGCATCGATCCTGTTGAAGCGTCCTGCTTCATTTTCCGAGGCCATCCATGGTCCTCCGCACTCGCGATTTCGCTCAAACGCCGCGCGAATTGCGGATTAGAACAAATCCGGCTTTCAGCTACTAGCTGAATCGAAGCCAGCGCCGCGACGCCCTCTTAATCTCTTGGACTGTTCTACGACCCAGTGCCAGTGCGGACCTGGACTTCCCTGCACCGCTGGCATCCGCACCGGGTCGGTTTCGGCGGCTCGTCCGACACGGCAGCAGCATGGGTTGGCTGGCGGCCAGGGATCCTTACAACCGGCAAAGTTTTACTGCCTTACGCGAACGTCAAGCTTTGCCTAGCAGTCGACCTAAGCCATTTGCTGAAAATTAGTTGGGGCCGTTCAAGGAGGCTTGATAAGCCAGCCGATACGGTAGGTGTCCCTCACCGAGGAATACGTGCCCAAAAGACACGTGACGGGGCGCTGGGGAAACCGATTCGGCTTTTCGGGCCATGGAATGGCTCGACGGTCCCGGCGCTAAAAACTTAGTGAACTGTGGGTGATGACCCACGTCCGGAGAGCGGGTCGACCGAGAAGCGACGAAGCGCGCAGACCGTATGCGGCCGACCGCCGCAGGAAGCGAAAGTTCGTCGCCCTCATTTGCTCGACCTCCTCCGTACGCCCTGCCCCCGGTTCCCTGAAAAGGAGACGTTGCTCAATGAAATGGAACATGCTTCTTGGAGCGCTCGTCGTAAGCGTCGGCCTCTGTAGCCAAAGCTTCGGCGCCACTCTCCTGAACCGGATGCTGGGCACGGGCGGCAGCGGTTGCTGCGGCTGCGAACCCACCTGCTGCGAGCAAGCTTCGTGCTGCCAGCAGAACTCGTGCTGCGCTCAGCCCACCTGCTGCGCTCAGCCGACTTGCTGCCAGCAGCCGACGTGCTGCGAGCAGCCCTGCTGCGATAACGGTTGCTGCCAGAAGCGGCATGGCCTGCTGCACCACATGCGGGGCATGTTCGCCAGCAACAGCTGCTGCAACAGCGGCTGCGGCTGCGAACCGACCTGCTGCGCTCAGCCGTCCACCTGCTGCGCTCAGCCCACGTGCTGCGCTCAGCCGAGCTGCTGCGAGCAGTCGTGCTGCGATCCTTGCTGCCAGCCCCGCCGTCAGTGCTTCTTGCATAAACTGTTCCACCACCGCAACAACAACTGCTGCAACAGCTGCTGCGAACAGACCAGCTGCTGTGGTGGTTGCTCGAGCTGCGGTGGCGGTGCTCCGGCCCCGGCCGCTGCCGCCCCGAGTGGCAGCCCGGCCCCGGTTCCTCCGGCCCCGATGGCTGATCCTTCGGCCTCGATCCAGGGCAAGCGGAACCTGGTCAACGCCAGCCGTAGCCTGGTCCGTCAATAACTTCCTGCGGTCGACTGTTTGAGTCTGCGAAATCTGCCCGGAGCGAAAGCTCCGGGCAGATTTTTTTTGTTTAGTGGAAAGTGAAAAGTGAACAGTGAAAAGTGGGGGATGGGCAATGCATGCCTTCCGTTTTTCACTTTTCACTTTCCACTTTTCACTTCCCTCGCTTCCACCAGCCCCGCCACAAAGCCGATCAGGTCGCCGCGCTGGCGCGAGATGTCTGACAGCCGCTCGTACAAGCCACCCTGCGCGGCAAGCTCGACCAGCGACGGTGCAAAGCCGCTGGTGCGCGTGCCCGGCGGCAGCAGCTCGGCATACGCATCCATGGCCTCGGCCGTGCGGCCGGTTCGGGCCAGCAGGCTGATAAACACTTCGGCCGGCGCGGACCCTGCCTCGGCTACCGGATATTCCAGCGCCTTGGCGCGGAAGAACTCGAGCGCTTCGTCGGTCCGCTCGCCCAGCAGCGCCGAGAACCACAGCGCCGAAGCCGGATACATATCCCCGAACGGCTCCTCGCCCGGAAATTGATAGCTGGGACTCAGCCTCCGCCCGTACTCGGTGAGGCCCAAGGCCAGGCGCACGACTTCCGGGTCGGTGAGCAGGTGCGCAAACCGCACCACGGCGTTCAAGTGCGTCGTATCGACGTGATAATTGTCCTCGGCGAACAGCCACTCGCGATTGGCCACCAGCTCGGCGAGCGTGCCGGCCGGCGCCTTGCCCCCCTGTTGCCGCTCGATATCCGCGCGCACGTTGGCCAGCAGCTCTTCATACAGATGCCGAACCAGCAGCGCCGCGATCGGTTGCCGCTGCGCCCGCGGCCGGCCCGAAATCTCGGACTCGAACAGCGTGATCGCGTTGCAGGTCCCGTAATGTTTGAGCACCAACTGGAAACCCAACTCGAGATCGACCCCTTCGTGCAAGGCGATTTCGATGATCTCTTCGTAATGGTCCTCGGCCGGCACGCGGGCCAGCGCCTCGGCCATCTGCGCGCGCTCGCCCACCGGCCGCAGATACATCCAGGCTTCGCGAATCCGCTGCTGATCGAGCAACACCTGCCCCACCTCGCGACAGGCGGCCAGGTAGGCGTCTTCCATCTGCACCCGCAGCGGCTCGCTCAACTCGTCCAACGATTGGGCGTTGACCACCGGCAAACCCGCCCGGCGCCTAGCCTGCATCAAGCGCACGTCGAACAGCTCGTGGCTCCGGCCTTCGCTGCGCAGCCGGGTCGCCAGCCCTTCCAAGGCCGGCTCCAAGCCTTCGCCTTCGCAGGCCGTCAAAACTTCATCAAAAACCGGATCGCTGGTCGTGGACATGGGTTATCGATTGCCAGTGTTGGGACTTTTCGTCAGATCAATGCCATCCTAACACCGCATGCCGTACCGATCCATCGGCCGCGCGCCGTGCCTTCCGCGTTTGCGGCATCTCGATTAGCATGGGATGCATTGCCTCTGGCGCCGCTCTCACGACAGGATGACCATCGTAATGACTTCCGCTTCAAGCCTGGCTGGGCTGCGCGTCCTGGCATTCGAGAGCCGGCGCGCCGCCGAAATGGAGCGGCTCATCGAGCGCCTGGGCGGCACTCCCGCCGTCAGCCCTTCGATGCGCGAAGTGGCGGCCGCGGAGAATCCGGCGGCGGTCGATTTCGCCAATCGGCTGATGAGCGGCCAGATCGACGTCGTGATTCTGATGACCGGCGTCGGCACCCGACAGCTTGTGACCCAGATCGAGCGGCACGTCGATCGCCAGCGTTTTCTCACCGCCCTGGCCGATACGATCACGATTGCTCGCGGCCCCAAGCCCGTGGCAGCCCTCAAAGAGCTGGACATTCAACCCAGCTTTCGCGTGCCGGAACCCAACACCTGGCGCGAACTGCTCAAGACGGTCGACGCCCAGGTGCCCGTGGCCAATCACGTCGTCGCGGTGCAGGAATACGGCAAGCCCAACGCCAGCCTCGTCGCGGGGCTCGAAGCCCGCGGTGCGACCGTCCTGCCGATCAAGATTTACAGCTACGACTTTCCCGAGGATCTCGCCCCGCTCGAAGCCAACCTCCGCGCGCTGGCCGACGGCCAGGCGGACGTCGTGCTATTCACCTCGGCTCACCAGGCCGTCAACTTGTTCCGCCTGGCCGAACGCCTCGGGCTCAGTGGCCAACTGCATCGCGGGCTGTCGCGCGCCGTGGTCGCATCCATCGGCCCGACCACCAGCGAAATGCTGGGCGAATGCGACGTGGCCGTCGATCTGGAACCGGAACATGCCAAGATGGGCCAACTGGTCGTCGCCGCCGCCGAGCAGGCCGGCCGGCTGCTGGAGGCCAAGCGCCGGACCAAATCGCCCGCCCAAGCCGCGATTGCCCCCGCGGCGACCCGGGCCAGCGCCGATTGCATTTTTCTCAAAGCCTGCCGCCGCGAGCCGACCGATCGGGTGCCGATCTGGCTGATGCGGCAGGCCGGCCGCTACATGCCCGAGTATCGGGCCGTGCGCGCCAAACAATCGTTCCTCGAGCTCTGCAAGAATCCGCAGTTGTGCGCCGAGGTGATGCTCACGGCCGTCGAGCGGCTGGGCGTGGATGCGGCGATTATCTTTTCCGATCTGCTGCCGATGCTCGAGCCGATGGGCATCGAGCTGGAATTTGCGGCCGGCGAAGGCCCCGTGATCCACAATCCCGTCCGCGAGGCGGCGCACGTGGACCGGGTGCGCGAGCTGGAGGAGATGGGTGCGCTCAGCTTCGTCATGGACACCGTGCGTTTGACCCGGGCCGGGCTGCCCCCCGAGATCCCGGTGATCGGCTTCGCCGGCGCGCCGTTCACACTGGCCAGCTACGTGATCGAAGGCGGAGCCAGCCGACATTACGCTCACACCAAAGGACTGATGTACCGCGATGAAGGGGCCTGGGGCGAACTGATGGGCCGGCTGGCGCGCAGCGTGTCGCGCTATCTGTCCGCACAGATCGAAGCCGGCGCGCAGGCCGTGCAAATCTTCGATAGCTGGGTCGGCTGCCTCGGGCCTGACGATTATCGCCGCTACGTACTGCCGTATGTCAGCGAGACGATTGCCGGCATTGCCCCGGGCGTGCCGGTCATTCATTTCGGCACCGGCAACCCGGCCCTGCTGCCGCTGATGGCCGAAGCCGGCGGCAGCGTGATCGGCGTCGATTGGCGCGTGCGTCTGGACGAGGCCTGGCAGACGATCGGCTACGACCGCGCCGTGCAGGGCAACCTCGATCCGACCGTGCTGCTGACCACGCCGGCCGAAATTCGCAGCCGCGCCGCCGACGTGCTCGGCCAGGCCGCCGGCCGGCCGGGGCATATCTTCAATCTCGGACACGGCATCCTGCCGAGCACCCCGGTCGACAACGTGATCGCCCTGATCGACGCCGTCCACGAGCTGGGATCGGGCCGCAAGCCCGGCGCCTCATGAACGCGGCCGCCGACCCAGCGCGGCGCGTGGCCGTCGTCGGCGGCGGCATTGCAGGCCTGGCCGCCGCGCATCGCTTGAGCGAGATCGAGCCGCGGCCCGAGGTGGTGATCTTCGAGGCCGCGCCGCAGCCGGGCGGCGTGCTGCAAACGTCGCGCGAAGACGGCTACCTGCTCGAAGCCAGCGCCGACTGCTTCATCACCAACGTGCCTTGGGCCGTCGACCTGTGTCGCCGCATCGGACTGACCGACGACCTGCTGCCCACGGACGAAGCCCGGCGCCGCGCCCTGGTGCTCCATCGCGGCAAGCTCTGCCCCGTGCCCGAGGGTTTCATGCTCATGGCGCCGGGGCCGATGCTCGGCATTCTCGTTTCACCGCTGCTCAGCCTGCGAGGCAAGCTGCGGTTGCTGGCCGAACGCTGGATACCGCCGGGGCCCGGTGGCGACGAGAGCGTGGCGGCTTTTGCCCGGCGGCGACTGGGGCGCGAAGCCTTCGAGCGACTCGTGCAGCCGCTGGTCGGCGGCATCTACACGGGCGACGCCGAACGTTTGAGCCTGGCCGCCACGCTGCCGCGGTTTCTGGAAATGGAGCGCCGGCACGGCAGCCTCAGCCGGGCCGTGCTCCGCGACCGCGGCAATATGCCACAACCCTCTGGCAGCGGTGCTCGCTACGGGCTGTTTGCCGCGCCGCGCGAGGGCATGGGTGCGCTCGTTCAAGCCTTGGCCGCACGCTTGCCGACCGACTGGCTGCGGTTATCCACGTCCGTCAGTCGCTTGGAAAAGCTCGGCGACGGCCGGTGGCAGCTCGAAACGGCCGCCGGGCACCAGCCCGCGTTCGACGGCCTGATTCTGGCCACGCCCGGCCATGTGTCGGCCCGGCTGCTGGCCGATGCCGCTCCGCAGCTGAGCGAATCGCTCGGCAAGATCCCCTTTGCCGGCAGCATCGTGGCCACCCTCGGCTACGCTCGGGAGCAAATCGAGCATCCGCTCGATGCGTTCGGCTTCGTCGTACCCGACATTGAGCAGCGCGACATTCTGGCCGTCAGCTTTACGAGCCAAAAGTTTCCCGGCCGCGCCCCGTCGGGCCACGCGCTCTTGCGGGTATTTTTAGGCGGAGCCCGACGGCCCGAGCAGTTGGACCTGGACGACCGGCAGCTCCACGCAATCGTCTGCCGCGAATTGGGCAGCCTGCTAGGCGCCCGCGGCGAGCCGCAACTCTTTCGCGTCACGCGCTGGCCACGCGCCATGCCCCAATATCACCTCGGCCATCTCGAGCTCGTGGCCGAGATCAAGCAGCAAGCCGCCGCCCTCGGCAACGTCGAACTGGCCGGCTGCGCACTACAAGGCGTCGGCGTGCCGCACTGCATCCACAGCGGCCAGCAAGCCGCCGAGCGGCTCATGGGCCATCCGACGTCACCGTAGGCGTCTCGCTCCGCCGAGACGCAGCAAGTCGGGCTGCCGCCTGGGAGCGGTTCTCGGTAACGCCCTCCATCCCGGCGGAGCGGGATGGCTACGGTGACGAGTGCGCACGCAGTCCACGCCGCCCGCCCCTCCGGCCAGCAAGCCGCCGAGCGGCTCATGGCCGATCGGTGAACGAGTTCAGCAGAATGTCGTCCGTCGCGCCGTCCTTGACCACGATTGCCACGTCGAGCAGTTGCGAAAGCTCGGGCTCCAGCGGTTGCGTTTTGGTGCACTTTAAGAAGTCGGCGTGCTTGATATACGCCGACGCCGGAGGGCCGCCGACAATGTTGCCCCCTTCGACGAATTCGCCGTCGCGTACTAGCTCAACGTCATAGCCCCGGTCCCTCATCACGCTGGTTGCCAGTTCGACTGTGCTGCCGGGGCGAATCGCCGCGTGTAGGGCGTGCTTTTCGCCGACCGGCTCGATCCAAAGGGACTTTTTTTGGTGCAGCGCGCATCCGCAAATCAAGCAGCAGAGAAGGCTGATGCCGGCCGTGGCGTATTTGGGCATGTCGGTAGGGCCCTGTCGACGGGTGTCTTCCAAAGCACGCGAGCTTCGTCCGGCCCGGCATCTTAGCAAAACCGTTGCGGCGCGCATGCCTCAGCTTGCTACTCGGCTTCCGCCTGAGTTGCTATCACCGTCGTCTGGTTCAGATAATCGATCAACTGCCGCAGCCGGCCGAGACTGCGGCGATTGAAGCGGAAGGCGAGCCGCGCAAAGCGGGTCAGCTCGGTCTCCTGCCGTTCCTCGGGCAGCGGGCCGCTGAGGTGGAAGTCGCCTTCGGTCAGAATGTCGTGAAATTTGGTCCGCAAATGCTCCATTTGCTCGTCGCTGGGCGGCGCCTGCAATCGCAGCACGAGCTTGTTGCGCACGTAGCGCATGCTGTGATACACGCGATAAAAGCTGAGCACCTCGTCCACGGCCTGCGATACGCTGTCGGTCAGCTTGTACAGCGAAAGATCCTCGGGCCCGATCATGCGGTGCCCCAGCAGCCGCCGCTGCACGAACTTCTGCCAGTCCTGCCAGAACTCGCCTCCCGGCTCGTCGAGAAACACGACCGGCACCATGTCGCGCTTGCCGGTCTGCAACAGCGTGAGCACCTCGAGCCCTTCGTCCAGCGTGCCGAATCCGCCAGGCAGCAGGCAGACCGCGTCGCACTCTTTGACGAACATCAGCTTGCGCGTGAAGAAGTATTTCATGTGTACGAGCTTCGGATCGCCGGCGATCACCGGGTTCGAGTCCTGCTCGAAGGGCAGCATGATGTTCAAGCCCATCGAGTTTTCGCGGCCCGCCCCCAGGTGGCCGGCTTCCATGATGCCGCTGGCCGCACCGGTGACCACCAGCCAATGCTGGGCGGCCATCGCCCGGCCAAACTCGACGGCCTGCTTGAACGTGGGCTCGTCGGCCTTGGTGCGGGCCGAGCCAAACACGGTGACCTTGCGTCGCGTGCGATACGGCGAAAACACCTTGAACGCGTAGCGCAGCTCGCGCAGCGTGCGGCTGAGAATCTTCAGATCGCCGCGGCTGGTCTGGTCGCGGGCCAGCTTGTCGGCCGACTCGCGAATCAGGGCGATCAGGTCACTCACGTGATCCTGGTCGAGCCCTTCCATCAGCTTGTCGCGCGGGTCGGGCTGGGCCTGCGTCGCGTCGGTCGAAAGAGGAAGGTCGGAGGGGGAAGAAGGCGGAAACGAATCAGAGTTACTCACACAAGGCCTCGGTGGCGTGACGGACCACGGCCGGCTTTACGGGATCGACCGAAAAATACTCTTTACTGCCCCTCTCGCCCTGCCCTCTCCCGCAAGGGGAGAGGGAGTGATCGAGAAGTCGTTTTTCGGTCGATCGCCAGCCGATCGGTTGCGGCTCGCACGAACCTGGGCGTCCCGGCCTCGTGCCAGGAAAGATCGCCTTCGCGTCGGACCGCCAAAGGCCATTATATCTTCCCAGGCCTAATACGAAGCGGCCATCCCCCGCCGAAATCGGCCCGGCAAAAGCGCTTTTCCCGTTCTTTCCGGCCCTGGCAGTCCGCGGACGAGCCTTTATGAGCAGCGTGTGAGCACCCGGGCTTTGCGGGCGCTTGCCGCACACGGTAGAACAATGCGGGGCTTTTGAACAGAAATTGCGCCGATCAAAGGCCCGATAGTATGCAATTCCGCGCTACAATCTTCATGCTCGCCTGTTGGGCGATCGCCGCCGGCGGCGCCAGCGCCCAGTCGACAGGTTCGTCGGCCCTGGCCAGTCCGGCGCCGGCGGTCCGCTGGAAATTCACGCGCGGCCAGACGCTGCGCTATCAGGCGATCCAGGAAACGGATACTCGCCGCGTTGAGGGCGAGTTGACCTATCCGCTTCTGGACACGAAGCGCACGGTCGATATTCGTTGGTACGTCGAGGAGGTCGATCACGATGGCATGGCGACCATCACCGAAACCATCGAACGCGTGCAGGAATCGAACACAGACTCAAAGGGAACGCGTGAACTCGACTCGAAAAAAACGCGAAAACGCACCGCGGTTCTGGCGGGCCTCAAGTTTTCCTTTTGCATGTCGCCGCATGGCCGCACGAGCGACGTGACGCTACCCAGCCGGCTTGAACAAGCGATCGAAGCGCATGAGCCCGGCGAATTGAGCGCCTCATTCGGCCGGTGGATGCAGCTCCAGACGCCCAGTTTTCCCCTTCCGACCGATGACACTTGCCGCACCCAACCGTGGAGCAAGGAAACCGAATGGTCGCTCTGGTCGTTCGCTACGATGAGACGCACACGAACTTTCGAGTATACAGATCAACAGGTTCGGGACGGACAGACAATTGCCGAGTTCCGCATCTCGTCCAGCGCGCAACTCGTCGACGATCCAGGAGCTACCACTAAGTACGTGCTGGACAAGTTCGCCGGAAAGGGTTCGCTTCAATTCGACACCACCGCCGGCCGGATACTCTCGGTGACGGAGCAATCGCGCCTCGAGGGCACGATGACGGTCGGAATCGCCGCCACCCGCATTCGCACCCGTGCGAAAATGAGGTGGCGATTGCTGCCCGGACCTGGCGAGCCGGGGTACGTGGCAGTCCCTGAAAACAAGTAGCCACCCGCTGCGGCGCAAAAGAAAACCCGGCGATAAAGCCGGGTTCGAATTGCGTGCGATCGGATTCGGGCGGTAGCAGCCGGGCCTCAGGCGCTGGGCCGCCGGCAGTGCTGGTAGGCCAGAATCACTTCGTACAGATCGGCCGAAATCGTGATTTCGTCGTCTTCGAAGTCCCGCAGCCAGGTACGCTGGCTTTGCACCGCGTCGGCCAACAGCGGCATGATTTCGCCCAGGGGGACGCGGACGGCTTTGCCCTCGCCCGAGGGCTTGTCGACCGTGGTGCAAGCTTTTTCCGGTCCGTAATAAATCCGCAAACGGCTCCTGGCCATGTTGAGCTTCCTTACTTTGGCGGAGGTTTTAAGCGGCGCAACTACCATCGCAGGCAGTCATGCCGAGCCCACCCTGGCATGAGCGTATGTATCGGCAAGACCCGGCGTGCGGGTTTGACCTTTTCTGGCGAAAATCCGGTTTCGCTTCCGCAAGCCGATTGCACTCAACATGCTATCAACCCTTACGGGTGGATCGCAGTGGTCGCAAACTCTGAAAGTGTGGCGCGCCGGCCCTGCCGGTCCTTTACCTAAGTCCTGTCTCCTAAACTCCTTCGCGTTCTTCGCGCCCTTCTGTCCAAAATTCCTCGTTGTAAGTGTCTGTGGGATAGCGCCGGAATTTGATTGACTTGAAATCGTCGGCAGGCGTACCATGACCTTCCGCCACTCATGGCGAGGTGAATACTGCTGGCTACGTCAGCCTTCTACCGCCGGATGTTACTGATCCGGCCTGTTGAACAACCGCCCAACGGCCTACTTGGCTTGCTAGCGTTGTTCACAAGCATTCTCAGAAGCACTTCTAAAGCTGCAATTGGGTTTTCGGAATCGCCAGAAGCCGTGGCGCCGCCGGCGACAGCGACGCGTGGGGTAAGGGAGGGTTCCGTATGTCGAACGCCGTGTATTACATCCAGGAATGCCCGACGTGCGGACGCCGACTGCGCATCCGGGTGTCCTACTTGGGTCATCGGGTCGTGTGCCAGCATTGCCATGGCCGGCTCGTGGCCAGCGATCCCCAAAGCGGCGAACCGCCGCCTCCAGATTCGGGCCTGGACCTCTTGCGCCGGGCCGATCAGCTCTTGGAAATTGCCAGCCACGCGAACAGTGGCGCCGCCGATTGAGACGGCGGCTGCTTGAAACCGCAGATGCTTGAGACGGGCGGTGACCAGTCCGCTCGATGATCCAAAGGCGGCGACTCGCCGTCAGCCGGTCATCCCGCCGGTGCGGCCGTATCGATCAACACCTGCTCGAGCAGGTTGATCTCGCGAGCGTCGTGTTCGTCCAGACGGTCCAGCAGGTCGCGCAACTTGTGGCAGGTGCCATGAAAGCGCTCTTCGTCGCCGTCGGCCAGGCCATCGAGCCCCTGCTTAATGCCGGCCAACAGTTCGCGCAGCTCGCCATGTTCGTGCCGCAAGCGTGTGGCTTCATCAATGAGTTGCGGCCGGCGCTCACGCACCATTTCCATGTAGCCGCCGTCTTCTTCCAAAATTAATAGCCGATTGAGATGCCGCTCGAAGGATTGCGCCATGAAGCGCACGCTCGAAAGCTTACGCGCTAGCGACGAACTCGAGACTTTCATCTCGAGCGTCAATCGCAAGGCATCTTTCACATGCTCGAGAATCTGATGCTCGACGAGCGTCTGATGAGCCAGGCTGGTCATATGGCCCCTTTGCGGTCGACGGCACAAACCAACTCTATTGTAACGCGCCGCCAGCGTTTTCAGTGGGCATTTCACCAATGAAGCGGTACTTCCACTCCTCCTGCGCCTGGTGCAGCCGATAGACGGCAACACGATGGCAAGGCAGCAGCGGCCCATGATTCTCGCCATTCACCGCGCGAATTAAGTTCTCGCTCACCGGCAATGCGGCTTGCTCGAAAATGCCCGCGGGCATGCAGTTCAATTGATGGCGATAACCGTCGTAGGGCCCGCCAATGAATTCCACGGAGTCTTGCATAGTGGCGTCCTTTCGTCCTGAACTCTGCTCCCCCAGAGCAAGAGGGCATTTCTCATGCCGGACAGCGTCGTCATCATGGATCTGGTCGGCCCCGCTCGGCGCAAAAAGTAGGCCCGGCGAGCCGAGCCGGGCCTATAGCAGCGCTCTCTATTTCATAAGTGCCGCTCGGCTCGCGGCACCTCCGAACGATTCGTTCAGCGCCGCACCCAGATGGCTCCCAGCAGGCAGCCGATGCCGGCGGCCACCAGCAGCGACCGCAATGGCTGATCGCGAATACATTGCTCGACGGAATTGACCGCGCCGCTCATCCGCTCGCGGCCTTGCTCATACAGTTCTTCCGCCGACTCGCGTGCCTGGTCCAGTGCGTCATTTGCGACTTCGCGCGCTTGGTGTCCCATCGCGTGCAGTTGCTCGCGCGCCGCTTCGGCCGTTTCACGCACGCCCGACGCCTGCGACCGCAACGTATCGGTAACTCGGTTCATTGCACTTGCCATGATCTAGCGCTCCTTCGAAAAGATGTTCGCATCACTCCCCCGTCGTCGCGCGGCACAATTCCGCGTAGCGACGATGTGACCGCAGTTTGCATGCCAAACTTCGGCGGTTCCACTCGGTCGGTTCGAATTGACTGAAACCTCGTGCCTTTCGTCCTTGCTGCGGCTCGCGCCGGCGCGGCCAGCAAGCGAACAACCTGGCGGATCATTGATCCGTCGCCCGCCGCTATTTTTGACCCGCAGAAACCGCGACTGCAATCCGATACGATGGCCAGACTGAGCCGCCTGGACACCAACACCAACATCATGCCGACCCTCGTGAGACGCTTATGACATCGCGATTATTATCGCCGGCCACGGACCCGACGCCCATTTTCGATTGGTTCCGCGGCAATCTCGGCACGGAGTTGCTCGTGGCCGCGGCGGCTCATTTCGATCTCTTCGGCCGGCTGGCACGTGCCGAATTGCTCCCCCAAGAGTTGGGCATTCAGCTCGGACTCGCCGAGCGGCCGCAGACGGTTTTGTTCACGGCCCTGCGGGCGATGGGGTTGCTGACAACCCGGCCATCGGGCGCGCTGGCGCTCACGGACCTGGCCCGCGCGCACCTGGTGCCCGGCGCGCCGCACGATGTCAGCGGTTACTTGGGGCTGGCGGCCGAAAGCCCCGGCGTGCTCGAAATGATCCAGCGGCTGCGTAGCAACCGGCCAGCGGCGGCGGGCAAAGACGAACCAGGCGCCGCCTTCATCTTTCGGCCCGACCTCGACTCGGCCATGGAACAACAGCAAGCCGCCCGGCGCTTGACCCTCGCCTTGGCGGGTCGGGCCAAGAATGTCGCGCCGGCGCTGGCCGAGGCGGTGCCCTTGGACGACGCCCGCTGCCTGCTCGACGTCGGCGGCGGCACCGGCTTGTACAGCATCGCCTGGCTCCAGCGCCACCCGGGCTTGCGAGCCATCGTCTGGGACCGTCCGCACGTGCTGGCGGTGGCGCGCGAAATGGCTGCTGACTACGGCGTGGCCGAGCGCCTCGAATGCCAGGCCGGCGAAATGTTTTCCGATCCAGTGCCGGCGGCCGACGTGTGTCTGTTGAGCAATATCCTGCACGACTGGGACACGCCCGATTGCCGAAAGCTAGTAGCCCGCTGTGCCGCGAAGTTGCCCCCCGGCGGCCTACTGATTGTGCACGACGTGCTGCTGAACGACGCACTCGATGGTCCGCTCGAAGTGGCTCTCTATTCCGCCGCGCTATTCTCGGTCACCGAAGGCCGTGCCTACAGCCGCGCCGAATATACCGCCTGGCTCGCCGCAGCAGGCCTCGTGCTCGAAGCCGTGCGGCCGACGCGCGTGCATTGTTTTGCGCTGGTCGCTCGCAAGCCGCGCTGATTAGTCGGCCCGGACATCCAGGCGCGTCACCGTAGCCGGCTCGCTCCGCCGAGCCGAAGCCCCCGCAACTCGACTTGGCGCTGGGATGGTCGACCGTGATATCCCTTCATCCCGGCGGAGCGGGATGACTACGGTGGGAATCGCCACGATGCTCCGATGGCAAAATTAAAGTTTGACCGCACGGCCAGCCTTGGTTATACCATCTATCAAGTGGTCATACCTCTGCCCCGCCTTCGTTCCCGCCTCATCGTTTCGATCCTATGACACGCGTTGCCGCCCAACCGTCGCTCGTGGAACAAGTTTGCAGCCGATTGAGCGCCATGTCCGAGCGCGCCTTGGCCGCCAACGACGGCTGGCTGCCGCCCGAACGGCAACTGGCCGAACAGTTGAACGTGAGCCGCACCGTCATTCGCGAAGCCACCAAGCGGCTCGAGCTGCAAGGCGTGCTCGAAGTGCGGCACGGGGTGGGCATTCGCTTTGTCGATCGGCCGTATGCGCCGGTCAGCGGTGCCCTCGAACTGCTACTGCCCGAGGCCGATGAGCGCTTGCGGCAATTGGCCGAAGCGCGCGTCACGATTGAGCCGCAAATGGCACGTCTGGCCGCCGAGCGCGCCACGGCCAAGCATCGCCGCGCGCTCGACGCCGCCCAGCAGCGGCTGGCCGCCGCCGTCGAAACGTCGCAAGCCATCGAAGCCGATCTGGAGTTCCACCGCATCCTGGCTCAAGCGGCCGGCAACCGGATCCTGGAGGTCGTGCTCGAGTCGTTGGGCGAACTCGGCCGTGCCAGCCGCCAGGCCACGCTCGCCTCGACCGGAGTCGCTCGCGCCCTGGAACATCACGCGGCCATCCTCGACGCCGTCGAGCGGCGGCAGGGGCCCGCGGCTCATGATGCGATGCTGATTCACGTCCAGGCATCGGCCAACGATCTGGCCCGATTCTTCGGCTCTGCTTCGGGATCACGCCGTCGGGCATAACGCATAGGTGCGCTGCGATGAAATCCATCATTCGCTTCGGGCGATTCGCTGCGGCCGCCCTGCTGCTGGCCTGCGCGTCCTCGTCCAACGCTGCGGAGCTGGTTGATTTCGCCAGCGAGATTCAGCCGATCTTCAGCCGGCATTGCTACCAATGTCACGGCCCCCAAAAACAACGCAGCGGATTTCGGCTCGACCAGCGGGCAGCGGCGTTGGCCGGCGGCGACCTGGGCGAAGCGATCGTTGCCGGCCGCAGTGCCGACAGTCCGCTGCTGACCTACATCGCCGGCGGCGACCCGCAAATGCAGATGCCGCCGGAAGGGCCGCGGCTCTCGGCCACCGAGATCGGGCGAGTAAAACTCTGGATCGATCAAGGCGCCAAATGGCCGGAAGCGGCCGCCACCACCTCGACCGAGACGTGGTGGTCGCTGCGTCCGCTGGTGCGGCCGCCGGTGCCGGAGGTGGCGGCGGCCGATCGGGCTTGGGTGCGCACGCCGGTCGATGCGTTCGTCATCGCACAGTTGCGCCGCAAGCAACTCGCTCCCGCCCCCGAGGCCGACCGGCGG
Organism: Pirellulales bacterium; assembly: GCA_036268995.1. Classification (GTDB taxonomy): domain Bacteria; phylum Planctomycetota; class Planctomycetia; order Pirellulales; family PNKZ01; genus DATATB01. The sequence goes on along the minus strand of DATATB010000058.1, from coordinate 40,349 downwards.
ACGCTCATTCGCCGGCTCGCGTACGATCTGACGGGCCTGCCGCCCGAGCCGGCGGCCATCGATGCCTTCGTCAACGACCCGGCGCCAGATGCTTACGAGCGGCTGGTGGATCGGCTACTCGCCTCGCCCCGCTACGGCGAGCGCTGGGCCCGGCATTGGCTCGACGTGGTACACTATGCCGACACGCACGGTTACGACAAGGACAAGCCTCGCCTGCACGCCTGGCCGTATCGTGACTACGTGATTCGGGCGCTGAATGAGGACAAGCCGTACGCCCGCTTTGTGCAGGAGCAATTGGCCGGCGACGTTTTGCATGCCGGCACGCGCGACGGCATTGAGGCGCTCGGGTTCATTGCGGCTGGCCCTTGGGATCTGATCGGGCATATGGAAGTGCCGGAATCCAAGGTCGATGGGAAGATTGCCCGATTGCTCGATCGCGACGACATGGTCGCCAACACGTTCAACACCTTCAACAGCCTGACCGTGCAGTGTGCCCGCTGCCACAACCACAAGTTCGATCCGATTTCGCAGGAAGCCTACTACGGGCTGCAAGCCGTGTTCGCTGCGCTCGATCGGGCTGACAAAATCTATGACTTCGACCCGGCCGTCGGCCGCCGCCGCAGCGAATTGGCCGCGCAACGCGACGCCTTGCAACAGCAGTCCCAGGGCTGGCTGACCCAAGCCCAAGCCAAGGCCGGTTCGAAGCTCGCGGCCATCGAGCAGCAGCTTAAGAGGCCCGCCGCCAGTGAACCGGTCAGTGCCGCGTTCGGCTATCACAGCGCCATTGCGCGATCGCCGGACGAAATCAAATGGGTGCAGATCGACCTGGGCCAACCGGTGGCCATCGACCGCGTCGTGCTGCACCCCTGCTTCGACAACTTCAATCACATCGGCGCCGGCTTCGGCTTTCCGCAGCGCTACGTGGTCGAGGCCTGCGACGATCCACGTTTCGCAGCCGGCGTCGAGCGGGTGGCCGATTTCACACGGGCCGACGTCGCCAATCCGTCGCTAAAGCCCATTTCGTTGCCGGCTTCGCACAAGCCGGCGCGCTATGTCCGCATCACCGCCACACGGCTGGCTCCGCGGCTGAACGATTTTATGTTTGCCCTGGCCGAAGTCGAAATCTTCGACACGACCGGAGTCAATTGGGCATTGAAAGGCGCGGTCAGCGCGGCCGATTCGATCGATGCGCCGCCGCGTTGGCAAAAGCCGAACCTCGTCGACAACGACTACCCCGGCCGCGGCGTCCTGGCCGGCGATGAGCGAGCCGCGCTGGAGCGCGAGCGTGAGCGCCTGCTGGAAGAAACGCTCGGCAGCGATGCTTATACGCAGTGGACCCGCGTGCGTAAGCAACTGGCCGACCGCCAGCGCGAGCTGGCCGCGCTGCCCAATCCGGCGGTGGTGTATGCCGGCACCGTGCATCACGGCAAAGGCAATTTTCACGGCACCGGGCCCGACGGCGGCCGTCCGCGCGAGATCCACCTGCTGCGGCGCGGCGACGTGCGGCAGCCGGGGCCAGTGGTGCAGCCGGGCGTGCTGCCGATCATTCCGGGTGTCGCCGCCGACCTCGCGCTCTCGTCCGGCGCTGCGGAGGGCGAGCGACGCGCGGCTTTGGCCCGCTGGATCACGCGGGCCGATCATCCGCTCACCTGGCGGTCGATCGTCAATCGGGCCTGGCAGTATCACTTTGGCCGCGGGCTGGTCGATTCGCCCAACGACTTTGGGCACATGGGGCGGCAGCCTTCGCATCCCGAGCTGCTCGATTGGCTGGCCGTCGAGTTTCGCGACGGTGGCCAGTCGCTCAAGCGGCTGCACCGGCTGCTGGTCACCAGCGCCGTGTATCGGCAAGCGTCGCAAGGCGAGTCGGCGCAGGCAGCACGCGATGCTCAGAACGAGAACCTGTGGCGCATGAATCGCCGCAAGCTGGAAGCCGAAGCCATCCGCGACACGGTGCTCGTGGTGGCCGGCAAACTGAATCTGGCGGCCGGCGGTCCCGGCTTCCGGGATTTTGTCGTCGAGCACCCGGAGCATTCGCCGCATTATCAATATCACCTGGCCGATCCCGATGACGCCCGCACGCAGCGGCGTTCGATTTATCGCTTCATCGTCCGCTCGCAGGGCGAGCCGCTGATGAGTGCCCTGGATTGTGCCGATCCATCCATGAGCGTCGACAAGCGGAACCAGAGTTCCAGCGCGTTGCAAGCGTTGGCCCTGTTGAACAACCGGTTCATGGTGACCATGGCCGGGCATTTTGCCGAGCGCGTGAAGCACGAAGCAACTGGACTGCCCGAGCAGCTTGATCTGGCGTTTCGGCTGGCTTTGGGCCGGCATGCTTCGGCGGCCGAGCGCGAGCAACTGGCCGCGTACGCCAACCAGCACGGCCTGGCCAACGCGTGCCGGCTGATCTTCAATCTCAGCGAGTTCACCTTTATCGATTGAGCTATCGGCCATGCCCACCCCGCTGCCCCGCACGCTTCCCGCTCCCCTGCCCTGCTCCGTTTCGCGCCGCAAATTTTTGTGGCAATTCGGCGGCGGGTTGGGCGGCATTGCGCTGGCCGCGCTCTTGCAGCAAGAAAATGCCCGTGCCAGCAGCGATGTGCGCAGCGGCGTTCTGCATCATCCGGCCAAGGCCAAGCGCGTCGTGCAGTTGTTCATGGCCGGCGGCGCGAGCCATCTCGATCTGTTCGATTACAAGCCGGAGCTGGTCCGCAATCATGGCAAACCGGCCGACTTTGGCGAGCCGGTCGAGGCTTTTCAAAACGGTCTGGGCCCGTGGCTCAAGCCGATTTGGGACTTCCGGCCTTACGGCCAAAGCGGCAAATGGCTGAGCGAAGTCGTGGCCGATCTCGGACCGTGCGTCGATGATATGGCATTCGTCCACAACATGGTCGGCCGCTCCGGCGTACACAGTTCGGCCACGCTGATACAGGCCACGGGCTTCCAGATGCCCGGCTTTCCCGGCGCCGGCTGCTGGGTCAGCTATGGCTTGGGCTCGCTGAACGACAACTTGCCGACGTTCGTCGTGCTGCCCGATCATCGCGGCTTCGCCTCCAACGGCCCGAAGAACTGGGACGCTGCGTTCCTCCCGTCGCAGCACTCGGGCACGCTGATTTATCCCGGCAGCCCGCATCCGGTGGCCGACCTGTTTCCGCCCGAGCACGGCTACGTGACTGCGGCCAGCGACTCCGACGGCCGAGCCGTGCTCGGCGACTTGAATCGCCGCTATGCCGCGGCCCGGGCCGGCGACGAGCGGCTGGAATCGCGCATTCGCAGTTACGAGCTGGCCGCGGGCATGCAATTGGCTATGCCCGACGCGCTCGATATCGCCAGCGAGCCGCGGCATATTCTCAAGCTCTACGGCCTCGATCACGGCCGCCAGGCCTTCGACAAGGAAATCAATCCGCTGGAAGAGACCGACACGTTTGGCCGCAAATGCCTGGCGGCCCGGCGGCTGCTGGAACGCGGCGTGCGGTTCGTGCAAATCTGGTCGGGCAACGACAACGGCTTTCCGCGCCGCAACTGGGATTCGCACGAAAACGTGCATCGCGACCACGGGCCGCTGGCGCGCGGCATGGCCCGGGGCGCTTCGGCGTTGATTCGAGACTTGAAGCAGCGCGGCATGCTGGACGACACGATCGTGCTCTGGACCACCGAGTTCGGCCGCATGCCGTCGTCGCAAGGCGGCAAAGGCCGCGACCACAATCCGTTTGTATTTACCAATTGGCTCGCCGGCGGCGGCATTCGCGGCGGCACCACCTACGGTCCCAGCGACGCCTGGGGCTTCAAACCGCTCGACCGCAAGCACCCCACGCAAGTCTACGACATCCACGCCACCCTGCTGCATCTGCTCGGCATCGACCACACCCGCCTCACCCTCCGCCACAACGGCATCGACCGACGGCTCACCGACGTACATGGCAATGTGATCCGCGAGCTGCTGGCGTGATGTTGGCGCTTCACTTCGCGCTATCGGGTGCCATGCTCACGAAGTGTGGGCATGACACCCGGCCTTCGTTTCTGCTCAACCCGAATCGACCAGGTGCAAGCGTTTCACCGTAGCCGGCTCGCTCCGTCGAGCCGACCGCGCGCAATTCGGCTTGGCGCTGCGGACGATTCTCGGTCGCGCCCTCCATCCCGACGGAGCGGGATGGCTACGGTGGGGTCGAGTGTGATCCACATGCCCACGCGGCGCGGGCATGGCACCCGGCGGCGTGAAGTGCTCTACCGTTATGACTTATCGTGCCGCGGCGTGGCGGCCGGTGCGGGGGTCGCCGGCGGCGCGGAGAGTGCCGGTGGCGGGATCGATGGAAAGGGCAGTGGGAGACCAGAGGGGTCGGGTGACGGTTTGAACCAGGTGGCCGCGGGCGGATAGGTCGCTGGCGACTTCGGGCCCGAGCGATTCGTAGAGGAGCAGGCTGCCAAGCTCCGGCGGGGTTTGGCGGAAGGAACCGAGCAGGTGGTTGGTGCCGAAACGATCGGCCGTGACCGAGCGGGCCGGGTCGAGGCCGAAATCGATGTGGTTGACGAGGAGTTGCAACGTGTCCTGATCCTGGCCGTCGCCGCCGGCCACGCTGATGGCCAGCACCGGCTTGCCGGCTTTGAGCACGAGCGTCGGCGTGAGCGTGATGCGCGGGCGCTTGCCCGGCTCGATGCAGTTGGGATGCTCGGGCCAGGTATTAAAGCTTTGCAGCCGCGTCCCCAGCCAGACGCCCGTGCTGCCGGCGAGCACGCCGCTCCAGCCGCTGGGCGTGGCGGCCACCACGTTGCCGGCCTTGTCGGCCACGAGGCACGTCGTGGTATCGAGCGCGGGGCCGCCCAGCCCACGCCGCACTTGGGCCGCATCGAGCAGCGCACGGCCCTGCCGCGGATCGCCGGGCCGCTGGGTCAGCGATGCCCGCTCTCGATCGATCAGCTCGCGCCGCGTCTTGGCATAGTCCGGAGCGAGCAGGCCGGCCAGCGGCACGTCGACAAACAGCGGGTCGCCGTAGAAGACGTCGCGGTCGGCCAGGGCCAGCTTCATGGCTTCGACCACCAGGTGGATCGTCTGCGGAGTGTTGTGGCCCGAGCGGGCCAGATCGAAGCCCTGAAGCAGTTGCAGCGTTTCGAGGGCATACGGTCCTTGGGTCCACGGCCCGCATTTGCAGACCGTGTGGTCGCGATAATCGACTGTGATCGGCTCTTCGATGCGCGTCACGTGCGTGGCCAGGTCGCTGGCGCGCAGCAGGCCGCCTGCGGCGCGGCAGAAGGCGTCGATTTCCTGGGCGATCGGGCCGCGATAAAAATAATCGGCCACCAGCCGCAAGCCGCGCCGGCGGTCGGTCGTGCCGCTTTCGGCCTTGATCAACCGTCGCAAGGTGGCGGCCAGGTCGGCATGCCAGGGCTCGGCCTGCTGATCGAGCAACTTGAGCGTGGGGGCGGCGACTTCGGCAAAGGTGCGCGAGCCGTAGCGATCGAGGGCAGTGAGACAGGCGTCGAGCGCGGCGGGCACGGCAGCCGGGGTGAGGCCCGAGCCGGGAATGCCGCCGTGCGTGGCGAAATACTCGCGCGTGGCCAGCCGCGGTGCGACGCCCTGGCCGCAGAGCACTTCGACCACGCCGCGCTTGGCGTCGTACACCATGATCGGCACTTCGCCGCCGAAGCAAAACGATTTTGAATCGGTGACGCTCAGAGCCAGGATCGTGGCCACGGCCGCGTCGACGGCATTGCCCCCGCTGGCCAGTTGCCCGATGCCGGCTGCGGTGGCATCACGCCCGCCGGCCACGACCGCTCCGCCGGTGCCCGACGCTTGCCAATCGTCGTAGGCATTCACTTCGGCTGGGAGAAAGGTGGCGGCGAGCACGAGAACGACGACTCCCCAGGAAAGCTGCGGCATGCGAGTATTCCGAAAACAAAAAAACGAAGACTTGAACAGAAGGACGCGAAGCACGCTACGAAAGAAAAGGATTTTGCGCTTTGGAGTTAGTCCGGCTTGAGATCCGCGCCCCAAGCAGTGTGATCGGGCCCGGGCCAGTCGTCGACGAACGCTCGCGCGGCCCACGCGTTCCAGGCGGTCTCCAAACGCTTGGCGATCTCGGGCTGAGCGGCGATCAAATTATTCTGTTCAGTCCGATCGGCTTCGATGTCGTACAGCTCCCACGGCTCGCGCCACTTTTGCACCAGCTTCCAGCGGCCGTCGCGGACCGCTTTGTTGCCCTCGTGCTCCCAAAAGATCGGTTGAATGCGAGCGAGTGCCTGGCCTGCCAGCGCCGGCCGCAGGGTGACGCCCTCCATGGGCAGAATCTGGTTGCCGCCAAACTCGGTAGGATATTTCGCGCCGGCCAGGTCGACGGCCGTGGCCATGATGTCGATCAGGTGGGCCGGTTGCTTTTCGAGCTTGCCGCGCCGCTCGGCTGGAATGCCGGCCGGCCAATGCACGACCAGCGGCGAGCTGATGCCCCCTTCGTGCGTGAAGTGCTTATAGCGACGCAGCGGCGTGTTGCAGGCGGTGGCCCAGTTCATGCCCAGCCACACGTACGAGTCGGGGCCGCCGATCGGACCTGTGCCGCGGGTAACACCGGGCGGCCCGCCTTCGGCGTTGCCGCCGTTGTCGCTGAGAAACAGGATCAGCGTGTTGTCCAACATGCCGCGGGCTTGCAAACCGTCGACCAGCGTTCCCATGCTGCGATCGATGCGCTCGACCATCGCCGCATAGACCGCCATCATCTGGTCGAAGCGATCTTTTTGCTCGTCGGTGCGCGTGCTCCAGGCAGGCGATTCGGAAGGTCGCGGCGCCAGCGGCCAGGCCGCGTCGACCAGTCCCATTTCGATTTGCCGGGCGTGCCGCTGCGCGCGCAGCAGGTCCCAACCCTGAAGGTATTTACCACGGTGCCGGGCGATCGTCTCGGCCGGTGCACGCAGCGGAAAGTGTACGGCTCCCTGGGCCACGTACAAGAAAAACGGCTTCTTCGCGGCCTGGGCTTCGTCGATGAATTTCAGTCCCCAGTCGACAAACAAGTCGGTCGAGTACCAGTCGCGACCGATCTCGGGCGAGTCCTTCGGCAACTCGCGGCCGTTCAAGTACAAGAACTTCGTGCCGGGCCGATCGGATTCATGGGGGAAATAGACTTCGCCATAGCGTGAGTTGAGCGACCGATCGAAGCCGCGCGTCCACGGCGGGGTGCCGTTCTGTTGACCCAAGTGCCACTTGCCGGTCATGGCGGTAAAGTAGCCCGCCTCGCGCAACACCTCGGCGATCGTCACGCAGCGCGGCAACAGGCGGCCGTGAAAGCCTTTCGACTTGGGCTCGACCTTATTGTCGAGCCAGCCCATGCCGGCCTGGTGCGAGTAAAGGCCCGTGAGCAGCGCCGCCCGGGAGGGACTGCACCGTGGCGTGTTATAGAACTGGGTAAAGCGCAGACCGTCGGCCGCCAGCGCATCGAGCCGCGGCGTGGCGATCTCGCTGCCATAGCAGCCGATATCCGACCAACCCATGTCGTCGACGAGCATGACCACGATGTTCGGGCGCTGGGCCGGCGCATCGGCCGCGGCCGGGCTGATGGTTGCCAGCGCGCTGGCCAGCAGTGAAAGGGCCACGATCAATGGCGTACGCAGCATGCTCGAGTTTCTCAATGGTGCGACGGCGGAACAATGGTATCAAGAACCAAACAAAGGCGGGGCCGGCCGCGTGAGAGAACGCTTGCGGCGTTTGCTCTCGAGCGGCCGACCCCGTGAAAATTGCGCGTGGGCGCGGTTTCAATCCCTCATCGAACGGCGGATGGCCTCGACGTCGCGGAGAATCTGATCCAGCTTCTTTTCGATGTCGCCGTGGTCGCCACCGTGCGAATGATGGCCTTCTTCGGCGCTGTGATGGCCATGGCCGTCGTGATGTCCGTCATGATGGCCGTGCTCATGATGTCCATCCTCGTGATGGCCGTCTGCATGATGCCCGTCGCCATCATGGCCGCGTTGGGCGTGATGCTCGCCGTGGTGGCCTTCCGATCCATGCCAACTGGCGTACATGCTCTCACCGTGGTGCCCGTGCATGCCATGATGGTGCTGCCGATGATGGCCGTGACCGCCATGCCACGACGCATACTCACCGTGATGGCCGTGGCCGTGATGGCCTTCACCGTGATGATCGTGACCACCGTGAGCGGCGAAATGCTCGCCGTGATGACCTTCACCGTGGTGGCCGTGATGGCCTTCGCCATGATGAGCACTGCCATGATGGCCATGACCACCCTGAGCAGCGAAGTGCTCGCCGTGGTGACCGTGATGGCCCTCACCGTGATGGCCGCGGTGCTCCATCTGGCAGAAGGGGCAATGACCTTCGTGCTCGCCGCGGGCGTGCGAGTCGTGACCCCCGTGGGCGTGCATCTCGTGTCCGTGGCCATGCGGGCCGCGGGCTTCGGGTCCACCGGCCATCGGGTGATGCCCGGGGCCGCCAAACGGGCCGCGGCCGTGGCTGGCAAAGTACTTCATAAACGCGGCGTGCAACTCACGGGCTTTTTCGGCGCCGACGACGCGCTCCACGATTTCGCGCATCTCGCGCATCCGCTCGGGATCGAAGAAATGTCCCGGGCCACCCGGCGGCGGAGGATGATGGCCTTCGCCTGCGTGATGCCCATCGTGCCGCGGGCCGCCGTCGGGCTTTCGATCGGGGCGGTCATGATCGCGGTGACCGCCATCACGCGGACCGGCGTCGCGGGGGCCACGATCGCCGGGCGGAGGAGGCGGCGGCCCTTTGCGGTCGCGCTCGCCGGCTGGCGGTTTCGACTGCTCATCGGCCGTGCGAACCTCGGGGATCGGCGCGGCTGCCTTTGCTAGCCGCGATTCCAGGTGGCGGATTTGTGCCTGCAACTGCTCCAATTGGTTCTCGAGCTTCTGCACTTCGCGCTTGCTCGAGTCGTCGTCACCAGCGGCCGCTTGAACCAGACTCGGCCGGCCAGCGACCAGCGCCGTGGCCAAGGCCACCATCCACAAAACCCGCGGCATGCGATGTCTCCTTGAATCATTGATAGGAGGGCAGAGTTCCGGCAGCCCAACCGCCGCAATCCGCCAGCCAACCCCACCTCATATCGTATTAAACCCCAGTCGGCAGCCTGAAGGACAAAAATTTTCGCACGATTTTTCGAGCGGCCGGCGCGGCGTCAGCGACAAATAGATCCGCACGCATCGCGCACACGAAACGGCACATGCATGTGCCGGCTAATGTATGTGCCGGCTCATCGAACGACCGCTTGCCCCCCGAAATGCTTGGGCGCGGAGCGAAATGATTCGGCATCAAGGCGGCTCACCCGCGGGCGTTCTGCTTGAGCCGGTCGAGCAGGACGGCGGCGAGGATCACGGCGCCCAGCACGATCTTTTGCGTGTAGCTTTCGATGCCGGTGAGATTCATGCCGTTTTGGATCACGGCGATGATAAAGGCGCCGATCAGAGTGCCGAAGATCCGGCCTTCGCCACCGGCCAGCGACGTGCCGCCAACGACGACCGCCGTGATCACGTGCAGCTCGTACATCAGGCCGTAGGTCGGAGCGCCGCTTTTCAATTGCGAAGCCATCACCACGCCGCCCAAGCCGGCCAGTGCGCCGCCCAGCAAATACACCAGCACCAGCACGCGCCGCACCGGCACGCCCGACAGCCGCGCCGCCTCGGCATTGCCCCCCACCGCATACACGTGCCGGCCGAACACGCTGCGCGTCATCAGCACGTGAGCGGCGATGTACAAGCCGAACATCAGCAGCACGGCGTTAGGCACTCCGAGCGGACCCAGGCCGCCGCCCAGCGCCACGAAACGCTCGGGCACCTGGTCGATCGATTGCCCCTCGGAAATGCGGTAGGCCACGCCGCTGGCAATGCCCATCATCGCCAGCGTGGTGATGAACGCCGGCACCTGGAACCGCGCGACCATCATGCCCGAGAATGCGCCGACCAGGGCGCACAAGCCGATGCCGGCCAGCGAGCAGGCCACCAGGCCGAAGTTCGAAGCGGCGGTGCCGCCGGCAAGATCGCGCGCCGCCAGCGTGGTCACCACGGCGGACAGCGCGATCAAGCTGCCGACCGATAAATCGATGCCGCCGGTAATGATCACCAGCGTCATGCCGATGGCCACGATGGCAATGATGGCCACCTGGTTGGCGATATTCAGCAAATTGGCGGCCGTGAGAAAACTCGATCCGCGCACTGCGGCCGGCTCGACCAACGTCGCCTCGCGCAGTTTCGCGTGCTCGGCGGCCAGCCGGTCGAAGACGCCCCAATGAAAGGTCGCGGAGCTGCACGCCAGGTAATCGATCGCGGCGCCAGACTCGAGCAGCCTCGTCAACTCGCGGCCGGCTTGTTGCGGATCGCCCGCCAGGCTGGCTACAACTTCGAGCCCCTGGCCGACCAGATCGCGGCGAAGCGTTTCGGCCCAAGCCCGCTCGGCCGGCGTGTCGCGGACGACGATCACGACGCGGTTGTGCCCCTCGGCGCTGACGCTGGCGATCGTGCCGGCCAGCTCGCGCGCAGCGGCCGGGCCGCTGGCGCCCTGCCGAGTCCAAGTAACGATCGAAAAGAACACGACCAGCGCCACCAGCACCAGCGCCATGCCGTATTCGCTCAGCAGCCAGTCGCGCCGCCGCTTGGCCGCGGACGCACTTGCCGGTTCCACAGGCGCTACATTCATCCGACCGCCAATTCCATGATTTGTTGTTGCGTCGCGCCGCGGGCGTCGGCAATTTCACCGGCGATGCGGCCGGAGTGCATCACCAGGATGCGGTCGGCCATGCCCAACACCTCGGGCAGTTCGCTGCTGATGAGCACGATCGCCTTGCCTTGGGCCGCCAGTTGGTTCATCAGCAGGTAAATCTCGTACTTCGCCCCGACGTCGATGCCGCGCGTGGGTTCGTCGAAAATCAGCACGTGGCAGTTCGCTTCGAGCCACTTGGCCAGCACCACCTTCTGCTGGTTGCCGCCGGACAAGTCGCGCGCCCGCTGGCCAGAGTTGCGAACGCGGATGCGCAGCTGCTCCGCATAACGGCCAAAAGCGGCCCGCTCTTGCCGGCCGCGCACCAGTCCCCAGCGCGACAAACGCGACAAGTTCGGCAGGCCGAAATTCTCCAGCACCGAACGCTTGAGCACCAGCCCTTGCTGCTGCCGATCTTCGGTCAACAAGCACAGGCCGGCGGCAATGGCATCGCGCGGACCGCGAATGTTCAGCTCGCGGCCATCGAGCCGGATCGTGCCCTCATCGCGCCGATCGGCACCAAAAATCAACCGGGCCGTCTCCGTACGGCCCGAGCCCACCAGGCCCGTGAGCCCCAGCACCTCGCCCGAGCGGACGGCAAACGACACGTCGCGCACGCGCTGGCCGGCCGAGAGCGCGGCGACTTCCAGCCGCGGCTGCCCGATGGAGGCTTGCCGGGCCGGAAACTCGGCTTCCAGCGGCCGGCCGACCATGTCTTCGATCAATCGCTGCCGGGTCGCATCGCGCGTCGGGTACGTGGCCACGTGGCGGCCGTCGCGCAGAATGGTGATGCGATCGGCGATGGCGAAAATCTCGTCCAGTCGATGGCTGATGAAGATGATGCCGATCTGCTGCGAGCGCAGCTCGCCCACCAGCCGCAGCAAGGCCGCGACCTCGGGCGGAGCCAGCGGCGCAGTCGGTTCGTCCATGACCAGCACCCGGGCATTCTGCGAAAGCGCTTTGGCGATTTCCACCAGTTGCCGCCCGGCCACCGACAGCCGGCCGCAGGGAGTGTCCGGATCGATGTCAGCACCCAACCGCCCGAGCAGTTCGAGCGCACGGCGGCGCTGATCGCGGCGGTCGACCCAGCCCCAGCGGGTCTGCTCGCGTCCCAGAAAGATGTTCTCGCGCACGCTCAAGGCCGGCACCAGGTTGAATTCCTGGTAGATGATGGCGATGCCCGCGCGGGCCGACTCGGCCGGGCTATCGATGGCCCAGGGCTGGCCATCGATGAAGATGCCGCCCTCGTCCGGCCGATGCGCGCCGCCGAGCGTCTTGATGAGCGTGCTCTTGCCCGCCCCGTTTTCGCCGAGCAGCGCCAGCACTTCGCCCGCGTGCAATTCCAGATCGATGCCCGACAGCGCCTGCACGCCCGGAAACGACTTGCGGATGCCACGCATTTCGAGCAGAGGTGTACGGGAGTGCGGCATGGGGAACGATGGTGGACTTAAGTGAAAAGTGAAAAGTGAAAAGTGGAAAGTGGGGGACCGGGCGGCGCTGGCTGGACGCTCGTCATTTTTCACTTTTCACTGTCCACTTTTCACTCCCCATTTCCCTTCTCGCGTCGGCTTGCCGGTAGAGGGCCGTGGGGATCAACTGCTGGGGCGGAACGCTTTGTCCGTCGAAATAGCGGACGATGCTGTCGACGGCCAGCTTGGCGATGCGGTCGGGAAACTGGATTGGATCGGCGTAGATCTTGCCATCGCGGATCGCCTGCTTGCCGTCGAGCTGACCGTCGAAGCCGATGATCTTCACTTGGGCCGTCTTGTTCGCCTTTTCGATCGCGGCTCGAGCGCCCAAGGCCGACGGATCGTTGATGGCGAACACGCCGGCCAGATCGGGATGGGCTTGCAGCGCATCTTCGGCCGCTTTGTAGCCCTTGTCCTTCTGGCCGTCGCCGGGCAACTCCGAAACGACCTGTACCGCGGCATGCGGATGGGCCGCGTTGTGCCGCTCGATGACTTCTTTGAAGCCTTTGACTCGAAGCAGGCAGCTTTCGGCCTGTTTGTAATCGAGAATCACCACCTTGCCGCCGGCGGGCCCCAGCGCCTCGATCATGGCGTCGGCCGCTTGCTTGCCGCCGCCGTAGTTGTCGGTGGCGATGTGCGACACGACTTTGGCGCCCGGCGCCAGGCAGGCAATATCGGCCGTGAACACCGGAATGCCGGCCGCATCGGCTTCCCGGATGGCAGGGCCGATGGCCCGCGAGTCGCACGGGCACAGCACGATCGCGGCCGACTGCCGCACGATAAAATCCTTCACCTGGTTCTGCTGCCGGGCCACGTCAAAATCGCCGCTGACGGCCACAACCCGGTAGCCCTGCTTTTCGGCCGCGAGGGTAAACTCGTCGGCGATTTCTTTGAAGAACGGATTGGTGAGCGTCAGCACCGACAGGCCGATCGTGCCCTTGTCGGTCGATTTGTCGGATTCCGACAAGCGGCGCATGCTCGGACTCGCGGCGGCTGGGCCACAGCCGGACGCGCCCGTGAGCCACAACGCCAGGAGTACGCCGCACGCGAGTCGAAAGCCGGCAGTCAGCATTCGGCACGGAGAATTTTGCATTTGCTTGCCAGTGAAGGAGTTCCTGCTAGATTGGCGGCCACTTTAACCCGCGGCCTGTTTGTCGAGCAACTATTTCCATGACCGATGCGTTGAACTTCCTCAGCCAGTTGACCGGCTCGTTCGCTCAGCCGGCCGCCGAAAATCCCACGGTGGCCATGATCGAGGCCGCCTATCGGCATCACGGCCTGGATTGGCGCTACATCAATTGCGAAGTGCCGCCCGAAAAGCTTGCCGACGCCGTGCGCGGAGCCCGCGCGATGGGCTGGGCCGGGTTCAACTGCTCGCTGCCGCATAAAGTGGCCGTGATCCAGCATCTGGATGGCCTAGGCGAGTCGGCGGCCATCATGGGCGCGGTGAACTGTGTCGTGCGGCGCGGAGGGCAGTACATCGGCGAAAACACCGACGGCAAAGGCTTTGTCCTGTCACTCGTCGAGCATGTCGATCCCCGCGGCAAGAAGTTGGTGCTGCTGGGCGCTGGCGGCGCGGCTCGGGCCATCGGCGTGGAAACGGCTCTGGCCGGCGTGAGCGAAATCATCGTGGTCAATCGCTCACGCGAGCGCGGCCAGCAGCTGGCCGAGTTGATTGCCAACAAGACGCCCGCCCGGGCCAGCTTTGCCCAATGGCAGGGCGACTATCGAGTTCCCAATGGCACCGATATCGTCGTGCAGGCCACGTCGATCGGGCTGTTTCCCGACGTGAATGCCCGCGTGCCGCTCGATTTGGATTCGCTCGCCCCGGGCACCGTCGTGGCCGACGTGATCCCCAATCCGCCGCGCACGCGGCTGGTGCGCGAAGCCGCCGCCCGCGGGTTGACAGCCATCGACGGCCTGGGCATGCTCGTCAACCAAGGCGTGATCAGCATCAAGTATTGGACCGGCATCGACGTCGAGCCCGGCGTGATGCGCGCCCGGCTGGAAGAGATTTTCGGCGCTGGGTGAGGAAGAAAAAAAAGAAGACGAGAACCACAGAGGCACAGAGACACCGAGAGAAACGAAGACAATTTGAACAGAAGACCGCAAAGAGCGCGAAGAAAGGAGGAAAGGAAGTAGGAAAAAGGAAGATGACTGACCTTCCCACTCTTCTTTTTTTCTTCTTCACCTTCTTCTTAGCGCTCTTCGCGATCTTCTGTTCAATTGTTTTCGTTTTTTCTCTGTGCCTCTGTGGTGAAATCATTTTTGCTGGAACTATTCATGCATACTCGACCTTTGTTTGCTGTATTCATCGTCATGCTGTCGGTAACTCCGCTGCAGGCGGCTGACGATGGCGCGTGGCACTACGTGCTCAGTGATGCGCGCACTAGCGAGCGGGCCGAGTCGTTCCGGGTGACCAACGAAAATCTCGATCTGCCGGCCGATCTGCCGTGGTCGATCTCCAAACGCCTGTTGCATGGCGGCAAGCAGGAGGGGGTCGAGCTGGTCGTGATCGACAACGGGCGGCTGGCCATCACGGTCATTCCCACGCGCGGCATGAATATCCTGGAAGTGCTGCGCGGCAGTTTTCGCTTGGGCTGGCAATCGCCCGTCAAGGAAGTCGTGCATCCCAGTTTCGTCGATTTGGAAAGCCGCGGCGGGCTGGGTTGGCTCGATGGCTTTAACGAGTGGATGGTGCGCTGCGGGCTGGAATTTGCCGGCCATCCGGGCCGCGACGTGTTCACCACGAACACGGGCGAGCAGGCCGAGATGGACCTGACGCTGCACGGCAAGATCGGCAACACGCCCGCCTCGCTGGTGGAAGTGCTGATCGATCGCCGGCCACCGCACCGGGTGCGGCTACGCGGCGTAGTACACGAACGGCTGTTTTTCGGGCCGAAGCTGGAACTGGTCACCGAGCTGTCGACCGTGCCCGGTTCGGATTCGTTTCGAATTGAAGACGCGGTGACCAATCGGGGCGGCACGCCGCAGGAGTTTCAGCTCATCTATCATGTGAACTACGGCGCGCCGCTGCTGGAGAAGGGAGCCAAGGTCGTGGCAGCCCTAGAGAGCGTGGCGCCGATGAACGAGCAAGCGGCCAAAGGCATCAACGACTACGCCACGTATGCCGGGCCGACGCCGGGCTTTGTCGAGCAGGTGTACTTGGCCCGGCCGCGAGCCGACGCGGAGCATCGCACCAGCGTGATGTTACAAAATGCCGCCGGCGACCGTGCGGCCTCGCTCACCTGGAATGTTGAGGAACTTCCCTATCTGACGATTTGGAAGAATACGGCCGAGCGAGCCGATGGATACGTTACCGGCTTAGAACCGGCCACCGGCTTTCCGTTCAATCGCCGCATCGAGCGCCAGCACGGTCGCGTGCCCAAGCTAGCGGCCGGCCAGACGCGGCATTTTCGGTTGGATTGCGGCGTGCATTTAGGATCCGAAGCGGTACAATCGATGGCTGAGCGAATTGCCAAACTCGCCGGCGAAAAACCCACGAAGATCGAACATAGTCCCCCGGTTGCAAAACCGTAGCGTCCAGCCCTACCCCCGAGTCGCGGCCGCTGGCGTCCTGCCAGCAAGCCGGGACTGACAGCTAGCAGTTGTTGAGGTGCCGCCCGTGTTGCGACTGCGCCTTCACGATCTCCGCACGATGATCGCCGGCCTGGCGATCTGCGCCGCGCTGCCCGGCTGGCTATTGGCCGACGAAATGACGCCTGAGCAGGCCGAATTCTTCGAGTCGCAGGTGCGGCCGCTGCTGGCCGAGCATTGCTACAAGTGCCACAGCGCGAAAGCCAAAGTGCTGCAAGGCGGGCTGCGGCTCGATTCGCGGCAGGCGGCGCTGGCGGGCGGCGACTCGGGCCAGGCGATCGTGCCCGGCAAGCCCGAGGCCAGCAACCTGATCCAAGCCATTCGCTGGCAGACGAGCGAAATGCCGCCCACCGGCAAACTCTCGGCCAACCAGGTGGCGGTGCTCGTGAAATGGGTCGAACTGGGAGCTCCCTGGCCCGGCGAAGCGGACGAACAGCCCATCGCAGCGGGCAAAACCTACGACTGGCCGGCACTGCGCAAGGCTCATTGGGCCTGGCAGCCGATCGCCGATCCGGCGCTGCCGGCCGTGCGCGATCGCGCGTGGCCCAAGCATGAGATCGACTATTTCGTTCTCGCCCGGCTCGAAGCCGCAGGCCTCAGCCCCAATCGTCCGGCCGAGCCGCGCGTGCTATTGCGACGGCTGTGCATCGACCTGACCGGCTTGCCGCCGACGCCGGAAGAAGCCGACCGTTTCGAGCGGGCAGTCGCGCGCGATCGCGATGCGGCGGTGACGCAGCTCGTCGATCGGCTGCTGGCTTCGCCCGCCTATGGCGAGCGCTGGGGTCGGCACTGGCTGGACGTGGCCCGCTATAGCGACGGCCATGGCAGCTTCTTGGATAGTGCGGCGCTGCCCAATGCCTGGCGCTATCGCGATTGGGTCGTCGCGGCGCTGAATCATGATCTGCCGTACGACGAGTTTGTGCGCCGCCAGGTGGCCGGCGATCTGCTTGGCAACGAGCATTCCGTGGCGACTGGCTTTCTGGCGCTGGGACCGACTTACATCAGCGACGGCGGCGACTTGGAGGCCATCAGCCAGGCCAAGAGCGAAACGCTCGACGATCGCGTCGATACGCTCACGCGCGGGCTGCTCGCGCTCACCGTGGCTTGCGCGCGTTGCCACGATCATCGCTTCGATCCTTACCCGCAGGTGGACTATTACTCGCTGGCCGGGGTGTTCAACAACACCACCGTTGACGAAATGCCGCTGGCTCCGCCGGAAATCGTCAAAGCTTACAACGAGACCAAGAAACAAATCGACAAGCTCGAAAAAGAGCGCAAAGCGATCAAGTTCCGCGCTCGCAACGCGGCCAACCGCAAATTGACCGCCGATGAGCAGCGGCGCATGAAAGAATTGACTGCCGAAATCGATCAGCTCAAGAGCAAGGCCCCCGACAAATATCCCTTCGTCCACACGCTGGCCGATCGCGGCAGCGAAGACATGCACGTGGCCATCCGCGGCAACTTGCAGCGGCCAGGGCCCGTAGCGCCGCGTCGCTTCCTGCACATCATCGCGGGCGACGATCCGCCACCTTTTACGCGCGGCAGCGGCCGGCTGGATCTGGCCGATGCGTTGGTCAGTCCGCAGAATCCGCTCACGGCACGCGTGATGGTCAATCGCGTGTGGCAGCAATACTTCGGCACGGGCCTGGTGCGCACGGCCAGCAATTTTGGCACGCTGGGGGAAAAGCCGTCGCATCCTGAGCTGCTGGACTGGCTGGCCGCCAGGTTCCGCGGCACCAGCGCCGGCGATTACGGCTGGTCGCTCAAGCAACTGCACCGCGCGATCGTGCTGTCGGCCACGTATCAGATGTCCAGCGCCGCCGACGAGCGGGCGCTGGCCGTCGACGGCGACAACCGGCTGTTGTGGCGCATGAGCCCGCGGCGCTTGGATGTCGAAGCTTGGCGCGACGCGCTGCTCAAGGCAACCGGCGAGCTGGACCCGGCGCTTGGCGGCCCGTCGATCAGCGATATTGGCGGCAGCCGGCGCCGGACGCTGTATGCGGCCGTCAGCCGCAATGGTGATGAGTTCTCGTCCGACACGTTTTTGCGGCTGTTCGATTTTCCGGTGCCTCGGGCCACGAGCGAAGGCCGGGCGGCCAGCATCGTGCCGCAGCAGTCGCTGTTCATGATGAACAGTTCGTTCATGGCGGCCAGGGCCAAGGCACTGTCGACGCGATTGGCCAGCGAGGCGAGCGACCAGCCGGCCCGCATTCGCCGGGCCTACCTGCTGTTGTACGGCCGGCCGGCGACGGCCGAGGAACTGGAATTGGGCCTGGCGTTTCTCGACAGCCCACCGGCCGACGACGACCGGCTGAGCGTCTGGGAGCAATATGCCCAGGTGCTGTTGAGCGCCAGCGAATTGATGTATTTGGAATAAAACGCCCGACGCGAGGGTCAAAACGCCATGTTTCACCGCGATCCGACGCTGCCTGTTTCCCGTCGCGATGCGCTGGCTCGGATCGGAGCCGGCTTTGGCACGCTGGGCCTGGCTGCGCTCGCGGCCGAACCCGCGCTGGCGGCCGATGCAGGATTGGCCGCGGGCGGCGCCGGTTCGCCCCTGGCGGTGCGGGCACCGCATTTCGCGCCCAAGGCCAAACGCGTGATTCAATTGTTCATGCCCGGCGGGCCTTCTCAGGTCGATACGTTCGACTACAAGCCCGACATCGCGGCTTATGCCGGTCAGCGGCCGGCCGAAGTGGATCGCAAATCGCTGCGGAACACCAAGAACGGTCTGTTCCCCTCGCCGTACAAGTTCAAGCAGTACGGGCAGTGCGGCAAATGGGTGAGCGACATCTTTCCGCACGTGGCCGAGTGCGTGGACGATATCTGCTTCATCCACTCGATGCACACCGACATTCCGGAGCACGCCGGCGCCATTCTGATGGCCAACATCGGCCACTTGCAGCCCACGCGGCCGAGCATGGGTGCGTGGCTCGTCTATGGTTTGGGCACCGAAAACCAGAACCTGCCGGGCTTCGTCGCCATGTCGCCCAGAGCGCAGCCGAGGGGCGGGCTCAGCAACTGGGGCAACAGCTTCCTGCCCGGCGCTTATGCCGGCTGCTATGCCAACATCGCCAAGATGAAGCCCGAAAGCGTGATGCGGGATCTGACCAACGGCTTCGTCGTGGCCGACAGCCAGCGTGCCCAGATCGAACTGCTGGGCCGGTTGAATCGTTTGCACGCCGACCGCCAGCAGCACGATGCGAGCCTGGAAGCCCGCATCGCGGCGATGGAGATGGCCTTCCGCATGCAAATGTCGGTGCCCGAGGCGTTTGATATTTCCGGCGAGACCAAAGCGACGCTCGACCTGTACGGTGAGGGCGAGTACGCCAAGGGCTGCCTGCTGGCCCGGCGGCTGATCGAGCGGGGCGTGCGCGTCGTGCAGTTGTCGCTATCGATCGACGGCTACGACATTGCCTGGGACACGGGCCACAACGAAATCGAAAAAGGCCATGCCAAGCTGGCCCAGGCCTGCGACCAGGGCATCGCCGGGTTGCTGACCGATCTCAAACGCTTGGGGCTGCTGGACGAGACGCTCGTCGTCTGGGGCGGCGAGTTCGGCCGCGCTCCGACTTCCGAAGGCGCCAAGGGCCGCGATCACGATCACTATGGCTACACCACCTGGCTGGCCGGTGCCGGCGTCAAAGGCGGCATGAGCTACGGCGCGACCGACCGGTTTGGCCTGGCGGCTGTGGAAAACCGTACCCATGTGCACGATCTGCACGCCACGATCCTGCACCTCATGGGCCTGGACCACGAAAAGCTGACCTACCGCTACTCCGGCCGCGACTTCCGCCTCACCGACGTCCACGGCCACGTGATCCACGACATCCTGGCGTAATACACGACGGCGCATGTCTTCTAGCCGGCTCATTTATGAGCCGTGCCGGCAGTGGCGTGCCCCAATTCCCCCAGGTTTTCGCTTGGAAAAAACGGGCGGCCCAACTAGGCTGGAGTAAAGCTGGCGGCAGGTTTGCGCCCATGCGCCGGGGTTCGTCCCGGCCGGCGACCGTTTTTCGTCCTTGGCCGACCACGAGCTTGTCTTCATTTTTTTCCGGAGCGATCCATGCGCCAGGTCAGGTTCGGGCGGACGTTGACATTCGCTTTGGTGACGGGTCTGGGCCTTGTAGCCGGTAGCGCGCTGTCGCGAGCGGCCGATACAGCCAAGCCGGCCGATCAGCAGACCGCCGATAGCGTCGAGATGTTCGCCGGCATCAAGGCCGGACAGATCGAGGTCAAGTTCATTCCCAAGGACTCGACCACCGGCCGCGTTTTCATCAAGAACAAGACGGACAAGCCACTGCGAATCGCGCTGCCCAAAGCGGCCGGCGCAGTGCCCATCCTGGCTCAGCTCGGCGGTATGGGCGGCGGCATGGGCGGTTCGCGCGGCGGCATGGGCGGCATGCAGAGCATGGGAATGGGCATGGGCGGCGGCGGCATGGGCGGCGGCGGCATGGGCGGCATGGGCGGCGGCGGTGGCGGCATGTTTAATGTCGCTCCCGAAAAGGTTGCCGAATTCAAGGTGCCGTGCGTCTGCCTCGATCATGGCAAGGCCGAACCGCGCCCCACGGCCACTTACCAATTGCAGCCCATCGACAGCGTGACCACCAAGTCCGGCGTCCGCGAACTCTGCGGCATGTTGGGCACGATTCCGCAGCGCGTGGCCCAGGCCGCGGCCTGGCATCTCAACAGCGGCATGAGCTGGCAACAACTGGCCGAAAAGCAAATCCAACGGGCCGACGGCACGTCGTATCCCTATTTTGATCCGGCCGAAATCAACATGGCCATGGCCGCCGCCGAACAATCGGTTCGGGCCGCCGAATCGCAACCCAAGACCGAGCCGCCCGTCAACAGCCCGGCAGCCACCAGCCCCGGCCAGTCGGTTTCCAAGGCCCGGTGATTAGACAAGACTGGGTCTTAAGCGATCGCTCGTCGGAATTCTCACGAATTCCGCTACCGGGGCTATTTGGTCATCCTACGCATTCTTGGCGAGCCCCAGGGCGTAAGCCCGGGGAGTCCGCTTCGGCGGCGTGCTGAACCAACTCAGCGGCGGGCCATGCCGGGTGTTTGGACCGCTTCGACCGCCAGCGACCAAAGCTGGCCGATGTCGCGCTTTTTGCCTTTCGAGGCCGGATCGTCGCCCACCTGCCGCACGACGATCAAATCCAGGCTCGGCACGATCAGCATGTCGTTGTCGAGGTGGCCCAACGCAGCGTACGCGTCGCGCGGCACCGTGGGCCAGCGGCCGGTCGTGTTGTTCCACCACAGGTAGCCGTACGCCTTGTTCATCGCTTGCGACGGGGCGGTCGCTTCTTTCACCCAATCGGCCGGCAGGAGCTGCTGGTCCTGCCACTGCCCGCGATTCAGAAACAACAAGCCGAAGCGCGCCAGCGCTCGGGCCGTGATGTGCAGGCCCGAGTAGGGCAGCGTGCGTCCTTCCACCTGGTCCCAGCTCCAATCGTCGCGGCGAATGCCGATCGGCTGAAAGATTCGCTTGTCCAGAAGCTGGTCCAGCTCCTGTCCCGACGTTTTTTTGATCACCGGGCTGAGCAGCGAGAGGCCGCAATTGTTGTAGTCCCACTTGCTGCCCGGCGGATAATCCATCGGCGCTTCGTACAGCGAATAACTAAAAACCTTCGGCTCGTCGTTGAGCGGCTTGTTGTGTACGCCCGAGGTCATACTGAGCAGTTGCTTGACGGTCACGGCCCGTTTGCCGTCCGGCTTCACATCCGGGAGGACCTCGCCGACAGTCGTGTCGAGCTTCAGCTTGCCATCGGTGATGAGCAGGCCGGCAGCCGTGCTGGCGAACGATTTGCTCGTCGAGAACACGAGATACTTGGTGCTGGCCGCGGCATCGCCAAAATACCACTCGGCAGCCACGCGGCCATGCCGCACGACCAGGCCGGTCTTACTGCCGTTTTTCTCGTGCCACTCGCGAACCTTGGCCAGCCCGGCGGCCGAGAGCCCGACTTCCGCCGGCCGTGCCGTCTGCCAATCGGGCACGGGCCAGGCGGTCGGCTCGGCGCCCCGTGCCGCCGGCATCGCGCAACCCAGGATCACGGCCAGGACCAACATCATCTTGCGACTCACTGCGGCATGCATCGCTACGACTCCTCGGGCACGGTGGGCGGGCCTGTTTATGCCGTTGGATTATTGGCGCTGGCGCGCGGCTTGTAAACGAGGCGGTCGAACTGGCGATCGCCGTTTACCGCGTGCGTGCTCCCGTCTCGGCGCGCAGGAGAGCGGCAGCTTCTTCCCCCCTCGCCCCTTGTGGGAGAGGGCTTGCGGCGAGCTCAGCCGAGCGGGTCGGGGGTGAGGGGTAGGAGCACCCTCGACTCCCGGTCACCCTCATCGCGCAAAACGCCGCACCAGTACAACACTCCCTCGCGCTCGACTACAATACCCGCCAATCCTCTCACCACCAGGAACCCCCGCGTGCTCGCCTTCCGCCCTGCCCTTGCCTGCCTGCTCTTCCTCGGCGCGACCTGCCTCTCGCTCGCGCCAATCCACGCCGCCGACAAAAAGCCAGCCTCAACCGAGCCCACCAACGCTCAGGAAGCCGCTGCCAAGAAGGCGGCCGAAGACGCGGCCATCACGCAGAAGTACCAGGCCCTGGTCGCCGCCTTGCCTGCCGATCAGCAGGCTTGGGAGCGGACGCTCGAGCAGAACCTGGGCAACTTTTACTTGCCGATTCACAAACGCCTGCGCGTCGAAGGCCGCTCGTCGTGCTGGGACTTTGTCCGGGACGATCGCAAGCTGCCGCGCGTGCTGCTCATCGGCGATTCGATTTCCGGCGGCTACACACTGCCCACGCGCAAGGCGCTGGCCGGCAAAGCCAACGTCCACAAAGCGCCCGAAAACTGCGGCCCGACGGCCAACGGCTTGAAAAAAATCGATGTCTGGCTCGGCGACGGCCATTGGGACGTGATTCATTTCAACTTCGGCATCCACGATCGCAAAACGCCGATCGACTTGTACGGGCAGCGGCTCGAGCAGATCATCGCCCGGCTGCAAAAAACCGGCGCAAAACTCGTTTGGGCTAGCACCACGCCGGTGCCGGCCGGTACGAAAGACGGCCCCGACATGCCCGCGGCGATCGTCGAGCGCAATCGAGTCGCGGCCGCCATCATGCAGCGCCACGGCATCGCGATCGACGATCTCTACGCCACGCTCCTGCCGCAGCAAAACCGCGTCATGAAATCCAACGACGTACATCCCAACGGCGAAGGCTACGCGCTGCTGGGCCAGCAAGTGGCCACCGCCATCGAAGCTGCCCTCAAGCGATGACACGTGCATGCTGCTTATGATCGACCGAAAAATCGCTTCTCCGCTACCCATCTCCCCTTGCGGGAGAGGGTAGGGTGAGGGGTTTTTAAGAAAAACGGAAGCTATTTTTCGGTCGATCATCATGGGCTTCGATCTCGAAAGCTTGTCGCTGCTGACCGAAGCGGCTCGGGTGTTGGAAG
Source organism: Pirellulales bacterium (assembly GCA_036268995.1). GTDB lineage: Bacteria > Planctomycetota > Planctomycetia > Pirellulales > PNKZ01 > DATATB01. The sequence continues at coordinate 17,115 of DATATB010000058.1, read as the reverse complement.
CCGGCTTTTCGGGCTTGCCCGAGTTTCAGCCCCCGGCCGACTTCACCGCCATGCGCCGCGTGTTGTTGACGGCGGCCGATCGGTTGCGCGACAACCTGCCGTATCATCATCCGCTGTACATCGGGCAGATGCTCAAGCCGCCGCACCCAATCGCTCGGCTGGCTTACGCGCTGGCCATGTTTCTCAACCCCAACAATCACGCGGCCGACGGCGGTCGGGCCAGCTCGATCATGGAGCAAGAGGTGGTGGCCAAGCTCGCCGGCCTGGTCGGCTGGCGGCAGCACCTCGGGCATCTGACCAGCGGCGGCACGATGGCAAACTTCGAGGCCCTGTGGATTGCCCGGCAATTGCAGCCGGGCGCAGCCTTGGCCGCTTCGACTCAAGCCCACTACACGCACACGCGGCTGGCGGCCGTGCTGAACATGCCGTTTTGCGCCGTGCCGGTCGATGCGTCCGGCCGGATGAACGTTGCGGCCCTGGCCGAGTTGGCCGCTGCCGGCCAGATCGGCACCGTGGTGGCCAGCCTGGGAACCACGGCCGCTGGCGCCGTTGATCCGCTGCCGGAAATCCTGGCCGTCGCCGCGGTGCATGGGCTGCGCGTCCACGTCGACGCGGCCTACGGCGGCTATTTCAAACTGGCCGGCAATCTCGATCCGCCGGCCCGTGCGGCCTTCGACAGCATGCACCGGGCCGACTCGCTCGTCATCGATCCGCACAAGCACGGCCTCCAGCCCTACGGCTGCGGCTGCGTGCTCTTCCGCGACCCCAGCGTCGCCCGCTACTACCAACACGATTCGCCCTACACCTATTTCGCCCCGCCGCCAGCCGCGACTTTGCCCCCCTCTCCCCTTGTGGGAGAGGGCTTTCGACAAGCTCTGCCGAGCGGGCCGGGGGTGAGGGGTGGGAACGAAGATGGCCCGCCTCGCCATCTCGGCGAAATCTCGCTCGAATGTTCGCGCTCCGGCGCCGCGGCCGTTGCCCTCTGGGCCACGCTCGAACTGCTGCCGCTGGAACCCGGCGGTGAATTTGCCCGCGGCCTCGAAGCCGGCCGCGACGCCGCACTGTCCCTGCACGCGCACCTCGCAAACCACGCGCGCTTCGCCCCGCTCCTGCGGCCGGAACTGGACATCGTGACCTGGGCCATCCGCGCGCCCTCCGCCAGCGAGTCATCAGCCCGTGCCCGCCGCCTGTTCGAAGCCGCCGCGCGCCGCCAGTTGCACCTGGCGCTCGCCACCTTTCCGCGCGCCATGCTCGAGCCGACCCAGCCAGTCCAGCACTGGGACGCCGACGAAATCACCTGCCTGCGCGCCTGCGTCATGAAGCCCGAGCACCGCGACTGGCTACCGCGGATCCTCACCATCCTCGACGCCGCAGCCGATGAGATCAGCAATCCGACTGACCACGGATTGCACGAATGACACGGATAAACTTCGCCAATTCCTCTTCCCCATCCGTGTGATCCGTGAAATCCGTGGTCGGCATTTCTTTTTGTGAGCGCCGGCGACCGGCCTGATCGACAACCCATCGGAAAAGCTTGATCCGATCTTGAATGCCCGCTAAACTGCCGGCGCTGCCGGATGCCTGCCTGTTCATGCCGCGTTTGAATCGTCGTCTTCCCTGGGAGGTCTGCGATGCTGCCCCTTGATGGATCGCGGCGGAATTTTTTGCGACGCGGTGTTCTCGGACTGGGCGCCTTGGGCCTGGCCGACGTGCTGCGGCTGCAAGCGCAGGCCGCCGCCCCGCGCAAGCAGATCAAAGCGGTGATCATGGTTTGCCTGCCGGGCGGACCCAGCCATCTCGAAACGTACGACATGAAGCCGCGGGCACCGGCCGAAATTCGCGGCGAGTTCCGGCCCATCGCCACCAATGTGCCGGGCATCGAGTACTGCGAGCACCTGCCGCTGCAGGCCACGATCGCCGACAAGCTGGCCATCGTCCGCAGCATGCAGTTCACGCAGCCGGACCATCAACTGCACGAAGTCTACACCGGCTTTCCGACGGCGCAGGGGCGGCCGGCTTTTGGATCGGTGGTCAGCCGGCTGCATCACGGGCCGCCCAGCGTGCTGCCGCGTTACATGAGCCTCAGCCTCACCGAGCATCCGCGCACGGTGGCCAAAGCCGAGATTCCCACCTATGCCGGCCTGGCCCACGGGCCGTTCGAGCCGATCGGCGAAGGCATGAAGAATCTGGCTCCGGACGAGGGGCTGTCGGGCAATCGCCTGGCCCAGCGGGCCGCCTTGCTCGGGCAACTGGATCCGCTGGCCGCCCCGCGCGGCGATTCGGCGCTGGAGAGTGCCGCGACGTTCAAGAATCAGGCCCTGCAATTGATCTCGTCGTCGCAGGTCCGTGCGGCGTTCGATCTGAGCCGCGAGCCCGAGTCGGTGCGGCAGCTTTATGGGCCTGACGTGCAAATGCAGTTCGATTACCAGTTCGGCCGCACCTGGCACGCCAGCAACTTCCTGCTGGCTCGCAGGCTAGTGGAGGCCGGAGTGCCGGTCGTCACGCTCGGCGAAGGCGGCTGGGATCACCACGGCAACGTGTCGGGCGTGAAGGGCACGATCTTCGAGCGCTCGCGCGAGGAGACGCCCTTGCTCGACCGCTCGCTGTATGCGTTGGTCACCGACTTGCACCAGCGCGGCCTGGATCGCGACGTGGCCGTGGTGGTCTGGGGCGAGTTCGGCCGCAATCCGCACGTCAATCAATACGGCGGGCGCGACCATTGGCCGTGGGCCGGCTTTGCCCTGTTTGCCGGCGGCGGCTTTCGCACCGGCCAACTTATCGGCGCCACCGACGCCATGGGCGGCCGCCCCACCACGCGCCCCTACGGCCCGCAAAACGTGCTCGCCACGCTCTATCGCCATCTCGGCATCGACCCCCATCAAACCATCGCCGACTTCACCGGCCGCCCCCGCTCGCTGCTCGATGACGCCGAGGTGATCAAGGAACTTGTCTAGGCGGCAAAGCCAATGGCCCCGTATAAACCATCCAACAAACTGCCGCCTGCGGATCGCGAGGGGAGTCGGCCGGCGGTGGAGTTTGCCAGGGCGTCGATTGCCCGCAGTATTTTTAACGACCGCAATGCGGCGGGGATGTCGCAGCAGGAATTGGCTCACCGCGCGGGCGTGCGGCAGGAAACCGTTTCGCGGCTCGAATCGGGCAAGCATTCGCCCACGCTGCGAACCATCGAGAAGATCGAGCGGGCACTGCAAGCCGCGTTGAAAAAGGTCGGCAAGTCGACAAAATAATGTCTGCTGTGGGGAACAGCAGTGGGTTCCGAACTTCAGGAGGAGAATCGCCATGAGATGCGCTGTTGTGTTCGCGATCGCCGTGCTGGCCTGCGCCGGCCGCCAAAGTCTTGCGGCCGAAGAACCCTCGGACGAACAGCGCATCCGTGGCCGCTGGACGCTCGTTTCGACAATCAAGGGCACGGTCGAAACCAAGACGACGGAAGCGACCGACGAATCCGACAACGCGCCGTTGACCGTTAGTTTCGACGAGAACACGTGGACGGCCAAGGTCGGGCCAAAGAAGGCGCCGACGGAGTTCAGCGGTGGCTATTACCTTGACTCCAAGCAAACGCCCAAGCTGCTGGATCTGACGATTCGCAGTGACGGCGGCAACTCCTCCGATCTCAATCTCATCTACCGATTCGAAAAGGATCGACTGCACGTGCGCGTGCAAAACGGCGGCCAGCGTCCCATCGATTTCGAGGCCGCGTGCGAGGACTGCACGACGCTCATTTTTCGCCGCGACAAAGAATAACGGGTGTAGCGTCAAGCGTCGTTCACATGCCCAAGAGTCGTGGGCATGGCACCCGGCTGAGGGTCGAAGGCAAGTCGCGCGGCTACGGCACACGGGAGCATGCCTGCTACTTTGCGCGAGCGCATCCGCACTGCCGCGTTCGAAGCGACGCGGTAACTGCTCGCCGTGCAGCCGGTTATGACGAAATAATTGACAGCCGTACGGTCAGGGGTAGAATGGCCGCCCGCTGGTGGGGTATTGCGACTTCCATGTGCGAGCGCACGGGACGCGCCGGGGCCAGTCCAAGCCGAGCCGTTCGTCCGACGCGAGTTCAATCTCAATCGCAAGGGAGTAGAACATGCGGATCGTGATAGGCTGCCTCGTATTGCTAGCGTGTTTGACGGGAGTCGCCGTTGGTCAACATCGCTCCGCCGCTTCGGGCGGAGGTGCGGTGGTTCATCCAGGCATGGCCGGCCATCCAGCCGCGGCTGGCCAACCGGCTGTAGGGAGCCATTCAGGCGCAGCGATTACGAATAACCCGGTGCTACAGCATCTCGAGCACAATCTTCAGTCGCTCGAGCAGCAGATCAGCGCGATCGAGCGTCATTTGCAGCCGCCCGGCACCGTGACCGTTCCAGGTACTGGAAAGGTTTCAGTGGTTCAGCCAGGCGATGCTATGGAATTCTATATGGGCCCCTCACTGGCTAAAGTCCAAGGCGCCGCTGGCCAAACGGCGCCCAGCGCCAGGCAGCCGGGCAATTCGCAACCAGGCCGCTTCGTGCACCATCGGGGCGAACACGCCGGACCGGGCCTGGAAGGGAACGCAAGAACCGGCGTTCCGGCGGTGAACGCCCCTGGCAAGAATGTTGTTGACCGGAGCATCAATCCGTTTACGGGGAAGCCGCTGCCCACCGGCGGGGCGGAAAACCTCAAACCGATGGCCGTCCCGGCTGCGGCCAATGCGCCAGGCGTGCCCGTCGCAATGGGCTCGGGCGGGAACAATCCGTTCCGCAAGATCAGCGCGCCGGCAAAGGCGATTGGACGATAGGGCAAGGCGCCGGAAGTCAACACGGCCGGCTCGAAGTTCAACCTCGGCGCCGGATCCAAGGTTCCGCGCGACCGCGAAGGGTTGGATCCCTAGCGCCAATCGCGCGCAGACTATTGCGACCGCGCATGGCGATGTGTGCGACGGGCCCGCTGGCCAGTCCGCCAATCCGCCGGAGTGCGAGCGGAAATCATTTGGGGGAAGCTTGCAATGGCATGCACCGGCAGCGCGGTACGCCGTCTGGCGATTTGCTTGATTCTCGTGTTGTCCAATGCATCTCCCGTTTCATCGGCGGAAGAGCCGGGCAAACCGCAGGCCGACATGGCCGGATTCCGGTTATGGTCCGACGTGTCGGGCGTATTCATCCTGAACGCGCAATTCATCGAGTTGAAATCCGGCGAGGTGCTGCTCAAGGGTATCGATGGACAACTGTTCGCGATTGCGTTTGATCGGCTCTGCGCCGACGACAAGGCGTGGGTAACGGCCGAGGTTGCGAAGCGCGCTGGACAAGAGCCGGTAGCGGTGGGCACGGCGGGAAACGAGCGGGGCGCGGATGCCGCGGCTGCGAATGCCGCGGCTGGCAAGGCACCTGCGGCGGCGCCCAAGCCGGAGGCGCGAACGCGGCTGGCAATGTTCGGCGAGTTCTACGCCGCGCTCAATCAAAGCAGCGAGCAGGTACTCGATATCCAGACCAAGCTGTTAGCCGTCCTGCATCAACTTCAGCCCCTAATGACGCAGTACCAGTCCATCGAAGGACAGATCCAGCAGGAGTTGGTCGCATCGCAGCCGGCACGCAGAGCATACGAGCAGTTGCCAAACACGGGCGGACAGACTGGCGGACTCAGCACGCCGACCACGGCGTCGTTTGTAGCAGCGAGCAACCGGCAACTCACCATGCTGCAGAATCAGAAGCTGGCGATCCTCGAGCCGCTTGGAAAAGCGATGAAGGAGAAGGAGTCGCTGGAGAAAAACCTGGCCCAAACGATCGCGCAGGGCGAGCAACTCGGCGAGCAGCTCATCTGGTTCTCTGACCCTTTCGACCGGCTGCAACTCGGGAATCAGGACTCGGCGGTCGAGGCGCTGCAAACGGCAATCACGGTGCAGGACGGGCGGTACTCGTCGCCATTCTTGCACTTGGCGCTGGGCCTCGAGCGCATGCGATTGCGCCAGTACCAGGCGGCGAGCGCCGAATTTCAGACTGCCGCCGCGCTCGGCACGGCCGTTTCGGCGCGTCTCGTGTCAATCTCTGCCGCGTCGCAAGCAATGTTGCTGGACAGATCCGGTCAGGTCGGCCGGTCGCGAGCCATGTTTAACACCGTTGCCAGGTCGGCCGCCGATCCGGGTTCGGTGCGGCTGTTCTATGCCAACGCCCTACTGGCGCACGGCGAGCAACGGCATGCCATGCTCGAACTCAAGCAAGGGCTAACGGCCTCGCCCAACGATCCCCGGTTGCACGAGGCGATGGCCCGACTGTTGGTAAGTAATCCGAAGCCAGCGATGCCCAGCATCCAGGACGCTGTCGAGCACGCACGTAAAGCTTGCAAGCTGACCAAGTCGCCGTCATGGACGTTCTCAGAGACACTCGCGCTGGCGCTCGCCGCGGCCGGCGATTTTCGCGGCGCCGCGGAGTCGGCGCGCGAAGCGTTGGAGTTGGCGCCGGCCGAGGCCACCGCGATGCTCCAGGGCAACCTCGACGAATACGAGCGAGCGGCCCTTCGAGGGCCTGCGGACCCGCCCGCGGCCAAGGCGAACTGATTCGTCGCAGCGATTCGCCAAACGGCATGACGGACGCGCCCCGTGGCGTGTGGCAAGGTATCCGCTCGGGCGCTGCAATTTGAGGGCAAGCCGCCTGGTGGCATGGCTACGGCACAACGGAGTGTGCCTGCTACTTTGGGCGAGCCCCGGGACGTGAGTCCGGGGAGTCTGCGGCATCGGCCTCGGGGGTTGCCGGCTCGAAGAACATCAGGTGCTGCCAGGGGAGCTTGTCGAATTGCTCGACGAGCTTCAGGCCATTGGGCGGGAACTCTTTGAGGACCTGCTTCTTGCTCATCTTGTGCAGCAGCTTGATGGGCACGTCGGGGTCTTCCAGGCGGAACTCGGCCAGTGCCAGCCGGCCGTGCGGCTTGAGCGCCTGGCGCATGGCGGCGAGCATCTCTTCGGGATGCGAGAACTCATGGTACACGTCCACGAGCAAAATCAGGTCGAACTGGCCGGCCGGCAGCTTGGGATCGACCAGCGTGCCAAGCACCGGCTTGATGTTTTTCAATCCGGCCTCGCGGGCTCGCTCGGCCAGCATGTGCAGCATCTCGGACTGCACGTCGACGGCGAAGACGCGACCGGTCGGGCCGACGCGCTCGGCCATCTGCAAGGTATAAAAACCGTTGCCGCAGCCCATGTCGCACACGGTCTGGCCGGGCTGCAAGTGGAGCGCATCGAGCAAGAGCTGGCAGTCTTCCTCGCGCTGCCGCGACTCGCGCACCAGCCACGGGGCGCCGGTGTAGTGCATCGTCTGAGCGATGTCGCGCCCTTGATAACGCGTGAGCGGCCGCGGAATCTTTTCCGCCCGAGGTCGCGCGGTCGCGGGTGCGTTGGCAGCCGGATCGGCAGCCGGGAGCCGGCTGGTTAAGCCTGCGAGGCAGAACAATACAATCCACGGCCAGCTTGCCAGTCGGTGCATGGTAGCCATCTTGCGTACACGGAGGAAGTTTAAGAGTTCCCTACCGTTATACCCTGGCGGCGCGGCAGGCGGCGATGATTTGCCGCAGGGCATGTTCATGTTCCGCGGACAACGCCGGCCCCTCGGCCAGGCGGTTGAGTCGTCTGCCGCCGCTCAAGCGGGCTGAAATCTCGGCCGCCAGCAGAGCCGCCTGGCGCGCAACGATCGTCAGGCCCAGCAGCCGGCCGCTCTTCGGGCCCAGAAGCGCAATGGCCAGGCCGGCACACTCTTCGCCGTCGCAGCCATCGGGAGCATCAAGTTCGACCCAATGGCTTTCGACCGGCACTTGCGCGGCATCGAGCTGGCTGATGGTGAGCCCGACGTGCGCGACTTGCGGATCGGTGTACGTCGCGCTGCCAACCAACAGCGGGTCCGCGGCCTTGCGCCAACGGGCCAGCGCATTGCCGGCAGCCAGTCGGCCAACGGCCGCTAGCGCGCCTGCGAGAAGCTCTTGCCCTGCCGCGCGGCCCACGGCAATGATCGCGCGGTTGGAAGTTTGCAGCCGGCGGTCGATCTCCACTCCACGCGGGCCGCAGCGAATGCCGGCGGCCACCGGATCCAGCGCGGCGAGCGACAGGCGGCCTTCGCCGGCCTCGACGATGTGCTCGGCGATCAGCTCTTGCCGCTGATCCTGCCGCTGGAGGACGACGCTTTGCCAACGGCCCGAGCGGCTGCTGGTCGAGATTTTCCAGCCGCGATAAACGCGCACGCCTTCGGCCGCGAGCCGGTCGAGCAACCAATCGGCCGCTCGGCGATCGGTTTGCGGCAAGATGCCGTCGCCGCCGGCAGCCAAGTGAACTTCCGAGCCTAGCCGGCAAAACGCCTGCGCGATTTCGCACGCCTGGCTCCCGTCGCCCACGACCAGCAAACGCCGCGGTGGTGATTCGAGGTGGGCAAGCGCGGCGAGAGTCAGGAAAGGTGCCGGATCCGCAGCAGCGTCGGGCGAAGTGCAGCTCGGCCCGATGGCCAACACCGCCCGGAGGAACTCGATGCGGACGCCATCGACTTCCAGCGCTCGCGGGCCGACGAAGCGGGCTGGGCCGAAAAACACGTCGACGCCGTAGCCCAGCAATTCCCACAGCGGCAATTGCTGATCGAGCTGCTGCCGCCAACGCGCGCTGGTTTCGGCGAACTCCGGCGCGGCCGACGAACCGCTCAGCCAGCGAATGGAGTTGTCTTCGAAGGTGAGATCCCGCGCGATCAGCGCCACGCGGGCACCTCGCTCGGCGGTGCCCCGAGTCACCGCGGCCAGAGCGGCGGCGACGCCCACGCGGGTTCCGCCGATCACGACCAGATCGTAGCCGCGCTGCGGCCGCGGATTCGCCCAGCCCGGCGGGAGATTCTGCACGGGTGATGGGTCGCCGGGATCCTCGGATGTGTTCATCGACGCTTGTGATCAGAGGTTGGGCGGATCAAGCTGCCGATACGATACCATCGAGGGGCGGTTGTCGGCAGGGGCGGCGCCGGCTGGCTTCGGTCAGAAGAAGTCGAAAGGATGGGCGAGCCGGCAGTGCTCCTACCCCTCACCCCCGACCCGCTCGGCTGAGCTCGCCGCAAGCCCTCTCCCGCAAGGGGCGAGGGGAGGAAGAGGACGATGCCGCGGCCGCACTATTCGATTTGGCGCGAGGGGACGTCGATGGGGTCGTCGGAGGTGGCGGCTGGGTGAGGGCGCGAGACGTTGGCTTGGAAGACGCTGGCGCGGGTGCGAACTTCGGCCGGTAGTGAATGGGCGACCCAGCGTAATAGCCGGGTTCGTAGCGGCGGCACCAAGAGCGTGATAGCCAGGATGTCGGAGAGCAAGCCGGGCAGGATCAGCAGCAAGCCCGCGCCGATTTCCAGCATGCGATCGCGGACAGGCGAGCCGGTGCTAAAGCGGTAGCGGCGGCTGGAGATGGCGGCCAGCGTGCCGGGGCGCGAGATCAATCGGCCGCCGGCCAGCATCGCCAGTATCAAATAGGCGAGCACTTCCCAGCCGCTCGTGAGCTGGGCCAAGCGCACCAGCAGGAAGATCTCGAGGACTGGAAACAGCAGAATCGGCAGCAACAGGCGGAACATCGGATCAGCGGAGCTTCGCGGCTTTCATGCGATCGGCCAATTGAGCAAAGCCGCGAGCCTTGTCTTCTTCGCCCAGGTAGCGGTGCATCGCCGACAAGTTCGAATAAGGCACGCTCAGCGCTTGCTTGTCGAGAACCCCGTCCCCGACGGCCTGCTCCATCCATTCTACGCCTTGCCGCGTCAGTTGCAGGGCCTTTTCCGGCTGCCCGGCCGCCCAATAGCTCACGGCCATGCTCACCAGCGTTTCACCCTGCCGGCCGGGGTCGGCCCAGGCCGACGTGGGCATGCGCCGGGTGACGGCCGGCCAGGCCTTGTCGAACCACACGAGGGCATCCCGATGATTCTTATTGTTGATGGCCTGCATCGAACCCATGCGGAAGTAGAGCCGGCCCAGCAGGTACTGATCCAGCGGCGACTCGTGCCGCAGTTCGATGGCCTTTTCCAGGTGCGAAGCGGCCAGCAAGCCGTACTTCAGAGCCAGCGGAATGTCGCCGCGCATTTGATAGGCTTGCAGCGAATCGTACAGCGCGAGCCCCAGTTCCCACTCGACCTGGTGGCGATAGACCGGATCGCGCAGGGCTTCGAGCCGCGCGGTGCTGGCCGCCGACAACTGCTCGATCCAGGGAGCCGGATCGAGAGCACCCTTCATGCCCACGCTCGCCGACAGCGCTTTGCGGCAGAGTTTCATCGTGGCTTCGAGTTGTCCGGCCTGCGTGGCGAACTCGCCGGTGAGGCCCTTGGCCCGCTCGAGCCATTTCGGCACGACCGTGTCCTTCGACTTCCAATCGCCCCAGGCAATGTCGTTGGCCGCAGCCAGGTAGGCATCGAGCCGGATTTCGCGGGCCGCTTGCCGCACCGTGGGGCGGGAATCGGTCACCAGCGGTTCGGCCAGTTGAATGGCCTGCAAATGCAGATCGAGCGCCGACTTGTAATCGCGCTGTGGTCCGGCCGCCAATTGGTCGGCCAGCTCGCAAATGACGCGGGCCTTGAGCTCCGACTGCCGCCCACAGCCCGCCAGCGCACGCTGCGCGACCTCGCGGGCCTGGTCATACTGGCTCAACTCGGCCAGCACCTTGGACTGCACCAGCAATTGGCTCGCGCTCTGGGCGTCGTGCTGGGCCGTCTGTTCGATTGTCGCCAGCGCCTCGCGAGCCTGGCCCAAGCGCAGCAGCACGCTGGCCTTGAGCGACAGGGCTTCGGCATTCTGCGGGTCCAACTCGAGCGCGCAGGACAGGTCTTCGAGACAGCCGGTGTAGTTTTCGGCCATGCGGCTGGCAGCCCGCAAGACGAAAGGTTGCGAATCGGGGCAATCGAACACAACGTGCGAAACCTCGTCGCGATGACCGGGAACAAAGCTCAAGGCCGTCGAGCGCTCGGGAATCGACAGGCCGACAAGCTTGCCGGCGCTGCTCGTCACTTCGACCGGCTCGAAACGCAGCAGGTCGAGCTGCTCGAGCAATTCCTGGACGCGAGCCGGCCGCTCGAGGTGCAACACAATCGACAAGACCTTGTCTTCGTAGAACGTCACCTCGACGCGTTTGAAGCGGTCGCAGGCGTAAGTATGTCGCAGCATCGTGTCTTTAGGCTCGATGCTCAGCGGATCGCCCCAGAGCTTGGCCACTTCCGCGATGTGCGAAACGCCCGGCCGGACACCTTTGAACGGGATCACGTCGCAGACGGACGGCTTCAACTCGTCGGCCTCGGGCGGCGCCTTGACTTGCAGTTGCGGGGCCACGGGTGCGCTCTTGAACTGCACGGCGGCCGGGGCTCCGGCAGGCGTCGGCGCCAGGCGCGCCGCGGCCTTGGGGGCAGCGGCTTTCGACGCAGCGGCCTTCGGCAGCGTGGCGGGCTGGTCGTCGCTGACCATCACAACGTCGGGGTCAACCGACGCGCGCGACCTCGGCGGATCGGCCGCTTCGCTGCCGGCAGCCAGCCACAGCAAAATGCAAAACCAGCGAAACGCCGGCGCGGCCTTCATCACTAAGCGCATGGCCTGTTCCTCCTTGAACAGTTCGCTCGAGCCTGGATCGACCAACCGCCATCCGACGCGAATATCACCGCGCGCAAGCGCGCCGCGAGCGATCCAGTGGCTAGAGATCGACCGAGTATAACGCACTAACCACCGCAGCCCTAGACGGATCGGGCGAAGTTACTGGCAGGCCGGCGCCGGCCGCTCGTCGGCGACGATCATCAGCAGGCAAGCTAAGGCGGCATCGCTAGCACCCGACGCTAGCAAATCGCGGGCGCGCTCGAGTGCTTGCACGTGCCGCTCGATGAAGGGCACGCCGCAGCCGGGCTTGGGCGGATTGCCCATCAGCCGCCGGCCGATCTGGGCGGCCAGGCGATCAAGCCCCTCGCCGCTGGCCGCGCTGGCGTAATACTCGGCCGGCTGGTCGCGCTCGGCCGGCGGCACGAGATCCGCCTTGTTCCAAACTTCGAGCAAGGTGCCGACAGAGCGGCTGCTGGCAATGACAGCATTGAGCGTAATATCGGACGAGGCACTAGACGGCCCATCCGACGCGGCGCTGGCGTCGTGTACCAAGAGCACCAGGTCGGCGCTGCGAATCTCGGTCGCGGCTCGCTCGATGCCCTGCGATTCGAGTTCGCTGCCGGCCTCGTGCAGGCCGGCCGTATCGACCAATTCGACCGGCCAGCCATCCAGCGCGGTCGTGGCCGTGACGATGTCGCGCGTAGTGCCCGGCACGGGCGAAGTGATCGCGCGGCCATAGCCCAGCAGCCGATTCACCAGGCTGCTCTTGCCGACGTTCGGCCTGCCGGCCAACACGACACGAAAAGGCCGGACCAGGTGCCGGCCAATGCTAGCTCGCGCCAACAACGCATCGATGCCCGCCAGCGCTGCAGTGAACTGGCCAGCACCGGCAGCTTGGCAGATTGCGTCGATCTCGCGCCGTAATGCGCCGTGGAACTGGTCGAGTAGAATCAGCGCCGCGCGCTCGGTCTGGACCTGCGCCAGCATCTGCCAGGCTTCTGCCGCCAAACGGTCGCCGGCCACTTGCTGCACGTGCTCTTCCCAACTTTCGATCACAATGCCGTGCTCGGCCAGCGAGCGAATCAGGGCCTCGACCGCGGCACTGCCGCCGTGGCATTGCACTTCGAGCTGCTCTGGTCCTCGGCGGCAGACGATCAACTCTTCGCCGCCCCAACGGCCAAAGACAATGCGATCGAGCGGTTGCTCGGCCAAAGGGCGACCATTGGCAGAGTTAAACAGTCGATCGACGATTTCCGTGGCACCGGGGCCCGACACTAGCACGGCCGCAATCGCGCCGCGCCCGGCTGGCGTCAACCGCGCGGCCCGGGCATGCGGTGGAGTCATGTGGCGACGTGGGCGGCGGTCAAGGCGATGCCGGCCAGCACCAGATGCGCCTGGTATTGGGCGTCGGGGGCGATCAGGTGGGCGACGGCCGGGGCCGCCCCGCCGGTGAGAAATACTTGCGGTGGTCGCGGAAGCTGCCGGGCGAGCAAATCGATCAGATGCCGAACTCCGCCCACGGCTCCCCAATAGATGCCGGCACGCATGGCCGCGATCGTGTCGGTGCCCAGCGCCGCGGGCGGCTCGGCCAGGGCTTGCATCTGCAACTCGGGCAGCAAATCGGTAAACGCGTGCAACGCTCGAGCCGACAAGCCAATGCCCGGCAGGATCGCCCCGCCGGCGAACGCACCATCGGCATCGACCAGGTCCACGGTGATGGCCGTGCCCAGATCAACGACGATGGCCGGCCGGTCTGGACCGCGCAGCCGATTGGCCGCGACCGCGCCCAGCAAGCGGTCGATGCCGACCATGTCGGGCCGCGGCAGTGTGGCGCGCAGCGGCAAGTCGAATGAAGCCAGCAGCGTGATGTGCTGCACGTTCTGGCCGCGCAACCAATCGATGAGCGTGGAACTGACGGATCGCTGCACGCTGCCAATGTGCCAACGCAAGTCGCCGGCCGCGCTGCTGCCCAGCCAGGGGCCGATTTTCGCGAGTTCGGCCGCGTCGGCGCCCAGATCGAGCGTGGCGGCGGGACTCGGCAATTGCCCGTCAGCCGCCGGAGCGGCGTCGAAGCGGCCGAGCTTCACGCGGCTGTTGCCGACGTCGACGGCGATCAGCGGGAACTGCGAGAGTGTCATGGCGGGGCCTGCACCTGCTCGCGCGCGTCAAGCGCTGCCACGATCGCATACAGCAAACGATCGAGCCCGGCGCCGGTCACCGCGGAAATGGCCAGCACGTCGTGGCCCGCGGCCGCGGCGAGCGACGCTTGCACGCTGGCCGCGGCAGGCAGCTCGGCCTTGGAAACGACCAAGATCTCCGGACGCTCGGCCAGGTGCGCATCGTAATGGGCCAGCTCGCTGCGAATGGCGCGATAGTTGGCAATCGGATCGGTGCCGTCGGCCGGTTCCGGCTCGACCAGGTGCACCAGGATGCCGGCCCGTTCGATGTGCCGCAAGAACTCGTGCCCCAGGCCCACGCCCGCGTGAGCGCCTTCGATCAAGCCTGGAATATCGGCCAAGACGAACGAGCGATCGAGCGTGGGGTAGACGATGCCCAGGTTCGGATGCTTGGTGGTGAACGGATAGGCGGCGATCTCGGGCCGGGCGCGCGACAGGCGGCTCAAAAGCGTGCTCTTGCCGGCGTTGGGCTTGCCGATCAGGCCCACGTCGGCAATCACCTTCAACTCCAGCAGCAACTCGCGACCTTCGCCATCTTCGCCGGGCGTGAATTGCCGCGGAGCACGGTTGGTGGAAGTCTTGAAGCGCGTGTTGCCCTTGCCCCCCTTGCCTCCACGCACCGCCACGACCTGCTCGCCGGGATGCGCCAGGTCCTTGAGCACGAAACCGCCGCGGGCGTCCATGACAATCGTCCCCGGCGGCACGTGAATGACCAGGTCCTCGGCCGTGCGGCCATGACAATTGGCGCCGCGGCCGGGATCGCCGGAGCCGGCCTTCCAATGCTTGCGATGAGCCAAAGCGGCCAGGCTGTCAACGCCGGCTTCGGCCACGATCATCACGCTGCCGCCATCACCGCCGTCGCCGCCGTCGGGACCACCGCGCGGCACGTATTTCTCGCGGCGGAAGCTCATGCACCCGTCGCCCCCCTTGCCGGCCTGCACATGAATTTGTACGCGATCAACGAACATGGCAGGAAATGATGAAGGAGGAATGATGATTGATGAATGAAAAACGGGATGAGCCTCGCCGCAGCAAGGGCCATCCCGGAATATCTTACTCGAAATGCTGGCGGCGGCGTTGTTTGGCGGGCCGAGAGCGTTAGCGACCGGAGGAACGGCGGACTCCGGTCGCTAACGCTCCCGGCTCTCCGATCGGCTCATCCTTGGCTTTCTACACCGGCGCGACGATGTTCACCCGTCGTCCTTCGCGGTCGAACTTGACCAGGCCGTCGACGAGGGCAAAGAGCGTGAAATCGCTGCCTTGACCGACGCCTTTGCCGGGAAAGAACCGGTTGCCGACCTGGCGCACCAGGATATTGCCGGCGATCACCCGTTCGCCCGCATAGCGTTTGACGCCACGGCGCTGCGCTTTGGAATCGCGTCCGTTGCGGCTGGAACCTTGACCCTTCTTATGTGCCATAAGACTGCTTGCTCGTTGACTATAGACCTACTGCGATGAAAACGCGCCCATGCGGCAATTCCGTTTTTTAGCGGTAGATCCAGCGATAGTCAACGTCTCCCGGCGCCCCGTAGCGGATTTCCGACTCGTGCTCGTAGAAAGAATCGCCGGGCCGCCAGAAGTTCAACTGCAACGTCTTGAGTTTAATTTCTCGCTGCCCGGGGGCGGCCGCCGCGGCACCGGGCTTTTGGATCCATTGATATGCGCCGCTCAGCCCTTGCACCAAAATCGAAAAGCGGTCGGTCGCCGGGTCGATATCGTCCCATGTGACCACCCCCCACACTTCTTGCCCCGGTGCGATGTCCCCTTCGATCTGCGTCGTGTCCAGCAGATGTCGATTGGGATCCTCGCGGCGCTCGATGGCGGGAATGGCCACGGACACCAGCTTGTCGGGATACAACTGGCCGGTGTCGCCGCTTTGCAGCCAGAAAACGGGAATGAACCGCACCGGCTTGGCCGCGGCGTCGGCGTCGGCCGCTGCTGGATTGCGAACGTGGTAGACCAGATACCAAATCAACTTCGACGTCAGCAGCCCTTGGTTGTTGGGCACGTCAACGCGGATGTACCGCAGCGGCTTGAACGTAAAATCCAGCGCCCAGTTGTCGTGCGCGACGCGGACGTTCAGCGCGGGCCCCTTCCCCTCGGTGCCCGGCCGCTCGCCAAACGCCGGATCCACGGCCAGCAACTCGTCCAGGTTGTGCAGGCTCAATTGTTCGGCGGCGCCACGGTCGGCGGGAATGGTTTTTTCCACGCCCGGCGCCAGCTTGCGAAATCGCGGGGCGGGCTTGGCCCCGGGAGTGGTCGCAGCCGGACTGGGCAGCGTGTTTTGAGCCCACAGGCCGCCGGCGCCAAGCAAAACGATGGCCGTGGCCAGCAGATACCGCAGGCGGCCGAAGGACGGAAAAGCGTGAACGGTTTGCATGCGCACCTGGCAAATGCCCCCAAATGAAATGGGCCGCGAAGGGGGAAATTCGGCGGCGTTGGCAGAGAAGCTCGTCTATCCAGTCTATTTAGGCGGCGCGCCGAGGGTCAAGGGTTTTCGCGGGCAGGACTTCGGGGGGAACGAGGAACAGGGGGAATTGAACAGAAGGCCGCGAAGGACGCTAAGAAAGAAAAGAGAAGAGACGGGGGAAGAGAAGAGCGGGATTGGGCCTTGCGAGATCGGTTATGGGGCCGGCATAAGCAGCCAATTGAGCATAATCGTTGCCGAAGGCGCGTCGACCAGCTCGGCGGAGGTTCGGTAATGCCCAACCGGCAGGCACCGGCCCGATAGTCCCAAAGGCAGTTCCGGCCGAGAGAAGGGCCAGGGCGCGAGCCCGATCCGCTCGCCCTTGGCCGGGTTCGAGGCGACCGGCGTCAGCCGCAACTCGCCCCCGCCGGGAATCGGCATGGCGTGCGGCTGGTCGCGCCGCGCCATGCATAGCCAGAGGCTCAAAGCATCGAAAAACTGGAGCCAATGCAGGCCTTTTTCGGCCGCCGCCGCAGTACGCGAGGCGGGCGAATGGCTCTGCCATTGCGCCAGCCAGTCGGTGCGGCGGCGGTCTTGTTCATCGAGAAACGACCGGGCTTGGTCATGATGCGCCGAGCCCATTTTTTGCCAGGCGTTTTGGTGCCGCAGCAAAGCGGAAAAATGCCCACTGACCACGTACCCGGCCAGAGGGCCGTCGCCAGCTGCCAAACTGATCGACCGCTGCCAGATTGCTAAGCTTTCGTCCAGCCGCATTTCGGTAAAGTTCAGCGGCCGGCCGCTGGCCGGATCGACACCCGGATGCCGTTCCCACTCAGCCCAGCCGTCGTCGTGGTGAAAGATGGCCGGCAGCATTTCCCGCCGGTATTCCAGCTTAGGGCAGGCAGGCGAACCCCAGGCCGTGGCCATTTCGCCGGACAGGCGGGCATGCTCGACCTGTGAAATCAGCGCCCAGCCCGGACGGCC
>DATATB010000057.1:0-4420 GCA_036268995.1 Pirellulales bacterium | reverse complement strand
CGGCGGTTTGGACGGTTGAACTACCAATCGCCACATTCAGGTTCGTGCCGATGGTGATGGCGCCAGTGCCGCTAAGATTGAGCGTGCCATTGGCGTCGAGCAGTCCAGCGGTGGTGCTGCCAACCGCCCCGACCATCATCTGTCCTGTGAGACTGAGCGTGCCGGCGGACATGGTGTAGGCGCCCGTGCCTCCAATCTGTGCGACCGTGACGTTGGCCGCATTAACGTCGCCGCCGGTCTGCGTGAAGGTGCCGTTCGTACCTGCCTTCGTGGCGGTGCCGACACCATCGCCGATAACGATCGTGCCGGTGGATTGGTTCAGCGTGCCGCCCACCATGTTATAGACACCGGTGCCGCCACGGCGGCCGATGCTGCCGCCATTCGTGAGGAAGAAAGTGCCGGCGTTTTGTGTGAAGGTGCCACTGGTAGTCGGAATGCCGGTGGTGTCGCCGTCGCCAACGAACAGGCCCAGGCTCCCGCTGGCCCCCTGTGCGTTGAGCACCCCGCCGTTCATGGTGTACGTGCCGGTAGCGCCCTTTCGTCCGGCAATGATGAACCCTGTCGAGGTGACGGTGGTGAAGGCGTTTTGCGTAAAGCTTGCGATCGTTCCATTGCCGGTGCCGACAACGATCGCGTCGTTGGCGGCGAAGCCGGAGGTAAGCACCGATGGTGACTCCGCCGTACCTGTGATGGTGTAGCTGCCGTTGGCGTTGCCGCCGGAGGAATCGCCGACGTAAAAGCTTGCCACGGGCGGTTCGGTGCCCGCATTGTAATTGACATTAACGGTGCTGCCGGGGTTTTGAATGACCGTACCGGTGCCGCCGTTGTTGGCGACGTACATGGGGGTGGCGGAATTGTAGTCGTCAGGAACAGTTTCGCGCCCGCCTACGCGTATTTCGCCAAACGTTGAGATAGTGCCGGAGTTGATGACGAGGTTGCCGCTCTGGCCAGTTGACAGCCCGAGGATCAGAAAAGCACCCTCAGCATTACTATTGATTGCCGCCGTCGCGCCGTTGTTGATCGTCAGGAACTGGTTGCTCGCGTTGGCGGGCGCGGAGGCGAGATCGGGGTCCCAGTTTGTCGGCGTGTTATAGTCGCTCGTTCCAGTAGCGTCCCAAGTAACAGCAGGCGTCGGTGCCACTGCGAAGGCGCTGCCGCTGCTGCCCAAGCTAAGGGCCGCGGCGAGCCAAATCATCGGATCCCGCATGCCCCAATTGGTCCGACCGCCCTGACGATTCATTTTCTCGCTCATAGAATCCTCCCGATCTGACGTCGTATGACAACCTAGCTCGCGTGATGTTGGCGCGCCCCAAGCTAACGGTGCGGGCTGACCCGCGCATAGGTACAGGAGCAACGCTCATGTAACCCCCCGTTTCTGCTCACCGAATATTTTCTATCAACGGTATATATATTACCAGTTAAGTTTTGAAAAATTTGGATTTTGCTTCGAACTGCCTTTATCGGTACCGAAGGGACTAAAAAGGACGCTTTCCAACAAACGAGTGACAACAAGCCGTGTAATCTGCCGTGTAAAGTGGGCAAATCGATCAGCCGCCGATCGTCGAAACTGGCCGCCGCCGCGCGGCGGCAACCGAATAGCGAGTTTCACCTTGAGAAGAATTGGTATAACATCATCGATTGCTGTCCGCCAGCGAAAGCAATAGCTTTCGAACTGGTGATGACGCTTGCTTGAATAATTGCCGATAGCACACAAATCTAGCCAGAATTCAGAATTAACCGGCGCCGTGCCGAAAGCAGTGTTGGCGAGTGCTAAATGCCATCGGCAGCATCGAAGTGCCGTTAGGTTTTGTCTGAGGCAATTGTAAGCGTCATATCTATCCATGGTCGCTGGGGGCCAGTTCTACCTTTAGCGAGCGCGTGCGCGGCGATGGGCCCGGCGAGCGCGGGTGCGGATCGCTTTGGTTCTTGATTCGTGTAGCCGATGACTGAGTATCGCTTCGGGATGCGCAGCGGCCCAGCGATCAGGCAGCATCTCTTCGAGGCGTGAGTCATCAGCATGCAAGCGAAGTAACAGGTCGCGCACGTAGGTCCAAGGCTCAAGGCGATGACGCTTAGCGCCCGCCAGGATCGTATACAGCACGGCGGCTCTTGGGCCGGCTGCTTCATTGCCCAGAAAGAGCCAATTCCTCCGGCCCACGGCTTGGTGCCGCAGCGTCCGCTCGCTGACGTTGTTGTCGATCGTCAGACGACCGTCGTCGGTGTAGCGACGTAGAGCCTGCCACTGATTGCGTGCGTAGGTCACGGCCTTGGCCAAATTGCTCTTGGGGAGTACCGACCGGGCCAACTCCGCCAAGTCGACTTCGATCCGGTCCAGGATCGGACTGGATTCAGCCAGGCGGAGCGCGTGGCGCGCCTCGACCGACAAGTCGTGAGCCCGGTCTTCGATGTCATAAAGTTGCCGGATCCGCTCCAGCACCTGGTGGGCTTGGCGCGGGTAGCCGGGCACCGCGTCGAAGAACTTCCGCCGCGCATGGGACCAGCATGCAACTTCGACGATGCCCGACGAGACGTCGAGATACATTGCGTCGTAGCCCGTATATGCATCGGCGTGCAGGTAGCCTGAATATCCTCTCAGAAAACGTGCTGGGCCGGCGCGACTGCGACTGGCCGTGAAGTCATACACGGAATAAGGATGCTCGTCGTCTCCGAGGTACGTCCAGAAGCAGCCCTTAAAACTTCCCTGCTCGCCTCCCAGCACGGTGACATGCGTGTCGTCGGTCCACATCACGGAGGATTGAAGAACCCGCTGGCGTTGGAGTTCATACAACGGACGGAAGAGATACGCCACGGTCTTCATCCAGTCACAGAGGGTGCTCCGCGAGAGGTAGACTCCGTACCGTGCGAGAATGTCCTCCAGTCGATAGAGCGGCAGATGATCGCCGAATTTACCGACGAACACCTCCGTGATCAGACCCGGCCCGGCGATGCCGCCTGGAATCGGTCGCGGCGGCAGCGGCGCTGCCGAGACACCATCCTGGCAACGAGGGCAAGCGTACTTGGGACGGACGTGAATGTGAGCTTCCAGCTTGGCCGGCTGGTACTCCAGTTCCCGCGTAACGTCCTCGCCGATGCACTTCATCGGTCGCCCACAGGACGAGCACGTCTGGTGATCTACCTCGAGGTCGTGGTTGTGGCGAATCTGAGGCAGCTTATCCCAGTCGATCTGGCGCTTCGGGCGGCGGTGCTGGGCTTTCACTTCGTTGCCGGCTTCTGGATCGGGCGTGGTCGGCACTGGTAACTCGCCCAAGAGCGGCGAGTCCAACTCGAACAAGTGTCCTTGTCCTTCGTCTTCGGCGATACGCTCTCGTCGTCGGCCAAAAGTCCAGCGTCGATACCAGGCCAGTTCGTCGAGTGTGGCGGCGTGCGCTTGTTGTAGCTCTTGATACGAGGCGGCTGTCTCGTCGAGCACGCGACCAAGTTCCGTCGCCTGCTGCGTTGCCTCCGCAACTTGCTGCTCAAGCTCGATGGCCTCTCGGAAGGCAGCCAACAACAGGCGTTGGCAGGCCGCCAGATCATTCGGCAGAAAGTGGGCGTCCTTCATCACGCCCACTGTTTTACTGACTTCTACCAATGGCGCAAGAGCATTTTGGAAATACTTTTTTTAACCCACGCGACGATACCGCTTTCGTCGACGCCCCGTTCTCAAATCGAGTCCGGTCAACAATCGATTCAACTGGCGCTCGTCCAGCTCGATGCCTTGCTCACCATTAACAGACTTGGGCAGCTGGAAGGTTCCGGATTCCAAACGTTTGTAAAAAATCGCCAGACCGTCGTGGTCCCAAAACAAAATCTTGAGCCGATCGCGTTGGCCACTAACGAACAAGAACAAGTGGCCCGAGAGCGGGTCTTGGTCGAAGATCTGTTGGGCCAGTCCCATCAGCGTATCGAAGCTGTAATTCATCTTCGTCGGTATGGTGCATAGGAACACGCGGATCTCAGAGAATTCGATCATGACGGGGGCGCCTTCCAGGGACGCAAGGAACCGACCACACGGACGACTGCCACCAGCACGCCGCGACTCACGTCGGCCGGTAATCGCACCACGCCCCCGTTGGGCAACTCGATCTCGATACGGGACTTTTTCAACGAGATGGGCAGGAACAGCGCGTCGGTCGAACCGTTCTGCTCCGGCTCGGCGGTAGCCGCCGGCAGCGTTGCCGGAATGCCCTTGTCGAGTCGCCGCTTCCAGCGGAAGAAGGTCGATCGTGAAATGCCTTCCTGCAAACAGAACACGTCCAGGCTGGACTCGCTCGTCTGGTATCGCTCCAGACGACACTGCCACTCGCGATAATCCTCGACGATGCTCGGCGGTCGACCCATCGGTTCGACTCCTGAGTGAATTGCATGGCAAAACCTCAGGATAGAATGTGCGTCAAGAATGGATGCGCCGGACGCTTAC
>DATATB010000056.1:0-18128 GCA_036268995.1 Pirellulales bacterium | reverse complement strand
CCCCGCGGCCAGATCCACGAACTGAAGAGTTCGATTCGGAACGCTTTGTTGTATTGCAGAAACGCACGCAGCAGATACGCCTCGTTCCAATACTGGCCGTCCAGCAGCAGTTGTGGCGGATACTCGAACGGATAGTAGATGTCGTGGAAATGAATGTGCACGCCGACCTTCAGTCGTGGCAGCACGTTGAACACCAGGTGGTTGAGGTCGCTGCCCATGCGCGAGATATGAGAAGAGTCGATAAACAGAATGTCGCCGGATTCAAGTTCTTCGAAGATAGTTAGATCGATCTCTTGTACGCGCTGGCGGTAGATCGCGGCCGATCGCCGATCGCGGCTCGCCAACAACGAATCTAAGCGCTCAGGATTGGGCTCGATAAACGTGAATCGAGTCGATTGGTCGAGGAATAGGTCGTTGATATCGAGCATGGCAGCGGACGAAAAACCCGATCCCACCTCGATGACTCGGCAGGGCCTCAAATGACGTAACATGGCGCACAGCACCATGGCGTCGTGTCTGCAGAACCAGGGATTATTGTAGTAATAACGATGCGCGGGTGATGAATCAGCCGTGAATGGCAACTCTTCGCAAAGCAGGCGCAAACGCTCAAATAATTCGAGTTGCTCGGCCGCGCACAATTCGATGCCGGCCGGGGGCTGGTCGCAGCCGTGCTGGAACTTGGCGGCATAAGCTTGGATTTCTGCGAGCGAAGGTATTGGCGAGCTGAAATGGCCCGGCGGGGAACACATGCGGTGCAATTGCCGCATGGCAGCTAGCAGCTCGTCTCGCTGGAGAATTAACCTATGAATGGGGGGCAGTCGCTTGACCAGCCGGTTGATAATGTTTGCCATCAAAGAGCTCGGCGCTTTTTCGGTGCCGACACCAGCGGACCCTCGGTGCAACAGGCAGCGATTCCTTATCATCATCCGCAGCATGCGCAGTTGCAATCGATGAGGTTCATGCGCCGCGATCACGTCCCGGCCCCGCGGAGTCGGCACAACCCTCAAATCCGGGGCGTCCCAGTGACGTTCAAGCCGCTCGCTCGAAACTGCCAATCGCTTAGCGCCGAGAGCCACTGGCGTAAGGAAGAGGTCGCACGTGAGGACTACGCTGACTGGCGTGCCATGCTACAATAGACGTTCATTTCCGTCCGTTTCTCAAGCGCTCGTTTGTCCATGCCAGGTTCCGCCAAAATCTCAACCGAGGAAGCCGCGGAACCAGCTAGCGCCTCGCCGAGGCTGCTGTTCGTCGATCTCGACGGCACGCTCATTCGCACCGATCTGCTGTGGGAATCGCTACTTGCAACTGCCAGTCAGCAGCCATGGCGACTCTGGACGTGGGCCTGTGTGCTGCCGCGGGGCCGGGCCCAATTAAAACGCGCCATCGCCGAACACGTGCCGACCGACGCCGCGCGCCTGCCGTTCCGCGCCGAATTGCTCGAATTTCTGGCGCGTGAAAAATCACAAGGCACGCGGCTCGTTTTAGCCACGGCCAGCGATCACATTTGGGCCCAGTCCGTGGCGGCAGAACTGGACTTGTTCGATGCCGTGCTGGCCAGCGACGGGCAAAATAATCTCAAAGGTGCGGCCAAGCTGGCGGCCATCGAGAACTATTGCCGACATTGTGGCGCTTCCGAATTCGACTACCTCGGCGATTCCTCGGCCGATCTTCCCATCTGGAAGCGCGCCGCCGGAATCGGAGTCGTGGAACCCAGCCGGCGACTGCTCAAGCAGGTCCAGACCTGCGGCGGACGCGTGCAAAGCTTCGGCGAGCGGCCCTCGCGCTGGCGACACGCAGTGCGGGCCCTGCGTCCGCAGCAGTGGATCAAGAACATTCTGCTGTTCGTACCGCTGGTGCTGGCGCACGCCTGGCACGATGGCGACCGGATCGTCGCGGCGCTGCTGGCCTTCGTCGCTTTTTCCGCGTCGGCATCGGCCACCTACATTGTGAACGATCTGCTGGACGTGGCGGCCGATCGCTGCCATCCGCGAAAGTGCCGCCGGCCATTTGCCTCGGGCGCGCTGCCGCTTGCTTGGGGTCCGCCGCTGGCCGCCGGCTTGCTGCTGGTGGGCTTTGCCACGGCGATCGCGGCGTTGCCGGCAGAATTCGTGGCCCTGCTGCTGCTGTACGGTGTGCTCACCTTGCTGTATTCGTGCTGGCTGAAGCGCAAGGTGATGGTCGACGTGATGGTGCTGGCCGGATTGTATACGCTGCGGGTCGTGGCCGGCGGCGTGGCAGCCGACGTGCCGGTGTCCGAATGGCTCATGGCACTGTCGCTGTTTTTGTTTACGTCGCTGGCGTTTGGCAAACGGTACATCGAGCTTTCGCATCTGGAGGACGACGCCGTTTCCTCGCGCGGCCGCGGCTACCAGATCGGCGACTTGGGCTTGCTCGAGAGCGTCGGTCCGACCAGCGGCTACATCGCCGTATTGGTATTGGCCCTGTATATCCATGGCGATACGGTAAAGCAGTTGTATCCGCGCCCTTGGGCACTATGGCTGATTTGCCCGCTGTTTCTATACTGGGTCAACCGTTTCTGGATTCTCGCCAAGCGCCGCGTGCTGAGCGACGACCCGCTGGTGTTTGCGTTCAAGGATCGGGTGAGCCTGGCCCTCGGGGCGATCTCGGCCCTGCTAATGCTGCTGGCCGCCTGGCCGGCATAGCGGCGGCGTCAATGAGTACCAGCCATCGAGCCGGCGAAAAACTATGGCATTCCAGTTGGAGACTCTCAGCGGCTGGGGAAACCACCCGCGCGAGCCTTGCCTGGTTGCCGTGGCCGAAAAGACTTCGCAGTTACCCCAGCTCGTGACCGACGCGAGCGTGCGCGACCAGATCGCCCGCGGGCTGGGACGCGCCTACGGCGACTCGGCCTTGAACCGCTCGGGCGGCGTGATCGTGCAGACCCGGCTGAACCGCTTTCGGGCCTTCAACGAGCAAACTGGCGAATTGGAGTGCGAGGCGGGCGTTTCGCTGGCCGAAATCATCGAGTGCTTGCTGCCGCAAGGCTGGTTTCCGCCGGTGACGCCAGGGACCCGGTTCGTAACCGTCGGCGGGGCCATCGCCGCCGACGTGCATGGCAAGAACCATCACGCCGTCGGCTCGCTGGGCACTTTTGTCCAATGGCTCGACCTGCTGCTGGCCAGCGGCGAAATGCTTCGCTGCTCGCCCAGCGAGCATGCGCCACTGTTTTGGGCCACCGTCGGCGGCATGGGCCTGACGGGCATCATCGTGCGCGCCTGCATCAAGCTGGCACGCGTGCCATCGGCCTATTGCCGGGTGCAATACCGGCGCTGCCGCGACTTGGACCAGACACTCGAGTTGTTGGAGTCGACGAACTCGCAATATGCGTATTCCGTCGCCTGGATCGACTGCCTGGCCCGCGGCCCGCGGCTGGGACGATCGGTGTTGATGCTGGCGAACAATGCGGCGGTCGACGAACTGCCCGACCGGCAGCGGGCCGCGCCGCTGCGATTGCCCGCGAGACGGGTGCGATCGGTTCCGTGCCAGTTGCCCGGCAGCGTGCTGAATCGCGTCAGCGTGTCATTGTTCAACGAGTTGTACTACCGGTCGCACGGCGATTGCGAGCGGCTGGTGGATTTCGACTCTTTTTTCTATCCCTTGGACAGCCTGCTGCACTGGAACCGGATTTATGGCCGGCGGGGCTTTGCGCAGTACCAGGCCCTGCTGCCGCCCAAGACTTCGCGCCGGGGCATGGCCGAGCTGCTCGGCGAAATCGGCGAGGCGGGGCTCGGCTCGTTTCTGGCGGTGCTGAAATCCAGCGGCCAGGCCACGCCGGGGGTGTTGTCCTATTTGTATCCCGGCCATACGCTGGCACTCGACTTGCCGAATGTCGGCGAGCGGCTGGTGAAGCTCTGTGCCCGACTGGATCAGATTTTGCTGCGTCACGGCGGCCGGCTGTACCTGGCCAAGGACTCGATGACCGACCGCGAAAGCTTCGCCGCCATGTACCCGCGGCTGGGCGAGTTTCAGCAACTCAAAAATCAAATTGATCCCAGCCGTCGCTTCGTCTCATCGCAAGCGCGCCGCCTGGGAATTGTCGAGGCATCGTGAGCGATAACGTCGTGATCGTGGGAGCGACCTCGGGCATTGCCCGAGCACTGGCCGACGTGCTGGCCAGGCGGCAGTGCCGCTTGCTGCTGGCCGGCCGCGACGCGCAAGAGCTGGAAGCACTGGCCGCCGACCTGCGCGTGCGCTGCGGGATTAATGTGGCCACCGAGCGTTTCGAGGCGCTCGATTTCGGCGATCATCCGGACTTCTGGCAGCGCTGCCAAAAGCATTTTGACGGCTCCGTGACCGGCGTCGTCGTCTGCCACGGATATTTGCCGGACCAAGCCGAGGCCGAGCGTGATTTTCGCGAAATCGAGCGCACCTTCGCCATCAACTTTCTGTCGGCCGTTTCCGTGTTGAATCTCGCCGCCGAAACGCTCGGCGCGAGACGGCAAGGCTTTCTGGCCGCGATCTCCTCGGTGGCCGGCGATCGAGGGCGCGCGAGCAATTACGTCTACGGCGCATCGAAAGCCGCGCTGTCCGCGTATCTCGACGGCTTGCGTAACCGGCTGCACGCCAGCGGCGTTCACGTGCTCTCGATTAAGCCCGGCTTTGTCGACACGGCCATGACGCGGGGCAAACTCAAGCCTTCGCGGCTGCTAGCCACGCCCGAGCGCGTCGCCCGCGACATTGATCGCGCGTTGCGCCGGCGGCAGGACGTGCTCTACACGCCGTGGTTCTGGCGGCCGATCATGGCCGTGATCCGCGGGCTACCCGAGCGCATTTTCAAGCGGCTTTCTCTGTGAGCATTCGTCCTGCACCGATTTCCCGCTGCGCAAGAGGCTGTCATGGCAGGCCAAGGTGACTTTCCAGCGTGCGCCACCATGCCTGGCAGGCCCGCGGCGGGACGCGAGAAGATATTTGGAATCGCGGCGGTGCTGTGTACGGCGTTCATGTGTGCCCAGTTTTCGTACCGCCTGCGAGCGGACAGCGCGCCGGTCATCATCTCCGAAACGCTGGGCACGTTCGAGGGTAAGCCAAGCGTGCCCGAGTTTCAGAACCGACTGATCTTCCCGATTCTCCTGGCGGCCGGGCGAGCCATCGCGCCCGCCTCGACGAGCGACGTCGTTGTTTGGAAGGCGGTACGATTGTTGACGGCCCTGGTGGGCTTCGCCGTCGCCTTTGCCTGCATGCAATCGATCAGCGGGAGCTGGTTTCGAGCCACGATCGGCTGCGTGTTGTTAGGATACGGCTATCTGTGGACCGTCTGCACCGATCCTTATGAGTATCCGTTCGACTTTCTGGACCTGGCCTTTATCGCCTTGTTTGTCTGGCTAGCTCTGTGGGGCCGCTATGGCTGGCTGGCCGCGATGACGGTGCTGGGCAGCTTCAACCGCGAATCATCGGCTTTTTCCGGATTGATCGTCATCGGCCTGTTTCTGGCGCGGTATCGATTTTCGCCGCCGGCATGGAAGGGATTCGCCATCGGCGCGTGCAATATCGCGCTGGCTTTTATCACCGTCACCATCACGCGCCGCTGCTTCCACGGGCCTGTCCTCCGTCAGCAGCTCGGCATTTTGAATGTCATCGAGCACTGGCGACGGATTCTGTTGCCGTACGGTCCCATGTCCATCTCGCTGGCGATGCTCGCGCCGCTGACGTTAATGTATTACCACTTCCGCGGAACTTTCTCGACGCGGCAACGCGGCCTGCTGCTGGGATGCCTCGGCTGTTTCCTGGTGACGGCCGTGTTCGGCATTCTGTTCGAATTGCGCGTGCTCTTGCCTTGCTACTTGATCCTGATCTGCGTGCTCGTGCTCGACGAGAGCAGTTCCAGCGACGCATCATGGTTCGCCCGCGCCTGCGGAGCCACGGCGCAGCGACCGGATTCCTAGCAGCCGTTCGGGGGCTCACCGCGGCAATTGTTCCAGGGCTGCCGGCCAGTTCCCCACCATTGCCCCCTTGCCGCCGGTCTCGATTGCCTGCTCCGTTTGCTCCGGCGGAACGCAATACTTCCAGCGGTGCCCCGCGCGCACCAGCGGCCCTTCAAACCACCGCCACGACAGCCATGCAAGCACAAGCGTTATGGCCAATGCAAAAGCGGTAGCCGGCGACAGTCGAGGCAGCGCCGCGCGTACCCAACCTTGGACAA
Organism: Pirellulales bacterium; assembly: GCA_036268995.1. Taxonomy (GTDB): domain Bacteria; phylum Planctomycetota; class Planctomycetia; order Pirellulales; family PNKZ01; genus DATATB01. The sequence goes on along the minus strand of DATATB010000056.1, from coordinate 11,968 downwards.
GCCCGCTTACCGGCTCATGGAACATATACACGGCGTAGGATACCTGCCCGAGCCATAAAAGCGGCCAGGCAGTCAGCCAGGCCCAAGCGGCGCCGCCTCGAATCGCCAGCAAGAGCGCTGCTGCGCACGTGGCGCCGATTATGGTGTACCCATAGTATGCGTGTTGCCAAGCGAATGAATTGCCGGTCTGAAAGACAATCGCCGCCATACCTCCGAGCCCCGCGACAAACGCTGCATAAAGCCACCCGCTCGCGATCGGATAATATCGCATGCTCCAGGCTGCCAGCACCCCGAGCAAAAGAGAATCCCAACGACACGGCAAGAGCATGACCCAAGCTTGGCCGTGCGGGAACATATTGTATAGTGCGATTCGCGTGAGCGGCGCCGAGGCAATCAAAATGCCCAGCGTTGCCGGCAGCCGCCGGCGCGGGACCGTCCGCAGAAACAGCGGAAGGAACAAATAAAACTGTTCCTCGATAGCGAGGGACCACGTAGGAGCGAGCCACATTGTGCCAGTGAAGAACGGGCCGCGAATGGAATGAAGGTTTTGCGTGAACGTCGCGTAGCTGAACCACGGCTTGGAATTGCCGAACAAATGGTCCCACAATTCGCCGGCCGGATAAAACGCGCGCATTGCGTAGAAGCTGACAAGCACCAGCACGTACAGCGGTAGGATGCGAACCGCCCGGCGCAGATAAAACACACGGTAGTAGTTCTCGGCCCGCTGGTTATCGAACAAGATGCCACCCAGCAGGAAACCCGAAAGAACAAAGAACAAGTCCACACCGCTCCACGTGAGGCTCAAAGCGCGAGCAATCACGGGATGTAGCGCGTAGGCTCCCTCTTGAAAAAGAAAATGGAACACCAGCACTAGGGCGATAGCGCAGCCTCGCAGGCCGTCGAGATGGGGCAAGCGTTTCATTCGCTCAATTATTGCTCACTCTCTCCCGCCGGTCAGCGCATGAATCGCGAAATTCCGCTGGTCGCGGTCGGTCGACGTCTGCTGGAGCGCCGGTCGCGATGGGCGGCCTAAAGGCGTCGTCGTGAGTTACCGGCTCAAAGTAGAGGCACGTAATGCAAGCGGTCAGCGCCGACGCGCCGAGAACATACCGAAGAGCAATCGCGACATTGTGGTCCGAAGCAGTCGACGAAGCCGGTTGGATGCTCTTCATGCCGCCGTTCGCATTTCTTTAATTTGGCCGCCCGAAGCAACGGGGAATTGCACCGTCCCAGGGATGAGGTGACTGCCAAACGTGCCTCGCCCCTCGTCCCTTTGCCAAGCCGCCAACGGGGCAGGCCGAAATGGCTCCGTCGCCCCTAGATCGGCTCGCCGTTCCAGCGGACGAAGCCTTCGATCGCAAAATACTCGGGCAGGCCGAACTGGTTGTAGACGTCGGCCGTGTTCCGGTTGCGGTCCTGGGCGCGCTGCCAGAATTCGCGCTGGTCGGAGCCGGGGAACAAGGCCCGATCCTTTTGCGATTCGTGCATGAAGATCGCGGCCTTTTTCAGCTCCAAGTCGCGCGGGCTCAAAGGCACGGCCAACTCGATCTCGTGCGGGGCCCATTCCTGCCAGGCCCCGCGATACAGCAGCGCTTCGGGCCGCCGGCCCTTGGCCTGCTCGAACTCGGCCAGGGCGTGGAAAATCGCCTCAGCACACACGCGGTGCGTGCCGTGCGGATCGGACAGATCGCCGGCGATGTACACCTGTTGCGGATCCACCTGCTCGAGCAGCTCGCGAATGATCCGCACGTCGTCGGCGCCCATCGGGTTCTTGGCGATCGTGCCGGTACGATAAAACGGCAGATCCAGAAAATGCAGGTGCTCTTCGCGGCAGCCGCAGACCATCGCCCCGGCCTTGGCCTCGCTCCAGCGAATCAGCGCCTTGATGCGCAGCACGCCCTCGCTGTCGGGCTCGCCCGGTTTCTTGTTCTTGAGCGCGCCGTCGACCTGCGCCTCCAGCTCCCGGCTTTTGTCCTGGTCAATCTGGAACAGCCGGTTGAATTCGGTGACCAGGTCGGCCACGCGCTGGGCGTCGTGATCGAACACGGCAATGTTGCCGCTGGTCATGTAGGCCACGTGCATCTCGTGGCGGTCTTCCACCAGCCGGATCAAGGCCCCACCCATGCTGATCACGTCGTCGTCTGGATGCGGGCTGAAGCAAATAATGCGCTTCGGCTCGCGCCCGCCGGGATGATATTCGATCGTGTCCATCATCCAACGAAAGACGCGATGTGCCACGCTCTGCGCCGGGCCGTGCTTGTGCAGCAGATCGTGCAGATGGTGCTCGCGAAAATCATGATCGTCGAGCTTGAGCAGGGCCTTGCCCGTCTTGGCCGACAGCCAGAGCACGGCCCGTTTGATCATCACGTCGGTCCACTCGACTTGCTGCAATACCCAAGGCGTGACGACGCCCGTGAGCAATCCGGCGGCTGCCTGGTCGAGCAAGATGGCGGCATCGGCGTGCTCGCGCAAAAAGCTGGCCGGCACGCGATCCACCAGCGGCCCCTCGACCGACTCGCGCACGATGCCGGCCTTGTGCTCGCCTAAGGCGATCAGCACGATCTTGCGGGCTTCGAGAATCGTGCCGATACCCATCGTCAGGGCCTGGTTCGGCACGTTCTCTTCGCTGAAAAAGTCGCTGGCCGCGTCGGTGCGCGTCACCGGGTCGAGCGTCACCAGCCGCGTCCGGCTGTGCGGGCTGGAGAACGGTTCGTTGAACCCGATGTGCCCATTGCGGCCGATTCCCAGCAGTTGCAAGTCGATGCCGCCGACGCGCTGGATCGCGTCTTCGTAGCGCCGGCAGCGCTCTTCGACGTCTTCCAGCGGCACGGTGCCGTCGGGAATGTACACGTTCTTGCGCGGGATGTTCACGTGATCGAAAAAGTTTTCGAACATCCAGCGGTGGTAGCTTTGCAGTTGATCCGGCTGGATGCCGTAATATTCGTCGAGATTGAAGCTGATGACGCCTGCGAAATCGAGGCCGTCTTCGCGATGCATGCGGATCAGCTCGCGATACACGCCCAGCGGCGTGCTGCCGGTCGGCAATCCCAGCACGGCCTTCTGGCCGAAGGCATTGCGTTCGCGAATGATGCCGGCAATCGTCTGCGCCACGTGCCGCGACAGTTCGCGGTTGGACTCGAACACATAGCACGGCAACTGGGTGCCCGGCACCTCGTAGGCGGCCGGGGTACTGCTGACGGCAGGACGCATGGTCGGGGTAGACATCGACGCTTTCAGTTACAGCCAGAGGGTTTACGGTGCCCGGGCCAGAACGCGGCGGGCAGCGCAACGGTAGCAATCGATTATGGCACACCGCGGGGCAAAAAACCATTGTGCCGCCGGGCGCTTGGCGCATCATACAAGCTGTGGCCAGTTGGGCGCCGTCCCATCGCATCCCGCCTTCGTCGGCTTAACGTAGCAGACATCTGAGCCTTTAGGTTAAGTATTTGGGTTTTGGTGGGGCAGCGTTCAGGTAGGCGATCAGTGGTGCGTTGTTTCGGCGGAGCTGCTCGAGATTAGAGAGCTTCGTCGTACGGTTTGCTTCCCGCCTGCCGCGGGGCGATAATGGGCCGGATCCAATTTTGGGGCAGCCGTCGCCTCGTGTTTGGCGAGAGCGCAGGTTCGCTCGGCTTGCCAGTTGCCGGAAGCGACAGATGACTCGGCACTCGCCTTTTCAGCGGCGCCCATTGTCAGCGGGCTTGTGGCCAGCCAGCCTGATCCTGGCGTGGTTGTTGGCGAGTTGGGCCGCGCCGCTCGAGTGCGACGAACCAGCGCTAACCGACGCCGCACGCGCCGCGGAGACGCAAAAGCGCGAGCGGTTGTGGGCCGAGGCCGAGAAGCTGAGCGAGCAGTTCAAGTGGTCCGAGGCGATCACGGCCGGCGAACAGGTGCTGGCCATCGATCGATCGCCCGGTAGCGCGTCGGCAGAAAAGATCGGCGATACGCTCGAATGGCTGGGCAATTGCGAGTTGGGACGCGACGGATTTGCAGCCGCCGAAAAGCGCTTTTCCGAAGCCAAAGAAGTTTGGACCTCGCAGTTCGGGGCAGACAATTGGCGCGTGATCGATGCGCGCCGGGCGCTCAAGCAAACGCGGCTGCTGGCCGGGCTCGATCGCAAATCGCTCGGCGAATATCACGAGGCGTATCGGTCGGCCGTCACCGCCGGCAAGCTGTTCGAAGCCGGCAAGTATGCCGATGCGCTCGCCTTGGTAAAAGACTATGCACCGATCCGCAAACGCTTGCTCGGCGCAACCAGTGCCGATTATGCGTCGAGCTTGAACTTTCTTGCCCTACAGCACAAATATGTTGGCGACTATGCCGCTGCCGAATCGCTCTACCGGCAGGCGCTGGAAATCCACAAGCAGGCGTCGGGCACGTCGCACCCGGATTACGCTTCAAGCCTGCACAATCTCGCCAGGCTCTACCAGGACTTGGGCAAGTACGAGCCCGCAGTGCCGCTGCTGGTCGAGGCACTCGCAACCCAGAAGCAGGCTCAGGGCGACGCGCACGCCGACTATGCGATGGTCGCCAACAGTCTGGCGACGACTTACCAGGCGATGGGTCAGTATGCCAAGGCCGAGCCGCTGTTTCTCCAGTCTCTGGAGATTCGTAAGAAAACGCTGGGCGAAAAGCACGCTTATTACGCTTCGAGCGTCGGCAACCTGGCATCGCTGTACGACGATATGGGTGACTATCAGCGTTCCGGGCCGCTCTATCGGCAGGCCGTCGAAATCACGCGGCAAGCGCTCGGCACCGCGCACCCCTACTATGCCTTGAGCCTGAACAATCTGGCGATGTTTTATCACAGAACGGGAGTCTATTGGAAAGCCGAGCCGTTGTATCTCGAGGCCCTGGCGATCAAGAAGGCCGCGCTCGGCGAAGGACATCCGGACTACGCAACAGGGCTCAACAACCTCGCTGGGCTGTATGACAACATGGGCCAGTACGCGCGGGCCGAACCGCTGTATCGCCGGGTCTTGGAAATCCGCAAAACAACCCTGGGCGAAACGCATCCCCACTATGCCCTCAGCCTGAACAATCTGGCCGGACTGTACCGGAGCATGGGCGACTTCGCGCGAGCCGCGCCGCTGTATCGTCAGGCGGTGGAAGTCGACAGGCTTGGGTTGGGTGAAGCACATCCCGATTTTGCCACGCGGCTGAACAACCTGGCCTCGCTGTACCAAGAAATGGGCGACCTCACTCGGGCTGAGCCGCTGCTGCGGCAGGCAATGGAGATCCGCAGAAAGGCCTTGGGTGAAACGCATCCCCAGTTCGCCGACAGCCTGAACAGTCTGGGCCGGCTGTACGACGTCAAAGGCGAATACAGTCGGGCCGAACCGCTCTATCGTCAGGCGCTGGAAATTCGCCGAAAAACCCTGGGCGAAGCCCATCCCGACTTCGCCATCAGCCTGAATAACCTGGCGTTGGCCTATCGGAACTTGGGCGAATTCGCCCGGGCCGAACCACTCTATCGCCAGGCGATGGAAACGAACGAGAAAGTGCTCGGCGTAAGCCATCCCGGCTATGCCCTGGACCTGAGCAATCTGGCCGACTTGTACGAGGCGATGGGCGACTACGCCCGCGCCGAACCGTTGTTTCGGCAGGCGCTGGAGATTCGCAAAGGCACACTAGGCGAGGCGCACCCCCATTACGCCTGGACCCTGCACAACCTGGCACTGCTCGAGCTATCGCAGGGCCGCCCGGCCGAAGCAGAAAACCACTTGCGGCAGGCCGTGTCGATCCAGCGGAAAAGCCTCGATACCACCGGAGGCGTGCAATCCGAGCGGCAACAATTGGCCATGGCTCGCGACGTGCGCGCAATGCTCGACCACTACCTTGCCGCGGCCTTGGCCGCTGGAATGGCACCGGGCGAAATGTACGCTGAAGCCGCCGCCTGGAAAGGCGCGATTGCGGCCCAGCAGCAAATGGTCCGAGCCCGGCAGCGTGCGTTGGCGGATGATCCGAACTCGGAACTGGCCAAACTCTTCGCCGAACTGGAGCAGCAGACGCGCACACTCGCGGCGATGTTCCGCTACACGCCCAAGCCGGAAGAAGCGAAACCGTTTCAGCAAACGATGGATCAGTTGAGCGAATCGGTCGAAGCACTCCAGCAAAGGCTGTCGCAACTCGATCCGACTTTTTATCAAGGCTGGGCCGAGCGAACGCTCTCCAGCGACCGGCTGACCCAAGCCCTGCCAGACGGCACCGCGCTGGTGGATCTGCTGGAATACAATCATTTTATTACTTCCACCAAGACCGAGGAAAAATCGCGCCAGGAGCGACGCTATCTGGCATTTGTCCTGCGCCATGATCAGCCGGTCACCTGCTTTCAATTGGGCCCCAGCGCGCCGATCAACCAACTGGTCGAGGCCTGGCGAAAGGGCTTTGGCGCATCGCAAACATCGGCCGGAAAGTCGCCAGGCGATGAGCTGCGGCATCTAGTGTGGGAGCCAATTGCCAGCGAGCTGACCGATTGCCAGACTGTGCTCGTCTCGCCCGACGGCGCGCTGGCTCGACTGTCGTGGGGAGCATTACCGGGCTCAGCGCCGGGCTCCTATTTGATCGAAGAACGGGCCTTCGCCGTCGTGCCGATTCCGCAGCGGCTCCCAGAAATGCTGGCCGCGCCAACCTCCACCGGCGAAGCCTCATTGCTGGCGGTGGGCAATGTCGACTTCGGCGCTGCGCCGAGCATAACCGCTTCCGGACAAAGTCGCGCCGCCGCGGTTTACGGCGATCGGATCGTCTGGCCGCCGCTGGCCGGCACCAAAACCGAAATCGACAAAGTGCAGAAACTTTTTGACCGACGATTTACGTCCGTACGGCCCGACGTACTTGAGAACGCGCAGGCCACGGAAGAAGGTCTGCGGCTAGCGGCGGGCCGGCATCGCTGGCTGCACCTGGCCACACATGGCTTCTTTGCGCCATCCGGGATCGGCTCAGCGCCAATCCCTCCGGCTGCTCAGCCCAGCTTTGCACCCACCCCGCCGGTGGCGGGAATTGGCGTCGTGTTAGAAGTGAAGGCCGGGCATTGCCTCGTGGCCAAGGTCTTGCCCGGCGGCGGAGCGGCCAAGGACGGCCAGATGCTCGCGGGCGACGAAATCGTCGCGTTGGCAACAGCCGACGGCAGGTGGCTGCCGGCAGCCGGCAAAGCACTCGGCGATATCGTGCCGCATCTCCGCGGCCCGGTTGGAAGCACGGCCCGGATTAGAATCCGACATCATCCACAGCCTGACAAGACTGCTGTGGCTGAGAAGCCGGGGCCGAGCGATGAAATTGAGCTCGCCCTGACGCGTGCTCCACTGCCAATTCAACAGCCAGCCCCGCAGCCGAGCAGGGGAGAAGACTTGTCCGGCTCGCACCCCGGCCTGCTGTCGGGCATTGTGCTGGCCGGAGCCAATCGGCCGCTCGACGTGGATCGCGACGACGGCATTCTCACCGCCTTCGAGGTTTCGGAGTTGAACCTGGAGCACGTCGAGATGGTTGTGCTTTCGGCGTGCGAAACCGGATTGGGCCAATCGGCCGGCGGCGAAGGCGTGTTGGGCTTGCAGCGGGCCTTTCAAATGGCCGGAGCCCGCACGGTGGTCTCGGGGCTGTGGAAGGTGCCGGATCGGGCTACGCAAATGCTGATGGTCCGGTTCTACGAGAATCTGTGGCAGAAGAACATGCCCAAGTTGGTTGCATTGCGCGAAGCCCAACTTTGGATGCTGCGCGAAGTGCCCAAGGATCCCACCCTGGCGGCCGAGGCCAGCCGCGGACTGGCGCTCGAAAACGAACCGGCAGCTGCAGCAGGGCAGGGGCTTTCGCCGCGCTATTGGGCTGCGTTTGTGCTCTCCGGCGACTGGCGCTAATTGCCGACGGCATAATGTAGCCGGCGCATTTATGTGCCGTCGCTTGATTACGGCACATGAATGTGCCGGCTACTTTGATGCACCGACGATCATGCTTTGGGAACAAACGTGGTCGTGACCACGAGGTTGTCGCGGTGGATCACTTCTTGGTAGGGACAATGGCCGAGCGTGGCGGCAATGGCCTCGGTCCGCAGCCCTTTGATGCGAGTGATTTCGTCGACGCTGTAGTTGATCAGCCCGCGCGCGAACTCCATGCCGGCCGCGTCGCGCAGCGCTACGACATCGCCTTTTTTGAACGCGCCGCCCGCGTCGATCACGCCGATGGCCAGCAGGCTGCGCCCCTGCTGCTGCACGGCCCGGCGGGCTCCATCGTCGAGCGCCAGGTAGCCGCGCGGCTGCACAGTGAAGCCGATCCAGCGCTTGAACGACGGGATCGTCTGCCCGTGAGCGACAAACAGTGTGCCGACACTCTCGCCGGCCAGGATCTTTTTGAGCGCGCCCGGCTGGCGGCCGCTGGCGATAATCACGTTCTCACCGGAGAGCGTGGCCATGCGCGCCGCGTTCAGCTTGCTGGCCATGCCGCCTTTGCTCAGCCCGGTGCGCTGGTCGCGGACCAGAGCAAAAATGCTCTCGTCCAGCCGCGTGACCGTCGAAACCAACGCAGCACCGGGCTGCCGCGGATCGCCGTCGTACAGACCGTCGACATCGGACAACAACACCAGGAGCGGCGCGCGGATCAGATTCGTCACCATCGCGGCCAGCCGGTCGTTGTCGCCGAAGGTCGTTTGCAACTCCTCGACGCTGACCGTGTCGTTTTCGTTGATGATCGGCACCGCGGCGTATTCATCGAGCAAGGTTAGCAGCGTGTTGCGAACGTTAAGATAGCGCGAACGATCGTCAAAATCCTCGGCGGTGAGCAGGATCTGCGCGGCATGCCGCCCGAACGAACGCAGCGAGCGATCGTAGGTCTGTACCAGGTAGCTTTGGCCGACGGCAGCCACGGCTTGCAAATGGGCCAGATCGCGGGGCCGTTCGGCCAATCCCAGGAGGCCCATGCCGGCGCCTACCGCGCCGGAGCTGACCAGCGCGACCTTGCGGCCGGTGGCCATCACCTCGTGCAGTTCGAGCGCCAACTCGGCCACGCGGTGTTCGTTGAGCGTGCCGTCGGGACGGGTTAGCACGCGCGTGCCCACCTTGACGACCAGCGTCTGGCAAGCCGTGGCGATTTCCTGGCGTACGAGGTCGCTCATCGATCATCGACGGGGAGAAGAGGGGCGAGCACAATCGGGCGTCACCAAACATACCGCCCAGGTCGCGCGGCATAAAGTCACGATTGCGGCAAGGCATTTTCCCGGGGGCTCGTCCTTGGCCGCCGCCTGGTGCTGAATTAGGTTATCTCGTATGTCCAGCCAGAAACCAGCCATCGATGCACCGCAGCCCGCGGCACCCAGTGGAATCATCACCAATTCCCTGCTGGGCATAATGGGGCGTTACGGCAACTCGGTGTTCCAATACATGTTCCTCAAGACCTACGCGGCCGCCCACGGCTTGCAGGTCGAGTGTCCGCCATGGATCGGCAACTACCTGTTTGGGACCAAGGATCCGCCGATTTCGCGGGAGCTGCCGGTGGTCGAAGACCCCGGCGACCGGCTGATCCCCACGAGCCAGGAAGTTTTTCGCAATTGCGACTTTCGCGGTTATTTCCAATACCATACGAGCTATTACGCTCCTCACCGCGACTTGATCCGCGGGCTGTTTCAGCCCGCTCCGGAGGTGCGGGCGCTGGTCGAGGCCGGCTGGCAGCGTATCGCCCGGCAAGGCCGCACTGTGGTGGGCTTGCACTTGCGTCGCGATGATTTCGGCCAGGGGATTTACTACATCACGCCGAGCAGTTGGTATCTGCGCTGGCTGGAAGTCATCTGGCCGACGCTCGCCGACCCGATACTGTTCGTCGCCTGCGACGAGCCTGCAAAGGTGCTGCGCGACTTTCGGGCCTATCGCCCGCAAAGCGCCCGCGAGATGCAGGTCGAACTGCCCAAAGCGCCGTACTATCCAGATTTCTACGCGCTGACCCAATGCGACGTGCTGGCGATTCCCAACAGCACGTTTTCGTTTACGGCGGCCATGCTCAACCGGCGGCTGCAAAAGAGCGTCCGTTCGAGCTTGCCGCTCGAGTCGTTTGTCGAATTCGATCCCTGGAACGACGATCCGCTGCACCGGCAGTTTTGCGTCGAAGATTTTCCCCACCTTCGTGAGACCGCGAACACCCGCTGGGGGCGTTGCGCCCGGCTGATCAAGCGTCTGGGCCAGAAAATTGCGGGCCGGATACGCAAGACGTGACGCGCCGCGCAACCGCGGGCGCGGCTTTCTGATTGTGGAATCTGCGTCGGGCGTTAGAATTGAATGAGTTCCTGCGGCGTGCCGCCTCCCAAAGCGGTTCCTCTCTCTCGCGAATTGCCCATTATTTATGAGCGAACTCCACGACGAGTGCGGGGTTGCAGCGATCTACCACCTGCCGGGCGAAGCGGTCAGCCCGCTGTGCCCCGAGCAGGGCCCCGAAGAAGTCTCGCGGTTGATGCCCCGCATGCTGCTGGACATCCAGAACCGCGGCCAGCTTTCGGCCGGCATGACCACGTTCAATCCCCATCGCAACCAGCTCATTGATACGTACAAAGAGCTGGGCGGGGTGAGCGAGGTCTTTCGTTTGAGCCATCGCGGCAAAACCGAAAGCCTGATGAAGGAATACGCCGGCCGGGCCGCCATCGGCCACGTCCGCTATGCCACGTGTGGGGCAGAAGACCGCAGCTACGCTCAGCCCTTCGAGCGGCACCATCTGCAAAAGCACAAATGGTTTAGCTTTGCCTTCAACGGCCAGCTTGCCAATTATGCCGAGCTGCGCGACGAACTGCTGACCCAGGGCGACAATCACCTGGCCCGCGAGACGGATACCGAAATCCTGATGCACGAGATCAGTTGCGAGCTCTCGGGCGAGCAGCGGCCGACGCTCGTGGACCTGTGGCGCAACGTCAATCGCAAGCTGGACGGGGCCTATTCGCTCGTGCTGCTCAATGCGGTGGGCGACATGCTCGTCGTCCGCGATCCACTGGGCATCAAGCCGCTGTGCTACGCCTGGGAGTCGCCCCTGTTTGCCTGCGCCAGCGAGAGCGTGGCCTTGCTGAACCTGGGCTTTGCCCCCGAGTCGATCAAGTCGCTGCTGCCAGGCCAGGCCATCACAATCACCGGCGGGCGTTTTGAGATTCAACGTTTTGCCGCCAGCCCGAAACAGGCCCATTGCTTCTTCGAATGGGTTTATTTTGCCAATGTGGCCAGCACGATGGACAACCGCAGCGTGTACCTGTCGCGCACGCGGCTGGGCGAAGAGCTGGCGCGGCTTGAAACGCTGACGCTGGACGAGGATACGATCGTCGTGCCCGTGCCCGACACCAGCAAAGCCGCGGCCGACGCCATGGCGTACCGGCTCAACATCCCCTCGCGCGAAGGGCTGATCCGCAACCGCTACACGGGCCGCACGTTTATCGAGGGCTCGAAGAATCGCCGCCGCAAGGCCGAGAGCAAGTACACGCCGCTGCGCGAGGTGCTCGAAGGCAAACGCGTGATCCTGGTCGAGGACTCGATCGTCCGCTCGACGACCATGAAAGTGCTGCTGGGCCGCATCCGCGACCAGGGCCGGGCTCGCGAGATTCACGTCCGCGTCGCCTGCCCGCCGATCGTGGCTCCCTGCTTCTACGGCATCGACATGTCGACGATTAACGAACTGTTCGCGCCGAAATTCCTGGACGAAGGGCATCTGACCGAAGCCGGCCAGGCCCGCATGGCGGCCCAATTGGGCGCCGACTCGCTCCGCTATCTGCCCGTCGAATCGATCGCCCGAGCCATCGGCTTCGACTCCGATCAGCTCTGCCAGGCCTGCATCACCGGCGAATACCCCACGGCCTGCGGTCAGGAGCTATATCAGATGGCCCTGCACAACGCCCGCAGCAACATCGTCGAGCGCACCTACGAGCGCAGGCAAATCGCGACTGGGTGATTGCGCAATAAAGGGGTCACGCAATAAAGGGGTCAGGACGAGGGTCAGAACGATTTTTCGAAAAACCGTTCTG
>DATATB010000055.1:0-22943 GCA_036268995.1 Pirellulales bacterium | reverse complement strand
CTGCGTGTGGTCGATGTCGTGCTGCCGACCAAAGACGGGCAGGAGATCCGCACGCGCTGCGTGACCCAGCCCAGCCCGCACCAGAAAATCCTGCTTCAGCGGCTCGGCTTAAAACTGCCCGGCCGCCTGCGCACGACCGAGTTGTAGTGGAAAAATCGACCAGTCGCGCATTGCGGCGCAAGCACTTACGTCAAACGTTGGGGAAGTTGGGCTAGTGCTGGTGGCGACACGGAAGCCTTGCCTATCGGCTATCAATCGGCGGCGGACTTCGCCCTCCCTCGCTTGCCGAGCTGCACGGTTGGGCCATGCGGCGGGAAGCGGCGGTTCTTTACTACGTGCTGGGAACCGCCCGCAGTTTAGTATTTGTGGCCGGCTCCTGCGGCGAACCCCGTGCGCAGAACTAACCCTGGATCAACAGCAGGCCGTGGAACTTGGCGTTGCTGCGGGACCCTTCACGCGAGCGGATCGAGCAGCTCGTAACCGGCGTGCCCACAGCCGCTGAAAAAATGGAGGCGCCGGTAAGCGCGGCTGTAGCAAAATCCGGTTCGCCGCGTGGATTGGAGCCGGTGGCGACCCCCGTTCGCCGCGGCGCCGATTGCTCTTCCGATCGCTTTCGCCGGCGGATGCGGAAGATGCTCGCGGGTAGCAGCATGAAGCTGGGCCGTAAATGATTCCGGACTGTGCAGTGGCCGGCTCCATTTTCAGTGGCGATGGCAGCATTGACCTCCTGCGGGCGGACGGCACGGCCCGGGGGCGTATGTTCCGAGCGGACGGGCCTGCCGGATCCTTACCGCCATGCCTGCTGTGCCCGTTGCGCGGCAGCTCCCGACGGAGAGCCGAGAACGGCGACTTGCAGGCAGGCGACCACCGACTGTTATGACGAGCGGTCGTGGCCCCCTTGCGCGCGTCGGTGGATCGCACCTCGGCCGCGCAAAAAGCGCTGGGCAGTGGTTTGCATGGATTGGCAATTTTGGCCCGCGGCGCTAGCTGGCGAATTGCATACAGCCCGAGCCAGCGTTTCAGGCGTGGTTGGCATCGAATTGCAAGTCGCAGTTGGCGAACAGGATGAAGCGCCGTTTGCAGATGCACGGTAACGCTCCGTGCAGGAACCGGACGCTATGAGTTGGACATTGGCTCGTGGTCAAGGGCGAGGGCCTCGATTCCAATATCAAGACCGGTGGCGACATGTTCGTTACTGCACAACGGGCGATAGCATGATTGTCGCGAGCCTGGACCGATTCCTTCGTCCGACGCAAGGCCTTATGCAGCGACAGGCCTGAAGCTATGTGCAAGGCATCTCGCGCGATCTGCCCACCGGCACTGGCGCGGAGACGGGAACGTGCCAACGCCCGATACTGCCTCGGTAAGCCGTAACTCCGTCTCGACGACGGTTGGCAACTCGCTTTGGTGGCATTGTTCGAGACGGCCTCGGCGGCCAGCGCGGATCCGGCACGCGATCAGCGACACGGAGGTCGCTGCCGGCGGTGAGGAATGAGGCTAGCTGGTCCGGCCCGAGAAGCTAGCGTTTGGCGCCTCGCAAACATATATGCCGGTCATCGAACCGCTCAAAGTGCACTTTTCTTGCAGCAAGCAACCCAATGCCACCCCCCAGAAGATGAAAGCAATTGGGGGGCGGGCGGGTTGAATTCTGCTTATGTCCCGGTTATGAAACACATTGCAACGCATGCTAGCTGGTCCATGAGTTGCCAAAAATACTTCGGTGCAGGTGCGCCTTTTGCGTCATCGTGGAGATCGCGATTAGCGCCTGAAGGCGGACATCGGTTGACATCACTCCGAGCGAAGGCTGGAGATTATGGGAACCGAATCTTCCGAGTTTCGCCTATTACTCCTCCAGGCCTCCGACGGCTCGGAGAGAGCCGTCGAGATCCTTTTACAACAGTACGGATCGCACGTTCTGACTGCGGTTCGTCGTCGTCTCGACCGCGGCATGCGGCGCCGATTCGATTCAACCGATTTTGTTCAAGCGGTCTGGGCTTCTTTCTTCGGCGATTTGAAAGAACTGAAAAAGTTTGAAAGCCCTAGAGACCTGATCGCCCATCTAGCGATTGTTGCCCGCAATAAGGTCATTACTGCGGTTCGACGCGAGACGCTGACTAAGAAGCGTGAGACGGGGCGCGAGGAGCGAGTCGACGAGTTACCGTACGACATCAAAACGCCAACCCCGAGCCAAGTCGCGATCGCGCATGAGCAATGGGAAGCATTGATTTCCAAGCTTCCATTGCAGCACCAGCGAATTCTGTTTTTACGAATCAGCGGCCATACTCACGGCCAAATCGCTGAAGAGCTTGGCATTAGCAGCCGCACCGTAAGACGGCTCCTTAAAATGATCGAGGCTCCGTAAATGGACTTGATAAATGACATAGGAGCTAAGACCACGTCGACAAACGCTTCCAACGACTGTTCCGTGAGTCTCCAACGGTTGGCTTCTGCAATCGTTGCTAGATGGGACGAGGGAGAAACGGCCGACGCGCAACGAGAACTGGATCTTCATCCTGAGCTGGCACAGCATAAATTCACCGCCGTTCAGTTAGCCTACGAGGAATACTGTCAGCGGGTAGAGCGCGGCGAAGCAATCGATCGGCAACTCTTCTGCCATCGCTTCCAGCAACTCCGTTCGTCCTTGAATCGGCTTCTTGAGGTCGAATCGGTCTTGGCTAAAGCCGATGCTCGTCCTCCCGCCGAGGCTAAGTGGCCACAGCCCGGCGAAACAATTCTCGGCTTTACAGTTGTCGAAGAATTAGGACGCGGTGGGTTTGGTCGCGTCTATCTCGCGCGAGAGGCGGCCGTCGCCGACAGGCTCGTCGCGGTCAAGGTCACCACCTCTGCTCAACGCGAAGCTCAAATGCTCGGCCGGTTCGACCATCCGAACATTGTCCCTATTCTGTCGATGGCTGCGGATGGCGAGAATACCCTGGCAATCATTTGTATGCCATACCTTGGACGGCTGACCCTTCAGGACGTGCTTGATTTACATCCTTCAATTATGCGGCCTGCGGGTATTGCTGAGTGCTTCCGACATCTTATCGCCGCCGACCCGATGCTTCCCGAACGTGACGCGAACAAATTTGCGATGTCGGCGCACGACACGTATGTCGATGCAGTCCTCCGTATAGCAATAGGAATCTGCAATGGCCTAAGCGAGGCACATCGGCAGGGTGTGTTGCATCTTGATATGAAGCCGTCAAATGTCCTGATAGACCGACGCGGCGAACCCATGCTGTTAGACTTCAACTTAGCGATCGAGCGTTCCAATAATCCAACGCGGCTTGGGGGGACTTTGCCATACATGGCGCCGGAACAGATTCGTGCCGCATTTCAGATTGGGGAGGCATCGGCTGTGGATGCGCGCGCCGATCTCTTCTCAGTTGGTGTGGTGTTGTATGAATTATTGACCGGTGTGCGGCCATTCGAATTGCCGGAACCTTGTCAACAACTCATTGGCGTTGCGGCAACCCTGTTGCAGAAGCAAACAATGCCGTTTTCCCCGGCTCGTAGATTCAACAGGGATGTAAACCGAGGCCTTGATGGGCTGATTCGCGATTTGCTGTCTTTTGATCCCGCAGATCGCCCCGATTCGGCAGACCAGACAGCCCGGCTCCTCAGGCAGCAACGTGGTCCTACCCGGCGCGCGATACGCTGGAGCCTACGGCACAGAAAGGTAACGATCGGTTTAGCTGGGACGAGCATGTTGGTGGCAGGCTCTAGCTTATATGCATGGTGTAAAAGAGAACCTTCCGTGGTTCGCGAGTATCGATTTGCTTTGAATGAAATCGCATCTGGGAATTTGGAGTCGGCATCGGTGCATTTGAACCAAGCCCTCAACGAGAACGGAGGCTTCGAAGATGCACTCCTCGCCCGCGGTCGGCTCCGAATCCAGCGAAACAAAATCGGTGCTGCTTTGGCTGACTTTCAAGCAGCCGCCAAGATTTCACTTAGCGATGCATCACTATGCGGGCAAGGATATTGCCTGGCCCGCACGGCTCGCTACCACGATGCGATTGCCTGCTTTCGCGGAATGAGTCCTGCTGGACAGGCAAATGCGGGTAATGCCAATAATCTTGGGTATTGCCTGATGCGCGAGCACAACTCAGACGAGGCCGAACGGTGGTTCAACAGGGCTGTTTCAGTGAAGAATCCGCCACAAGCCGCATACTACAACCGGGCCGTGCTTGATCTTCAGCGCTCCTCTGAATCAGGTAGATCGAAGTATACTCCGCGACGCGGCGTGCAGGACATCTGTCGCGCAATTGAGATTCGTCCCGAGTGCGGCGAATTGTACTATTTGCGCGCCTGCCTCATTGCGGCCGTCGGCGATGACCAAATGCCCGTGGCCGCGGTGATTGGTGATCTTAAAATGGCACTTCAAATGGGCATTCCAGCCGGATGGCTCAAGGGGGAATACTTGTTCCGGCCCCTAATAGCGCATCCTGAGCTTAAAGCCATGCTTCAGCAAGGCGGCGGCCAAACATTAAGGCCCTTGTTTCAGCCACTCGTTCCGCCTGAATAAGCCTGTTGCCGCGGTGCTTCGACTCGGACGTTCCGAAGTTTCTGTCAGAATTTCTTGTCCGCCTGCCCGGCCCTTTTCGCGATTGAGCAAGTAGTTCCGCCCTTTGGCGGTCACCACATTGCTTGCCTCTTCTCACAAATCGCGTAAGGGCGCAAATCATGGCACGTTTCATTCGTTGGGGCGTAGCGACGCTGCGCGCGCTTATCGCCGATCGTCCTCGTAGTCGTCAAAGCAAACGGCAACTGATGTTCGAACCATTGGAAGCCAAAAAGACGCCTACTGTCTCGCTCAGTGGCCTGTCGCTGGCGGTTGGCATTCAGGAGCCGTTGATCTCTTTGCAGTCGACTGAGCAGATCATCACCGGCGTGGTCAACGGTGACTTTTCGCAAGGAAGCGTCGAAGTCGACATCAGTACGAATGATGGGCAAACGGACATGGGCATTCCCATCCAATCGCCGGGACAGTCCTTTTCATTCAAGGTGAACGCAAACGATCAAGCGATCCAATCGTTGTCGTCATTGACGATTACGGCACGGGCTCTTGAATTTGACCAAAATGGAAATCTCATTTCCGAAAGTGACGCCGGTATCAGCCTTGATTTGAACAACAGCCCCAATGGCACCAGCAGCAATCCCCAGTCCAGCGGCATCAGTGTGGCATCACCGGATAACAGCGGTGGAATTACCCCTACACCCGATCTAACGGCGGCGGATTCAGGCTCCGACTCCAGCGACGGCGATGATTCCCCGCAGGATTCCGAGACTCCTGCCGGCACGGGTTCAACCGGTATCGGCTCCACGGGCACGGGCTCAACCGGTATGGGCTCAACCGGCATGGGCTCCACGGGCACCGGCTCGACCGGTATGGGCTCAACCGGTATCGGCTCAACTGGCACCGGCTCCACGGGCACGGGCTCAACCGGTATGGGTTCAACCGGTATGGGTTCAACCGGTATGGGCTCCACGGGTATCGGCTCCACTGGCACTGGCTCAACCGGTGTGGGCTCCACGGGCACCGGCACGGGCGCCACCGGCGCTGGTACAGGCTCCACTGGCACGGGCTCAACTGGCACAGGCTCATCTGACGATGCGAGCGCGCCGGAAATCACAGATTTTGGGTTCACCCAGTATGGTTCCCTCTTTAATGTCTCCGGAACTATATGTGCCCCGGATCCTTCCTCATGCGTCGTAGAGTTCGGCGGAGTGCTATCCGGGCTGGCTCCAATTCCCGTTGGCGCCGACGGCAGCTTTGGTATTACGTTGCCAACATTGGATTACTATGGAACTGCGACAGCCGTTGCCATCGATAGCAGCGGAGACGTGTCAGATGAGGCAGGGACATGGATCGATACCATTGATCGGTCCGGACTTGGGTCGGGCAGTTCAGGTTCCAGTGGTTCGGTCGGTGAGGGATCCACTGGCTCCACTGGCATGGGCTCCACCGGCGCGGGCTCTACCGGTATGGGTTCCACGGGCACGGGCTCCACCGGTATGGGTTCCACGGGCACGGGTTCCACGGGCACTGGTTCAACCGGTATGGGTTCAACCGGTATGGGTTCAACCGGCATGGGCTCCACGGGCACCGGCTCGACCGGTATGGGCTCAACCGGTACGGGCTCAACCGGTATCGGCTCAACCGGCACCGGCTCCACGGGCACGGGCTCAACCGGTATGGGTTCAACCGGCATGGGCTCCACGGGCACGGGCTCAACCGGTATGGGTTCCACGGGCACTGGTTCCACGGGCACTGGTTCAACCGGTATGGGTTCAACCGGTATGGGTTCAACCGGTATGGGTTCAACCGGTATGGGTTCAACCGGCATGGGCTCCACGGGCACCGGCTCGACCGGTATGGGCTCGACCGGTATGGGCTCAACCGGTACGGGCTCAACCGGTATCGGCTCAACCGGTATCGGCTCCACGGGCACGGGCTCAACCGGCATCGGCTCAACTGGTATCGGCTCAACTGGCACCGGCTCAACCGGTATGGGTTCAACCGGCACTGGCTCGACCGGCACTGGCTCGACCGGCATGGGCTCGACCGGCATGGGCTCCACAAGCCAAGGTACAGGATCCACTGGCACCGGGACGGGTTCAACCGGAGTTGCGCCGCCGAATGTTGGATCTGTTAGCGCGACAACGACGATTGGGTCGCCGATAACAATCGACCTGCTGGCGAATTCTTCCGACCCTCAGGGATATGCTTTGACGGTTGACGCCGTCGGGACAGCTAATCTCGGCACCGTAGTCCAAGTAGGGCCGGGCACCATTGAGTACACTCCTACAGCAGTGGGCAGCGATACTATCTCCTTCTCAGTCAACGACGGGCATGGCAACGAGGTAGGCGGAACGACGACGGTCCAAGTCGACGACACAGCGCCAACAGCAGGCCCCATCTCGGTCTCCACCTCGGGTGGGTCGTCAATTCTGATCGACCTATTGAGCAATTGTTCGGACCCCGGCGGATCGACTTTAAGTTTTCAGTCCTGTAGCCAAGGCACCATCGGAACGGTGTCGCTGATCCAAGGAAGCTTGGTCGAATATTCACCGCCAGGTTATGCGACCGGGACGGACTCGTTCTCCTACTCCGTCATCAATACGCAAGGTGACGTCGGTTACGGCATCGTTTTCATCACTTTCGCGTAGTCGTAGGATCATTACGATGCAATCCAATTTGTTCGAGCTAGTTTATTGTTTAACTCTCGCGAGCCGTCCTGACCGCTGGCAAGCGTTTCGGTCGCGACTTCCGAGAGACTGGCCATTCGCAGAGCCGATTCGTGTACGGGCAGTCGACGGCCGCCTTGCACCACCGCCTGCATGGTGGCGCAGTGGACCCGGTGCCTGGGGTTGCTATCGTTCGCACCTCTCGATATTGGAAGACTGCCTCAACAAAAGAATCGAAAGTGTACTGTTGCTCGAAGACGACGCGATCTTCGTCCCGGACTTCCGCGAGAAGGTGGAAGAGTTCTTTTCTCATCTTCCTGATGATTGGAGTTTCGTTTACCTCGGTGGAGAACACTTGAAGCAGAATGTCCGGTTGCCGCGGCGGATTAACGACTGGGTTTACCGGCCTTTTAACGTCAACCGCACGCATTGCTTCGGTCTGCGTGGTCGCCCCACCATGGAGCTCGCCTATCGGCATCTCAACGCGTTCACATCTTGGACGGCCGAGCACCATATCGATCACCAGTTAGGCGAGCTTCATGCCGCAATGGAACGCGGCCTCTACGTGCCACGGTATTGGCTAGTAAACCAAGCTGGTGGCCACAGTGACGTGAATGGGAAAGAATGGCCGAGCTTGGAATTTTCTGGCGCCGAGGCACTGACCCGGCCGCCAGTTGACTTGGCGATGGTAGCGGTCGTTGGGCCCTACTGCTCAGGCACGAGTTGCGTGGCGGGCATGCTGCACCATGCGGGCATCAGCATGGGAAGCGCATTTGCGCCCAACACAGCCGGGGACCCGTTTGGTTGCCACGAGGCAGAGGGATTGGGATTACTTTGCCGGGCGATGTACCGAGAGCCTTGGCTGGCTGAAGACTCCTGCCGCGAAGACCGTACGGCCTTACTTCGAAAATGGGCCGGCGAGCGTTGCAATCAACTTCGGGGCCATTCGAGATTTGCAGGTGGAAACCATCCGATAAACTGCTTGTTGGGTCCCGAGCTATTGGAAGCGTGGAATCGCCCGTTCTTTCTCGTGGTAGATCGCGCCGTGGAAGATTCGATCGAGTCCGTCATTCGAGCCGATTGGAACTGGCCGCGAGAGGCCGTTCACTCCATTCTGCCACACATGGTCGAGAAGCGGGATGCTTTTCTGCGAGAATTCTCCCCTCCGCACATGCGGATCTCGTACGAGAGCTTAGTTGCCAGGCCTGATCTAGAATTGGACCGAATCTGCCGCGCATTGCATTACTCGCCGTCCGATCACCAACGCCGCAAAGCCACGGACTTTGCCAGCAAGTGGGTCATGGCGCAACGTCCTCAACCCATTCCAATTCCTATTCACTCCGAACGGCTGACCACGCAATCATCTAATTCTTCTGCGACAGCTCCCTTTATTGCCTGCCTTGGACTACACCGTAGCGGTTCTAGTTGCGTTGCGGGCATCCTGCATCGGTTGGGGCTGCACATGGGCAACCGCTTTGTCGGATGCGAAGCCGATGGTGGTTACGAGGCTGAAGGCTTGGCGTCGATTTGCGAAAGGTACATGCCATTCCCCGAAATCCACAAGTGTATGGACGAACTCGCGACCACTACACTACTAGCAGAATGGATTCGGGCAAAATCGAGCGAAGCCGCCAGTCGCACCACGATTGCTGGCGGAAAGTACCCGCATCTGTTGGCGATGGGAGAGATGCTTCTTCGGGTATGCGGCCCTTCACTTTACATTGTGCACTGTGAGCGGCCGCTTAGCGAATCGGTCGCATCCTTGATTCGTCGGGATGGCCGCAGTCACACCAATGCACAGCTGGAGGCCGTGCAGCGATATTTATGGGACGAAAAGCTCCGACTTCTTTCACGGCCAGAGCTTAAGATCCATTCGGTGAATTACCATGCTCTGCTAACTGACCCGGTGGAAGAAATCCGCAAGCTGGCCCATTTCCTGCCGCTTACCATCTCGGAGACGCAGATAACCATTGCGGCACAATACGTTCGGCCTACGCTACGACATATCGCGCTGGCGTCCTAGTTCACGCCCGATCGCATCGGGCTTGGCGCACCGCGTGCCTTACCTTGTCAAGCGATTGAATTGCCCTCGCTTGATTCTCACTCTTCCATATTGTCGAAGCTGAATCAAACAATGATACGATGCGCGCCGCCGCGGAACCGTGGGCCGCACACAAAGCGTTTTCGAATCCGTGAGTACCCGTGAAATGCGCTTGAGCGATTTTGAACGGGCTACGCTTATCGTCCAGCGCGCTATTCGTCGTCCTATGAGCATTGCAACTCCGCGAATTGTCTCGCGAATGTTGAAGGGCGGATTTGCCGGTGGCCGAGTCAGCACAGATCGCATGCGACGGATGATTGGGCGCCTCCTAGTATCGCTACCTCGGCGGTCAAAAGACAATACGGCCCTTGCAGGCTCATCGCGCGCAGCCAATCACGAGCACGCGGAATAGCGAACCGTCTTGCTCGCCGATAAGAACGTCCTCCTTGCGAGCAAACAGCTTCGCATGATCTCGGACGAGAGCGCACACGATACTTGCCCTATCGATTGGGTGGCCGACGTAATTCCTCACCGAATCCGACGACGTCCTCGATAAAGTCCGCATACTCTTTGAGTGACAGCCCGAAGCGTTGCCCACCTGCCGATAGGCTTAGCACGGCCCGCCGGTTGCTTCCGTTTTGAACATCCCGACAGATCGCCAACAGATTCTGCTCAAGTTCCTCTTGGTGCTGAATACGGTGCAGCGATCGGCTGATCAGGTAGGCCGTAAGCTGCCCCTTTACGAAAGCGCGCGCCATGGCGACTCGCGACATCTGATAACCCTCCTGGCCAAATCGTACATCGGTCGGATTGTAACAATCGTACGCAAGCCTGAAAAGCAAGTGCCATAAAAACGGCCGTATCTTGAGGTAAATACCCCACAGCTAGAGAGCGGCCTACACCCGCGTGGCACCCTTTTCTTCGAAATACAAGTTTTTCATGTCCCGCTAGCCGTGGATTTCGCGATTACGGCGACGGATGGAATCGCTCTGTAGTTACTCCCCGGCGGGTAACCTAATGGCGACCTCGGATCGGCTGGCTCGCTTGCTTCAGCTCAACTCATTAATTGAGTCTGGTGTACGTTTGACTGTGCGCCAAATAGCTGAGTCCTATCATGTCAGTCGCAGAACGATCATTCGCGACGTGAAGGCATTACAAACTGCTGGCATACCAATTGCGACGCGGGAAAGTGGAGGTTATGAAGTCGTAGGCGTTGACAATGGCCAGTCGCTACCGCTCCGTGAAGATGAGGTCGTCGCGCTCCTTTTGGTCGCTACTCAATTTCGAAACACTGAGCCGCTCTCGACTGCAATTCAGGGAGCCATCGGCAACATCATTCGCCGTACTGCGCCGACACAACGTAATGAATTGCGCCGACTCATCGAACTTTGCATGCGGTCTGCAGTGCGCGCCCCTTCGTCAACCGTGAACGAGCAGGCGTTCAAAAGCGTCGTCACCGCGATACGCAAGGGACTGCAAATTCGGCTGTACGGCCGCCTTACAGATACAGGCGTAGATTTCACAACCAAAGTAACGCCCGAACGCCTTTACTGGCAAGGCGGGACATGGATACTGATTGGCAGATCCTCGATCCACCGCAAGACAAAGCTGTTTCGACTCGACTTGGTCTCCAAAGCTGAAGCGATTGATGAATGGCGCGGCTGATGTTTGTCACTTTCGGAATTAAACGGTCAGGCTTGGCAGCAATGACGGTGCGGGTCAATCGTCGAACTGGGCGGCGATGACCTAGTGGGCATCGCACCTCCATTCACACAATACGCGGGTCAGCAGGACGTGCAAGGCAATCGGTGTTCTCGCTTCCGCACCAGCGCGATGGTGACCTCACGGGCTTAAGGAGTCATTCAGGCAGGACGCCGATACGGGCGGACGCCCTGCTGTGCCGAAGCACTCTCAGCTTACGATTAAAGTTGAGCGCGACGGACAGCAGTCGGCTACACGGAAGACCCAGTGATGTGCCTCGGCAAGCGGCCGGTCGGGGGGCCAACGCAGGTCGAACTTTTGAAAGGCCGCTCCCGTCAAGAGGCCGCACCGGCAGCGTGATCGGTGAGATTCCGCGTTAGGTCTTTGAAATGCTCTGCGACAGCCTTCTTCCAGGCATTGGACCTGCCCCGGACGCCCAATCTGCGTCGGTCACATCGACATGCTCACGAAACTTCAGCGAAAGGCCGCCGGCAGCAGGGGCACTCGCCGTCATAGCCGCGAACGAGCGCCGAAAAAGCGCTTGGCTGCGGTAGGGTCATGATCGCCTTGAAGGCCAGCGGGGCTCGGTGCGCGTAGTGGCGGTAAGTGATCCCGGCGACTGAATGGCCTAGGATTTCAATGGCCGATTCTGGCAGGTGCTCGTCGAAGTAGGTCGCGCATGTCCTCCGAAGATCCTTCAGCTCCCATGCCTCATCAGCGCCGGTCTCAGCGTTTGTCCTCGGCCTGATGCCTGCCAGCCGACAAAGCGCTTCAAACCGAGCATTCGGACGACAGCTGCCCCCGAGGAACACTGGGAGGTCAGGCTCCGGGTTCTCGGGCATGAGCGACTTGATATGGGCATGCACGACCTGGTTCATCGGCCTATAAAACGCCTTTCCGGTCTTTACCCGCCGGTAGAAGAGCCATCCCCAGCGCGAGTTTTCCTTTAGATTCCGGTCAGGCGACTGGCGTCCCCAGGATACGTGTCGCCAAAGGATTGGCTCGTGGAACGGCGCTGACTTCCAAACGGTTCCCGTGTCGAAACCATAGTTGAAAAAGAGGACCAGCGCTGATCGCCAGTAACGCCCCACTGGAATTGCCCCGCGCCAGCCTCGTGGCCGCCGCATCTTGTGCGTCGCAAAGTAGAGCGCGTTGATCTCCGGCTTGGTCAGATAATGCCGGCCTGCGACATCACGTTGCGGCCTCGATTTCGGGAATCGCGGTAGGGTGTCGATGATCTCTTGCTCCCAGGCCCACGACATGAGCGCCCGGAGATGTTCGCGAGCTTTGTTAGCAGTCCGACCTGGATTGGTGCCCTCGCTGGCCACGGCTCGCTCATGAACCCAATCGAGGAACCCGCGAATGTCTCGGCGGCTGAGATCTTCGATCGGAACTCCGCCTCCCCATTCGGTCCATTTCCTGAGCGTGGTTTGATACTCGTCCTTCGTTCCACGGGCGAGGTTCCCGGCGGCCAGGTACTTCGCGATCGCTGAAGCCAAGGTGGTCGACATTGAAAGGACTCCTGGGCCGCCGGCACGGCCATCGCATCTTATTTCGCAGTAAAACCGAGGAGGATGCGTTCGAGCACGTTGGTCGAGAGGCAGGTGCGGTAGCGTTTGCCCCGCAAACTATCTTTTAAGGAAGTGTCCGACGACAAGATGGACACTGCCAGGCGTCGCAACATAGCCGAGGTCTGCGGCGCATGCCGCCTGCGAATGCGGCTGGCGTCCTCGGTAAAAGTTACATCTAAAACCCAGTGGAGTTGACTCTCGATGCTCCAGTGCTGGCGGATGCGTTGGGCCAAAGTCTTCACCTTGGGCGGCAGGCTCGACAGAAAATAGCTGATTTCGCCCGTTTCCCGGCCGTTCACCAGCGTGATGCGGATCACCATCACGATCGTCGCCAGCTTTGCCCAATCGGCAAAGCCGGGCAAACTCCGCGGCGCCGGCAGGGCGAAATACTCACGTCGCTGCTGCCGGCCGTGGCTGGTTTCCACGGTGACGTGCCGTCGCATGTCGCGAGGCGGAACGTCAGCCTCCAGCGCCGTGTTAAACTTCGCGCTCACCGCCTCGCAGAGCTTGGGATGATTGTCTTTGAGCGCCAAGAGGTAGTCGCCCCCGCGAGCGACGATCTTCGCGGCAATCTCCTTTTGGCAGCCCATCGCGTCGATCGTGACCGTGGCGCCTTTCAAGTCGAGCAATTCCAAGAGCAACGGGATGGCCGTGATTTCATTGCTCTTGGCCTCGGTGGCAACCTGACCCAGCGTCAGCCGGGACTCGCAGGCCCAGGCACTCACCAGGTGCAACGGGTTCTTGCCGGCCGCTTGGTCGCACGAGCCACGCAAGGTCTTGCCATCGATGGCGATGTGCTTTCCGATCTCACGGCCCAGATCAACCAGCCACTGCTGAACGCAGGCGACGAGTTTGGCTGGATCGAGTAGGGAAAACACCCGGCCAAACGTGTCGTGCGACGGAATGCCGTTAACCAGTGGCAGGAAGGTCCGCAGCCACGCCAGCCGCTCGTTGCCGAAGCGTTCGATGTCGGCCCAGCTATCAGCGCCGGCGAGGGTGCCGCAGAGGGCCACCACGAGCACGTCCAGCAGCTCGTGCCGGCGCGTCCGCTCCATGCGCGGCTCGGTAAGATTTTCAAACGCGGCAAAGACTTTCATTAGGCGTTGCGACATGAACCATCCCTCCGTGAAATGAGTGCTCCACGAAGGGATTCAAGCCAGCCCCTTGATTCTTTCAAGCCGCCCCAAATACTGCACAGGATTTAGATGCGATGGCCGTGGGCCGCCGGACCCTGCTTCAATGCCCTTCCTACGCGAACCGGCGTGCCCACCGCGCATCGTGCTCGACAGCGCAAAGCCTCCACGATGCGCGAGATCTTGAGGGACGCTCTACAATTCGGCGTCCCGCCTCGAAGGATAACTCGACGAAGTGGCACCCGCTGCACAACGGGGCGCCACGGATGGGAATTTGCCAGGCTAAATGCGGATGGGGATCGCACCGGGGCGCGCAAAGCCGACCGAAATCTCATGGTGGTTTGACGTCGGGTCAAAGGGTGATCCAGGAAGCAAGTATGCCGAGCGTGACTTTGCGGCCGCTATTGGCGAACCCGCTACCGCAGCCGAGAAACGAGCCCATTAGCAAATGCTGAAGTGCGGTTTTCAAGCAACCAGTCTTCGGCCATCGATGTTCTCATTCCCGTGTCAAAACCGTAGTTGAAAAAGAGAACCAGCGCCGCTCGCCAATATCGCCCGACAGGGATTGCCCCACGCCAGCCTCGTGGCCGCCGCATCTTGTGCGTTGCGAAGTAAAGCGTATTGATTTCCGGCTTGGTCAGATAATGCCGGCCGGCGACGTCACGCTGCGGTTTTGATTTTGGGAATCGCGGCAGGGTCTCCAGGATCTCTTGCTCCCAGGCCCACGACATGATGGCCCGAAGACGTTCGCGAGCCTTGTTGGCGGTGCGCCCGGGGTTATGCGCGAATCGTCGGCGAAGTGAAAAAACTGGGCGTCCGATCGATCAAGACGAACACCGTACACAATATCCTCAAGTCCACAGGGCTCGATCCCAGTCCGAAGCGCAGCGGGGCCACATGGGATGAGTTCGTTACCCGGCACGCCGCCAGAAGGTTTTGACTGTGAAGGGACTGCGGGAAGTTTTCGTCTTGGCGTTTCTGAACGTCAAGACGCGTCTCGTCGTGCTCTCGCCGGCGACATTGCATCCCGATGCAGCTTGGGTCAGCGGGCAAGCCGAAGATCTCGGCGCGATGGTCGCCTTCTGCGCTGTGACTCGAACGATGGTAGGGAACTCGTTCGGGGACACGTTCTCTGCGGTCACCCTCGTCGCACTCCCGCTTCTTTTGCGTTGACATTTGCGCCGAGTTTTCGACGCTCTTCATTTTTGCGCCGGACGGCGCTCGGCGGTCACTTAATTAGTGCGGGCATTCTGTTTCGCGGTTTTGGCAGTCGCCGCTTCGAGAGATTCCGTCTGCCCAGTAATCGTGAACGCGGCCCAATAAAACGGATGCGCTCGACTGGCGAGGTCTTTGTTCTTGGTTGCTCCGGGCGTTTGCACTGGCTTGGCAACCGTTGGCAGCGGCCCTGGGTCGTCCAAATCAAGGCCGCGACTGGTTAGCAGCTGATTCAGATCTTCTGGCTCGCCCTTGGCGGCCAGTGCCCGCAACTCGTCGTGATGGTAGAGCATCATTAGCTGGGCATCGCGCAGAGCGTCTGCCTGGTTCTTTCCAGCCGCCACGTTTTCCCAGAAGCGGGTCATCAGCCAGGTGGTTTCCTGATCGGGGATTTTCCATAGCGAAGCGATCACAGCCTGTGCGCCTGCTACTTGAAACGCTTGTCGCAAGCCCGCAACGCCTTCGCCGTTTTGGATTTCGCCCAGCCCCGTTTCACAAGCGCTGAGCACCACCAACTGCGTGCCGCGCAGATCGGCACCCAAAATCTCCATGCCGGTCAGAACGCCGTCGGTGGTGGTTTCGGTTTGCCGCGACTGGTTGCAACCGGCCAACAGCAAGCCGCAGCGCAGCAGCGGATTCTCGTACGGCTTTCCTTCGGCAGTCAGCATCGTGCCGCGATCTTGGCCCGTCATCAGGTCGCGCTCAGTGAGCTTCACCTGCTGGTCAGATTTGAAAAACCCGTGAGTGCTTAGCACCAGGACCTGCGGTCGGTGCAGCGCTCTGAACACGTCTTCTAGCGCATAGCGGTCGGTATACACGAGTGGCTGCTTGCCGCTAAACGTCGCCAGCCGAGGCTTAACCGCTTCAGCCTCGGCTTTGGTGCCTGGCAAGCGGTTTACCTTGATTACGTCGCGCGAAGCGTTGCTGCCGCGCATGGCAAGTGAATCGGCCGGAGTCTGGGCGTCAAAGATTTCTTGCGTGGCCTTAACTACGTCGCCGGGCGAGAGATCATAGTTGGGGTCGGCAAAAATCACCGGGGCCGTTTCGTCGCGCCTGCTGCGCGAGGGTCGCACCAGATCGCGACTGCTAGTCACGTAGCGCAGGTGGTAGCTTTCGATCAGGTAGCCTCCATCGCCGCTTAAAAGAGCCTCCCAGGGCACCAGCCACAGGGCCCCGTCGGGGCTCAGAACCAGCTGTTTGGCGTCGCCCAGGACAGAGCCGAGCGGCTGCCAAACTAATTCCGTGAGCCGAGCAAGCGCCGCTTGCAACGTCTCTTGGTTCGTAGGGCCGGCAAGCTGATGGCGGGCAACGCGCACCGCCTGTTCGATCGGCTCAGCCGCGCCAAGGTCGATGATCTGAATCTCCGCTTGGCCCGCTGGTGGAATCAGCCACGCCGCATAGTGGGCCGGACCGAACCTTTTCTCCTGGCCTCGGGCTTGAAAATTGACGACGTGGAACCGAGCGATATCGATCAGCAGGCCGTCGGCCGGAAGCGACTTGCGCAGCTCGTCGACTTCGATCCAAGGTTCGGCGCGGAACTCCTGGCCCACGGCCTGAGCCACGCGGCGGGCCAGTACTTGCTCCTGGGCTTCCAGCTTCTCGACCTGCTGCTTGCGCGTTTCTTGCTTCCCCGGCTTGGGAGCGCTCATCGCCAAGCCGGCCAGTTGGCGGCGCACGTCGATCAATTCGTTCGCCGCGGCGGCGACTTTGGGATCCCGGCTGTCGCCGATTCGCAGGGTTCGCTCGGCCAGTGCTTCATGCGCCAGCGCCTTGCCATTGGCCAGCCAGCCGGCCGACAGTGCCGCCAGCGCGGGGTTGGCGTGCTCGTGCAGCCCTAGCGACAGACTGGCATGGAACGGACCTTCGTCGCGGCTTTGAAGGAACACGAGCTGTTGCCTCTCCGCCAGGCCAGGCAATACGCGGGCCACGTGGCGACGTACGACATGGCGTTCTTCGTCTTTAAGCTGAGCGGCGGCCGGCAAATCGTTCAGGACCGCGGATAGCATGCACAAGTTTCCGAGGGATTTGGCCGTATCCGGATGCTTGTCGCCCAGCATTTCCCTACGGATCGCCAGCGCCCGTTCGCAGTACGATCTGGCCGCCGAGAAGTCCCCCATCGCTTTGTGCAACAAGCCCAGGCTATCGAGCGACATGGCCGTATCGGGGTGTTTGTCCCCGAGCGCGTCGTTGTAGATCGCCAGCGCCTGTTCATAGTAGGATTTGGCCCCCGCGTAGTCCCCCGTCGCTTGGAGCAGAGCGCCTAGGTTATGGTTCGAGCCGGCCGTCGCGGGATGCTTGTCGCCGAGAACTTCCTTATAGATCGCCAGCGCCCGTTCGTAGTATGGTTTAGCCGCCGCGTAGTCCCCCATGCCACTGAGCAAGTGGCCCAGGTTATTAAGCGACAGGGCCGTATCGGGATTTCTCTCGCCCAGCACTTCCCGACGGATCGCCAGCGCCTGTTCGTAATAGGATCTGGCCGCCGGGTAGTCACCCATCGCTTTGAGCAAGAACCCCAGATTATTGAGCGACGTGGCCGTGGCGGGGTGCTTCTCGCCGAGCATTTCCTTTTTGATCGCGAGCGCCTGTTCGTAGTACGGCCTGGCCGCCGCGTAGTCCCCCATGCGGTTGAGCAAGCCGCCCAGGTTATTGAGCGACGTGGCCGTATCGCGGTGCTTTTCGCCCAGCACATCCTTATTGATCGCGAGCGCCTGTTCGTAGTACGGTTTGGCCGCCGCGTAGTCCCCCATGTCACTGAACAAGCTGCCTAGGTTATTGAGGGACCTGGCCGTATCGGGATGCTGGTCGCCGAGCACTTCCTTGTAAATCGCGAGCGCCTGTTTGAAGTACGGTTTCGCCCCCGCGTAGTCCCCTCTCGCTTGGAGCAGAAAGCCCAGGCTGTTGAGCGAGTTGGCCGTATCGGGATGCTTTTCGCCGAGCACTTCCTGATTGATCGCCAGCGCCTGTTCGTAATACGGTCTGGCCGCCGGGTAGTCACCCATCGCATTGAGCAAGAAGCCTAGATTATTGAGCGACGTGGCCGTAGCGGGATGCTTCTCGCCCAAGACTTCCTTGCGGATCGCGAGGGCCTGTTCGTAGTACGGTCTGGCCCCCGCGTAGTCCCCGATGGAACTGAGCAAGAAGCCCAGGTTATTGAGCGACAGGGCCGTAACGGGATGCTTCTCGCCCAGTACTTCCTTGTTGATCGCCAGCGCCTGCTTGGCCAGCGGAACGGCCGCCTTGGCCTTACCCTGGCCGTAGAGCTTATGGACTTCGTCGTCCAGTTTTCCGGCCTCGTCCAGCCGGGCTTGCTGGTTCTTGCTCAGCTTTGACGTTTCGGCCGTCTCCAGTGGATCGGCCGCAGCTCGGTTCGCCGCGCCCGCTAACACGCCGATCGTTACCAGGGCAAGGATTGCTCGCATGTGATTTTTTTGCGGTGTTGCGCCGATTTCCGCGATAGGTCGCTCGCCGTTCTGCGTTACGATGAAATCGTATCACGCATGGCCGCTTCCACCTAGAAAGTAGTCGAACTGCTCGTCGAGAATCCGTCAACAGCGTTTTGCACCTGCAAATGAAGCCCATTCAAGAGCCTGCTGAGCTGAGCACTAGTTCATAAACAGGCCGAGTTTTATTCGGATTGGCAGTAGGAGCAGTGTGGAACGGCAAGGGAAATGCGCAGGAGGCTTCAGCACGACGCGTCTTGGCGGCGAGAAAAGCCGCGAATACCCAAACTTCGGAGCTGCTGAAGAGGCTGCTAGACGTGCAGATTCAGCTTGCCAAGCTCGGTCAGATCCCGCTCAACGCCGAGAATACGAAAAATCTACAGTCGCGAATGTCAGACCTGGTCGACGAGGAAGGGAAACTGACGCGTCGCTTGGGAGAAGTCGGAGTAGTCCCGGATTCCGACCCCTGGATCGCGCTCCAGGCCTTTCGCGATTCGCTTCCTGGCACGACCGTCATGGTCAATGTGATTCGACTGCTCGCGCCGCGATTAAACGAATCCGTCGAAAGCGTCACCCCGCGCTACCTTGCATGGGTGATTCCCAAGGCCGGCAAAGGCGACGTCAAGATTGTCGATTTAGCTCCAGCTTCGGCAATTGATGAGATCGTGGCAAAGGTCCGACGGGATATTGAGAGTGAGGCCGACACCAAAAGCCTCGAGGAGTTGTCTCGGCTGGTGTATGCCCCGCTGGCCAGGCATTTGAAGGGCGCCGACCGTTGGATTGTCAGTCCCGACAGAAGCCTGTGGCTGGTTCCTTGGCAAGTGTTGCTGATCGGCAACGGTCAATATGCGATCGAGCGGCACCAGATCAGCTATGCCACGCGACGTACTGGCGGCAGGAACAGCGCAGGGCCACCCGCCCCATCCGTATTTTTGGGCGGCCTTCAGGCTGACCGGCGAGTGGCGCATTCCCGAGGTCGGGCCGGCGCAGCCGCGGCCGGAGCGGGGGCCTGGCGCTGAGCTGGTCGAGGTCATCACTGAAAGCGCTCGCAGCATGGACGGCGCGAAGATGCTGGCGCTGGCCAACCGTGGCGAACGGTTACCCAGCGGCCAGGTCAACGGTCCATGGCTCCAGGTGTTTTCCGAGCCTGGAACTCATCGCTCGGGTTGGATTCTGCGAAGCGGGGTCCGACCAGTGAGCAAGTCGCAACAATGAAGCCCTCGCTTGTGGCGCCGGCAAGCGCGCGGTCGTACCCTAGCATCGGCGTGGTCGAATTGGCAGGACACGCGCACGAGAACTGCGTATCCCACTGGTCGCAAGTCGGTCCGACCTCGAACAAACTGCTGCCGCAGGCGCGCACTGCAGTTTCTGCAGAATAAGGGCAGGATCACCCTGTCACTGCCGTGAACGAATTTGATCGAGCCCATACGAGCATCCCAATCCTTCCCTGGAACTTTGCTCGAAGGGCGATCGTGATCGCAATTATTTCGCTATGAACCATTGCCTTGCGTGCGCGGCATCATTGGCATCGTTCGTGGCCGGCTCGGCCGTGGTGACCGAACGAAGTGGGCCTTTCCTGGCCCCGTCTTGCCCGCCTC
The DNA here is from genome assembly GCA_036268995.1 of Pirellulales bacterium. Taxonomy (GTDB): domain Bacteria; phylum Planctomycetota; class Planctomycetia; order Pirellulales; family PNKZ01; genus DATATB01. The sequence continues at coordinate 3,053 of DATATB010000055.1, read as the reverse complement.
GGTCACATCGGCCGACGTGGCCTTCGGCTGTCGCTCCTGAGCGCGTTTGTAGGCCCCGAATCGGGTTATACTGACCGGCGTCCATGCTTATTTGCGCTCTTGCGGATCCAACGCATGCTCGCCCAGCAACGCTTTCGCCTCCGCTTCGGCCGTTACAAGACTGTCAGTCGGCGCGCAAAACCAGCCAGTGATCGGCAGGTGAAAACCGGCCACTTTGAGAAAGGCAAGATTCGTCCTACGGGCTTCCTAGCGGCACAGCCGCGGAAGGGAGCCCGTGATGGCGAATCTACTCAACGTGGCGATGATCGAGTCGATACAAGCGTTATTTGCGCAAGGTTGGACGCGGCGGCGGATCGCCCGAGAGCTTGGGGTCGATCGGGCGACGGTCCGAAAATACGTCGAGCACGGATCGTGCGGGGCAAAACCAGCCAACGCGCCGACCGGCTACGGGGAGTCAAAACCAGCCACTTTAGCCGGGTTCCCGGCTGCCGATGCAAAACCGGCCAACGCGCCGATCGGCGCGCCGGCTGACTCGGCCGGTTCAAAACCAGCCAACGTGCGGACCGGCTCGGGCGTTCCGCCAGGGCCACCCAGCCAGTGCCAACCGTACCACGAGCAGATCGTGGCCAAGGTCGCGGCGGGGCTTTCTGCCAAGCGCATTCATCAGGACCTGACCGACGAGGGGGCGACGGTCCATTACGATGCCGTGCGGCGGTACGTCCGCCGACTGGGCCGGGTTCGCGCGCTGCCGTTCCGCCGGCTGGAATGCGCAGCGGGCGAAGAGGCCCAGGTCGATTTTGGCAGCGGCGCGCCGGTGGTCAGTGCCGACGGCAAGCGGCGTAAGACGCATGTGTTTCGCATCGTACTCAGCCACTCGCGCAAGGCGTATAGCGAAGCGACGTTCACCCAAACGACCGACGACTTCCTCGGCGCGTTGGAAAACTCCTTCCGGCACTTTGGCGGCGTGCCGCGCACGCTGGTGATCGACAATCTCAAGGCCGCCGTCGCGCGTCCGGATTGGTTCGATCCCGAGTTGACGCCCAAGGTGCAATCGTTCTGTCAGCACTACGGGACGGTGATCCTGCCGACCAGGCCGTACACGCCGCGTCATAAAGGGAAAGTCGAGGCAGGCGTGAAGTACGTGAAGAACAACGCCTTGAAAGGGCGGACCTTCACCAGCTTGGAAGAAGAGCAGCGGCACTTGGCCCACTGGGAAGCGGCGGTGGCCGACACGCGCATTCACGGCACGACCAAGCAGCAGGTGGGACGGGTCTTCACGGAGATCGAACGCGCGGCGTTGCTTCGCTTGCCGGCCGAACCGTTCGCCAACTTCCAGGAAGCGCAGCGGAAGGTGAACCGCGACGGCCATGTTGAAGTGGCCAAGGCGTATTACTCCGCGCCGCCGGAGTATCTGGGGCGCACGGTGTGGGTGCGCTGGGACGTGCGGCTGGTGCGGATCTTCAACCACCGCTGGGAGCAGGTGGCGCTGCACGTGCGGCGTGAGCCGGGCCGGTTCAGCACACTCGGCGAGCATCTGGCGCCGGAGAAGATCAGTGGCGTGGAGCGCGGCGCCGCGTATCTCCTGGAGAAGGTGAGCTGGGTCGGCCCCCAGACTCATCAGTGGGCGCAGGCGATGCTCACGGCGCGGGGCATTGAGGGGACACGCGTGCTGCAAGGGCTGTTGAGCCTGACGAAACGGCACTCGCACGAAACCCTGGAAAAAGCCTGCCAAACCGCCCTCTCGCACGGGGCCTATCGGCTGCGGACGCTGCGCAAGCTGCTGGAGCGTCAGGACGCTTCGCAAATACCCCTGCCGTTTCTCGAAGAACATCCGATCATCCGCCCGCTCGATGATTATGCCCAAGTCGTTGCCCGGGCGCTCCATCGCCAAAGCAGTCGCCCCTCCGTGGGCGAAGGTTTTACGAGGCATGGCTCGGGCGTTCGAGGCATGGCTGAAAACGAACACAGCCCTGACAGTGCGAGCCGCCAGAGCTGTGATGCGCGTTCGACGCGCCCTCGGTCCAGCTATCCCTTGCCAGGTTGCTCCTCAGCAGAGCCTGGCGCCGTTTCGCCGGACAGTTCCAGCGTAGTTCCCCCTTCCTCGTTCCACCAGGAGTAGCACCCATGAATGATCGCTTGCAAAGTGCCCTGCGTCAGCTTCGCCTCTCGGGGCTGGCCGAAACCCTCGACGTGCGGCTGCAAGAGGCCGCCGGCCATCAACTCAGCCACGCCGAGTTCCTGGAACTCATCCTGCAGGATGAACTGCTGGTGCGCAACCAGCGGCAGATAGACCGACGCGTGAAAGCCGCCCAGTTCCGCGAACTCAAGGCGCTGGACGACTTCGACTGGGCCTTCAACCCGTCGATCCCACGCAAGCAGGTCTTCGACCTGGCCACCTGCCGGTTCGTGCGCGAAACGCGGGACGTGCTGTTGCTTGGCCCGCCGGGCACGGGCAAGTCGTTCCTGGTCCAGGCCATCGGTTACCTGGCGATCAAGCAAGGCTTCGTCGTGCTGTACCGCTCGATCTTCGACGTGGTCCGCGACTTCCTGCACGACGAGGCCATCGAAGACCAGGAGAAGGTGCTGGCCCGCTATCTCAAGCCGGACCTGCTGATCGTCGACGACATGGGCATGAAACAATTGCCCCGCCGCAGCGGTGAAGTGCTGTTCGAGATCATCATGCGCCGCTACGAAACGCGCTCGACCATGATGACCAGTAACCGCCCTTTGGAAGATTGGGGCAAATTGATCGGCGACGTGCCCAGTGCCACGGCAATTCTCGATCGCTTCCTGCACCATGCAGCCATCGTTACTATCACCGGCAAGAGTTATCGGCTGCGAAACCAGGCCCAAACTGCCGATGAGGAGTCAAAACCAGCCAATGCGCCGACCGGGTCGGCAGCCAAAAAGAAGGCCAAAGCCGCAGCGGAAAACCCCGCCCCAGAGGCCGTCGGGACTTGCGAATCGTAACCAACTCAACGATTATTCAGGCATCATATCCGGCTGGTTCTAACCTGCCGATCGTTGGCTGGAATCAACGCGCCGACTGACAC
>DATATB010000054.1:0-90061 GCA_036268995.1 Pirellulales bacterium | reverse complement strand
CGTGGACCTGATCGTAGTAGCCCAAAAAAACGTCGAAGCCATGTTTCTCTGGCACGCCGGTCGAGTCGCGTCCGCCGCAGCCCCACTTGCCGAAGCCCCCCGTGGCGTAACCTCGCGGTTTCAAGATGGAAGCAATCGTCGGCTCTTCGGCCCGCAGCGGCGTGCCGCCGCCGTTGGCGCGCACCGAGGAGTGGCCACTGTGTTTTCCAGTCAGCAAGCAACAGCGTGTGGGCGCGCAAACGGAGGAACCGGCGAGCAGGTTGTTGAAGCGAATCCCCTCTGTCGCCATCCGGTCGAGATTCGGCGTCCGGATGTTCGGATTTCCCATAAACGACGGTTCGTAGTAGCCAAGTTCATCCGCCATGATGTAAATGACGTTGGGCTTGGACGGATCGGCGGCGCGCAGCGCGACCGGAGGAACCAGCAACAGGGCGGTGAGGGCAATTGCCAAGGGTTTCATGGGGACGCCTTGCGGGAATTCGGGCTTCGCAAGCACTTCCCACTTGGGAAGGCCGCCGATAACAAGATTGAGTTTAGGCAGACCAACCGTCCGGGCACAACCGCTTCGGCCTGCGCCGCACGGGCCATGAAAATTCGCCAAAGCTCGACGCGCGCGTCAGCGCGTTGTCAAATAGCGACTATTCCGAGCTTGGATCGGTCCCGAGCTCGGTCCAAATGGGGACGATCGAATCATGAGGGATAAAACACAAGCCAGCGCGGCGCGGACCGATCGACCCAGGACAGGGCTGTTCTCGCGGGGTTTCGTGGGGCTGGCGTTGTCGCATTTCTTCGCCATCTTGAATGACAATACCTACCGTTGGCTGGTCACGCCCATTGGCTACCACATTTTGGGCCCTCAATATCGGCCGCTCATCTTGACGCTCGGCATCGCTTGCTTTTCCTTGCCGTATATCATCCTCGCGGCGCCGGCGGGTTATCTGGCCGATCGCTTTAGCAAGCGAACAGTCATTGCCTGGTGCATGATCTCTGAGGCGTGCATTCTCGCTTTCGGCATCGTCTCGATCCTGATGGGTAGCGCTGTGCTGGTCTTCACGGCGTTGACGCTGATGGGAGCGGCAGGGGCCTTGATGGTTCCCGCGATTTTAGGCGCCATTCCGGAAACCGTTCGCGAAGATCGGATTACCGCCGCCAACGCCGGCGTGGGATTGGCCAACCTCCTGGCGTGCGTAGTCGGCAGCGTGCTCGGCAATAGCCTCTATGTGCTAACGGCTCCGCGAGGCGTTCATTTGTGGTGGATATCCGGCGGAATATTGGTCGGCATCGCGACATTGGGTTGGGCGGTGACATTGTTGATCAGCAAGCAGCCGCCTGCCGATGCCCAGCGGCATTTTCCAAAACGGGTTATCGCGCAAACGCTGCACGACCTGAAGCAGTTGGCCCACCGCCGCGATTTGTGCGGCGCGGCGGTGGCAAGCGCGTGCCTCTGGTTTCTGGCGGCCATGGCGCAGGTCAACATCTACCTGTTTGCCACGACGACGCTTGACGTCCGCCAGGCCGAGGTCGGCCCGCTGTTGGGCGTGCTGGCCGCCGGAGCCGCCGTGGGCAGTATTCTCGCCTCGGTGTGGTCGGGGAACGCCATCGAACTGGGGCTCACTCCGATCGGCGCCGGCGGCATCGTGGTCTCCTGTTTGCTCATGTTTATCACGCCTCACGTGGCGGCGGCCCACAGTTCTTTTGCCTACTATTGGAGTTGCACGGGTCTGTTTCTGATGGGCATGAGTGCCGGGCTTTACGACATCCCGCTACGGGCTTACCTGCAAGACTATAGCCGCCGGTCCACGCGTGGAGAGATTCTGGGCGCCGGGAACTTCTTAATCTTCACGGCGATGCTGCTGGCGGCCGGCCTGTTCCTCGTTTTGACCCAACTGCTGGGCATCGGTGCCCCGATAATCTTTTTGATCGCCGGCATCATCACGGTCGCCGTCACGATCCTGATGCTCTATTATCTCCATGCGCAAGCTGCCGCGGCTTTAGCAAAGCCGTTCCGCGGGCTGTGGAGCTTCGTCCGCCGGCGGAATTCAAACAACGACTCGGCTCCGACTTGAAATCGTTACGAGCGGATCGGTCGGCAGCCCGGTTCGTACGATTACATCCCCTTCGGCCATCCCCCTCCGGAAGATCGTCTTTTTCCGCGGACGCACCAACGAAGGGACCAAGCGATCAGCACCGCGAAAATGCGGCTCCGAAAAGCTCATCCCATCACTCTTCGTGCCACGAACGATGGTCAAAGCGGGCAATCAGGAGATGTGGATATTTTTTGTTGTTTCGCGATTTTCAATTCGTTACACTCCGTGGTCGCGGGGCATTGTAAACCCTGCCGCTGGCTGATGCCAATGATCGCCTGCCTGCGGCGACGCGTCACCGCGATCATGTCTGGGTATGAGCGGATGGTTCGTTCCGGCTTGGCGTTTACCGGCCGTTGACAGTTCCTTACCTTGCGTTGGTGGAACTTCGCATGCCAAACTCCCGCCGCGCGCGCCGCGGGGCCCGACCCGGGCAGTTCCGGCCGCTGACAAGGCTGTCTCTGGGTTCCGGTCCGCGTCCTTTGGTCTTCGAGTGGCTTGAGCCGCGACTGCTGTTATCGGCCACGACAAGCCTGGTGGCGGTTCCTTTCCCGGCTTCGAGCAATCCAGACGTCGCATCGCCGACGTACCTGACGCTCGACTACCCAGGCACGACGACGGCGGCCACCGGCGGCAGTCCCGTGGGCAATGGTTTGAATCCGACGCAGATTCTCAATGCCTACGGCATCAACCAGATCACCTTCGACGGCGGCGCGGTGCAGGGCGACGGCGCCGGCCAGACGATCGCCATCATCGACGCCTTCAACGACCCGAATATCGCCGAGGATCTGGCGACTTTCGATACGGCATTTGGCATCCCGGCTCCGCCTAGCTTTCAGGTCGTATCGCAGACCGGCAGCACGTCGGTGCTACCGGTCAACGACGGCTCCGGTTGGGCGGTCGAGGAGTCGCTGGACGTAGAATGGTCGCACGCGATTGCGCCGGATGCCAAAATCTTGCTGGTCGAAGCCAATAGCAACTATGACGACGATCTCGCCACCGCCGTGGCCTACGCGGAAGGCGTGCCGGGCGTGTCCGTAGTGTCGATGAGCTATAGCGGCGGCGAGGATCCGAGCGAGACCTCTGAGGACAGCCTCTACACGACCCCCGCCGGACACACCGGCGTCACGTTCCTAGCGGCAACCGGCGATCATGGAGAACCGTCCGGTTATCCGGCCTATTCGCCCAACGTAGTGGCCGTGGGCGGGACCACGCTCACGACCGACGCGGCGGGCGACTATTTGGGCGAGTCGGGCTGGGGTTCTGGAACCGCCGGAAAAGAGGGAAGCGGGGGTGGGCTGAGCCTGTACGAGCCGCAGCCGGCCTATCAAAACGGCGTCGTCACGCAAAGCTCCACTCAGCGGGCCGTTCCCGACGTTTCCTTTGATAGCGATCCCAGCAGCGGTCCGGCAGTCATCGATTCCTATACGTACGGCTCGGCCGATCCCTGGCTGCAAGTCGGCGGGACAAGCTTTGCCACGCCGTCGTGGGCTGCCTTGATCGCCATCGCCGACCAGGGCCGGGCGGTCAACGGATTGTCGCCTCTGGACGGGGCGACGCAGACGCTGCCGATCCTCTACGCGCTGCAGGATTCGGGCGCGTATTACGACATCACGACCGGCAACAACGGCTATGCCGCCGGTCCCGGTTACGACCTGGTGACCGGAATTGGCACACCGCTGGCAAACGTGATCGTACCCGCGTTGGCCAGCGACCTGGCCCTCACTTCAACTAACCTGATCGTTACGGCGACCAACCCGGGCGCCGACACCATCCTTTCCACGGCGCCTTCGACTTTTGTGGTGGACTTCGACACGCCTTACGATTCGAGCTCGGTCGAGGCGAGCGACTTCAGCGTCAATGGCGTCGCCGCTTCGTCATACTCGGTCGACAATTCCACGTCGATCACGTTCGATTTCGGCTCCAGCCCCGTGACCGCAGTCGGCCTGCAAACCGAAACCCTCAGTGGCATTTTCGACGCCGACGGCGAAACCGCCATGACGCCATTGAACGAAACGTTTCGCTACGATCCTGACCCGATCACCGTCGTCTCGACGACGCCCGGCGTAGGCGATCTGGCTGAAGTTCCGCTAACGACGCTGGACGTCACCTTCAGCGAGCCTTACGCGGCCAGCTCGATCAGCACGAGCAATTTGTCACTGAGCGTTGGCACGGTAACGGGCTTCACGCTCGTTCCGGCGACCAACACCGTCGATTACACGATCAGCGGCATTAACGCAGAGGTGGCCAGCGCGCAATTGACGGTGAGCATGGCCTACGGGGCGGTCACCGATCCCGAGGGGGATCCCAACCAGCAGGCGTTTTCCAGCAGTTACAGCCTGGATGTCACGACGGCGCCGTTCCCCACCCGGCTGATCGCGACAGGCGGCCTGGGCTCGCTCGTTTACCAGGGGAGCATTGTCGGCACCATCGGCTTCGTCGGCGACACCGACAGCTATACGCTGAACCTCGATGCCGGCGAGACGCTAACCGTGATTGGCACGGCGGCCGCCGGTCTTCAGCCGAGCCTGAGCATGCAGGGCCCCAGCGGCACGACCATCGCCTCGGCCTCGGCCCCGGGCGCCGGACAAGCGGCACTGCTGCAAACGGTTGCGGTCGCGACAACGGGGCAATACACGATCACCATCTCAGGGCTCGACGACGAGACGGGCGTCTACACGTTGCAGGCCTACGTCAACGCCGCGGTGCAAGACGAGCAGTACGACGGCTCGCCGAACAATTCCCAAGCCTCGGCCCAAGCGCTCTCTGGCAGCTTCATGAGCTTGGCGGCCGGCGCCTCGCAGGGCGCCGTGCTGGGCACCCTGAACAGCTCCACCGATCAGGATTGGTACAGCTTTCCCCTTAGCGCCGGCGACACCATCGCACTCAACGGCGAGGTTCTCGGCACCAGCGGAAACATTTCCATCGTGCTGTGGAGCAGCACGGGCACGTCGTTGGCCACAAGCGCGTCGCTGGGCACGGACTTCGATCAGACCATCGGCGATATCGTGGTTCCAACAACGGGCACGTATTACGCGCAGGTTACGGGAGCCGCCAGCACCCAGTACAGCCTGGTCCTCACCCGCGATGCCGACCACGACAACCAGCAAAACACATCCCTGGCCACGGCCCAGGCGCTGGCCGGTACGCAAATCGATGGACAGCAGGTCGTGGTGGGCGACATTTCCGACCCGGTGATCGAGGCGTTCGGCAATGCCGACAGCCTGAACGCGTACACCAAGGAGACTTTCGGACCTTCGGGATACTCGCTGAATGCTCCCGAGACGTCCACGCTCACGGCCGCTGCGGCGCACGACGGGCCGTTGGGGCTGTCGACCGGCTATGACATGCACTGGCATTACGATCCGACCACTCAGGTCAAGCAGGGCGAGACTCTGTCCGTTTGGCTCCAACCGACTTCGGAATACAGCGTCTTCGACTTCGGTTTCGGGGCATCGGCAACCGGCACTTTGATGGTCGGCCTGGATTCCATCCAGCAAATACTGGAGATCACGAACGTTACGGCGGGTAGCTCGAGCTACGCAAACTCCACCGGCTTGGGCGCGGTCTCGCAGGCGTACACGAGCGGCCAGTGGTATCTGCTGCAAGTGGTATGGGCCACCGGCGGCAAGATCACCGCCAATCTTTATGGCAGCGATGGAACGACGCTGGTCAACACCGTTTCGGGCACGAACAATACCGTCACGTCGGGTGGAATCGCACTCAGCGGCGTCTACTTCTACGCCGACACGATCACCACCAACGTCCTTCCCACCCCGACCTACAGCTTCACGGCAGTGGCCGGCAGCACCCTGGTGGCCAGCACGGCCACGCCCGGCGATGGTGCGGCGGGCCTCGATATGTTCGATCCGGATCTGCTGCTGTACAACTCGGCCGGAACGCTGGTGGCTTCCGACGACAATTCCGGCGCCGATGGCCGTAACGCATTGCTAACGTACAACGTGCCGGCCGGCGCCTCGGGCACCTACTACGTGCAAGTCGTCTCCTCGCCGCTGACGGCCGAGCCCATCCCGGGCGACTATGTGTTGACCGTCCAAGCCGCTCCGCCCACGGTGGTCGGCGCGTTTGTCAGCAGCACAGCCTGGAACGCGTCCTATTTGAGCATGCTGGATGCGGCCGGCCTGGGCAGTTCGGCCGCCAGCGGCCAGGGCTTTGAGTTGGCCGGCGGCTCCAATCAGCTCACGACCATGCTTGCCTGGACCAACATCAACCAGATTTCCATCGCCTTCAGCGAGGCGGTGAATGTTTCGCAAAGCAGCTTGACGCTCTACAACTCGGCCAACACCGCAATTCCCACCTCCGGGTTCAGCTACAACAGCACGGCCAATATCGCCACCTGGCAGTTCTCCACGGCACTGGTCGCCAACAAGTACGTGATGAACCTGGCCGGTACTTCGATCAGCAACACGGTCGGCACCGAGCTGGACGGCGCGTGGAACACCAGCGTCAGCACGTTTGCCGCCGGCTCGGGCGACGGCACGCCCGGCAGCGACTTCAACTTCTACTTCAACGTGCTGCCGGGCGACGGCAACAACAGCAGCGCGGTTACCAATGCCGCCGTGCTGCTGACCAAGCTGCAAGTCGGCGCGGTGGCCGATTCGAGCAACTACCAACTCGACGTGAACGGCGCGACCAATATCACCAACTCCGACGTGTTGCTCGAGAAACTGCAAGTCGGCAGCAATATCAACACGTTTCTCAATCCGCAATTGCCTCCGCAGTCCGAGTCCGATGCATTGCCGGCCGATGTGCTCTTCAGCCCCGCCGCACCGGCACCCGCGCCCAGCGACAGCTCGTCCGGCAGCTCCGTCGTGGTCTCGCCGGCTGCCGGATCTGTGGTGCCCACACCCGCGCCGGCCGCCGCGGCCTCGCCGGCAAGCGCCTCGCCGGCTGACGCGCCGGGATCCGGCAGCAATGTCGACGCACTCGCGAATTTCACGGTCTATGCGCTGGCCACCGCTGGCGACAGTGCGGCTGATACTTCGCAAACGACGGCTTCGCCCGTGCCGATGCCGGCCAGCCTGGTGGTGATCGCCCCGCAAAACGTTTCGGCCGTTCAATCGCCGTTCGCTTCGCCGGTGATGGATGCGGTTTTTGCAAGCCTGCCGTCACCGGTATCGGGCATTGTCCCAGGCACGGCGACGGCTTCCGCGCCGCTAGAAGGTTCATCGACCGTGTCGGCGCCGGGTGCCGGCCTGCCGGCGCTGACGGCGGTGTTTGGGCTTTTGGGCGGCGAGCAGGACGTGCCGGCCACGGCGGATCCAATGGTTGCGACTTTATCGACGTGGAGCCCCGCGGCCAATCCAGCGCAAACAGCACGGGGGTCGGGCGTCGCGCCTGCCGCCGCAGTCATCGCTCCGAAGCCGGCTGCCAGAATCCAGTCCTCCGGCGAATCCGCCGACTTGGCACCCGTGCACCGGAAGCTGTCGCTGGCAACGGGTCCAGCGATTCACGCACAAGCGCGGCAGCCTGGGAATTGACCAGGCTCGTCGCTTGCAGCGATTCCGACCTCCGGGCCGCCTTGGGGGGCGAGTTTCCCTTGATCGTCGTGCAGTCAGGTGAGAACATGTAATGCTCCAGACTACTCGCTGCCAGCCGGTTCGAAATTGCAGGAAGAACCATGACCCCTCCGTCGCTCCGCGGAATCCTCGCCCCCTCGCGCCGCCAGTTCCTTTCGCAATTTGGCATGGGCATGGGGGCGATCGGGCTGGCCGCGCTGCTGGGCCCCGAGCTGCAAGCTGCCGAGTCGTCGTCGGGCACGTCGCTCCAGCCGGTTGCGCCGCGCACGCATTTTCCGGCCAAGGCCAAACGCGTGCTACATATCTTCGCCCAGGGGGCTCCGTCGCACGTCGACACCTGGGACCCGAAGCCCACGCTTGCCAAATACGACGGCCGCGTGGTGGATTCGCTCGACGGCGTCGCCTTCGCCTCGCCCTTCAAATTCCGCCCGCGTGGCTCGAGCGGAATTGAGGTGAGCGAAGTGTTCCCCGAGCTGGGCGAGCACGTCGACAAGATGACGGTGATCCGTTCGATGCACACCGACATCCCCGACCATATTTTCGCCACTTATATGATGAGCACCGGCCAGGGCCGCCTCGCGCGCCCGAGCATGGGGGCGTGGGTCGTGTATGGCCTGGGCAGCGAGAACCAGAACCTGCCAGGCTACATCGCGCTTTCGCCCGGCCCAGTACCCTTTGGCGCCCAGAACCTGCGTTCCGCCTTTCTGCCCGGCAATTGCCAGGGCACGCAGATCAACACAAACAACAGCACGATCGAGAAGCTGATCGAGAACATCCGCAACAACTACGTGACTGGCGAGGAGCAGCGGTCGCAGCTTGACCTGGTCGAAAAGCTGAACAAGCGATTCCAAACCGACGAAGCGCTCGAGGCCCGCATCCAATCGTTCGAGCTGGCCTTCCAGATGCAAACCGAGGCCACCGATGCTTTCGACATCGACCGCGAGCCGGAGTACATCCGCAAGCAATACGCGGCCCATACGCCGCAAGGCCGGCAGATGCTGATCGCCCGCCGGCTGCTGGAAAAGGGAGTGCGGGTGGTGCAGGTCTGGCACCAGGGCTGGGACCATCACCAGGACATTGCCAACGTGCTGCCAAAGAAGGCCGCCGAGTGCGACCGCCCGTTGGCCGCTCTGTTGGATGATATGCAGAAGCGCGGCTTGCTCGACGACACGCTCGTGATCTGGGGTGGCGAATTCGGCCGCCTGCCGCGCCGGCAGCTTCCCACGGCCGACATTTCTGCTGCGACCCCGCCAGGCCGCGATCACAATGCCAAGGGCTTCTGCGCCTGGCTGGCCGGCGGTGGAGTAAAAGGCGGACAGGTGTACGGAGGCACAGACGAGTTGGGTTACATGGCGGTCGAAAACAAAGTGCACGTCCACGACCTGCACGCCACGGTCCTCGCGCTGTTGGGCTTCGATCACCAGCGGCTGACCTATCGCTACAACGGCCGCGATTTTCGCCTGACCGACGTGTTCGGCCGGGTCGTGAAAGAGATCATCGCCTAAGGCCTGGTAGATACCGAGTGCTAAAGTAGGAATCATGAATCGATGAAGATCGTTGCTCTGAGGCTCGCCGCGGCACCGTTGTTGTTGATCGGCGCGACCGCGCTGGCGGCTGATCCACCGGCCGCGGATGACGTGCAGTTCTTCTCACGCCAGGTGCTGCCGATCCTGAAGAGCCGTTGCTATGAGTGCCATAGCCATGACGCGGGCAAGATCCAGGGCGGGCTCACGGTCGATTCGCGCGATGGGCTCGTGCAAGGGGGCGATTCCGGCCCAGCGGTCGTTTCCAAGAACCTCGATCAGAGCCTGCTGATCACGGCCGTCCGTTACGACGACGCCAGCCTGCAAATGCCGCCCGACGACAAGCTGCCTGACAACGAGATCGCGGTGCTCGAGAGCTGGGTGCGGCGCGGAGCCTACGATCCGCGTGCGACGGCGGCGGGCGTAGGCCGCAGCGACGAGATCTGGGCCAAAGCGAGCGCACATTGGGCCTTTCAGCCGATCACTCGCCCGCGCGTGCCCGAAGTGGAAAATTCGACCTGGGCGCGCACGCCGATCGATGCCTTCGTGCTGGCCAAGCTCGAAGCCAAAGAGCTGCGGCCCTCGCCGGCCGCGGACAAGCGGACTTGGATTCGCCGCGCGACGTACGACCTGATCGGCCTGCCCCCGACGAGTGCCGAAGTGGAAGCGTTTCTCGACGACAGTTCGCCGGAAGCCCACGCCCAGGTGATCGACCGACTGCTGGCTTCGCCCCATTATGGAGAACGCTGGGGGCGATTCTGGCTCGACATCGCCCGCTATGCCGATACCACCGGCGAAAACACGCTGGGCGGCCGCGTCGAAAACCGGCTGGTCTATGCGTACACCTATCGCGATTACGTGATCCGCGCCTTCAACGACGACAAACCGTTCGATCGCTTGATCCTCGAGCAGCTTGCGGCAGATCAACTGAAGCTGGCTGGCGATCAAGAGCCGCTGGCGGCACTGGGCTTTATCACCGTCGGCAAACGCTTCAGCAACAACAAGGATGACCTGATCGACGACCGCATCGACGTGGTCTCGCGAGGGTTGCTCGGGCTGACCGTGGCGTGCGCTCGCTGCCACGACCACAAGTTCGACCCGATTCCGACCGAAGACTACTATTCGTGGCACGGCATCTTTGCCAATTCGACCGAGCCTAAGGAAGGTCCGGTCGTCGAGGCAGTCGAGCCGAGCGCCCAGGAAGCCGATTTTCAGGTCAAGGTCGCGGAGGCACAACACGCGGCCGACGAATTCGAGGACACTCAGTGGAACGTGGTGCTGAGTACCGCCTGGCAGAAGCTCGACCAATACCTGATCACGATCCACGAATTCTCTCGCGGCAGCAAGGGCTTGTCGCTGTCCAGCGTCTTTCGGCAGCGCAGCATGTCGCCCAACATCGGCCGGGCCTGGTCGAACTACATGCAGCGCGTTGCCACGCGGCAGCACAGCCCCGTGTTTGCTCCCTGGGTGGCGTTTTCGAAGCTGACGGACGAGCAATTTGCCAGCGAAGCAAAACCGCTCGCCACACGGTTTGCGGCCAACAAGGACAAGCGGAAGCCGATTCATCCCCTGGTGGCGAAGCTGTTTGCCGGCGAGCCGCCAGCGTCGATCAAAGATGTGGCCGAGCGCTATGGCCGCCTGTTCGCCCGCATCGATGATTCCTATCAACAGCAGCGGACCCGATTATTGCAACAGGCCGGCGCATGGCAGCCGGTCGAGGTGAAGCTGGCCGATCCAGTGCAGGCGGCTCTCTGCCGCTTTTTGTACGGACCTGCCGCGATCATGCCCCGCGAGCGCCTCGTGTTCCAGGCCGAAGCCGGGCTGCGCAAGGCCGCCGAGCTTGGCCGGCTGGTCGCGAAAGTCAACGACATCAAACTCAGCCATCCAGGCTCGCCGGCCCGGGCCATGGTGCTCGAGGACGTGCCCGATCCGAAGAATTCGCGAGTCTTCATTCGCGGCGATCGGAATAAAGTCGGGCCGGAAGTGCCACGGCAGTTTTTGAAAATCTTGTCCGGGTCCGATCGTCAGCCCTTCCAACACGGCAGCGGCCGGCTCGAGTTGGCCGAGGCCATTGCCAATCCCAACAACCCGCTTACCGCCCGGGTGATCGTCAATCGCGTTTGGCAGCATCACTTTGGTCAGGGGCTGGTGACGACGCCCAGCGACTTCGGATTGCGCGGCGAACCGCCGACGCACCCGGCGCTGCTTGACTACCTGGCCCGCTCTTTCATCGACGAGGGCTGGTCGCTCAAGAAGCTGCATCGGTTGATCATGCTCTCGGCCGTGTATGGCCAATCGAGCGATAGCAATCCGAAATACGCGGTCATCGATCCGGGCAACACCTTGCTGTGGCGGATGAATCGTACCCGGCTCGACTTCGAGGCGCTGCGTGACACAATCCTGGCGGTCACCGGTTCGCTCGATCCAACGGTCGGCGGCCGCTCGGTCGATATTCTCTCGACGGCCACGCGCCGGACGATCTACGCCCACGTCGACCGATTGAACCTGGCCGGCGTGTTCACGACGTTCGACTTCGCCCAGCCGGAGATGAGCACCCCCCAACGCTTCGAAACCACCGTGCCGACGCAGGCCTTGTTTCTGATGAACAGCCCGTTGGTGATCGAGCAGGCCCGGAAGCTGGCCGCTTCGAGCGACCTTAGTTCTCTGGCCGACGATCCGCAGCGCGTGCACTGGCTCTATCGCCGATTCTTCCAGCGCGAGCCGACTTCGCAAGATTTGGAAGACGCGTTGGCGTTCGTTCGCGCCCAGGCCGAACGACGCGTCGAAGCACCGCCGGTCGCCACCTGGAAGTACGGCTCGGGCTCGTACAGTTCGAACAAGAAGCTGGTCGTATTCAACGAGGCCAAACGCTTTGCCCACGATGAATGGCTGATGCCCGGCCGCGACCATCAGAACAACTTCATCCAGGCCGAGTTGGCCGATACGGGCGGACTCACGGGCGGCAAGCGCGGCTCGGGCGTGATTCGCCGCTGGGTGGCCCCCGTGGCGGGCACGATTCGCGTCGAAGGCACGCTCGCGCTGGGCAAGGGCAAGCATCCTGGCGGCGTGCTGGCCCAGGTCGTCTTGTCGCGCTTCGGCGAGTCGCCGCAAGTGCTCGGCCGGTTCGACTCCGACGGCCGCAAGATGCCCACGCGCATCCGCGAGATTGAGGTGCAACCGGGCGACTTCGTCGATTTCATTGTCGTGCCCACCAGCGAGCGGCAGGAATCGTTTGATTGGGCCCCCGTGATCGATCTCGAGCAATCGGTCCCACGGGCCGCTGGGCGCCACCAGTGGAATGCGCAGGCCGATTTCGACGGCCCGCAGCCGCCGCCCCCGATCGGGCTTTCGCCCTGGGAGAAGTACATCCAGGCGTTGCTGCTCACCAACGAACTGGCGTTCGTGAACTAGCGATTCCCTGTTCGCGCGTTTTCATGGCGCGCTCCAGCGCGTGCCGGTCACGTCGACAACGGCTGGCTCGTGCATCGCATCGACGCGAGCCAGGGAGCGGATCCGAGGGCCGTCCCGCTTTCCTCGCTTGGAACGAGCTCTTGGCAAGTTGATTGACGAGACGAGTTTCCTGCCGTCAATGTCCAAAGTTGTCGGTCTTCATCACTCCGGTTTCAGATAAATAGCGTAGAGCTGGACGTCCTCGGGTCGCACGCCGGTGAAGTCCACCCGAACGCGGATCGGGCCAGACGCCACGACATTTCGTTTCTTACCCCAGACGACGCGTTGGTCGAGCCCCGACTGCTCCGGGCCGGTACAATCCTTGGCCGTGTAACCCGGCAATTCCCGGAGTTGTTCATCAAGCAGGGTCACGCGCACGCTGCTCCATTGGCCCAATCCATTGATATTCAAAGTGATGGCCGTGGGCTTGCCACCGGTCGAGATCGGCGTGGAGATGACGTGCGGCGTCTTCCCCGAATTCACGAACGGCTGCAAGTAGCCCAGCCGATCACGGTCCCAGCGTGCCACGCGAATGCCGGCGCTAGGCACGACCCAGACGGAGTACCAAAACAAGGTTTCCTTGCCGACATTGGCGAAGCCTTGACCCTGCATCAGAGCAGGCGCCCGTTCCAATGCTGTTGCTTTCCCGGAAGGGAGCCACGATGAAGTATTTTCCGCCGCCTCGACGATGCGGAAATCGGGAATCGGTTCATGGAAATGGAGCCCGTCGTGGCTCACGACGAGGCCCAGGTCCATCGGCACCCAGCGCCGATCGTTCGTTGAATCGCCGTGCCACTGCCCATAGACGCCGAGGATCACATTGCCGCGATTCCACAGCCCCGCACCGAGATGAACCGCTTCGCCGTCGACGCCGCCAGTGCGTCCGACAGGACGGGGCGGTAGAGGGTCGCGGCGAAATCCCATCACCGTCGCCTGGGTCCAGTTCTCGAAGTCATACGAGACGTGCGTGACCAGGTTCCTGACCCAGCCGGTGGGAGACCAATGCAATCCGCCCTGCCCATTCACCAGGTAGGCGCCCTTCCACTTGATGCCCCCCTGGGGTTCGAGCTTGATGCTGCCGCGAGGATTATCGGGGGATTCGGTCCAGTGGATTCCATCGGAGCTGTAGGCGACGCCAAACAGGAGGCCCGGATACTTCGTCCCTGTGAAAATCATCTTGAACCGGCGATTCATGTCGGCCTCATCCGGTTCGTAATAGACGACGCTGCCGGCGACCGAAGCCTTTCCTTGATCGAGATCCACGAGATTATTGTGGCGGTTTCCGCCATAATCGACGGCGCCGAGATCGGGTTTGTCCCAGTTCTTTCCATCCTTGCTCTTGGCCAGACAAATCCGGTAGTGCCGCCCTGGATCTTGATCGCCCATGCCGAGATACCACATCCACCATTCGCCGTTCACTTCGAGCACCGTGCCGTAGTAAATCACCCCTCGCCCGTCGGCTGAGCCGGGGGGACCGACGGGCACCGCAGGCGTGGCAATTCCTGCTTCACCGGGCGAGCGGGAGCTCTTCAAGTTGAGACGCATGCCATGTTGCAACGGCAGCGCTCGGTCATCGAACGCAAACAGTACGTACTCTTCCGGAGATGCGGCGCCTACGATTGTGGCGAGATTCAGCGTGGCGACTGCGACGACGGCAATGGCGAGCCACGAACGATTTCGGATCGCCGACACCGGGCCAAACGATGGTTCGCCAGGCTTGTTTTTAGTCCAGGGATTCACGGGTGCGCCCTCCGACGAAGATCATCATGCGGATAATTGGTCTTGGAGATCATCACGGCAACAGAGAGTACAGGATTCGAATCGCCTCTTTTCGAGTGATCGACTCTGCCGGTTTCAACGGCGGAGGCTGTGGCAACCTTGGCAACAGCGCAGCAAACCCCTGGGCCGTCAGCTTGTGGTCGTCGTGTTCAGCTTCTGCGACCGAGCGGGCGAGGGCCATCGGGTCGAGCTTGCCGGAGCGCAGCTTTGCGACGCCAGCGACCCACGCTTTGCCGGTCGCAGCCTTCAAGGCCTCATTCGGATGCACATCGTAATCGTGAAAGAAACCCTTGGTCCCGAAGTACTCGGCGGCGGCGACCCAGGGCTCGCGCGAGGAAACATCTGCGTCGTTGAAGAAAGTGACGCTCGAGCCAATTTCACATAGTCGGCGAACGAGCCGATCAGGATCAAGCTGCGCCGGCGCGGTGTCGCGCTTCACCGCCAGTGCCGCGGCAACACCTGCCGACTCGCCGGTTTGCATGAACACCGGCTCCAGGCGCACGGTGCCCCAGGCCACATGTGACGCCGAAAGACACACCGGCACGAGCAGATTGTCGACTCCTTTCGGCAGCAGGCAGCCGTAGGGAATTTGCGCCGGAAAGGTCTCGTAGTGCAGCATCATTTTGCCTTCCTCGAGCCCGTCCGTCACGCGAGCCGTCGTGCAGGAATGCGTGTCCATGTACCACTCGGTCATCGCAATACTGCCGGCATGAACCGGCGCCCGCAACAATCCGGGCGCGAGAGTCGCGTCGTGTTCCGTGAAGATCGTGCGACCGATGATCCTGCGAGCTTCTCTGACATAGAGCTCATAGGGTCGGTAATGATTGTCGACGAATTCATCCTTCGCGAGACCATATTCCAGCCATCCGCGACGCACCTTCTCCGGCACGGACGAATCGTGCTGCAAGAAATAGAGCAGTCCCATTGCCACGTCCCAGTGCTCGTCCATGACGCGTTGTCGTGTTGCCCAATCACCCTCCACATAGCCGGTCTGCTGACCGATGAGCTGCGGACGGTTCCAGCTGAACTTCTCGTTGGGAACGGCTTTGACGCCCGAGAAAATCTCGAGCGACTTAAGAAAATACGGATCATAACGGTCTGGCTTGGCAATCGGTGCGCGATTGGCTGGATCAGTAGTCAGGATCGTCCGATAGTTGCACGCTTGCACCGCGCCATCCGCCGCGCCGCTGCCTTGGGTCATGATCGCTTGGAAGCCGGCGAAGTTGCGGAGTTTCAACTGGTCGTGGAGCGCCGCCAACCGCGCAAGCTCCGGCGTCGGAGGCTGCGAGGAGGGCCGCATGAAGATCACGCCGGCATGGGGCTCGTCGAACTCCGCACGCGCCTCGCGGCCCACGCGATAGGGCACCTGGGCCAGTGCCGCGAAATCACCTTCGTACGTGCAATCCGCGAAAACGCTCGCGGTCGCGAGCCGGGTCGACGTTCCCGCGAATTGCCGCAAGACGACGCCACGAATCCGTGCGCCTTCGCGGTGTACCTCGACCGGTATGAAACCTGTCAGAACGGTAACGCGCTTCTCCCGAGAGACCAGGTCGGTCAGTATCCTTTCGGCAACGTGCGGTTCATATTTGCCATTGGAATGGCCGCTCGCCCCTGGCAACGCGTCGCGGAATTGCGGCGACTCTGCACCGAACGTCTTGCGATAATGGTCGAAGAGAGCCGTTCGAACTTCGTCATAGATGGGTGAGCGCTTTCCCTCATACTGCGTGTCCCACACACCCAACCCGCTCGTGAGGATCCCGCCGAGATGATCGTGCCGATTCACGAGCAGGACGTTGAGCCCCTCGCGCGCCGCGCGCACGGCGCAAGCGATTCCGGCCGGCGTGCCGCCGATGACAACGAGATCGACGACTTCGTCGCTCCATCCCTTAGGCTTCGTTTCCTTGGTGACGGGGACCGGCGGGGCACCAGCCGCCGCACTTGATAGCGCGATGCCCACGCAGCAGACAAACACTAGCCGCAGCAACTTCGTAACGGAGACGGCATGGCTTGAGGTCATGGGAAGTTTTGGCCAAACGTCATGTTGATGGCGAGATCGGTCGCGGCGGCATCGACGAACTGGCATGGGCCGCGACTTGGAACGTCCCGTCAGTATGATTGTGCACGATCCGAAGGCTAATCATAACCTCTTTCCGAATCAGTTCTCGATACCCCCACTTGCCGGGGGAGGATCCAGCCGGCGCAAGTGGGTTGAAACGGGCCGCCGACAGTTGAACTTGCGCGCGGCGGTCACATCGACCTGGTCATGAAACGTCGGCGGAAGGCCGCCGGCAGCATGGGTCTTCGCCATCGTGTCCGCCGAACGAGCGGCAACGCCCGAGGCCACAGACATGCTCGCCAGAGCGGCGGCCGTTTTAGAAGCGTGCGGCGAGGTTGGACGGCGACCAGGAGACGTTATTTCTCCTGGATTTTGGCAGCCAGGACGCGCTGGAGCAACTCGGAGAATTGCTTCATGGAAACCTCGCGCCGGCTGTCACGCTCGCTGTCGACGCGATGCACAATCACCAGGTCACGCAAGGGATCCACGACGATGAATTGCCCATGATGGCCGCGGGCCGAAAACACCGTGCCTGGAAAATGGACGTGAAAGTGCCAGCCGTCGACGCCAACCCACCACAGATAGCCATAGCCGATACCCTTGCCGGCACTCGAGTGCGCGGACGTGCTTTGCGTAACCCAGTTCGCGGATACGATCCGGCGGTCCTTCCAGCGGCCAGAGCGGCTCATCAGCAGGCCGACACGAGCCAGATCGCGTGCTGACAAGCGCATGGTATACGCCGGATAGTCAGAGACGCTTTCATGCATCCAACGCGTATCGCGTCCGAGGTTGAAATCTTCGAACTCGAGCGGCCCGGCCAGATCGTCGCGCAGACCCTCGAAAACAGTCTTACCGCTGAACTTCTGGTAGATCGTGCCCAGCGCGTTGAAGTCCCAATTGTTGTAGTACCAGTGTTGACCGGGGGCGAAACTGCCGCGGGCCGGCCGCGCGGCTTTCATCGAAGCCGTTTCGTAGGCAGCCGGATGATAAATGCCGGAGCGAGCTTCGAGCAGTTGCCGAACCGTGGCCTGCCGCTCGATGGCCGACAGTCCACCCCGATCGTCAATGCCCAGTTGCACGAGCGTCTTGCTCAGATCGACCTGGCCACGATCCAGGCCGATGCCCATCAGCACGCTCAGAATGCTCTTGCGCATCGAGTGGATGTTCGTGGGCTGGGACGTGGCCCCGTACTGGTGGACGATCGTGCCCCGATCAACGACCAGGTACGCGTCCGTGTGGAGCGTGCGCGCGAAGTCGTCGGCGGCTTTGAGCTTTTGGTCTGACCAGCCGAACGACTCGGCGGATGAGGCCGTGTCCCATTTTGCACCGGGAAACGTCTCGGCGGCGCCCAGCAAGACCGGCGCTGACATTGATCCCGCGCCGGCACAAATCACCATCGCCATCAGGCAGCGAGTAATCATCGTCAAGCCTTGAACCTCCCGGAAACCAATGCTTGCTGGCGGTGGCTGGTTGTTCGGGTGGTGAAAGGCCCGCTGGACGACGATGGCTCAAGCCTGGAACCGATGCAGGTTCGCAGCGGTCGACATTCTAACAACGCGTCCGTCGCGCAGCCAAGCCGGGGCCAACCGCGCTGAACATGTCCCGTCCCGTGTAGGCTGGCGCTCAGTCCTTCCTGGGCCTTCCGTCGTTGCACTGCTAGCGCCTGGCCTGCTGTCGGTCGTACTCGGATTTGAGGGTAGGTGCCAGCGAAAGCGGATCTCGGACGCCAGCGACCCAATCCGGTTACGACCAAAGAAAAGCTAAAACCTGCATCCGATTCGGTCGATATTACCGCCGCTGATTGCTACCTGCCGGAATCGCACTCACGCGACATGCTAGCCGGCGTTTCAGCATCGCACCGCGGAACTCCGAGAACGCGCGATAGTCGCCTGTCCGCAGGATGCAGCTTTTTCTCTCAACTAGGAGACGGAACCTTGAACCTCGAAATCTTGAAAAGCGGGACAACGAAGTGGACGGGCCCGCTGGGAATCGCACTTGTCTGTGCGGCCGTCGCGACCTGGGGTTGTTCGAAAAGCGAACGGCTGGCTGCCGACCGCCACGATCACGACCACCACGGTCACGACCACCACGCATCTGCCACGGTCGATGATATCGAAGCCAACCTGGCCAAGCTCAGCGCGTCGGATCGAAAGCTGGCAGAAGCCCAGGGCTTCTGCGTGATTCGTACCGACGAAGCGCTCGGCTCGGTAGGCGTTCCCTATAAGCTAACGATCCACGACCGGACGGTGTTCCTGTGCTGCGAGCACTGCAAAGACGCGGCGTTGAAAAATCCGCAAACCACTTTGGCGACGCTCGACGATCTCTTGCAGCATCGGACAGCGAGTTCGCCAAAGCACATGCGGTGAGGGCATTTTCCTCAGAAGTTGTCAGGAAACTTGCAGCAGCATCAGGCTTCTCAGCTTTCTTCCAGCCTGGCCGTTTGCGGCTTTGCTGAGCTGATCGGATGCGCTGGAGGCTTCGGCAGCAACCGCTGAACGAGATAGTAAAACACCGGCGTCAGGAAGATACCAAACGACGTCACGCCGAGCATGCCGCTGAACACGGCCACGCCCAGCGAGCGGCGCATTTCCGCTCCGGCGCCATGGGCAATGACCAACGGGAGCACGCCGAGAATAAACGCGAAGGACGTCATCAAAATCGGACGCAAGCGCAATCGCGTTGCGTCCACAATCGCCTCGCGCAACGGTTTCCCGGCTTCCTGCTGCTGTTTGGCGAATTCGACGATCAGAATGGCGTTCTTGCTGGCCAGGCCTACCAGGACGACAAAGCCGATCTGCGTGAAGATCGTGACCTCCATCGATTCCCACTGTACGCCGATGACCGAACAGAGCAGACACAGCGGCGCCACCAGGATGATGGCCAGGGGCAACGTCCAGCTTTCGTATTGTGCCGCCAGAACCAGAAAGACAAAGGCCACCGCCAGCCCAAACGCATAATAGGCGGTGTTTCCTGCCTGCAATTGCAGGTACATCAACTCGGTCCACTCGGAGGCCATCGACGGCGGCAATTCCTGATCGACGATCGTTTGCATGAGGTCCGCGGCCTGGCCCGAACTCGTGCCCGCGGCTGGGGCGCCGGTGATGGCCGTGGCCGAGTAGAGATTGTAGCGCAGCACGGCGACCGGCCCGCTGGTGTCGCGCACATCCATGAAGTTGCCTAGGCGGATCATCTGTCCCTGATTGTTGCGCACCTGGAGCTCCAGGATGTCGGCCACGCTGTTGCGGAAACTTTGGTCGGCCTGGATGTTGACTTGCCAGGTGCGGCCGAACTCATTGAAATTGTTGACGTAGAAGCTGCCCAGGTAATATTGCAGCGTGTTGAACACGTCGCTGACCTGCACGCCCAGCGCCAGGCACTGCGAGCGGTCGATGTCCAGGTACAGCCAAGGCGTGTCGGCCCGCGAACCGTTGAACACGCCTTGCAACTCGCGCGTGTGGTTGGCGCGCTGGCTGATCTGGTCGCCGACGCGTTGCAGTTCCTTCAGGCCGAGGTTGCCCCGATCTTCGATGATGATTTTGAAGCCGCCGGTGGTGCCCAGTCCCTCGACCGGCGGCGCGCCGAACGCCTGCACGATCGCTCCTCGCACTCCCTCGTGACAACGGTTCTCGATGGTCGCTCCGATGGCGGCGGCGCTTAGTTCCGAGCTACGCCGCTCGTCGAACGGCTTCAGAAGGACGTACATCGAGCCCAGGTTCGGCGCGTTGGCGTTCAGGATCAGAGATTGACCGGAGATCCCGACCGTGTGCTCGACCCCCGGCGTGCGGCGCGCAATCTGCTCGATCCGGGCCATGAGCCGCTCGGTGCGCTCGACGGAGGCGGCGTCGGCTAGTTGCACGTTGAGGATCAAATATCCTTTGTCCTGGTCGGGTATGAAGCCGGTGGGCACGGTGGCCAATTGCCAGCCGGTTAGCCCCAAGAGGCCGCCATACAGCAGCAGCACGACGAAGCTCACGCGCAGGACGCCGCTAACCGTCGCGCCGTACAATGCCGTCAGCCGATCGAAGGCCCGGTTGAAAATCTGGAAAAACCAACCGAGAGCGATATTCACTGGCCGAATGACGAACCAGCCCACCAGGCCGCCGACGAGCGCGCCAGGCAGCAGCGCGACCAGGAACTCAGCCGACCAAGTGGCGTTCAGACCCGGAAAGCGGTCGGACAGAAACGTCTGCGCCAGCCAGATGCTCAGCACGCCGCCCACCACGCCGAAAATCCACCACGGCAGGGCTTCCTTGGCGGGCATGTGGCCCTGTCCCTTGACTGCGGATTCGTGAACCTGCTCGCTCTTAAAAATCAGCACGGCGCGAGACGGTGTCATCGTCAAGGCGTTGATGGCCGAAATGATCGTGGAAACGGCGATGGTCACGGCGAACTGACGGAAGAACTGCCCCGTAATGCCGCCCAGAAAACAGCACGGGACGAACACCGAAGCCAGCACGAGCGTGATCGCGAGCACTGGCCCTGTGATCTCTTCCATCGCTTTGATCGTGGCGCTGCGAACGTCGAGCCCCGTCGCGATCTGCCGTTCGATGTTTTCCAGGACCACGATGGCGTCGTCCACGACAATGCCGATCGCCAGCACCAAACCGAACAGCGTCAAATTGTTGAGCGTGAAACCAAGTAGGGACATGACCGCGAACGTGCCGATCAGCGAGACGGGCACGTCGATCATCGGCAAGATCATCGCCTTCCAGTCTTGGAGGAAGACGAGCACGACGATGGCCACCAGGATCACCGCGTCGCGCAGCGTGACGAAGACTTCGTCGACGGATTCGCGGATGAACGGAGTGGTGTCATAAACGACTCGGTAGTCCAGCCCTGTCGGGAAGCGTGCCTTCAGTTCTTCCATCTTGGCGTAGACGCCTTGGGCCGTGTCCAGGGCGTTGGAGCCGGGGAGTTGGAAGATGGACAGCGCCACGGATGGCTGCCCGTCCAGGGTGCAGGTCTGTTCGTACTGCTGGGAGCCGAGTTGGACGCCGAGTTGATCCAAGTCGGGGCGATGTTCAATGCCGTCATCCGCCGCCAGCAAATCGCCCAGGCGCGGCGCCTGGCCGCTCCCTTTTCGGACATTGATCTCGCCGGAGGCCAGTTCCAGCGACGATGGCGGTTCGATCGCCCTGTAGGTCGCCAGCCAGGTGAGGGTCTGGCCCTTGACCGGCTGGGCGTCCGGATCTTCTTGGATCGAAACCGGCCGCGGCTGCAGGGCGTCAACCACCTGGTCGGACCGTAGCCCCCACTGGGCCAGCCGGGCGGGATCGAATCGCAACCGCATGACATATTCGTTCTCGCGGACCACGTCGCGGAGGCGAACAATGCCGGTGACCGGGGGTGCTGCTCCGTTGGACGCGCTCGACTGCTGGCTCATCGAGCCGCCGCTGGCGCCGGGGACGGTCGCACTCGCCGGTGCCGTCGAGGCCGAAGAGGCGGCACCCGTTGAAGTCGTTGCCCCGGGCTGAGCTGTTTTGACGATGATCTCGGCGAACTGATCCGGATTCGAGAGCCGACCGAGTGTATTGATGGTGAGCTGGAATTGCTGGGCCGAACTGGTATTGGGGGGCTGCCCGATCTGCCCGGCCGCCACCTGCAGGTTTTGCTGGGTAATGGCGGTGACCACGTCGCCGGGGGTTAAGTTCAGGGCGGCCAGCTTGTTGGGATCGAGCCAGGCCCGAATGCTGTAGTCGCGCTGACCGAAGTACGTGATGTCGGCGACCCCGGGAACGCGGCCCAGCTCATCCTTGAGATAGATCGTGGCGTAGTTGCTGAGAAACGTCGCGTCGTAGCGGTGATCCGGCGACACCAGGTTGACCATCATCATCGTGGTCGGCGTCGTCTTCTTGACGCTGATGCCTTCGGTTTGCACCAGCAGCGGAATCACGGGCAAGGCTAGCGACACGCGATTCTGCACCAGGACCTGGGCCATGTCCGAATTCATGCCGGCCCGAAAGGTCACTAGCAGGCGATAGGTGCCGTCGTTGGCACAGCGCGACGACATGTAGACCATGCCCTCCACGCCGCTGACTTGTTCTTCGATGGGCGCCGCCACGGTGTCGCGCACGGTCGTGGCGTTGGCCCCGGGATACACGGTGCTCACCGACACGGCCGGCGGCGTCACGTTCGGATACTGCGTGATCGGCAAGGTAAACACGGCCACGCCGCCCGCGAGCACGATGATCAGCGAGATCACCACCGCGAAGACGGGCCGATCGATGAAAAAGCGCGCAATCACGGCCGTCTCCTAGTTAGCTGAACGCCGAGCACGGCCAGGAGGCCGGCGCAGGCACCGGCCAACAGCGCCCAGGGCAGCGCAATGATCCCGAGCTGCGCGAACAAAAAACCACCGGCCAATCCGAGGATGCCCCCCAGCGCCGTGGAGCCGAGCCAGCCGGTGGCGGCAATGGCCATAAACAGCCGCGTCGCCCCGAGCTCGACGATCACATAGAAGAACACGGGCGTCAGGAAAATGCCGAACACGGTCACGCCGAGCATGCCGCTGAAAACGGCCGTCCCCAGCGAACGGCGCATCTCGGCCCCGGCCCCCGTGGCGAAGACGAGTGGCAAGACGCCGAACACAAAGGCGAACGAGGTCATCAAAATCGGCCGCAAGCGCAGACGCGACGCCTCGACCGTGGCCGCGAACACCGACTGGCCTTCCTGGTGCAACTGCCGCGCATATTCAACGACCAGGATGGCGTTCTTGCACGCCAGGCCGACGAGCACCACCAGGCCGATCTGCACGAAAATGTTCACGTCGCGATGCGTGAACAGCACGCCTGCCACCGAGCAGAGCAGGCACATCGGCACCACTAAAATCACTGCCAATGGCAGCGACCAGCTCTCGTAGAGCGCCGCCAGGGCCAGGAAAACGCTCAGGATGGAAAGGCCGAAGACGATCAGCGTGGTGTTGCCGGCGCGGATCTGCAAAAACATCAGCTCGGTCCACTCCGTGTTCATGGCCAGCGGCAACGTCTGGTCGGCCACCCGATCAATGATCCGGACGGCGTCGCCGCTGCTGACGTTGGGCGGCGCCGTGCCGTTGACTGCGGCCGCGGTGTACAGGTTGTAGCGCGTAATCGAAATTGGCCCGCCGATCTCCCGCACGTCGGCCATCGCTCCCAACATGGTCATTTGCCCGGCGTTGTTTCGGACTTGGAGCAGGTTGATGTCCGCTTCTCGATCGCGATACTGGCGGTCCGCCTGGAGGTTGACCTGCCAGTGGCGGCCGAACTCGTTAAAGGTGGTGACGTAGAGCGAGCCCAGGTAAATGTCGAGCGACTGATTGACATCGTTAAGCGCCACGCCGAGCGAAGCGACCTGGGCCCGATCGATGTCCAGAAATAGTTGCGGCGTGTCGGAGCGGAACTGCGTGGTGGCGGTGCCGTTTTTCAAGGGGCCGGACCGAGCTTGCAATTTCTGGATGAGGCCATCCGTCTGGGTCTGCAAGGCCGAGGTGCCCAAGCCGCCGCGATCCTCAACCATGAACTTGTAGCCACCGGCCGAGCCGACGCCCGGTAGCGGCGCCGCCGGAAAAGCGGTGACCTGGGCGTCCAGTACTCGCCGGCGCCACTCGTGCCGCAGCTGCGCCATGATGCCCGTGTCGCTCAGCTCCGGGGTGCGGCGCTCGGCAAACGGCTTGAGGACGACGAACATCGACGCGAAGTTTGGACTGTTCGCCGAGGCAAGAAACGAAATCCCGGAGACCGTGACCGTATGGCTGACGCCCGGCGATTCGTGGGTGATCTTCTCGACCAGCGCGACGGCGTCGCGAGTCCGCTGCAGCGAGGCCGAATCGGGCAACTGAACGTTCACGATAAAGCGCCCCATGTCCTGCTGCGGAATGAAACCCGTGGGCGCGCGTGAGAAAATCCAGAAGGTCGACAGGACCAACACGCCATAGGCCAGCAACACGCTCGGGCTGTGGTGCAGCGATTGCCCGACGGTCCTGCCATATCCGAAAGTGAGCCAGTCGAATCCGCGGTTAAAACCGCGGAAGACCCAACCGAGAGCGACATTGACGGGCCGAATGACGAGCCATCCCACCAGGCCGCCGACGAGCAGGCCAGGCAGGAAGGCGACCAGGAGCTCGACCGCCCAAATGTCGCGCACGCCCGGAAAGCGGTCGGCCAGAAACATCCGCGCCAGCCAGACGCTCAGCAGGCCGCCCAAGAAGCCGAAGATCCACCACGGCAGGGCTTCCTTGGTGGGCGTGTGACCTTGGCCGTGCGCCCCTTTGCTGGTGAAGATCAGCACGGCCCGAGAAGGCGTCATGGTCACGGCGTTGAGGGCCGAGATCATCGTCGAAACCGAGATCGTCACCGCGAACTGGTAAAAGAACAGGCCGGTGATGCCGCTCAGGAACGCGCACGGCACGAACACAGCGCACAACACCAGACCCACCGCGATGATCGGCCCGGTCACCTCCTCCATCGCCTTGAGCGTGGCCGTGCGTGGATCGTGTCCGCGGGCCATCATGCGCTCGATGTTTTCGAGGACCACGATGGCGTCGTCCACGACAATGCCGATGGCGAGCACCAGGCCGAACAGCGAGATATTGTTCAGGCTGAACCCCAGCGCCGACATGACCGCGAAGGTGCCGATGATGGACACCGGGATGTCGATCATCGGCAGGATCATCGCCTTCCAGTCCTGGAGGAAGACCAGGACGACCACGCCGACCAGCGCCACGGCCTCTAACAACGTATAGATCACGTCGTCGATCGACTCACGGATAAACGGCGTCGTGTCGTAGCCGACGTCATAATCCACGTCGTAGGGAAAGCGTTGCTTCAGTTCTTCCATTCGGGCTTTGACCCGGTTGGCTACGTCCAGCGCATTGGTGCCGGGCAGTTGCCAAACGGCCAGGCCCACGGAAGGATGTTGATCGAAGGTGCACGCCTGGTTGTAGCTCTGGGCGCCCAACTCGACGCGGGCCACGTCGCGCAAGCGCACGAGGGCGGCGGTCGGAGCGGTCGGTCCGGTCGCGGCCCCGGCGCCGCTGCCAGCGGCGGCGCTCACGCCGGCGGTCGTGTTGGTCAGCACGAGGCCGCTCGCCAGGCTGGCAGTGGAATTGCTGGCGGTTGTCGAGGCGCCGCCAGCCATCGAGGCACCACCGGCCGACGAGGCTCCGCCGGCCGTTGATGCGCCACCGCCGCTTTGGGCTCCGCCGGAAACCATGCTCGCGCCGCCGCCCGATGGCGCCGCGCCGGAACCGCCGGTTCCCGAAGGAATGATGGCCGGGATCGGAGAACTGATGCCGCCAGCCGGGTTCGCTACGAGCGTGGCGCCGGAAGTGGAGGCGCCACCGACGGTGGAAGACACCGCGATTCCCGGATTGGGCAGTGGGTTCGTGCTGGTGGGATTTGGAAGTCCGTAGTCACCGCCTGACGACGGGGAGGTGACGCTATTGGGCGGCGGCTGCTGGCCAACAGCCGACTTGATGATGATATCGCCGAATTGTTCCGGCGCGGTGAGGCGACCCAGCGTGCTGATCGGCAGTTGCAACGCTTGCTTGCTGGAGGCCGGCGGCTGCCCAGTCTGGCCGGCGGGCGCATCCCGGTTCTGGTTCAGGACCGCGGTGGCCACGTCGCTGGCAGTCATGTTGAGCGAAGCCAACTTCTGCGGATCGAGCCAGGCGCGGATGCTGTAGTCGCGCTCGCCGAGGTAGGTGATGTCGGAAACGCCTTCGACCCGCAAAAGCTCGTCCTTAACGTGGATCGTGGCGTAATTGCTCAAGTAAACGTCATCGTGGAGTCCCTTGGGAGAGTAGAAGTTGACCACCATCAAGATGTCAGGGGTCTTTTTCCGAATCAGGATCCCCTGGTTCTGGACCGGCGTCGGCAGCAACTGCATCGCCAACTGTACGCGGTTCTGAACCATGACCAGGGCGGTGTTGGTGTCGGTGCCGACGTCGAAGGTCACGGTCAGCGAGTAGGAGCCGTCGTTGCCTGACTGCGACGACATGTACAGCATGTGATCAATGCCGTTGACCTGCTGTTCGATCGGCGCCCCCACGGTGTCCGCCACCACCTGAGCGCTGGCGCCGGGATACTGGATGGACACCTGCACTCCCGGCGGAGTGATTTGCGGGTACTGCGCAATCGGCAAGGTAAACAGCGCGATCGCGCCGGTCAGGGCAATGGCGATGGACAAGACCGTCGCGAAGATCGGCCGATCGATGAAGAAGCGCGTGAGCATGTCAGCGAGCCCCGGTGGTCGCCCCGAACGACGGCATCTTCGTTTGCTCGGTCGTAACAGACATGTTCGGCCGGACCTGCTGCAGCGCCCCCACGACGACCCAGTCGCCCGCTTTGAGCCCATTGCTGATCACGCGGAGCCCATCTTCTTGCAGCGCCCCGGTCACGATCTGGCGGTATTCGGTCTTGTGGGCCGCATTGACGACGTAAACGTACTTCTGCCCCTGGTCGGATTGAATGGCCCGATCGATGACGAGCAAGGCGGGATGCGGCTCGCCCAGCGGCAGCCGAATCCGCACGAACATGCCAGGCGACATCAAGCGAACGCCGCCCGGCGGCTGAGGGTTTGCGAACACCCCGCGTGCCGCGATGCTGCCCGTCGAGGGGTTGAGCTGGTTATTGGCAAAATTGAGGAGACCCTTATAGGGATAGTTATTATCGCCCGGCATTCCCAGCAGAACCGGGATCTCATGCTGCGCGATCACGGGCGTAGTCGGGTTCGCTATTCCCGACGGTGTGAGCGTGGGGCGCAGCGAAGGAGCGGCGCTGGGCGACGCGCGCGTGCCCTCTGCCGCCGGCGGTTTCGCATTGGGTAATTCCGTCGTGGTTGGCGCGCCGGAGGTGCGGCGCGGGCGCATTTTGCCCTCGTTGATTGCGGTGCGAATCCGCAGCAACGTGCGTTGATCCACGTCGAAATAGGCGTATATCGGGTCCAGCGATACGACGGTCGTGAGCAGTGTCTGATCCTGGTTAACCAGGTTGCCCAGCGTCAGGAAGTAGCGGCTGACCCGGCCATCGATCGGGGAAGTCACTCGCGCGTATTGCAAATTCAGCCGGTAGATGTCCAGGCTCGCCTTGGAGGCGTTGAGCTGAGCGAGCGCCTGGTCCTCCGCCGCTTTGTACTGATCGAACTCTTGCTGCAAGATGCCCTTCTTCTTGAGCAGCAGTTGAGCCCGGTCGTAATTCTGCTTGGCGAGCTGGTATTGGGCATCGTTGGCGGCCATCTGCGCCTCGCCGAGGCGCACCTGCGCTTCGTAGGGTTGGGGGTCAATCTGAAACAGTAAGTCCCCCTTCTTGACATCCGCCCCTTCCTCAAAGGGCATTTTCACGAGGTAACCGGTTACCCGGGCGACCACGTTCACCGATTGGACCGCATCCGTCCGTCCGGTGAAATCCACATAATCCGTGACGGCACGCTCGACGGGACGGCTGATCGGAACGACCGGCGGGCGCTCAGCGACTTGGGGCGATTCCTTCTTGCAGCCTGCGCAAATCGCCAACCACAGGATAAAAATCCAGGGCGCGATCGCCCCGCTCCTGTCCGTTCTCGGAGCGATCATCCTTGACGTTCCGTTGGATTCGGTTTCCGGCTCGGAAGGCCCACTCGGCGCCGAGCACGATCGCATCCGGAGGAATCCATCGACAGCCCCCAACGAGATGAACGCTTCGACAGGAAGCCATTTCGCG
Source organism: Pirellulales bacterium (assembly GCA_036268995.1). Taxonomy (GTDB): domain Bacteria; phylum Planctomycetota; class Planctomycetia; order Pirellulales; family PNKZ01; genus DATATB01. Next base: position 61,954 of record DATATB010000054.1, on the reverse strand, counting down.
TTCATGATCTTACTTCGCAGACGCACCGCGTGCCTCGTGCTTTTCGCTGGAAGGGGTCCGGAGCCGGCACGCATTGCAGATCGAGTGGTTTTAGCAAACTATGTGACAATGGTCACCTGCACGGCGCATAAACTGGCGGGTTCCGAAGCAACGAATCATTTCTCCGCGTCGACGGGAACCGGGTCAGGTTGCGCGAGCGGCTCTGGCGCGGGCGCCGGCACGGCTTCGTTGACGGGGACCGGCGGTGGCGCCAACTTGAGGTCAGGTCCGCGCGACCCGCTGAGGCGAATCTGCCACCCGCCGCCCAGAGCGCGATACAGCAGGATCAGATTCAAGGCGATGTTGCCCTGGGCTTGCGCCGCGGCGTCCTGCTGCACTACCCGAAAATTGACCGTGTTGAAAATCTGGTTATAAAACGAGAGCGACGTCGTCCCGGCGGGCAGATAGCCCTGGGCAAGCTGAGTGTAATAATATCGGGTGGTCTCGACGGCTGCATCCGCACTGGCTTGCAAGCGCGCCGCCTGCTCCAGCGAGCGTAAATAGGCGACCAGGGCGTTTTCCGCATCCTGGTTCGCGTTCAATATGGCCTGCTGATAATACAGCACGTAATTCTGATATTGATTGTTTTGGCTGCGGACATTGGCCAGAAGCCGGCCGTAATTCGCAATGTTCCACGTCATCGACGGCCCGATGTTGCCGATCCACGATTGCTGATCGAACAACTCGCCCATGCGGTTCGCCGCCAGGCCGATGCTGCCGTTAATGCCGATGTGCGGGTACATCTGCGCCTCGGCGATACCGATCTGGGCCGATTGGATGCGTAGTAGGCGTTCGATCGCCTGCACGTCCGGGCGGCGTAGCAGCAAGTCGCCGGGGATGCCGACCACCACGGTTTCTTCCCTGGGACCGGGAATGCGCACCGTATCCGGAATGCGCACCGCGCCCGCGCGCTCCTCTCTGGGGTCGGCGACGATTCCGCTACCCAACTCCGGCAGCAAGTCGTGGACGGGCATGCCCAACAGTACGCAGAGCTGGTTATTTGCCTGACGCAGCGAGATTTCCAGCGGAGGAATCAGCGCTTTGGTGTTTTCCAGTGTCGCCTTGAGCTGGAAGTAAGACGGCTTGGAAGTGGCGACGCCGGCCAGATACTGTTGCTCGAGCTTTGCGACCAGCGGCTCCTGCAGGTGAACGTTCTGCCAGGCCAGTTGCAGCCGTCTCTGCAAGGTGCGGAACTCGACGTACTGAGTCGCCACGTTTGCCAGCAGCTGCACCACGAGCTCGTCATAGTTCTGGAAGGATTGCTCCAAGCTAGCGCTGGCGGCTTCGAGGTTGCGCCGGAACAATCCCCAGAAATCGAGCTCCCAAGCCAGATTCAGCGAAGTGCCCATGTTGTTGAAAACGCGGCTGCCGCCCAAGGGCACTCCGGCGCCTGCCCCGCCGCTGCCAATCGAGCTGTTCAGTAGCGGGCTGGTGGAAGTGGTCGTGGTACCCGCGCTGCCCAGCGGCGTCGTCGAGCCGGCGATGGGTGCCGAAGGCACAGGCACTGGCGAGACCACGACCGATGGTGCCAGAGCCGTTCCGAATGCGGCTCCAGCCCCCGGTGCGACGCCTGCGTTGCGGCTCACCTCGCCATGGTTGTATCCCGCGACCATGCTCTGGCCCTGCGGCAACAACTCGGTGGCGGCGATGTTCCGCTGAATCCTGGAATTCAGAATCTGGATGCCGGCTTGCCGCACCGTGATGTTCTGCGCGGCAGCATTGTGGATCAGATTCGTGAGCATCGGATCATCAAAGACCTCCCACCAGGCGGCTATGTTCGGATTGCCCGGGCGTACTTTTGGGTTGTCCTCATCGATCCATTTCGTCGGCACCTGCGGCGCGGGCGGATGATAGTTTGGGCCCACCTTGAAATCGTTGTGCGCCCACTTGGTAAGGCCCGTACACCCGCACAGGCCGAGGGAAAGATACCCGATCACCACCGGCCAAAAAAACCACGGCATCCGGCCGAACGTACGATCGCTCCTTGGGCCGGTTTCCATGACAGATTCGAGGGACAAATCGAGTTCAGTGCCGAAAGTTGCCAATTCATCTTTCGAATCAGACCATGCATGACTGGATGGTTTACGAGCGCGCGCGGCGCCGGTACCTCCCCTGTTCTTATCCTCGTCAGGATCGCGATAACCGGTTTAACCGATTTACGTCAGAAATTCGGCAAGCTCAGTGCAAGCTGCGATGACGCAGCTCGATGAAATCTCAAGCGGCGGATTCGGAGGCGAGCAAGCACCGCAAGAGCCTGTGCGAATTGCCATTGTGCAAATCCGCGGCAAGAAAGGGCGCACGTACCGCCACCGAATTCACCGCATTACAGGGTGGCGTGAAGCACGGATCGAGGATCGGCGGGCAGGCTCTGCGGAGACAGCCGCTGCCAGGATCGACGTGGGATGCTGGCTCGGCGCGCTTGATCGTCGCAAGCGGCGGATTGCCATGCTGCTAGCGACCGGTGAAACGACCAGAGCGGCAGCCAGGAAGTTTGGCATACCCGAGCCTCAGCCGCATTGGGGTTCGGCCGGTCGAGCGTCGGGGCAATGCAGCCAGCGCATGAAAGAGCCCGGGTGAGATCGACAATGCCGATGTTGTTGTAAGTCATTGCCAATGCATCGCTTAGGATCCGGCCTCTTGCCTCTGCGAGAATGTCGCCGTGCTCGGTGTAATTGCCACCCGATACCGGTGCAATTGCCACCCTATAAGGGTATATTGGGTGCTGGCTGGAATCCATCGCTCTCCCTACTAAAAAGTGCAGCGCGTCGTGACCTCCACGCCGGTCAGTTTGCTGAAGCGGTTGAGAACCGCAAAGCCCGAGGACGCCGCATGGCGGAGTCTTCAGGACATCTATTCTCCGCTGATCTTCGTTTGGCTTAGCCGTACTCCTGGAATCGGCGAAGAAGCGTCTGATCTCGCGCAGGAGGTCTTGATCGTGGTAAGCCGAGACCTTCCGAAATTTGATCGCCAGCGCGAAGGTTCCTTTCGTGCCTGGCTTCGCAAAATCACGCTCAACCGAGCTCGCGCGTTTTCACGGCAGCGACGTCCACGTCCGGTTTCGGCAATCGACGATCTGGCAGAGGTGTTTCTGGCTCAGCTTGAAGATCCCGCAAGTGAATTAACACAGCGCTGGAATCGGGAGCACGATGAACACGTTCTTCGACAACTGTTAACGGTCGCCGAGGCATGCTTTAGCCCAAAATCCTGGCGAGCCTTTCAACGGCTTACGATCGATGGGCACTCCGTCTCGGCCGTGGCTGCCGAACTCGGCATGTCTGAAAATGCCGTCTTGATTGCTAAGTGCCGAGTCTTAAAGAAGTTGCGGGAGGAGGCCGCCGATTTTTTGGACTGAAACGAGAATTCTATTGAAAGGATCGAGTTCTTTCGCGCCTTTCAGTAGTACGCGCTGAGGTAGTTGATACCACGGCACTTGGAGCCCGACGGTGTTTTTTGATCGGCGCTGGCTTGTGATGCGATGTCACGCATTTTCCAATTACAAGTCCGCCAACGACGCTTCCGAAACCATGCTATTCACCGCGGATTTGAGTTGGTTCGATGAGTGCTAAACTCACGCACTGTCCACCACGGACGGCCTTGTCCGATTTTGCCTTGGGCAAGGCCGACGAGGCCGGCATCGGAATCATTGGCGCACATATCGCGATTTGCCAAGACTGCCGCCAGTTCGTTAGCGACTTTGCGGACGACAACTTTTTGGAACTCATCCGTCGGGCGCACGCTCCGGCGCGGGATCCTGTCGTGCCGAAGCCGTCGGCCAGTGCGACACACTCCTTTCCACCCGATGAACTGATTACCAATTCAACTTTCAGCTCCGATACCCTTCCGCACCATTCGAATGCAGGCTTACCGGACCAATCATCTTGTGATACCAGCGTCGATTTGAGTATCCCATCACTGCTCGTGGATCACCCGGATTATGAGGTCATCTCGGAGCTGGGTCGCGGCGGGATGGCGGTCGTTTATCTCGCCCGTAATCGGCTGATGGACCGCTTAGAGGTGCTGAAGATCGTCAACAAGACGTTGCTCAATCGGGCCGGATCCCGCGAGCGATTTCAGCAAGAAATCCGCGCGGCCGCCAGGTTGTCGCATCCCAATATTGTCACGGCATACAGTGCCGTGCGATTGGGTGATTTACTTGCCTTTGCGATGGAATACATTGACGGGCGGGATCTGTCCAAGATTGTAAAACAACAGGGGCCTTTGCCCGTGGCCGACGCTACGGCTTACGCGCAGCAGGTCGCCTACGGATTGCAGCATGCTCTTGAAAAGAAGATGGTCCATCGGGACATCAAGCCTGCGAATTTGATCCTCGCGACGGGCGGCAAGAGCCCAGTGGTGAAGATTCTTGATTTTGGTTTGGCGAAAGCTACCAGCGAAAAGGTGGTGGACGACGGGTTGACCGCGAGCGGTCAGGTTCTCGGCACTCCCGACTACCTAGCGCCGGAACAAATTCAGAACCCGCAGCAAGCCGATATTCGCGCCGATATCTATAGCCTGGGATGCACGCTGTATTTTCTTTTGACCGGCGTACGGCCGTTTACCGCCAATAACGTTTACGAGATTTTGCAATCGCATCGGACGCGCCTGGCGCGGCCTGTGAATGAAGTTAGGACCACGGTCCCGGCATCTTTGGCGGTGGTCGTCGCCAAGATGATGGCCAAAGACCCGGCAAACCGCTATCAGACACCGGTCGAGGTTGCTCAAGCGCTGGACGTCTTCACCGTGCCCCCCGGGACGACCGAAAGCAATCGGGCGGCCAGCGCACCCAACCAGGTCGCCCCGCCGATGCCCTTGTCCGTTTCGAACCGGGCCGGCGCGGCAATTTCAGCGCCGGCGCCGATCGCGCGTCGAGCGGCCTCGAGTGCAATCGTTCCTTCCTTCGACTCGCCACCGCCCTTGAAAGGGATTCCTCCTGCGCCCGCACCGCGCACCGAGCGGACGCTGGCCGCCCGCCTGCGGATTCCGGTTGGTATCCTGGCGCCATTGCTCGCGGCGATGGCCGGTCTTTGCATCGCGGTCGGCTATCGCGCGATCGGTGGCAAAGGAACGATCGTCGTTGAAGTCAGCGAACCGCATGTCAACATCGCCGTCGACGGCGTTCCAATCGCAGCGGCCTGGGCGGATGATGGCAGGAAGGCGGAAATCTCGCTGCCCAGCGGGGGTCATCAGATCGAAATCATGAAAGAGGGCTTCGTTTCTTTCCTGGAGAATGTTCGTGTTGATCGCGGACGATCGAAGTTTCTAACTGCCGATCTGAAGCCATTGGATAAGTTAACACCGGCCGTTACAGACGAGCCGGTAGAGCTCAATTCACAGCCAACCGGCGAAGAAACTGCTGCGCCTGCGGGCGACTCGGCGCTGAACATTCCGCAGGTAGCACCCGCACCTTTCGCCGCGCCGGTGCCCAGCGCCGCCGCAGTTCCGGGCCAGGCGTCGGTCGGCTCACCGCTGAATCGCAAAGCCACGATCGTCGGCGATGGGAGCTGGAGCATCCAAAGTGACCAATTGGTGCAGGACGATGCGGAATCCTCGGCTCTGCTCCTCTTTGGCAGCCCTGCTTGGACCGACTACGACCTGTCCGTCGAGGTGTTCATCGATCGCGGTTTGAGAGGAATCGAAATCTCATATCGGGTGTCGGACGACGACAATCGACGGGCGATCCGTACCGGAGGTTTCGGTGGAACGTGGTATGAGGCGGGCCATTACCGGGACGCTGAATGGAGCCGCTCGGTTCCCGTCATGCCGCGTACGATCGAAGCCGGGCGTTGGTATCAGGTCAAAGTCGAAGTTCGCGGAGATCTCGTTCATTGCCTGCTTGATAATCAAGAGCTGTTTAACTTCCGCGATACCCTAGTCTCTAGCGGACGAGTGGGACTTGGCACGCAAAACACCGCGGCGAGGTTCCGGAATATTCGGGTGACTGCCCCCGACGGCAAGAACCTTTGGGCGGGTCTGCCGATGATCGATCGATCAAACGCCGTCGGGCCGAAGAATCTTGAGGTGGCCGGCGAGAAGCGCTTGCCAGATTGGGCCATGCCGGTACCTATTTCCGGCGCGACTCAGAAGGACCTGATCGGCGCGAGGTTGAACAATGCGAAGGCGACTTACAATCAAAAGATCAAGGCTTATTGCGGATCCGTCGATCGCTTTTTCGCGGATCGTGCCGAAATCATTCGAAAAAATGGAGCCGCAACCGTACAGCTCGCCCAGCTCCAATCGGATCGCGTTACATTTGCCGAGCGGGGAGTGTTGCCGCCCACGGCTTCATCCGAACTGAGCGAGCGAGGCATGCTAGCGCGCGCCGCCCTGTGCGCTGCTTATAAGATGGGGAGCGAGCAATATAACGAAGCTGGAAAAACCAAGCAGGCAGAGCTGATCGACAAAGAGTTCGACGAATTCTGGGCAACCAGCCTTCCCAAGAGTTGGGTAGAGAACATCCTCACAAATGCCGGATTCGAGCAAGCCATCGACCAGGGCGGATTGTCCGGCTGGGTCGTCGATGGCCCGTGGTCAAGCGCCGGGATCAATCCGGCACCTAAAGAGGGCAAGTTGCTCTTAATGGGGCGAACCGCGGTTCGTACCAAGGGTCAAGCCTTGGCGCTCACGACCTGCAGCTTCACTCAATCGGTTGAAATTAGGTTGTTGCAGAGCGTGCGAAAGGCTTCAGAGCCGCTCGTGTTCGAGTTTCAGGGGTATGCCCGTGCCGCGAAAGGACGCTGCAGCATTAGCGTCGGCTTCCCATCGCGAAGTCGCTCGAGTCAGAGAGCGACGATCTGTCGCGCCTTTACCCGCAATGGCAAATGGGAGGGTCTCACCGACTCGAAAGGAACTCAAAGTGATCCGCCAGTCGGGGCCGATGGGTGGTTTCTGATTCAAGGCAGCGCGGCAGCGCCGGCAAACGCACAACGAATTGACGTGAACGTCAGAGTGTACGACGATTCGACTGTTTACTTTGATGGATTCTCTTTGAAGCTGGTTACCCGATGACCGTGGTGAAGGTAGTCGCCTTAGACCGTGGGAATTTCGTTTTGTGCACGCTACCAAGAACCATATTCAGAATGAAGCAATGGTAAATCCGGCGTTTGAGCCGAATATTGTGCGATTGCAAAAGCAAGTCATGTGCCCACATTGCTGGCACGGCTTTGCTCCGGAAGATGCCTTGTGGATCACGCAAAGCGCGGAACTCGTCGGCGATCCGCGCTTGGGCCCGGATTATCCGCGACGGTTTCTGCCGATGCGCTTCAACGTGCGCGGCGACGCGATCGATTCCGGCGGACAAGCCTGCACCAGTCTGGCGTGCCCCAATTGCCACCTGGAAGTGCCGCGAGCGATGTTCGAGCTCAGCGCCGTTTTCTTTTCGATCCTGGGCGCGCCGGCTTCGGGCAAGTCGTACCTCCTGGCTGCCATGACCTGGCAGTTGCGGCAATCCTTGACCCGTGACTTCGGTCTCTCTTTCAGCGACGCCGACCCCGCCTCGAATCGAAGCCTGAATGAATACGAAGAACTTCTGTTTTTGAATTCGAATGCGAATAAACTGGTCGCGATTCGAAAAACCGAGTTGCAGGGCGAGCTCTACGACACGGTGCTCTTCGGCGAACAGGTCGTAAGTTATCCGAGACCGTTTATTTTCGGCGTCCGCCCGCTCGAAAAGCATCCGAACTATGCGCGCGCGAGTCAACTGGGCACGGCCATCTGCCTCTACGACAATGCCGGCGAGCACTTTTATCCAGGGCAAGACACCGCCGGAAGTCCGGTCACCCGCCACATCGCGCACGCGCGCGTTCTGTTCTTTCTATTTGATCCGACGCAAGATCCGCGTTTTCGAAAACTGTGCGCGGCGACTTCGAAAGATCCGCAGCTCTCGGACCAAGCGCGGACCAGCCGTCAGGAGACCATCTTGCACGAGGCTGCCGACCGGGTGCGTCGCTACACGGGTCTGGCGCAACACGCCAAACATTCACAGCCATTGGTCGTGATCGTGACAAAATACGATGCCTGGTCGAAGCTGCTGCCAGTGCAACTGAAGAATCCATGGGCGCCGAGCCGCACCTCGGGGCTGTGCGGTCTGCGGATGGGAGAAATCAAAGCGGTCTCGGCGAGCGTGCGCCAGTTGCTGTGGCAGCACACGCCGGAAATCGTTTCAACTGCCGAGACATTCGCCAAGGAAGTTTACTTCTTGCCCGTCAGCGCCACGGGCACTCCCCCAGAAGTCGATGCGCAAACGGGAATGCTGGGAATCCGCCCGGGAAAGCTGCGGCCTGTTTGGGCCGAGGTCCCGATGCTGTTTGCCCTGGCCGGTTGGGGGAACGGGCTCATTCCTTACGTCGACTCCGTGCCCGCCAATGCCCCCGCGACTGGTTGAAATTCCAAGGCCCGTCTAGTTCGTCCGAGATGAGGGAGCACTGATTGCAATGGTTCAAGAGTTGGTTTACACGTCGGCGCCGCAGGGACTCAAACCGGGTAGCCGCGGGTTTTGTACGGTTGCCACCAGTTCGGGGCTGACGCGTAATCTTGCCGAGCGCTTGGAATCGTTGAGCGGCTACAAGCATGTGTTCGGTGCCAGCGATGCCAATGCGGAACTCAACCCGGTCGCGTACTCGCACCTCTGCATCGGGATTGGCGGCAAGGTCTTGCACGTGCTGTCTCGAGTCGCCGACGCCGGACTCGATTACACGCAGCGTTCCAACAAACTGGCGCATCACCTGGTCTTGGGGGAGGAAGAGCTCGTCGCCGATGGCCCGAGCTGGTTGCTCGAGCAGCCCGGCGTCCTGATGTCTCGCTGGGAGGGTGAGCCGCGCACCCTGGCGCCGCGCGGCGGGTTGCCAGCCGGACGAGCGTCGCAGGGTGGGCCATGCCAGGCTTGGCAACGCTACGGAGATACCGGTTGGGCGGGGATCCTGGCGGCAACCGCGGTTGAGTTGCCGCAGCGTCAAGCCGTGATCATCTTTGCTCCAGGAGCTCAGGCGGTGCCTCTGATCGGTGACGCCTTGCGGCTCCTGCCTCCGGCGCTCCGCTGGAAGGTTTCGTTCAGCACGTACTTTACCAAGCTTCCGCCTGGCATCGATTGTCAGTGGCGCTGTGTGCTCGACGGCACGGACGAGGCTAAGGCCGCCCGTGTCGACCGGAACGCTTTGGTCTTGGACCTCACTCGGCCGTTGCCTGCGCCGCAAGAATCAGCTTGGACTCAATATGCGCGCAGCGGCGTGCAGCCAAAGAGCTTGTCGGCCGCAATCGAACTGCGGGCCGCGGGAACACCCTCGGCAGCTCCGCTTCGAGCCGCCACCGCGCGGGCCATCGCGTTGCCAATCGCTCGAACGACCGCAGAATCGATCGGTGTATCGCCGGAATTCGATGATGCGCTGGATGGTGCGGACGAGTCACGCTGGTCCAAGCCGTGGATGTTTTTGGGAGCGGGCGCGCTGGTGTTAATGTTGCTGGGGCTTGTGGCCTTCGATGTCCTGGGCGTATCTGCCGCCAAACGTCCCGCGGCCCTGGCAAAGGGCGACGCCGTCGCGCTTCCGGCGCCCAATACCGCAGCCGCGCAATTAAAGATTCTGGCGCTGGAGCACGCTCGGAACGTGTGGGAAGAAATGCGGCCGAGAATCGGACATTTCGACAACGAGATTCATACGATCGAGAGCTTCCTGCCATCGCTGTCCAGCGATGAGACTGCCGGCGGCGATCGTCCGAAAGGCCAAACGGACTTGGGCCACATGCAAAAGAAGCTCAAGGATGTCGAGCACCACAGCGGCAGGGTTGAAGAGATGCTCGCCGGGATCAAGACGCTGGAACGGGATTTCGAGCGGCTGCAGGCCGATCCGCTGAAGAACCTGAACTATCCCCAGGCTCTGAACGCGGGTGCGGGTCTCGCCGCCATGGAATTGGAGAGCGACGACGAATATCGCCGCATCTTGCGACTTGCCGATGACGAACTGCATGAGAAACACGATCGGCTCGAAGTGCTGAACAAGGGTCTGGCGTCGGCCACAAAATCGCTGAAACGACGGATCGCTCGCGCCAAATCGGATGAGAAGACGCGACTGCACGCAGGCGATACCAAGGGTAAGATTCGCCCCGACGCGCCGTTGGACCTGGTCAAGGAAGTCGATCTACAGCTTCCTTCGACCTTCTCATCGAAGCCTGGTGCCGTGTCCTTGGGACACGTATATGTAAACAACGACACCGCTTGCCAATTGAAGTTGCTGGGTGGGGACATCGATGCCGGCCGCGCGTTTCGCATCACGGACGGGCCAGGCGTCACCGGTGAGCGACACTGGAAATTGATGTTGCACACCGCGAAAACGGGCCTTTTTCGCGAGCAGGACGAGGTCAAAGCGGAGCTGATCTTACGCGGTCAGGAATTGACATTCCAATGGGTTCCAAGAGCCGGAACCGACTTAGAGCAAATCAAGAACTGCGTCCTCGAAGCGAGTGTCGGACAGCACGTGGCCCACGTCGCATTCCGAAAACCGATTCATAATGAAATATCGCAGGACTTCCGCGCCGCGGAATTACAAAAGCAAGAGATTGTCATTCCCTACTTCCCTCGCCACCAGGCTATCCGATTGCAGGTCGACATCGTGGGCGTCGACGAAACTCCGATCGTTCAACATTTCATCATCGGCAAACCTAGTGCGCGAATGGCCGACCGATTCCCGAAAGTCGATGCGGTCCCCTTCGATCAGCCAGCGGCGTTCGATTTGAAAATCTGGCCCCCAGGCGACTCGCCCCCCCCATCGGGCTCTTCGGCCAAATTTCCGGAAGTGCTGCGCGAAATCGGGCTCCATGCAAAGCTGCAGATCAAAACCGGCGCGGACAGCAAGGCCGACTATAAACTCATGGTTTTGAAGTTGGGAGGACACTGCAAGTCTCAGCAGCCGGAATCCAAGCTGATTGTGGACGCAGAAAGGCAATGGAACGCAGAAATCAAGGAACTCGATTCCGACAATGCCCACTTGCTCAAGCAGATCGAGCAACAAGAAAGTAAACTCGATAAGCTCCGGATATGGTTTGTGAGACTCCGCGACGCGGAAGCGGTAATTATCGAAGCCGAAGAGGTCGGCGACGAGAAGGAGGTCCTGGCCGCCAGGAGCAAAAGGGACACGGTCCTTCGCGGCATCCAACTAGAGAATGAGCGGCGAAGCCTACGCTCCCAAAAGCCACTGGAGTCCGATTTGGAGGACCACGAGCAAGAACTCAAGGACCTTGCCAACAGCCGCAAGCGCAATCAGCGTGCGATCCAAAGCCGCCGAGAGTGGCTGGAATTGACCAAGGCGATAAGCGCCAAGATTGCGCTGGACATCACGCTGTTCGCGGAAGATGCGACCGGGAAAGACGAGTGTCTGGTTCAATTCTCGGCGCGGCCGAAACCGACGGAGGAAAAACCCCAGCCATGATGCACTACCGTCGCCTCGTGGACGATATCCGCGCTCAACTGAACTCGCTCTCGGCGCCGGAACCAGGCCGAATCGAGCAGCTCGCCACCGAGCAGCGCGAGATCTGCGCGGCCGTCAATCAACGCTTGCGGCAATGCGCCGACCTGTTGTCGCGCGGGCTGCGCACGGACGCGATTCAGCAGTGCGAGGAAGAGCCGAACCTGGTTCAGGTTGTTTCGGTGCTCGATTTCCCCGAATTGCCGCAATGGCTCGATTCGCTGGCGCGCCGCGGCGTTCCGGGTCCGCCGGCCTTGATGCTGGATACCGCCGCGGAGCTGAATGAAGCCTACGCGCGCCATCAACCGATCAAGGACCTGCTGCGAATGCATCGCCGCCTGGCTCTGCAGCGGGCGCCGTTGGCTCAGCGCATCGACGTGCTCCGCCGTTTGTCGGAGCGCGATCCCGAGACGACCGTGTTTCGTCAAGATCTGAAGGAATACGAAACGACTCGCTGGGCTCAGATTAGCAAGGAATGGCCCGAGGCGCACCGTCGCGGCGATTCGATCGCGCTGGAGCGGTTCCAGACCGAACTGGCCAAGAAATCGCTATCGGTGGTACCGCCCCTATTGCTCAAGGCGGTGGGCGACGCCACGCATGACATTCGCAAGCGCCAGGGTTGCGCGCAGTTGCGCGAGCTAGCGCCTCGATTGCTCGAAGCTTTTTCCCAGTTGGATTTGGACGCGGGCCGCGCGCTGCGCGAGCAATTCAACCATGCCCTCGAATTGGCGGCAGCGGCTGCCGACCATGCTGTTGTCGCGTCTGCCGCGTCGGCGTTGGAATGGCTGGCCGCCGAAGACGACCGAGAAACAGAACGTGCGAACATTGATAGCGCGATCGGAAGGTTGCAAGCGCGCCTGGACCAAAGACCGCCGAGTGTGAAAGCGATCGAGGCGGCATATACGGCTTGTCGCGAGCTCGGCGCCGAATTACCCGGTGAGGTTGAGTTGCAGTATCGAGGGGTCGTTTCGCGGCTGCTCCGACGGCAACGCCTGCAGCGTGTGGCGACCGTCGCTGGAATCGTGTTGTTTCTGGCGGCGATTACTGGCCTGGGCTGGCGCATCATTGCTCGGCATCGTTATACGGCTGAATTGACAGAACACGTGAACACGATCAACGACTTGCTGGCTCAAGACCAATTAGCGGACGCGGGAGAGTACTTCAAGAAGATCCAGGGCCTGTCACCGCAGACGGCAAACGATCCGGTCCTGCTCGATCTCGCCGCGATCGTTCGGGAGCGTACGCAGAAGGAAATGGAACGCAGCGCGGCGTTTCAGGCCGCGCTGCAGGCGGCAACCGTGGCTGCCGCCGAACATCCCGAGCAGGTGCCGCTAGAAAATGTCACTCGGCTGGCGAAAACTCCCATCGAGCAAGAGAGCGTCGCTGCGCTGTTCGCCGGCATCAAAGCGAACAAGGCCAAACGCCAGAAGAAAATCGACGATGATTTTTCCGGCCGCGTAGCGAGCTTGCACGACGAGTTGTCTGCGGCCGCGAAGTCGTCCGCCAGCCAGGGCCAGCTGCGCTCCGTGCTGCAAAAAGCCGAAGCCGCCGTCGCGACGTTGGCCGAAGAGCGGCAGTCCGTCAGCGCGGCTCCGTTCGAACGACTGGCAGGCGTGAGGCACGACATCGAGCTGATCGAAGCCAAATTGGAGGAACAGACCCGCGAACACGACTTGGAGCAACGCATTACGACGTCGATCGGTAATCCCGAGCTGTTTGCCGGTGCGTTGCGGGCTTATGCGGCCGCCTTTCCCAACGCTCCCTCGACTGCCGAGTTCACGGCGGTACTGCCGGAGGAGAAGCTTTGGAAGGGCCTGTTACTGTGGAACGACCTGGCGACGCGCTGGCAGCGTATCGATCCCTCGGTGCTGACTTCGGAACAGCTCGCTGGTTGGATCAACTCGATTCGCGACGCGTCCAAGTCCTATCCAGGGTTTCCACAAACCGCGGCCTTCGAAGTGCTGCTGCGGCACCTGGAAGCCTATGCCAGACGATCGAGCTCCGGAAGCATCGATGATCTTCGGGAGCGGTTCCATAGCCCTTTGATTTCGGGGGCATGGATGGTCGAACGAGATGGCAAACGATATTATACCAGCCAACAGCCGGCATTGACCAAAAGCGGCTATTCGTTCCGCTATTGGATTGGGCACGACGAGCGGACAAAATCAACACTGCTTGATGCCGAGAACACGAAGGTTGAAACGGCGCCGCAAGCCAAAGCCGCGGAGCGCGTCGACAAGGAATTGTCCAAGCCCAATTTGAAAGCCGCGGAGTGGGAGCCGGCATTTTGTCGAATGATTGACGCGGTTGTAGAACAGCGTACCATGGATCCCGTTCTCAAGGCCTTTTTGCTATCCAATATCCTGGCGGCGGCGAACGACGGAAGCGAGCCGATTCGTGTAGCCTTCGAAAAGCCCAGCGAGCTGCTGCGATCGCTGGAACCCGTCATGAAAACTCCCTGGATGGATCCCGCCGATAAGAACGACGCCGATTGGGCACGCCAAAACGCTGCCTCGGTCCTCGAAAAGTTCAATGCGGCTTTGCCGGCGAGTAAGCAACGCGCCGCCGACGAATTGAAGAAATTCCAGCGGTTTCAAGTTCCGATGCTGGAATGGTGCGGCTGGCTCCGAGCATTGCCCAATGGCGAGCACGAATGCATCTGGAGCCGAAACAATCTGCCTGCGGCAACCGTAGACGTCATTCTCCCAGGCAATAAACTGGACCAGCCTGCGCTTGATACGATCGGAACTTGGGACGGCGCGCGATTTACGCCGGCCGCCGGGGCGAAGTCCTGGTGCAAGTCCGGACGCCCGATCTTCGCGATACGCGCAAACACGACGAACGGTTCATTCAAATGAAACCCATTCCAATTTCGGCCACGACCGAAGACACCTACTATATTCGCATTCGGGGCGTAACACAGGGTCCCTTCAACGAATCGCAATTGCAAGCACTCGTGCGCCGCGGCGATCTGGCCCGAATCCACGAAATCTCTACCGATAAAAAACACTGGGTCCGCGCCGAAGAGTATCCGCAGTTCTTTGTCAGCGCGGTTCCGGTCGCGTACGATCAAGTGCAGGCCGCCAATCATCCCCAAGAGCGGGCCGCTGCTTCGGCTGCCAATTATAATCCCGGTTCGCCGGCGGCGGCGCCCGCACCCGCGGTCGAGAGCGATTACTGGTATTATTACGACGGTGCTGCTTCGCAAGGTCCGCTGGAAGCCTTAGCTTTAAAACGCATGCTAGCCGCCGGCCAACTGACGGCAGAGCAGCTGGTTTGTCGGGCTGGAGCGACGCAATGGTCACCAATTAAGCAAGCCCTGCAGATTGACGAACCAACGGCATCCCCCCGCCGCAAACGCAAGAAATCCACGACTTGGCAATGGTATCTCTTGCCTTTGATCTTTGTTGTCGTGCTGCTCATCAGTTTGTGGCTTAGCGCCTGACAACGGCGAATCCGCCGGCGGGAGTATTTGCCAGGTCGCAACGCAAGCCCGCGTGTCTCACGGCACGCTTCCCGCTGTGGAACCTCGTCGGCGTTTCAGTTCTTCTTGCAGATTCTCGCGCAGACTGCGAGAAAATACCGTCGCGATGCGCGGGTCGGCCGGTTCGAGTCCAGCGGGTATTTCGCCCGTCGTATTGAATTTCTTTAGATCTTCATCACTGAATTGTCGCAGAGCCGTTCGCGCTGCGTCGGCCGAGATCGCCCGATCCGCTTGTTGCAACAGGTTGCTGGCCAAGCCACGCTCAGTGGCGTGCGAATGGTTCAAATAGCTCTGCAGGCTTTCAATCGCCAGCGACAGATCCTGATGGTCGATCGCCGACTGCGCGCGCGCGAGCAAGGCGTTAGCTTCAAGTCGTCGTTGCTGCTCGCGGACCCGATGCAACAGGGCGATCAAATCCTTGTTCTCCACGTCGCCAGACTGCTCGAGTGCCACGCGGAGGCGGTCGATGACCGTGGCTGCGCCTGTCGCCGTATCGCGTTTCAGCCACTCTTCCGCGAATTCCTGCGCCGCGACGGTTTGGGTGTGCCGGGCGATGACTTGCCATGCGTACCGCCCGACGATCAATAGACCGGCGATAACCAAGGAAATGAGGACCGGCCGCCATGCCGCCATCGGGCTCTTCGCCTGCGCCGGTCGATTTGCCCCACTCGCCCGCCGATGTTCGTCGACGCCGGCGGGCGTCGTCGGAACGGCGGGCTCCGGCCGCTTGACCGCGCCGGAGCTCGGTCGCTCTGGAGCTGAACCGATGAACTTCCAGGAGCAAATCGGACAACGCACGCTTTTACCGAGAAGACTCGGGGGAACGTCCACCGAAGTTCCGCAATGCGTGCATTGAACGAGGGTCATGGAACTAGATATGGGTGCGTTTCATTCGACTTGTCTTGGATTTGAGCGCGCAACCAAATCTGCGGATCGCGAACTTCCAGAGAAGATCCGTCGAGATTCCAGAAATGCCAGTCGTGGGTGCGTCCGGCAACGTCGATCATCCCCTCCGCTTGCTTCTGGCCATCGGGGTGCCAAAACTGCCAGTGTCCGCTGGGGCTTCCCCAGCGATACTCGATTTCCCATTGCCGCTGCCTGTTTGCGTACCAGCGACTGAACTTTCCATGCTCCAGGCCGTCTTGAAACTCTTGCTCTTCCTGAGGACTGCCCGACGCGTACCAGGAACCGGCTTTACCGTGTTGGATTCGCACGGCCTGGGTCGAATCGAACATTACCCGGTATTCAATGCGCTGTTTTAGCTTGCCATCGGGCCAATGATCTTCCGTGGTTTCCAGATAGGGCGGATCAAAGGGCCCGTTCACTGGGATCCAGCGAAAGGACTCCAGCGACGGAACGGTCATTTTCTGGAGGACATCGCGAAACCGATCTTGTTTTGCGCCGTAATGATTGCCGTTGGCTTCGAATTGCCGCAGCTCCGCCTGCTCCTGCCCGTGCTCGAATTCGTATTCTATTTTCCCGATTTTGTAAACAATTACTTTGCCATTTACCTGGCCTCGGTCGAATTCGACATCGAGAACAGGCTCGCCCTTTTGATCGGTGAACCGCCAGGGGCCATGTAAATGTCCGTCGAGGTAAAGTCCCTCGCCGTTCATTTGAATGGCATCACAACATTCTTTCCAGTGACCGACTTTCATGCCGTCGTTGCGTTGGCCGCAACTTTCGCCATTGACGTCCCAATAGGTCCAAATACCGGACGGCCCTCGCTGGCTAAAACGACCGTGTACCCACGGTTTGCCGTTTTCATGCCAGGCTTCCCATTCACCGACCGGCACGCCGTAAGTGAATTGTCCTTTTAATCGGACCTGGCCATTCTTATACCACTGTGTCGTCGTCGAATGGTA
This sequence comes from Pirellulales bacterium, assembly GCA_036268995.1. Taxonomy (GTDB): domain Bacteria; phylum Planctomycetota; class Planctomycetia; order Pirellulales; family PNKZ01; genus DATATB01. The sequence continues at coordinate 45,116 of DATATB010000054.1, read as the reverse complement.
GATTTCGACGCCATTGGGATAACAGCAGACACCCGTTCGTGCTTTGATTTCTCCCGACGAGTATCGCTCTTCACGAACATCCAGGCGACCCGCTGCTGACGTGCTCGTCGCAGCGGCGGAATCGGCTGCGTTATGTGCGTCGGCTCGTTCGAATCGCTGCAGAATCGGCACTCGGTAAAGCCAGCCGATCAAGCCGAGCGCCGGGACCAACAGGCCCGCCATGATCGCCAGCACGACATTCCTGCTGGGGCTGCCGGAATTCACGGACGGTTTCCCTGCAAAACCGTCTTGAACTCCTGCTCCAAGGCTTTTGCCTGGCGGTTCAGCTCCGCCATTTCCTCGTTGGCCGATCTTAGCCCGCCCTCAGCGGCCGCGCCCTTATTCCACCAGAAAGAGAGCGATCTGACCAATTCGGCATACTCTGGGGCTCCTTCAGACAGCCGAACGACCGGCCGCACCTGATTAATGCCGCCCCTGCCCATATTGACCTGTGGGAACTCCTGCCCTTGGTAGAACGGGAAATTGCAAAAGCCACTGGCTTCCGTGACTCGAGATTGGTAGCCAGCAGCAGCTTCGCGCAATTCAGACTGAAGCTTTGCAATCTTGATGTCCAGGGTCCCCTTTTGAGCCAGAAGCGCGCGCTGTCGAGCATCGATTGAGTTCAGGCGAGCTGCGCGCTCCACCTCGCGGCGATTGGAATCGATCGCTTCTTGTGCGAGCTTCCTTTCCAGATCCGTTTGCTTGTCTTTTTCCTGCGCGATCTCGCGCAGTTCCTGTGCTTGTTTGGCCAACTCTACCTGATGTGTGCGATCCGCCTGTGCGGTGCGATCTGCAAGTTCTGCCTTGAGTTCCTTGTCTTCAATTCGCGAAAGTTGCAAGATGTCCGGCGGCGCGGCCAAACGAACGATATCGCGCGCGGTCAGCAGCGGTTCATAATTCCGTTGAATCCGCGCCGGAAAGACATGCACAAAGCTTGACGAAGCAGCCATCACCGTCGGTTTCATGTCCGGCAATAAACGCAATCCGACGGCGGCCAGGATGATGGTCGCGCAAATCGCAGGAATCTTCCAAGATCGAACGTTCTCGGCCGGCGGCCCAACGGGCGACGTTCGAGGTGGAGGCGGCGCTGGCGCCGGTCCCACGCCAGACGGCGTTGTGGTCGACGCAAGGTCAACCGTCGAGAACTTGCGCCGACACACTGGACAGCGCACTTCTCCCGAGAAACTATTGGAAACTTGAGCGGCACGACCACAACTCGGACAGTTTGCGATCATCAGCGAACTCCTTATGGCCGCAGCTTTTTCGCCGTCACGGCGTTTATAATACCTCAACCGGGGATCACAAAATAGTGATTCTTAGCCTGTCACCGGCGAATGAGCGAAGTGGTGTACGCCGCATTGAGTTCGTCTTGTGTTCGACACCATTTCTTGCGCATCACGTCAGGCAGATTTGGCACTAACGGCTTCACTCTACGGGCTATTGTTTCAAGCGAAAGAGCCGGGTTGGCCAACTCAAAGGTCCTGGTAATCCATTCCACTCTGGCCGCTTCTTCGTCGGCCGGGATCGCTTCGCAGCACTGCTTACAGACCACGCTCGGCATTTCTTCCGTTTACGCTGCCGGTCTTGCTCGATGCTCTGTGCCACACGGAGAACCGGGCGGCCGGCATTCACAAGGCGCAAGAGCCAAGTCAGCTTGACGCACGGAAGATTCCCTCCGCCTTCAAGGTTCAGCAAACGCATGCCCCCTCCTTGGACCAGCAACAAGCGTCGTGCGATTATCCATGCTATTGGGTGGGAGGCAAACAGCAAGTCCCCCCATATAGAATTCATGGTAGCAGCGGTTTTTGCGGGATTTCGACTGCCGCGACCGCTGGAGATTTCGCCGAGATTCCCTGCCAGGCGTGGGCTCGAAATGCAAAAGTCCGAATGAGGAACGGACAATGCAAGGCAGTTTGAGTTCGCGCCTTTCAACTCGCGCCGTCTGGAAGCCAGGAGCGTGCCGGCCTATACTGCGTGCGGAGGTCGATGTGATGCGACGCTTGTCTTCTCTCGCGATGCTAATGGCTGCGGTGACGCTGCTGCTTCCACCGCGCTGGTGCTGCGCTCTGCCGGGTATGCCCCTGGCGTGCTGTATGGAACAGGCGCCACAGCTTGCCACGTCCGACAACACGTGCCCGCACTGCCGTCGGACGGCCGAGAATCCGGCGGAAAAAACCACCGCGCCCCGCCTGCATCGAGCCGCCGGCGACTGTTTTTGTCAGTCTGCCGCGCCAGCCAGGCTTGAATCTGCCGGCCGGATCGTGCAGCCGCTCGGCCCGGCCCTGGCAGGACCGGCGGCCGTTGTGCCGAGCGCGCTGTTTTCCTCGGTTCCGGCCCTGGTGATCGCTGAATGCCGGCCGCCCGCCAATTTTCAAGCGCTTCTCTGCTGCTGGCGCAACTAATGCGCCCGATGGCGCACTGGCGCGCCATTGCTGAGTTCGGCAGTCGCTGGCAGTGCATTTGCGGCCGGCAATTCCACGCTCACGCGTAGACGTCCTACGCGCTAGCTCGGGCTGGCCCCGCGGATGCCATTCTTCACTATTCACAATCACTTTCAGGAGAGTGTTCATGAACGCCGTTCATTTTGCTAGCCGTTTGGGAATCATGACCGTGTTGGCAGCCAGCCTGCTGCTCGCAGGTCGGACGTGTGCGGTCGCCGCTGAGGAGGGCACTTGTTCCGACGCTTGCGTCAAGATGTGCCGCGAGTGCGCGGAAGTTTGCAAGAGCTGCGAGACCTGCTGCAAGAAGGACAATCCGGCATGTGCCAAGGAATGCGAAGCATGTCATCACCTGTGCGCGGCATGCGCCGCGCTCTGCGAGCAGCATTCGCCCCTGGCCTACGGCGTGTGTGTGCAGTGCGAAAAGATGTGCACCGCGTGCGCTGAAATGTGCGAGAAGTCCGACAAGGACTGCTGCAAGATGTGTGCGGCCACCTGCCGCAAATGCGCCGAGAATTGCAAGAACGCCCGGAGCTGATGCCTTCTGGCTTTGAGCTGTTTTAAGACGCCCGTCTCTGGAGCGCCGCTGCTTCAGAGACGGGCTTTTCTTTTGCCGGCGGAAAATCCGCCTCTTGCACCAGAGCGCCCGAGTTTCTGGCAAAAACTTCGTCCAATGCGAGCGGACTCGGCGCACTCGAGGAACCCGCCGCGACGAATGCCGGCTGGGCGGTGGGCGCGGCGTTATCGGCAACGTCGTCAGCCGGCGTGAATGCCACACGGGACGAATTCAGGTCCAGGCTGCCCAGCACCAGCGCTAAGACATCGTTGGGAGTCAAAGCCGGCGTGGCAGGCGCGGTCGAATCAGCCAAAGCTTGGAACAACCCGTCGGCGACGGGCGAGGCGGCTGCGGGCGCTGCGACCGGTGAAGGAGCGGCGGATAAGGTCAGCGGAATCGCCGGCACCACGACCGTCGATATTGCAGAATTCAGCGGCGAGACGGGCGCGAAAGTGAGCCCCGCCGCCGTCGACGACGCAGCCGACATCGTTATCGACGACGACGCGGTTGTCGTGGCTGGCTGCATGGCCGGCGCTGGGGACGGCGCCGCCGGAGCATCGGCCGTCGGAACATCGGTGGTCAGAGCATCGGGCGTCAGCACGTCGGCCGGTAATGTTGCGGCCGCGGATTGGGCGGGCAATGACGGAGTGGAAAAATTGTTGATATTGCTGCCGACTTGCAGCTTTTCCAGCAATACGTCGGAGTTGGTGATATTCGGCGCGCCGTTCACGTCGAGTTGGTAGTTGCTCGAATTCGCCACCGCGCCGACTTGCAGCTTCGTGTCCAGCACGTCGCCATTGGTGACCGTACCGCTGGCATTGGCGTCGCCGGGCAGCACGTCGAAATAGAAGTTGAAGTCGCCGCCGGGCGTGCCGTCGCCCGACCGGGCCGCAAACGTGCTGACGCCGGTGGTCCACGCGCCGTCGAGCTTGACGCCGTTGGCATCGCTGACCGAGCTGGCAGCGAGGTTGATCACGTACTTGTTGGCGACCAGCGCGGTGGAAAACTGCCAGGTGGCGATATTGGTTGTGCTGTTGTAGCTGTATCCCGAGGCAGGAACGATCGTGTTTGCGGAATTATAGAGTGTCAGGCTGCCTTGCGAGACATTTACGAACTCGCTGAAGGCGATGGAAATTTGGGTGACGTTGGTCCACGGTATGGTCGTCAATTGATCGACGCCGCTCACCAATTCGAAGCCCACGGCGGAGTTGCCCAGGCCGGCCGTTGACAGCATGCTCAGATACGATGCGCTCCAGGCCGAACCGCTGACAAAGGCGCCGACCACGGTGGGCTCCAACAGCGGCATCGAGAAGATCGTGCCGCTGTTGCCGGCAGCGCCGAGCTCGGTAGTCCCATAAAGAGTCGATCCCCCGAGAATGAGGCCGGGCTGCGGATCGTAACCCTCGTCGCTCGTCGAAAACGTATACAGCGTTGTCAAATCCGTTCCGTCGGTCTTGATCGAGAAGATCGTGCCGTCGCTGTTGTTGCCCCCGAACTGGGTCGTGCCATACAGCTTCGAGCCGGCAAGCGTCAGGCTGCCGCCGGGCGCATCGCCGTCAACACCCGAAAACGCATACAAGGTCTGGAAACCCAAGCCGCCGGTCGTGATTGAGAAGATCGTGCCTGCGCCGCCGGAGCCGCCGTACGTGGTTGTGCCGTAGAGCGTCGAGCCGGCGAGCGTCAGGCCGGCCTCGGGCTCATAGCCGTCGGAATAGGAAAATGAGTGGAGCGTCTGAAAGCCGGTGCCGCCGGTATTGATCTCGAAGACCGTCCCATCACTGTTAATGCCGCCGAGTTCGGTCGTGCCGAAAAGGATCGAACCGACGAGCGTCAGGGCCGCCGCCGGAGAGTCGCCGTCGCTACCCGAGAACGACTGCAGCGTTTGAAAGCCGGCGCCATTGGCACTGATCGAGAAGATCGTGCCCATGCTGCTGACGCCGCCGAGCGTGGTCGTTCCGTATAACGTGGAACCGACGACGGTCAACCCGGCCTCGGGCTGGTCGCCATCGCCGCCCGAAAACGAGTGCAACGTCTGAAAGTCGCTGCCGTCGGTGTTGATCGAAAAGATCGTCCCGTCATTGTCGTTGCCGCCGAGCCTGGTCGTGCCGTAGAGCGTCGTGCCGATAACGGTGAGACTCGCGTCGGGCCCGGATCCATCGGCCCCGGAAAATGAATACAGCACCTGGTAGTCGCTGCCGTCGGGATTCGTCGAGAAGATCGCGCCATCGCCATACAGGCCGCCGGATGAGGTCATGCCATAGAGCGTCGAGCCGGCAAGCGTCAGGCTCCCAGCCGGTTCCTTGCCGTCGCCCGTGCCGCTCAGCGAGTCCAAGGTCTGAAAGCCCGTGCCGCCCGTGTTGATCGAAAAGATCGAGCCCTCGCTGTGACTTCCGCCAGAACCCGTGGTGGAATACAGCGTCGAGCCCACCAGCACAAAGCCGGCCGTCGGGAAGCGGCCGTCGGGGCCCGCGAACGCGTGCAAAGTCTGAAAGCCGCTGCCGCCGATGTTGATCGCGAAGACCGTGCCGTCTCCCGCGCCCCCCTCGACGGTCGTTCCGTACAACGTCGAGCCGACGAGCGTCAAGGTCGCCGTGACGGCCGAGCCGTCGGGGCCCGCGAAAGAGTGCAACGATTGGAAGCCGCTTCCATTGACGCCGATCGAAAAGACGGTCCCCTCCGCACCGGAGCCGCCGAACTCGGTCGTGCCGTATATCGTCGCGCCAGCCAGCGTCAGGCCGGCTGCCGGGAAAGAGCCATCGAGATAGGAAAACGAGTACAGGGTCTGGAAGTCGCTGCCGTCGGTATCGACCGAGAAGACCGTGCCGCCGCTGGATGCGCCGCCGCCGCTCGTCGTTCCCAGTAGCGTAGATCCGTCCACCGTCAGGCCGGCCAAGGGAGCCGAGCCATCGGTGCCCGAGAAGTCGTACAGGCTCTGAAAGCCGGTGCCGTCAGTGCTGATGGAGAAGATCGAGCCATCGCCGTTATCGCCGGCCTGGGTTGTGCCAAAGAGCGTCGAACCGATCGCTGTCAGGCTAGCCACAGGCAAGGTTCCGTCGTCGCCCGAAAACGAGTGCAAGCTCTGAAAATCGCTGCCGTCGGTATTGATCGAGAAAATCGTGCCGTCGCCGTCGAGGCCGCCGTTCTCGGTCGTGCCGTACAGCTTGGAACCGACGAACGTGAGGCTGGCCGCCGGCTTGGACCCGTCGGCGCCCGCAAACGAATGCAGCAACTGGTAGCCGGTGCCGTCGCTATTGACGGAAAAGATCGTGCCGTCGCCGTACAGGCCGCTGCCAGTGGAGGTGACGCCATAGAACTTCGAGCCGACGAGCACCAGGCCCGCACTGACGCTATCGGACGGATTCGAAAAGACGTGCAAAGTATTCACCAGCCCGCCGGTGGCCACAGTCTCGACCGTGCTTGTGGCCGGGCCGCTGCCTTGATCGCCCTGTCCGTCGCTGGCCGCGGCTATGTCGGTGAGCAGCGAGTTGCCGATCAGGTTGCCGCTGACGGCAACCACGATCGTGAATGCGGCCGCGCTGCCGGATGGCAAGGTCGCGAGCGTGTCGTTTACCTGGTTGCCGGAGGCAGCCAGCGTAAAGGCCGGACCCGACGTCTGGGTTTGCGATATCAGCGTCTCGCCGCTGGGCAGCAAGTCCGAGAGCGACACCGCTGCCGCGTCGCTGGGACCGTTGTTGGCGAGAATGATCGCGTAGCTCAAGTCTTGACCGGCATTCACCGTCAACGGAGCCGAATTCGTCACCGCCAGCGCGGATTGGGTGATCACCCCCGTGGTCGATGTCGCGATTTCGGCACTGGAGCCCGTGGCGCTGGCCGTGGCCGAGTTCACCAGTTGCGTGCCGCTGGCGAGGCTGCTGCTGAGGGTGGCCGTGATCGTAAATGCGGCGAACTGGCCGGCCGGCAGCGTCGCGAGCGTATCGCTTATGTTGTTGCCGGTGCTCGCCAGCGTGAAGCTCGGGCCGAACGTTTGACTTTGCGAGATCAGGGTTTCGCCGCTGGGAAGCAGATCCGTCAGCGACACGCTGTGCGCATCCGTGGCACTGTTGTTGAAGACCCGAATCGTGTAGGTCAGATAGTCGCCGGCTGCGACCGACGGAACCGCCGAGCTCGTCGCTGACAGGCCGGCCGGCGTGTTGGGAAAACCGGCGGCCAAGGCCGGCAACACCAGGTTGGCGATCGGCGTGCCAATGCCGGTGACCAGATCGTAGCCCGGAGCCGCACTGATGCCGTTGTTTCCGCTCGTGACGTCGTGAAAATCCGCAGCCGGAAGTTGATACAACTCGGGCAGCGTCTGCGATGGCCCGTCCAGAGTGCCTTGACCGCTGGCCACGCGGATCTGGTCGGCCAGCGCAATCATGGCGGCCCAGGACGGTGCGGCAAAGCTAGTGCCGCCGATCTGGGTCCAGGGATCGGCCGAGCCGTAGGTATACGAGTCGATGATCGCCGGGCCGGTGTCCGGGTCGGCATCGAACGAAACGTCGGGACTCGTCCGCTGGGTGCTGCTTTGGCTGACCACGCCCAGTTGATAGTTCGGCTGCGACTCGAACGGACTGATGCCGCCGCCGCTGCCCGACCAGCCCACTTCCGAACTATACGTGTTCGAACCGGTGAGATACAGCGACGTGCCGCCGGCGGCCACGACATTGGGCGAAGCGGCCGGGTCTTCGCCCGGCGCGCCGTTATCGCCGGTCGAAGCCACGAAGGTGATGCCGATGTGGCCGGCCGGGGTCGTGTACAGGCTGTTGTTCTCGCCCGCGTACTCGGGGCTGCCGTAGCTCATCGAGATTACGGAAACCGCCGGCAGGGTTTTGGCGTAGGCAACCGCCGCGTCGATGTCGACGTTGTTATTGGTGTTGGCTTCGACCAGGATGATGTTGGCGCCCGGAGCGATCGTGTGCGCCCATTCCACGTCGAGCGATTCTTCCACCGCCCAGTTGCTGGTGTCGTCGACGGGCAAGTTGACGGTCGAACCGGTTTGCGACACGACGGTGAAACTCGGCGCCGCCGGCAGCCCCATCGCCGTATCGAACGTTTGCAAATCCGCGGCGATATCGGGATCGTTGTAAGCATCGATGATGGCGATCGTCTGGCCCGCGCCGGTCGCCTGCTGGCCGCCAACTTTGACCTGGTTGATGTTGTAAGCGGAGAGGATTTGCAGCGCGGTGAAACCGACGGGACTGCTGCTGGTGTCGGGCGTGGCGGTGCCGGCCCGGTCCAGCGTCACAAAAGTCGGTGCGGCCACCTGTGGATTGTTGCTGGCCGGATAAGCCACCGCCGTAAGCGGCATCGCGACGGGTGCGGGGCCGTCGGCAACTGCTGGCTCGATGCTGCCGGTGCCCGACAGCAGGTGGCGCGGTTCCAGTAATTCGAAAGCCGCGCGTCGAAATCGCTTGTCCCTGGCCGCCAGCGTCCGCTTGGCTTTGCCCCGCAACTTGTCGAGAACATGGTGAGCGCATGTCATGCTTCGGACGGCCCCATTGCCAACGCGACAATCGCCCGATTGCCGCTGCGCCGGTCGAAAGCGCTGTCCGATGCGGGATTAGCAGTTCCATTTATGGGGGCAACAGCCATGCAGCCCCCCATACGCATGTTAGCGAGCACGTTTTCTGCGTGCAAGAAATAAGCGACGCCCGACAGCGCCCCGCGAATCATCGCCAATGTTACGCAGCCAAGACCAGCGGCTCGTAATGTGCGCGTCGAAAACCGGGCGGGGTCGCGTGGCAGGCCTATTTGCCGCCAGAGTCCGAAAGCAACTGGGCGACGGCTTGAATGTTTAGCTTTCCATAGCCCCATCCAGGGCCGGGCACGTCCTGAGCGTAAGCGTCCTTTTGAGCGCAGGCGTGCAACAAGTCTTTGACTTCACCCACCGTCAGGCTGGGCTGTTTCTCGAACAAAAGTGCGATCACTCCGGCCGTATAAGGCGTCGCGGCGCTAGTGCCGTTGAAATCGGCGTAGTAGCCGGTCGAATCACGCGAAAAGATGGGAACGACGTTCAATGGCGTTGCTACCACATGCCACTCGCCAGGTGACACGATGTCGGGCTTCACTACATTTTCCGCGAATTTCGGACCGTCTCCCAGCCGGCGCGGGCCCGGGCTGGAATAGGACGAGAGTTGCCCGATCGTGATCGGTTGACGCGCGGTGTCCGGCAAGGTTACATCGCGGCCTTCGGTGTTGAAATGGTCGTTGAAGTCATAGCTGCCGACGGTAATCGCCTGGCTCGCCGCGCCGGGCGCGCCGACCAGCTTGTTTGCCGAGAGGCACTGGTCGTCGAACCTGGCGTCGTCGCCACCATAGATGTAGGCATCGGCCCCGAAGTTGCGGCCCGATTTGCTATAAACCGACAGTTCTCCCTTGCCGCTGCCGACGTCGAGCTTGACATACACGTTCTGTGTCAGCGGATGGACGTAATCCTGGAGCACCTTGTAGGATGCGCCCGGTGGCGTGTTGACATGGATATCGGCATCGTCATCGGTTTGCAGATACAGTTCAATCGTCGCAGCGTCGCTCGACGACCAGGACAGGACCGCCTGGGCGTTGGCACCTTTGATGTCAAGCCCGGCATGAATCGGCAGCTCGGCTTCGTTGCCGGAACAAATGCAGATCGCCCGTGCGCGAGTCGAACTGTCGAAGCGGGCGCTGGTTTGCCGCTCTTCGATCAAATAGCCATCGCGGCCTCCGTACTGGCCGCCGAAGCTGCACGAGACAACCAGCGGCTGCTGGCCGGCCTTTTCGTCAAGCCAACCACAAATCGCGTTGTACAAAAATCCATTTTCCATCGCGCCGGCGCCGGCGTGCCCTCCGATGCGCACGGCAATGATATCGGCCCCGGGCGCCACGCCAGCAAAAGCACCCTTAGACGCGTTGCCATTGCCGGCTGCGACACCGGCGCAGCCGGTGCCGTGCCCATACGTATCGAACTCGAGGATGTGCGGCCGCGCACTGCGCAGCTCGGCTGTCAAATTATCTCTGGAAAAGATGGTGCCGATCGGGGCACCGTTGGGCCAGCACAACGGGGCCGGAGCCCCGAATCCATTGGCGTATGACTCGCTAAGTGTGTCCCAAAAGTACAAGACCCTCGACGTTGGCAGCCCGGCCGCGTCGTAAGTGATGAAATCCGGGTGCCGAAAATCGATGCCCGAGTCGATGATCGCGATGATCACGCCCTTGCCAGTCAACCCGTTGTAACCACCGCGCACGATCTGATCGGGGAAGGCGCGGGATCTTTCCGCAATCGGCTTGACTCGCGGAAGCGGTGGAACGGACTTCTCGCCATAGGGCTCGTACCAGGTCAGTTTGTTGTCGCTCTTGAGCTTTTCAAGCGCAGCGATGACGGTCGCATCCAGGTGGCCGTCGGGCTGGACCCAGACGAAAATGTCGGCAAAGGTCTTGAAGCGCGTAATCACCTTGACGCTCGGCAGCTCGAAGGCCTGGCACGTCGCCGCATCGGCAAACTCCAAGTTGACAACCTGAACAGACGTGGAACCGGCTGGCCGGGCAACCGGCGCGTCCTCGGCTTTTCGAAGCGAAGGCATGATCCTGGCCGCCTTGGTCCGAACCGCTTGTGGCTTGTATTGGCGAGCAGCGGCGGGCCGCACAAGTTCTTGGGTGTGCGTGGCAGGATCGGCCGCCTGGCAAACCCGAGGCGCAAGCCACAAGCCAACGATCAACACGACCCTCGCCCCGACATTGAACATCGTCGTGCTCCTCTTGAATCGGCCCGATTGCGTCTTATTTTCGCCCAGTAGCAAGAATGATCATGGCAATGGAATTACTTAGATCCGGCAGGCGCCGCAGCGGGTGCCGGGGTGTCGGTCCATTGTGAAGTGTCCCAGAGCGACGAGCTCGCAACGAGCTTATCGAGGAAGCCGTCGATTGTCGTGCGCAGCGAGGCCTGCGTCACGTTGGAGTTCGGCAAGCATTGGTGCGCCATGAGCTCCTGGTCTGTCGCGTCGTAGGTGAAATAAGCCGGCCAGAGCGTCGTTTGCGAGGCCATTAATTTGTACCAGTGGGCTGCCTTGGTATTGTCCGGGTCCTTAACCGTCATGAGCCAGCAATTGATCCAAATGTTGCTCTTACTCGTGCTCAGATAGACGCTATACGAGAAAGTGCAATTGCCGTGTGCTTCGCGCACGATGTCGTACGTGGTGCCGTCGCCGGCCGGGTTGCTCGTGGGGTTGAGGTTCAAGCTCGCCAGCAGCGCGTGCACGTCGGCCATGGTCAGGGCCTTGGGGGGCGCCAGCGCATCGGATGTTCCCAGCTCGACCCGAGTGTTCATCATCGGCGCCGCATACAGCTTCTGAGCCCGCCTGGGTGTGACCGGCAGGGTACTGAAGCCTGGCCCGGTGCTGGCAGCGTCTGGCGGCTGAGCGCAAACGATCAGCGAGCAGGTGGTCGCAGAAAGAAAGCACGCGCACGCGGAAACCAGCAATGCAAGTTTCATAATGCACACCCCGAGGATGCAAGGAGGTTGCGTGATGAGCGATTGACGAACAGCGAGCGCACTTGGGGCAAGGCCAAGTGAACGATTCGATTATTAAACGCCGGAACGCGGTTTTCAAGCATTCCGATCTTCGGCCCTCAATATTCTCATTCCTGCCGGGGCCAATCGCCGCCTAGCGATTGCCAGAACGACACGGATGCACCGTCAGCCCAGTATATCAGCACCAGCCGGAACTTGCCGGGACCCTTCCTCACTAACGTGTTCATTGGCCGCTGGAAAAGGAATGGTTGGTGAAAGCCTTGATCGACGCAGGATCTGACACGCCGGCGCCCGTCAAATGGTAGGCCGGCGCACTCGCATTCTGGCCGAATTCGGCATCGCAGATACCGTCACGACCGCGAGAGGGGCATGCTAACTTGAGCCGAAGTTGTTCGTGCCCTCCTGGCCCTGGTAAGATCGCGGGATGGGCGATTGATCCAGGGAAACGCTTCTGGTGTCCGCGTGGCGAAAACGATCGCCGAACTTTAGCAGCACCAAGATTGGTAACTGCCTCTAGCTGCCAGGTGCAGAAAGGTTCTCCGATGGCGATGGAATCTGGAGCGCCGCATGATGCGATCTTTGTTAGTTGTGTCTCACGCGAACTGCACGGCGACACGACGCCAGGCGCATCGACCTGGCCAGGGTCGTACCGGACGGCTATTGCCAACTTCCTCGATAAGTACGGGCTGCGCGCCGTCTTTCAGGAACGGTTCACGGAGACAGGAGGGGACACGCTTTCAAAACTGGACGCCTACATCGCCGGCGAATGCAAGGCTGTCATCCATCTTCTCGGTATGGCAACGGGCACCTCTCCATCGCAAGACGAGTTGACAACGTTCATGAAGTCGCATTCCGACTTTCTTGCCAATCGATCCGAACTGCTAACTCTACTGAAGGAGGCCGGACTCGGCTCGTTCTCGTACACGCAATGGGAGGCCCTGTTGGCGATCCACTATGCGATCGACCTGTTCATCTTTCGGCTTGACGAACATGCGGCGCGCGCTCCTGACTTCTCGCCCGATCCCGAACAAATCGAGCGCCAGGCCAGGCACCGTGCCCGCCTGGAAAAGTCCGGATTTTACGGCTTCCCGGTCGCCTACAACGATACCCTTCAATTGTGTTGCGATTTGGCCCTCGCACTAAATAAGACAGCCATCGAGAAGCCGCAGACGCAGACGATCCACCAGCTCCCTTATCGATCTCTCGACAACCTCTTCAAGGGCAGAAGCTTGTTGTTCAAACAGGTCGCGGACGCGTTTCAGCGATCCACGGCGTCGGTCGTCGCGCTTCACGGAGCCGGCGGCATCGGCAAAACACGCGCAGCCATCGAATATGCCTGGCAGCATCAGAAATTGTACGACGTCATGCTCTTCGTGGTCGCCGAGAATCCCGAGCGCTTTGAATCGCAACTGCGCAGTCTGGCGGGGGTCTTGGATGTCGGCCTAACCGACGCGAAAAACGAAGTCCAGGTAACCCGCGTACTGGGTTGGTTTCAGTCGCATCGTCGCTGGCTGCTTATTATCGATAATGTGGACGACGCGGCGACTCGGGATGCGATTCAGCAGCGACTCTCCGCTTTGAGTCAAGGCAACGTGCTCATCACCTCGCGATTGAAGGATTGGCCTACCGACGTTGAGGCGCTGCCGATCGACCTGCTGGCGATCGACGAGGCCGTCGAGTTCCTTCTGGATGACAAGAATAACAGCTCCCGCCGTCGGCATGCAGCCGATGATGAAGCGGCCGCGCGAGACATTGCAATTACCGTGGGGCGTTTGCCACTGGGCCTGACGCAAGCCAGGTCCTATGTGAGCGTAAAACGAACAACCTATCGTGACTATCTCCAACGCTATCGATCCAATAACCAGTCGATCATCGACTGGTTTGATCCGAAGATGTGCCTCTATCCGCGAGAAATTGCGGTGGCCTGGAAGACCAGTACCGATCAGTTGTCAAGCGAAGCGCGCGCGCTGCTGCAGATCCTCGCATGGTTTGGGCCGGAGCCGATTCCGGAATCACTCTTCGACGACTTTCCGGAAGCCTTGTCCCGGCGAATTCCTGATCCGCTCGAGGCGTTACGGAGTCTCGACGCATTGTCCCTTGCCGAGATGAACGACGTTGATCCACCGACATTTTGGATCCACCGTTTGATTCAGGACACAACGCGACGAGAACAGCTCGCCGGGCTGGATGGTCGAATCGCGCCGGCCGCACTCTCGGATGCCGTCGCCTGGCTCATGCACGTCTTAGAAGCTGACAAACTCAAAGGCGATCCACGCGTTGCCAAGAACCGAGCCATCTTTCGCGAGCTTCTTCCACATGCGATCACCTTGGCGGACTTCGCCAATCAATATGGGCAGTTCGAAGGGTATCTTTACAGTTTTAGCAGCCTCGTTGCTTTCCTCTTGGGACTGCCAATTGCCGAATCGATTGCGCGGCGAGCGCTCGAAGGCCGCGAGCGGCATCTTTCGCCCGACCATTCGGATACGCTCGCCAGCGTTTTTAACCTTTCGGTGATTCTCGAAGGCAACGGCGACCTGCCAGCGGCCGAAGCCTATTGCCGACGGGCACTTGAAGGATTTCAGCGAATCAACGGCCCCACGCATCGCGACACGTTGATGAGTATCAATCGGCTAGGGCATCTAAGAACCGTTCAAGGCGATCTCGTCGCGGCCGAGCCGCTTTTTCAGCAGGCCCTGGACGGGTTCCAGCGTCATTTTGATCCGGAAGACGAAAACAGGCTCCAATGCGAGGCGGACGCGGCGCAATTCTATCAAGCGAAAGGCGATCTAATCCGAGCCGAATCGCTTTGCCGAAGTGCTTTCGAGAAACGCACGAAGGTATTGGGTTCGGATCATCCAGACACGCTCACAAGCCTGAACGATCTCGCGATGATCATGCGCGACAAGGGTGACCTGGCAACCGCCGAGGCCGAATGCCAGCGCGCACTCGACGCCCGGGCGCGGATACTCGGTCGCGACAACCGCGAGACGCTTACAAGTCTTAATAACCTCGGCCTCGTCATCCAAGCCAAGGGCGATCTCACACAGGCGGCATGCATCTACCGAAATGCCCACGAGAGCCGCGAGCGCGTCCTCGGTCCATCGCATCCCGACACGCTGGTAAGCGCCGAATGTCTCTCGGTTCTGATGAAAATGACAGGCGATCTCAAGCAAGGTGATTGACGTCCTCCTTGGCTTTCAATGACCGGGGACCGTGGAATATCGGTCAAGACCACGGCGATGTCGTGGTGCTCCAAAGATCGTCGTGTGCTCTGCGCGCCGTGTCTGCTTGTCATGCTGCGCGTCGGTTGCGTAGAATGGTCGCCGAATCGGGCAAATGCTGTTGGCCAACGTATCAGCGAGACTGACGATGCTGATCGATGCACGCGACCCAGCCGTCGAGCTCACTCGCGAGACCCAGGTCCTGATCGTCGGCGCCGGGCCGGTGGGCCTGACGCTGGCCGAGGAGCTGGCGGATATCGTCGATGTACTGCTGATCGAAAGCGGCGGCCTTGAGCAAGATCCAAAAATCGACGCGATCAACGCCGGTGAGACGATTGGGGCCAACTATCCGCTGGAGGAGACTAGAACCCGGCGTCTAGGTGGATCGCTTGCGTTGTGGGCGGGATGGATTGCGCCGTTCGATGCGCACGACTTTCAGCAGCGCGCCTGGGTTCCAAATAGCGGCTGGCCATTTGGTCGCGAAACTCTGGAGCCGTATTTTGCGAAATCGGCGCATCGCCTAAACCTGCTCGACCCGAGTTTTGACGTGCGGGAGCTCGCCCGCGCGTGCGAGATCCCCTTGCCGCTGGATGACGGCGTTGTCACGCCTGGCGTTTGGCGATTTGGCAGCCCGACGTGGCGATTTGGCGAAGCAGATCGAGTCCGATTAACATCGTCGCGCGGTCCGACTGTGCTGACCCATGCCAGCGTGGTCGATCTACGGCTGCAAAACAATCATGACGAAATCAAGGACGTGGCCATCCGAACCCTCGAGGGCCGCGAGGGTAAAGTGTCGGCAGATGTCGTCGTGCTCGCGTGCGGTGGGTTGGAAACGGCACGTCTGCTTTTGAATGCAAACAGGCAGAAGCCGGCGGGCTTGGGAAACTCCAGCGGCCTGCTGGGACGATTCTTTATGGAGCACCCGCACTTAACGTTCGAATCATTGCTGCTGCAACGCCCCGACCTGCTGCCGGGCACGACCGAGCGAAGATGCGATGGCGGGGGCCGGGAGTTTGTCATCAACTTCGGTCTGGCTCCGGAGGTGCAGAAAGCCGCCCAGTTGCTGAATGGGCGCGCCCACATCTATCGAACTCCAGCCATGAGCTACGACGAGTTGCCTAAAGTCGGCCTGTTCATGGAGCAAGCTCCGAATCCGGCGAGCCGGATTACACTCTCTGATCAGAGGGATTGTCTTGGCCTGCGAAGGCTCATTTTGGACTGGCAGCTTTGCGAACTTGACTGGTCAACTTATCGTCAGACTCAAGAGGTCTTCATCGAGTTTTTCGAACAGATGCGAGCCGGATGCCGTATCGGAAAGCAATCAGCCGCGGTTTCACGCGTGGCGGTTTTGCACTCGAACCACCATCTTGGCACAACGCGAATGTCGGAGTGCTGCGACGAGGGCGTCGTAAATGCGAACTGCCGAGTTCATGATGTCGAGAATTTATACCTTATCGGCGGCAACGTCTTTCCGAACGTGAGTTGGGCAAACCCCACATTCACGGTGATTGCGATGACCTACCGCCTGGCCGACTATTTAAGATCGATGCTCTGCAATGAACGCAACTTACAGAGGCAGCAGCGAGATGCGCGAGCAAGCGGCACAAGTGCGGCGCGCACAGAGTCACAGGCGATACCAGTGTCGTTTTAGAAAGGCATGACCGATGTCCCACGGGTTTGCGCATCTCGGCCTCGCCACGCACGACATGCCCGCCACGATCGCATTTTACGAAGGAATGCTGGGTTTCCCGCGCGTGGCAGACATCCAAAACCATGTCACCGGCGGCGGCGTGGTGCGAATGGTCTATTTTGAATGTGGCGATGAGCAGTTTCTGGTTTTCATGGAAATCAAGGGCGTGCAGGGAATTCCGGTTGATTTTGATACCGGAATCAACGGCGCGTTGGGCGTGCCGTCGGGGCTATATCACTTTGCTTTCAAGGCGAAGTCCGTCGACGCGTTGGAGAAAAAGAAACGTGACCTTGAACAGCGGGGGGTCGCCGTCTCGGAGTTCGTCGACCACGGTTATGCGCAGTCGATATTTGTCCGCGATCCAAACGGTCTCCAAGTGGAATTTTGCTGCATGACCCGGCCATTCGAGGCTGCGGATTTGCATCAGGAGCAGCAGGTCAAGGTTGCCACCAGCAGCAGCAAAACGGGTGCTTCGGATTCGTAAGAAAATCCGGCTCGCTTTAGGATGTGGACGTTGGTGATGAGACTCGGCCAGTGGCTTTTGCCAACTCGCTTCGAACGCGGCACAATTCATCATCAACCGCCTCGAGCCGCGCCTGCAGCTGCGACTCGCGATGCGTAAGATATCTGTCCAGACAGTTGGCGGGGTGACTGAGCGTGGGAAGAAGATCGGTACGCTCCTTGCACACGTAGAAACGGTTCAGGCCGTCGAAGAGTGCGAATTGGTAGCCGGCATCCAGGACGATCGATTCCCACTTTGGCCAAATAGGCGCATTGGTAATCGGGCATGTCGCTTCGATAACGAGCACGATGGGCCGATGCCTATTGAAGTCAACTCCGCAGAGAACCTCGGCTTCGTGCCCCTCGACGTCAATTTTCAGGAAATGAATGTCACGTTCGCCGGCGTGGTCGTCAAGAATTCGCGAAAGCTTCGCAGTGCGAGTCTCAACGCGCTGGACGATGGCGTAGTCCGCGATGTTCGGGTCGATGATCGATCGATTAATCGTTGAAAGGGGAGAATGCTTCGTCACCCATAATGTTGCCAGGCCGTCCGCGTCGGACGCGGCGATGGGCAGGTTAATATCCCTGGGCCGCTGGGCATTGAGCAGAGCACAAAGATCCGGCTGCGGTTCCAGATTCAGACCCCTCCATCCCGCGTCGTAAAAGCATTTGGTTACACTGTAGATCACAGGGTCCCACGCGCCGACATCGACATAGAATCCATCTTTGACATCGGCGAAGGCGCGCATCAGCACCACGTCTTCGCCATTTTGAGCGTACGAGATCACGTCGATCGTCCTTCTGCGATTGGCACGCAAGTCGTCACAAGATCAGGCTAGCCATTTGTCAAATTCGGGACGGATTGACACGCCAGCCTCCGAAATCATCGTTCGGGACGTTGCGCGGAGGAAACGTCCCAATTCCAAGGTAAATAAGAATGCCCCAGCCGCTCTGGGAAACTGCTTGCGAAATTCTCCCTCGGGCCACATTGAGCGGCGCGCGGCGGACAACTTCTCACGAAAAGAATTGGCCGTCGTATCCGGCTCGCCGGTGAACGTGACGGCATCCTCGACGCCGAAATCCAAGCCTCGACGCCCGACTGCGAGCAGCGCCACGTCAGTGAGTGTCGGGAATACAATCATTGTGCGCAGGCGATTCCAGGCAAGCCGCCCACGTTTGTGAATCGAGCCGATCGACCGTGGAGAGAGGCCTGCGACGTAATCCAATGCTCCGGCCAACGTCGAGCCGACAGCAGGCTGGAGGTGATCTTGCCAGTTCGCAACCTCGAGGTCGGAGACTACGCCGCCGCCGGCATCCGCCCGGTAGTACCTGACGCTGGGAATCTTCGGCTCGAGCATCGACTCGATCACCGGCCAATAGAGCAGGATCGAGGTAACGGGTCGCCAAGGGACGTACGTATCCGATTCACAAACCACCCCTGTCGTCATCGTGAAATGCGGAGCAGGGATGTTCTTATAGTTCGCACGGAACAAGACCGCAGAATTCCAATCTACATCTGGAACGCCCACCTGGAGATACCGGCCGATCGACCCAAACACTCCGGTGTCGCAGAGAATCACGCGGGTGCTTTCCCCGCGCAGGCTGTCGATGTGGGCACGCAGGAATTCAGCCTGTTCATCGTTCACCTTCCGAATCCGCCGCCCGGATTCGGTCGCCGCCATGAGCTCAGTGAATCGAACGACGTTGAACGGCACGTTCCAGCTTGCTTCAGAATCAACGCATATACCTGTCAGCGCGCGAGCTGCTTCGGCACAACTTCGTCCGGCGAACTCGCCCTCGAGGAGAGGCGCAACGGCCGCAGGGTCACGCTGCAACGCGGCGCGGGCGGCTGCCAGGCGAGAGACCATTAAGTCCGCCTGCCGGAGGCGAAGTGTCAGGCCGACGCGGCTTGCGAACAGTTGCAGTGCCCGGCGCAGGACAAGCCCGCCCCGAGCGCAGAATAACACCGCCGAGTCGTCGGCATGCTTCGACGCCTGTAAGTACACGGAAAGTTTCCAGACCATTTCCGCCAGGATCGGACCCATGACGGCAAAGCCAAACGCTTCGCGCGGCTCAACAGCGCGCACTCGCATAGGGCACTTTTACTCGACGAACGAGGTTCCAGTAGGAGCGGTGCAATCTGGAAGCTGCAAGTCCAAGTGGGCCTGGAGGTCGTCGACGATCGCGTCGACCATCGTCTTTGTATGGACGCAACACTCCGGCGTCTCGGTGGCGTCAAACGTTCCGAACCGTGCGTATTTCGTGAGATTGAATCCGCCGGAACAAAGATCGAAATAATCGCACGCAGCTTCGCAGGCGCGATGGCTGATTTCAAAGTCGCTCATGATCCGTTGCAACTTCGGCGATTCGGCGATTTCGTCGAGCGGCTGCCTCAGGGCATTGCCGATCACCAGCCCTACCCCATCGCCGTACAGGTCTTTGTACTCCTGCGAAGTGAGACCCGCGTAAAAAGTCGTGACGTCGCCGTTTGCCTCGACATTCAGCGTCTTGAGAGGCCGGCTCATGTTTCGAGCCGATAGCTGCGCTTGGACCTGCGGAGGAGCGAACATCTTCTTGTACATGTGCGTCAGATTGCGGATTCGAAACGCGCCGCCTTTGGCGTCGCTTGCAGCGCAGCGCTGCAGAATCCGGCTGAAAAATCGATAGTAATGTTCGCGCTCGGCTTCGCCGAAAGTGAATTGATCGATGCTCGCAGCCGGCGCGTCCATGACGTTAAAGTGGAAATCGGTGAGATGCTCGCGATAGCGGTACATGAAGTCAAACAGTTCGTCCGGAAAGCCAAGGGACGAAGGCGGCACGACCGCGATCATGTTGAAGCGGATCCCCGCGCGACAGAGGTTGTCCAGGCCGCGGCTCACGCGCTGGTGCGTCGCCTTGCCGGACCAGGTTATGCGGTGTGCGTCGTGCAAAAAAGCCGGCCCGTCGCAGCTTACGCCCAGATCGAAGCGCTCGCGGTGACGAAGGAAAAACTCGCACCACTTGTCATCGATCAGAGTCCCGTTGGTCTGCATGTCGAATCGGATCTCGAAGTCGGGACCAAGGTGTCTTTTCGCCAGCCTGCTAATGCTGTCGATCGCTTCGTCGTAGTACGACGGCTTGAGCAAAAGAGGCTCGCCTGAATGCCAACACACGACAATCCTGTCGCGGACGAAGCGGCTTGTGAAAATGTTATTAAACAGATCTGCGATCGAAGAAGGGGGAAACGACTGGTTGGATTTCCGGCTAGCTTCGCTCAGATAACAATAATCGCAATTCATGTTACAGCCGGTGGTACTTTGGAGAACCACCATCTGCACGGGCTCGATCGCAGGCGACTGTTGCAACAGACGAAGTTGGTCCAACATCGTGAATCCATCGTCCGCGAATGGGTGCCGGTACACGACCGTATCAAAAGAAGAGCGGCGGTATCGTCCCACGATGTGAGGCGATACTACCGCTAGGTTCGGACGTTTTTGTTCTCGATGTCCGTTTAGCGTCGCATCGCCGAACCCCAGGAGGCCATGACTTCGCGCCCCTTCGATGCAACGACGGCATCGCTAGGGTGCCCATTGAGCGCTCCCTGACGATAAGCCGCTCTGAGCACAGCAACCGACTGCTTCACTTTCGAGCTCGACCGCTTTTCCATTTTTCGACCTCCTGCGTGATGTTGCACACTGTGCGGAGTAACAACGCCCTACAATCCTCGCAAAGGTGTTGGCGGCGTGTCAAGTATGTGCTGCTCAAAAAGTTGGCCTGCCTACGGGCAGGACCAGATGGCCCGATGGAATAGCCAGTTCGTAGCGATAGGCGCGGGCTTTGCCAGAAGCAGTTGGTGCATTTCGGATAGTTCGGACGGAGTGCCGCGAGTCGGCGCCGTGCCGCAGCGACGGGCGACATGGTAACAGGCCGCGTTGTGAGATGCGACGTTGTTGATCCGCACGCGAGCGGCGAGGGTCCGGTTGACATAGTGACCGGCCGCGTTACAACTGCGCTGATGCCTATCCATGTTCGGATCCCGGACGCGACGAACCCCGTAGCGCGGTCAAGCGCCAGGTTCGCATTTCTCTACGCCACGCTGGTTCTCGTGCTCTCCGCCCTCAGCACGGGGCTTATGATGTACGGCTACAAGTACTCGCTTAAGGACGAATTGCATTTGTCCGCTTCGCAGATGGCATACTGCAATTGTGCCATCAGTCTTCCGTTGTTCCTTTCCTTCCTCCTGGGGCTTCTGCGTGATCGGTGGCATCCGTTCGGTATCGTCGATCGGCCGTACCTTCTTGTGTCGCCGATCATCGTGTGCGGCTGCTGCCTGCTCCTCGGCGCGACGCATCGGTCGCTGCACACCGTAATTGGAGCGCTGGTCGTCATGAATGCCGGCGCCATGCTAAGCGGCGCGGCCATGACCGGCATGCTGGCATTGCTCTCCAAGCACTTCGGGCTCAGCGGCCGCATCGCAGTTGCGGGGTTGGTTATTCCGAGTCTAGTTAGCTTCATGTTTATGTCGCTTACTGGGTATTTGGTCGAGACTGGCGGTTTCTCCGCGATTTGCTACGTGTCGGCGGGGCTTACGCTTCCGGTCGCCATCTTGGCGTTTTATCGGCCAACGGAGCTCTTTCCGCGCAATGCTCCTCCGACTTCGACATCCGGACATCGGGTACCGCGTGAATCACTCGGTCCTGCTCTTAGGCGACTTCTGTCGAGTCGGGCAGCTGTCATCGCCGTGCTGATTTGCTTCTTGTGGGATTTCGCGCCCAGTTGGGGAACCCCGCTGTTTTATCAATTCACGAATGTTCTGCAGCTCTCGCCAGCCCAATTCGAATCGACCGGAACCGTCGGTACCGTCGGGAATCTGATTTCCGCGATGTCGTACGCTTACTTCTGCTTCAAGTTCTCAACCCGAAGGCTTCTGGTGTTCGGAACGATCCTCTGCGTTGTTGGCTCGGCGAGTCTTCTGTTTGTACGCTCGCATCATTCGGCGCTTGCGGTCTCACTGGTGCTGGGTTTGACTTGTGGCATCGCCGAGGCGGGCATCTACGACCTTCTTTACAGAGCCTCGCCTCCAGGACTTGAAGGAGTTGCCGTCCTCCTCGGCATCGCCGCGACTTATCTGGCCGGGACCATTGCGGACGTACTAGGATCGTTCCTTTACGAATACGGCGGTTTCGACCTCGCCGTATGCACGACGGCCTCCGCGACAGCTCTGATCTTGCCTTTCGTCTACTTAGTGCCAGACAAGGTTCTTGCTATTCGCGAGGGGAATCCCATCGAGCGTGAAGCTATTTTGCCAAGCTGATCGGAAAAAGTGAGATGGACTTCGTTCGAGCTGTGAATCTCGGGGCATCCCTAACGGGCTTCCGCGCTACAACGCCTTTCGGACCACGTAGTTGCCGATGACGAGCGTTTCGACGCCGGTTCGATAGAACGTGGCGATGGCATGCTCCGGCGAGTTGACCAGCGGCTCGTCGCTGTGGTTGAACGAAGTGTTCAGTACCGCGGGCAGCTCGGTCAGTTGCTCGAATTCCCAGATGAGTTGATAGAAGACAGGGTTCGTTTCAGCACAAACCGCTTGCGGCCGTGCGGAGCCGTCCACGTGCACGATTGCTGGCAGCCGCGCTTGCCAGTGCGGCCGAACCTGTCCCGCCAAGAGCATGAAGGGCGTAGGCTGGCGAACGTCGAACAGCTCATGACAGCGATCGGCGAGCACGGAGGGCGCAAGCGGCCGCCACAGTTCGCGGCGCTTCACGTGTTGATTGATGCGTTGCAGGTTCTCAGCTCTGCCAGGATGAGCCAGGATGCTCCGATTGCCGAGGGCGCGAGGGCCTATTTCGGTGGCGCCCTGGTACCAGCCGACGATTTCGTTTCGTGCTAATGCCTCAGCGGCCGTCTTGGCCGGGTCGCACACCTGGTAGGGCGCTTTTGCAAAATCCAGAGCGGCCTTGATTTCGTCGGACGAATAGCTCGGTCCCCAATAGGCGTGCGGGAAGGATAGCTCCGGCCAGGCTCCTGCGAACTGTCGGTGGGCGAGGATCGCGGCGCCCAGCGCCGTGCCCGCGTCATGACTGGCCGGCTGAACGAACAGATCGTCGACAAACTGCTGCCGGGCGAGTCGCCCGTTGCCGCTGCAGTTAAGTGCAACGCCACCGGCCAACGAAAATGTTCTGCAGCCGGTTCGCTCCATTAGCCACTCGGCGATGCGCAACAGCGAGCGCTCGTAGTAATGCTGCACGGTGGCGGCAAGGTCGCGATGCCGGTCATTGAGCTCCTCGTCGTCGCGGCGCCGAGTAAAATGTTGTCTCATGTACGCTTCGTATCGATAGACGTCGGGCAAGCCCAGCTCGGGTTCGCAGAAATCTGGCAGCAGCCTGCCGTCTGCGCGTCCGTAGGGGGCGAGCCCCATCGTTTTGCCTTCTCCAGAATGGCATCGAAAGCCCAGGTAGTCGGTGATCAGCTCATAGGTTGCTCCCCAACTGTATCGCGGCTCGACCAGCCTCAGCGTCTCGAGACCGCCGCTTCTGTCGAACAGCCCCAACCATCCGCTTGCCTTACCGCCCCAACCATCGAGACTGATAAGGTTCGTGCGTGCAAAGCCTGATGGAATCGCGGCGCTTGCGGCGTGGCAGAGATGATGGTCGACGTACAGCCGCTGACCGTAGCTTTTCAGTTGGGTGTCGCCATAAATATGAGCGAGGCCGGTATGAAAATCAAACCAGGCCGAATCCGAGACGGCACCGGCAACGTAGCTTTCCGCGTTCGCATTGCGCGCGTGCTGCGCGGTCGGCTGCTCGAAGCCGACGGCAGTAATATCGATGTGGTCGACGCTTAGACCGGCTTTTTCAAGACAGAATCGTATGGCCTCGGCTGGATAGACATGGGGTGCATGCTTGAGGCGGATGAACCGCTCCTCCTCGGCAAAGGCGATCAGAACTCCATCGGCAAGTAAGCACGCTGCCGGGTTCCAGGAGATCGGGTGGGTGACGCCGAGTATGTGCATGTCGATCCTGAAAAGCGATGGTAAGTCGTGAGAGGCCCCTCGCCAGCGATACCCAGTACCCGGGTAGCCCCTTTTCGATTTCGATACCCGTTGTCGAGATGCGGCTCGTACGCCCGCGGCGATTCCCTGCCAGGGCACTAGCATCGGCGATGAGTTTGTTGACCCGCGGGCGGTCCTCGGAAAGTAGCTGTCAAAGCTAACCGGGGTTCATTCGCGTTCGGTTCAATCAATGTTAAATCTGCGCTAGTGCGGACGAATAGGCGAAGTTTAGTTCTTGTGCCGGTTTTGCCGATGATGGGAATAGTACGGCCGTGGGCTCTTCTGCGATCTGGCTATCGGCGGAGCCACAGCTAGCAGTTCAAGCGCTGGCGGCGCTCGAAACCAGCAAGCGGAATTCAAATCCTTTGGTGGGGTGGTGGTGTCATGGGAAATGCCTTGCTGCTGAGTTTGATCCTTGTCGGTGCGACCGGAGCCCAGCCGGAGGCCGAAGCGACCGCGCCCCAGCCCGAAGGCGAAGTAAGCTGTTCGCAGAATTCGCCGTGCTCGCATTGCGGCTGCTGCTTTAGACCTAAAAAGGTTTGCCGGCTGAAAGTCGGCGAAGGTACTTATACGGGCGTCGATTTCGACGTCAAGTGCGAAGACTACTGCATTCGCGGCCACAGCAAATGCTGCGGCTACCGCTGGATTGCTGATCCTCCGTGTGGATACCACGGCGCGTATAAGGTGCCCATCTGGAAAGCCGCTTGCGGAGCCCTGAAAACGCGAAGAAATCTCGTAAGGGTTCCCAAGACAGACAAGGTGACGACTTATACGTGCGTGGTCGAAACCGTCTGTTGCCACTGCGGGCATACCGAAGTGGACAAAGCCGCGACGGCCGAGGCGCAAGCCAAGAATATCAAGCCCGTCTCGTTCGACGAGCCGATCGTTCTCGATGCCGGCGAATTGCCACCCGGTATAGTGGCCAGCGCCGAGGCGGAGGTCTCGACCAAGGCCGACGCGGACGTCGCGCCACAGCCGGTCCCGACGCGGCGGCGTCTGGTCGAATAGCAGCAGCCTCTGGACTCGAGCTGCGGCCTGTTATTCCAGCAGCGCGGCAGCCTTCAAGGCGATCGACAACTGGGCGAAACAGCAGGGCAATTGAACGAGCGGCCCCCACGACTCGGAGCCACTGGGCAAGGGCACGGTGGTTACGATGCTGCGATGGGGCTCGAGCAGCGTGTCGTCGAGAAATAGCTCTAAGCGCTCGGGAGATACGTTCATGCCGTTCACCAAGACCGGCTTGGACTGGCAGGCTGCGTGCCTCGTTGTCCGCTCCAGGTTCACGCCAAGCGCCTGCACGAAACTTGCCAGGCAGTCGCGAGGATCGGCCGATAACTTGAAGTATCGAATACCCTTGGCTTCCGGTTGTCGAACAGCCCAGGAATTCGCGCCAACGTCGGATTCGTCCGTCGTGTGTTTCTGAAACTCGGCCAGGTCGTAGCGCACGCTGTCGATAATCACGTCCAGATCGTCGGCTCGCAGCCGACAAAGAGCTTCGGGCGGGGGAAAGTCGATTTCGTCCCACGGGGCGAAGCGGCCGACGGCCATTTGACCGACGAGTTCCGCGATGCGGAGCCGCTCGGTCTTCGATCGCAACGGTTCCCGGAGCTTCGAGAGCTCCGCGTACGACATGCCGGCCTGCCGGAGCGGCTTCCAAAGTCGCGGTGAAAGTTTCCATCGCGCCAGGACGCCCGCCATGGCGCGCGATGGACTCAGGGGAAACACGTGCCGCTCGAGTTCGGCGAGCGAGCAGGTTTCCGCCACGCAATAGGCCGTCATTTGTCGATACAACTCGGGAAACGCTAAGGACAGAACCAGCCGGCTGGCCGGCAACAGCAGCGCGGCTAGAGCCATGCCCTCATCGTCCGATTCTCGGCTGGCGGTGCGTTGCAACAGCTTGATGGCCACACTGCTGGCCACGCATCGACGACTCGTCAGGTCCGGATTGATCCACGGAACGGTAGTGGCTTTCAAGGCGCGCACCGTGGTCAAGGCCAACGCGAGTTCGCAGACCTGGCGGTTTCCGAGCTGGACGATTGCCTCGGAAAGATCGCAGATCCGCATTCCACTGAATCCACCGCGCGCGCTGTTCGCCAACCGCAAGACTTCCATCGTAAGCAAAGCGTCGCCGGCGATGACCGCCGCCGTGTCCTCGGCCGACGGAGAGCCGCTCTGAATCAGGCTGACGACCGCGATCGCCACGTTGGACACGGGCAACTTGCCGGCCATCGCGTCGAGCTGCCGATTCATTTCCTCGGCCGTGATCGCATGAAAGGGCACAGCCGGCTTTCCGTCGGCTGTGCTTGTTCGTTCGGCGGCGGCGCGATTGCGATCGCGCCGCGCGCACAGAGCGCGCAGCTTGGCTCCAAAGAGATTGAGGTTGACCGGCTTAAACGCGACTTCGTCCACTCCGCGCGCAATCAGATCCTTGACCAGCCGCGGTTCGACAAGGCCCGTAAGCACGGCGACGAGGGGACGGATTTGGCCTTGGCCGATCAAGTCGGTGGCCAGCGCGTGACCGTGGCGCTTCGGCATCTTCAGGTCAGTGACCACCAGATCGAACGACGAGCGGCCAAGAGCAGCGGCGGCCTCCTCGCCATCGCAGACCCACTCGCAAAGAAAGCCTTCGTCTTGAAGCGCCTGCACCGTGGCCTCGCGCGCATCCGTGTCGTCTTCTACAACCAGTACGCGATACTCGGGCTTCATCGTTGGCGTCTCCCGGTTTGTCACGCCCCAACGGACAAGCGACAATTCAAGGCTTGCGGGGCGCCACGGCTTGCCCGTGGATGGCCGCCAGCAAGTCATCGTAATCAAACGGTTTGGTCAGATACGCGTCGGCGCCGGCGTCCATTCCGGCAGTCCTCTCGGACAACATCGCTTTTGCAGAAACCATAATGATCCTGGCCAGTCGCATCTCGGGCAGTTGCCTCAACCGCCGACAGATTTCGAGTCCGTCCACTCCTGGCAGCATGACGTCCAGCAACACGATCTGCGGTTGATGCTGTTGAGCGCGCTGGATTGCCTCACGAGCATTGGAAGCCGTGAACACCGTGAATTCCTGCTCCAGGATTTCCTGGCAGATCTCCAGATTGATCGCGTTATCGTCGACAACCAAGACGCACGGGCCCGCGGACATTGTGAAAGTTCCTTGAGCTATGGCACAGATATCAACCATTGCGAACGCAATCCACGGCTTCAATCGTCCAGCGCTGAGTATTCCAGATGGTCGACCGCGGTTCTCTCCGCGCCGCGATGCGCGAGGCCGCCGATCAGGTCCATCGCCTTCGCGTGGGGATGTTCGTTGTCCCAGAATCGTTGCCACGCCTGGCGAATATCGTCGAAACGTCCGCTGAACGCCTGGACCAGCAACGGGTCGAAATGCGATCCGCTGCCATCCTCAATGATCCGTAACGCTTCTTCCGGTGTGACGGCAACACGGTTCGCCCGATCGGACGTTAGGGCGTCGAATAGGTCCGCAACCGCGACAATGCGCGCTGCCAGCGGGATCTCTTGGCCGAACAATCCATAGGGATAGCCGGCGCCGTCCCAGCGTTCGTGGTGGTGCCTGGCGATCGAGGTGGCCATGCCCAAATAGTCGGCACTCGGCAAGTCCCCCGCGGCCCGCGACAAGATATCGCTGCCGATGTCCGTGTGACGTTTGATGCTCTCGAATTCGCTGGCGGTCAAGGGGGACGCTTTGCGCAGAATGGCATCGTCAATCGCGACTTTACCAATGTCGTGCAGTGGACTGGCCCGATACAGCTTGCGCAGAAAGGCTTCGTCGATCTGATCGGCATAAGGGCTGGCGACCGAAAGCTGCTCGGCGAGCAACTGCGAGTACCAGCGCATGCGGAACAGATGGTCTTCGGATTCCGTATCCCGAAATTCGGCGACCGACGTCAGCGCCAAGCCGATGCCGTTGCGCGTGTGTTCGAGATCCTCCCAGATGGCTTCCACTTGCTGTTTGTGAATCATGTGGGTCCAGGTGGCGACCTTGGCCTGGATTTCGCGAGGATCGAACGGCTTCGCAATGTAGTCCACGGCGCCCAGTTGGTATGCGGCCAGCCGTTCGGCAAGCTCGGCCCTGGCCGAGAGCATCACGATCTTGGCATTGGACAACTCGGGCTGAATCCGCAGCAGTCGACACGTCTCCCAGCCGTCGAGGCCGGGCATCATCAGGTCGAGCAGGACCACGTCGGGCATGAATTCGGGGGCAATGCACAGGGCCTCCTGTCCGCTGGTGACGCACCTCATCTCGAACGCATCGCCCAAGCATTCCTCGAGGATTTGCAAATTATCGGCATTGTCGTCGACTGCCAGGATCCGGTGATTGAAGTGCATAACGGGCTCGTGCGGTTAAAGGATGAATTCAACAGGTAGCTACCGACAATGGCATGGAGTGCTCGGCAAGCGCTGGTTTGAGCCGCGGAAGGACAACCCGCACCAGCGCGCCGTGACCGTGCGTTGGCTCGGCATGAATCGTGCCCCTATGCAAGGCGACAAGCTGGCGGCAGATCGTCAGGCCCAGCCCGGTTCCGCCGGCACCGGTGGCGGTCGCCTTGGCTTGGACGAACTTGTCGAAAACGGTCTCGCATTCGTCGTCGGGAATGCCCGGGCCGTGGTCGCGCACGGCCAGCGTCATGGATTCGTCGGAAAGCGCGACGTCCAGTTCGATGGACGAGCCCGGCGGCGAGAATTTGATCGCGTTGTTCACCAGGTTTCTCAAAACCTGTGCCAGCCGTTCGGGATCTCCCCAGACCCAAGCCGGTTGTTCGCGCGAGGGGGCCTCGAGGCTCAACTGCCTTTCTCGCACCATTGCCGTGAGCTCTGCGCAAATGTTTTCCACGACGTCGTGCATGTCGACGGCCTGGCAATTCAGAGTTACCGCGCCGGCTTCCAGCTTCGACAAATCCAGAACTTCGTTCAGCAGGGTCAGCAGCGTCTGGCCGCTGGCGGCAATTCGGGCGAAATAGTGCGCGAGCTTATCGCGATCCGCCGTCTGGACCTTTTGCAGCCCGAACCGTGCGAAGCTCAGAATTGCATGCAAGGGCGTGCGAAGTTCGTGGCTCATGTTGGCCAGGAAATCGCTCTTCGTGCTGCTGGCCCTTTCGGCCGCGTCCTTGGCGATCGAAAGTTCCGCCGTGCGTTCGGAGACCAGGCCCTCCAAACGCTGGTTGTGCTTTTGGAGGACGTCTTTGGTCTCGACCAGTTGAGTCACGTGACGGTGCAGCGCATCCTTGATGCGCTGCTCGGAGCTCAGGTCGTGCAGCGCGGCGATCACCCAAGAGCGATCGCCATCATCCATGCGCCGGCTGCGAATGCGCATGACAAATTGCGTGCCATCGGCGCGCCTGCCGGTACACTTGGTCTCTTGGGTCCTGCATTGCATCGGCGGCAACAGGAGCATCCGCACATCTCGAGCCGGCTCGACGCTGGGCTCGGGAGCCACGAGGGCCGACAAGCCGCTACCGAGCACCTGGGCTCGCGGCAGACCGAACATCCGCTCGGCCGCATCGTTGATGCGGGCGATGGCCACCTGCTCATCGAGAATCAAGAGCGCGTCCGGGCAGGCGTCGAACCATGCCTGGTGTTGGTCCGCACGCCGTCGCCAGCCGGCAATATCCAGCCGATGCCAGCGACCGATCAGGCCTAGCAGCACAACCAGGGAAAGAGCCGACGCGAAGTAATGTGCAATCATAAGATTCATTCGAACAAATAAACGTCATAGGCCGGGGCCAATAGCGACGTGGGCTGGATCGTCAAACCCAGCACCGGCACCAGCCGGGCGGTGCCCGCGACAATGGACATATTCAACGTGCCGTCACCGGCGAAGAGGAAATGTCCCCACTTGGCATAAACCGCGCCTTGAAACGCGGCACTTCCCAGCAGCGACTGGTATACGACGATGATGGGACGATAGTCTTGCCGGCGCTGGTAAATGAGCATCCCGCCGAACGGACTGCTGCCAGTCGCCAGCGGAGAAAAGCTCGTGCCCGGCAGGGCCGCATTGATTACCACGCTGGGAACGATGGCGGACATGCCAGGATCCCCGGGCCGGGTGTCGCCGTCGCCGCTGTCGGGGGCACCGGTGGCGGCGTCGTAGCTGGTCGAATTCGTGATGTAGAACAAGACGCCGTTGGCGGTGACCGTTCCCCCGAGCATGTTGAGCGCAATCTGGGTCGCGGGGTTTATGCTGCGAATGATGTAGATCCCGGGGTTGAAAACAACGTTGCCGAGATCGATTTCGATCCAGTCATAAACGCCGGGATTGAAAACCTTCGGGGGGAGCAAAGGAAGCTGCACGACTTGCACACCGCCATAATCAGTCGTGGAAACATTGACCGGATCGCTAGCCAGGCAGGGAGCCGGGAGCTGGTCGAACGGATCTTGCACGGACAGCGCATTGGCGCGCAGCGGGCTGGTTTGTCCCTGCGTGTAGCTGGCATAATTGCTCTGGTCGTCGACGCCGCCGACCACTCGAATGTCGACGGCTTTCAATTGGGTCAGCGGCAGAGCGGAGGTGCACGCGATGCCCCAGGGAGGGCCGGAGCCGGTTCCCGCCGCTTTTCCGTTTTGATCGACTCCGCCCCAAGTTGTGTTGACCAGCACGGCCCCGTTGACTTCAACTGCGCCGAGGCCCGGGACATTCAGGCCGCCGATCAAGGCCGGGTACGAAGGCAGCGCTGGCAGCGACAGAGACGACGAATCGATGCTCAGCGCGTTGGGCGTCGGATCGAGGACGACGACCGCGGAGCCCACGGTCGATGCCGAAAATCCGGCGACCGCGCGTGCCGTAATCGGCATCTGCAAGGCGGCACCGACAATTTGAATAATTACGTTGCTGTGCTGCCGAGTGGCAATGACTTCGACAAATCCAGAACGCCCTGCATAGGGGCCCGAGGCCGGCGGAATGTTTGTCGTGACCTGCGCATCCGAGAAACCGTTGAGCGTTTGCAGGTAGGACGCGGCGGTCGCCGTGGCTGCCGCATTGGTCTTGTTTTCCAGCAAATCCATGGCGGCGGCCGTCGCCGCAGCGTCGGCGGCATGCTGCAGGTTCTCTTTGTCGGCCATGATCAGCCCGGTATCGAAGACCAGCCCGACAATGCCAAAGAGCGCCGGCACCGAAATGGCGACGAACACGAACACCTTTCCGCTTCGCGACGTTTGGGGTTGTCTGTTCATGGCGGTTCTAGTGCGAAATGAGCATCGTGCTTTGCGATTCGAGCGGCAAGGCTGTGCCCAGACCCAGGAATGAAACCAGGAACTGATGGCTGTAGCTGAGTTGCACGCTGACGCGATGATTCGGCTGGTTGTCACCATCCGGCCAGGTGAGCTGCATGCTGACATCCGCCGGATTCATCGTCGCCAACCAGGCAGACGCAACGACGGCCGCGTCCGAAGAGTCGGCGGCAGTGCCCTCATACGCGGTTGGTCCCCAGGCCGACAATTGAGGCGCGGCATCGGCGCCACGAACAATTGCGGCCCGGGCCACGTTTCGCGCGGTGGCAGATAGCACGTTGTAACGGCAGACCGCCAGGCCCAGGTCCAACAAGACGAACAGCAGCAGCATCAGCGCGCTCAGAATCAACGCACCCTCGACGGCCGCGACACCCGCACGATCTTTTCCACGTGTCGATAGTGGCATCACGACCAAGGTGTCGTACGTGACTCGATTGGGTCGATGAAAACGACTGTTCATCGGATCCGCCTCGCTGTAACGGAGTGATCCAACTGCACCAGGGACGGAACGCCGATCCAATTAATCGCCGTCGTGAAGGGGTAACTGACTTCGACCGCCACGTGGTAGAGCCCGTCTGGATCGGGCGTGGCAGTGACGGTGAGCTGCAAGAGGCCCGATTGATAACCCGACAACCCTTGCATTTCCTGCTCCACGGCTTGCTTGATGCCGGCTTGCCACGTGGCCTGCGTATACGCGGTGTAGCCGTTCGAGCTGCCATAGTCGGCGCCCACCCGGGCCGCGTTGCAAACGACGAAGTAAGCCGCCATGACGCGTCCGAAATCGACGGTGGCAAATGCGAACAACAACACCAGCGGGCAGATCAGCGCCATTTCGACGGCCGCTGTGCCGCCCCGCGCGCGACGTGTTGACATGGTTTTGGTCGTGCCTGGCTTCATCTACTCAACGACCTCTTTGGAAAATGCCGCCTGAATTTTGATAGCCGCCGGGCCTGCCAGCACGACGAACACCGCCGGCAGGATCAAGAGCATGGTCGGAAAGAGGATCTTGATGGATGCCTTCTGCGCCATTTCTTCGGCGAATTGCTCGCGTTGATAACGCAGCGTGTCCGCGTACGAGCGCAGCGCATCGGCCAGCTCGGAGCCAAACCGCTGCGCTTCGCGAAATAGCGTGCTTAAGGGCCGAATCGCGTCCAGTCCCGTCCGTTCCGCGAAATGGCGAAACGTGCTGTCCACGGATGTGCCCAACTGGGTGTCACGCTGCACAATTGCCAGCTCTTCCGACAACACGGGGTGCGCGATCCTCAATTCATCGCTGACGCGTTGGATCGTGCCTTGCAGGCTGAGCCCGCTTTCCAAGCAGACGATCATCAAGTCCAGCAGGTCCGGCAGTGCCCGGCGCATGGCGACATGCCGACGCGCGATCTGGCGGTCTAGCCAGATCGACGGAAGAATCATGCCGGCCGTGCCCAGCAGGGCTCCCGCCAGCAAGCTGTTTCTCGAATCGACCAGGCCCAGATAGCCCAGCAACACGCCCACGACGATTGGGCAGAGCATGCAGGCCAGCCGCGCACAAAAATAGGTCGATAGCGCCGTGGATTGGTACAGCCCGGCTTGGATCAGCCTCGACTGATACTGCTTGCGGTCGCGATCGCTGCTCGGCACCAAACGATTGGTGGTCCAAGAGCCATCGGACCTTCGCGGGCGGTCGGCTGTGCCCGGGCGTGCGGGGCCTTGGGAGGCCGTACCCGCGGAGCCCTGTTGGTCAGACAATTCGCGCAGCCGCGACTCGACGAGATCCGTGCGTCGGTTCACGATCGCCAACAGCAACATGACGCCCGACAGGGCCAAGCCGCTGATGCCCACCACGATTTCGACCATTTCGGTCATGTTGCACGTTTACGCACGTCTTAGAAATCAAGGCTGACGCACCGCCGGATCCAAACCGCGCCAGCACACTGCGCTGCCACCGTTCCTCCGAGTAGCCGTGGATAATCCAACAGCGTGGAGCCGTATTCCGGCGAAAGCACCAGCAGGCCCGCGAAAGCGACCGCCGGCAGCACCATCAGGACCGTGGCCTGCATGCGACTCTCGCTGGTCAACGTTTTGACCCGCTGCTGCATCTTGATTCGCTTGGTGACCATCTTGGAAAGATTCGTTACGAGTTCGACCAGGTTGCCGCCGGTGCGGGATTGGACCAGCAGCGCGACGGCCAGGATGCGGAGCTCGATGATTCCCGTCCGTTGCGCGAGGCCGCGCAAGGCGATGTCGTAGGGCATGCCCAAATTCTGCTGTTCGTAGCAAAACAAGAATTCGTCGGCCAAGGGCGCGTCGAGCTCTTGCGCCACAATCTGAAAGGCGGCAGGGATCGTTTGACCGGCACGCACCGCGCGGCCGACCACGTCGAAGGCCTGCGGCAATTGCAACAACATTCGTTGCGCTCGCGCAGCATGCCGAAACCGCACATAAGCCAGCGGCAACAAGCTGCAAGGCACAAAAGCCAAGGCCCCAATCCACCACCGGTGCATGGCCGCGCCCAACACGAGCGCCACGAAAACGCCCAGCCCGAGGCAAGCGACCATGAATCGATTCGGGTGAATCCGCAAGCCGGCCTGCTCGAGGTAGTCGGCCAGTTGCTCGCGCCAAGAGTTGCCCGTGGCGTCGAGCGGCTTGATATTCTGGAACAACGTGTCCAGCGAGCCCGGTTTCAACCGTCCGGACAGCTCGTCCATCCGGTTGTTCAGGAGCAAATGGTATCGCACAAACGTGTCGTAAATCGTCGCGAGCAATGCTCCGACGAAGAGCACGACGCTGATGAACGTCAGAGGTGCGATCCATTCGGGCTTCATCGCACGCAACGCTCCAATCCCATGCTGCCGGCTCGGCCGATTTCGAGCCGTCCGCGCTCGAAGATTGAAAGCGGCAGGTGCACCCCCGCTTTTCTCAGCCGATCGAGGCAATGCGGGTGGATGCCGGTGGCCATAAAGCTACCTTCGGCCTCTCCCAGATCGCTCATTCCGGATTGATCGAATACGAAGACGTCGTGCATCGAAATCGTGTCGCCCTGCAGCCCGAGCACTTCGGAAATTTGCACGATCTTGCGGGCGCCGCCGGAGGTGCGGGCAGTCTGTACCACGATGTTGATGGCCGAGGCAATCTGCCGATGAATAAACCACAGCGGCAGCTCCGGGGCCGCCATGCCCACCAACATCTCGACACGGTTGACGGCGTCCCGCGTATCGTTGGCGTGGATCGTGGTCAATCCGCCGCTGTGTCCCGTGTTCATTGCCTGCAGCATGTCGAAAGCCTCTTTGCCGCGGCATTCGCCGACGATGATGCGGTCTGGCCGCATGCGCAGGGCGTTGCGCAACAGGTCGCGCGACGTGACTTCGCCGCGTCCTTCAAGATTGGCCGGCCGCGTTTCCAGCCGTGCAACGTGCGGCTGCTGCAATTGCAACTCGGCCGCGTCTTCGATGGTGACAATCCGCTCGTCGGCCGGGATATAGCTGGACAACATATTGAGCATCGTTGTTTTGCCGCTGCCCGTGCCGCCGGAGATCATCACGTTCAGACGCGCCCGAACGCAGCCCGCCAGGAACTCGAGCATTTCGGAAGTGGCCGATTTGCGGGCCACCAAGTCGCCGGCCAGCATGGGCCGGCCGCCGAAGCGCCGGATCGACACGAGCGCCCCGTCGAGCGCCAAGGGGCGCAGGATCGCGTTCAAGCGGCCGCCGTCGGGAAGGCGTGCGTCGACCATGGGGCTGGCCTCATCAATTCGGCGCCCCACGCGCCCCACGATTCTTTGGACGATTCCCAGCAGATGGTCCAGGTCCCGAAACCGCACGTCGGTGAGCTCGAGCCTTCCGCGCCGCTCCACATAGACGGTAAACGGGCCGTTAATGAGGATGTCCGAAACGGTCGGATCGGCCATCAGCGGTTCGAGCGGACCCAGGCCCAGCATCTCATAGACCAGGTCTTCGATCAGCCGCTCGCGGTCGGCCCGGCTCAACAGGCCTGAGTGGCTGATGCACAGATCCTCGGACGCCCGTCGCACTTCTTCGCGCAGCCGCTCGGGATCTACCGTGCGCATCATCGAAATATTCAAGCCGCCGACCAAGCGCTCGTGCAGCTCGGCTTTGAGCCGATGGTATTGCTGCTGATCTTCCGTGTGCGCGGCGGACATCGTTTCGTCGATTGCGAGATCAATCATGGGATTCGTCATCCAGCGTGAGCGTTCGTGGTAGTCAGAGCTTTGTTCGACCGGGTGCCAAACAGCCGCACGGACGAGCGCATCGCGGCCAGCCAGCTCCGCTCGGGCGAGTCCTTTTTCTCGGGCTCGGTCCCGAGCAATTGCTCCGCCAGTTGGGCAATGCAGCGGGCAATCTTGGTGTTCGGCGTCGACGTCACCAGCGGGATTCCCACGTTCACCGACGTGTTCACGGCCGACGGATCGTCGGGAATCTGGTGCTCGATCGGCATTTCCAGGACCTCGGCCATGCGCGTCACGGATAAAGCCCGCGGCTGGCCCACGCGATTCGCCACGATCGAGATCCGGTCGCGAGGAATCTGCGCCCGCGTCAGATATGCCAGGAACTTTTGAGTCCGATAAAGCGAGACCAAATCGGGCCGCAGGGGAATGATGATCTGGTTGCTGGACGCCAAGGTCCGGACCTGCTCGGCATGCTCGGCGTCTTCCAAATCGGCCAGCACGACGGAGCAACTCGCGCGGGCAAGTTGCAGCACTTTTTGAATCAACTGGGGCGTGCACTGCCGGTAGTCGCTGAAGGGCTCCGGGCTGGGCAGCAGCCGAACGCCACTTTCGTGCTCGATCAACGAGTGCTCGAACATGACCGCGTCCAACTGCTGGGCCTTGGTGGCCAGGGACGACAGGTTATGGCGCGGCGTGGTTTGCAGAAGTTTCGCCAGGTCGCCGCCGCGCAGGTGCAGGTCGAGCAAGCCGCATTTCTGCCCTCCACGGGCAAACGCCGCGGCCAGGTTGCAGGCCAGCAAACTCGCCCCCGCCCCGCCGACGGTGCCGATGATCGAGAACAGTTTTCCGGGGGCCTTCGCCTTGACCGGCACCGCCTTCAGGCGCCCGATGATCTCGAGCAGCTCTTTGTCGAAGCGGCTGTTGATGTCCAAGACATCGATCGCGCCGCTGCGGATGGCACGCAGAATTAAGTTCGGGTCGGCGATCGGTCCGACCGCTATCAGGCTTGCGCGATTGCATCCTGCAAGGGACAAATCCTTGATCGCAGCCAAGTCTTCTGGCGAGAAGCTGCGACTGCAAAACAGCACTGCAATGGCAACTCGGCTGCACGACTCGCGAATTTCGACCTCGGCCGAGTCTCGGGTGAACACGTGAGGTGCTACACCTTCGACTCCAGCTCTGGCTAACGAGTCGCGCACCGAGGCCGCTAGCGCCTGGTCGTCACCTGTGACAAGGATGTCCATGGCATATTCCGATCCCGGCCGGGGTTGCCGGCCATTCCTCGGTACATACTTCTGTCCGCTCGACTGCGCGGTCTGCGCGCAACGACTCGGTGAGAGAGTGACAGAGGGAAGTGGCAACTGATAGCGCGCTGAAATTTCGATTCAGTGCCGGTTGCCCAGGTCGATCGGTCGCCCGCTTGAGACCAAGCCGAGGCGCGTTTTCCACAGCGGCCGCCATGGCCGTCGGATTTCGTGATGGAGGTTTTCCCCCACCAATCAACTACGTTTGTTACAGGAGGGTGTCAAGAAATGCCGGCGGCTTCGATCTAACACGACACCGGCAATTGTTGGTGCCACGCTGCCATTTCGTCGCACCCTAAATTCAAGCAGCATCAAATCTTCTGTTCTTCGGGGCCGACACGCTCCGTTCATCTACTGATTTGTTGCAATTCCGGCAGAGGCCCGGCATCGCCAAAAGAACCGGTCGCGACCGGCCCCCCAAAACAGTTGGGTTGACGGCCCGCCGTCAAGCGAGTCGCGGCTCGTGCCAGCCCCGCTTGCCGCATACACTAGCCTGAAAGTTTCACGGTGAATCAGTTTGCCCGCCGCGGCGACGAAAACGGCAGCGGCTACGCGCGTGCTCGGGATTGTCGAAGTGAGCGTGGCGTGCCCCGTTGGACGGCCGCGACTCGCAGCCGCTCGCCCCATTGCTACAGGAGAATGCTGCATGTTGTCTCGCTTGCCGGTTGTTTTGGTTCTGCTGCTGGCGTCGTGGGGCGCGACGGTCCGAGCAGCCGACGCTCCGTTGAACGTCGTGTTCATCGTGTCCGATGATCAGGGCTGGACCGACTACGGCTTCATGGGCCACCGGCACATTCACACCCCCCATATCGATCGCCTGGCCGGCCAAAGCCTGACGTTCCGCAACGCGCACGTCACGTCCAGCTTGTGCCGGCCGAGCCTGACGACCATTCTGTCCGGCTTATATCCGCATCAGCACCGCATCACGAGCAACGATCCGCCGCTGCCGCCCGGCAAAAAGGGACGCGCCGCCGAAGCGGACCCCACGTTCCAGGCTCAGCGGCAAACCATGATCGACAATATCGATCGCGTGCCCACGCTGCCGCGCCTGCTGGCCGGCCGCGGCTATGTGAGCTTTCAGACCGGCAAGTGGTGGGAAGGCGATTTCCATCGCGGCGGTTTCACCGACGGCATGAGTTTGGGCGGCCGGCACGGCGACAAAGGGCTCGATATCGGCCGCAAGACGATGCAGCCCATGACCGACTTCATCGATCGCTCCGTCACCTCGGGCAAGCCGTTCTTCGTGTGGTATGCCCCCATGCTGCCGCACAGCCCGCACAATCCGCCCGAGCGGATACTCAAGGAATATGCAAGCGTGGCTCCCACGCCGGAAATCGCCAACTATTGGGCCAACTGCCAATGGTTCGACGAAACCTGCGGCCAGTTGCTCGACTATCTCGACACCAAAGGCCTGCGCGACAATACGCTGGTGGTCTACATCGCCGACAACGGCTGGATTCAATTGCCCAACAAGCCTGGGGCCGCCGCCAAGTCCAAGCTCTCGCCCTACGAAGGCGGTCTGCGCACGCCGCTGATGTTTCGCCTGCCGGGCCGCATCGCTCCCCAGATGTGCGACGACCTGGCTAGCAGCATCGACGTGGCGCCCACCGTGCTGACCCT
This sequence comes from Pirellulales bacterium, assembly GCA_036268995.1. GTDB lineage: Bacteria > Planctomycetota > Planctomycetia > Pirellulales > PNKZ01 > DATATB01. Next base: position 6,810 of record DATATB010000054.1, on the reverse strand, counting down.
GTTGGGCATGCAGCCCACGTCCGAGATGCAAGGCATCAACCTGCTCGACGCGCAGGCACGCGCTCGGCGGCACGTGATTTTTGGCGAATGCTTTGAGCACAACGCCGTAGATATCAACCAGCCGGCCAGCAGCCTCCGCTGGCGCTGGTGCATCGACGGACCGATGAAGCTGATCGCGCCGCACGCGCCGAATGTGCAAGCGCCCAACGAACTTTATGATCTGGCCGAGGACCCTGCGGAAACCAAGAACCTGGCCGCCGACCAGCCGGCCACCGTCAAGCGGCTCGAAGGCGAGTTGGATGCCTGGTGGAAGCCGCAATAGGCCGGCGATCGGGCCGTCACTTCGCAGGCCCCTTTGCCGCCTTCGCCTTGTTCTTGCCACCTTTGCCGCGCGGCTGTTCGGAGAGCGTTTGTTTGGCCAGCTCCGTGAAGCTGTCCGTTTGTTGTTGCCAGACCCGCTCCAGCTCTTTGACCTTGTCGGGCATGGCAGCCGCCAGATTGTGCTGCTCGGCTCGGTCGGTTTTCAGATCATAGAGTTCCCAGGGATCGCCCTTGGCGGCGACCAGCTTCCAATCGCCCACGCGCACGGCCCGATTGCCTTCGTGCAGCCACCACAGGTTGTCGCGTGCGATCGTCACATCCTTTTGGAAGGCCGGAACGAGGCTCTTGCCTGGCGCGGGCGGAATCGGTTTTCCCTGCCACGTGGCCGGCTTGGTGACGCCCGTCAGCTCGAGGATCGTCGGTGCGAGGTCGATCACGTGGCCCGGCGTATGCCGCAGCTCGCCGCGGGCTGCAATCCCCTGGGGCCAGTGTACGACCAGCGGCGTGCTGATGCCGCCTTCGTGTACCCAGGTCTTGTGCCGGCGGTGCGGCGTGTTGCACGCGCTGGAGAAGCCGGGCCCCAGGCACAGATAGGTCGCCGCGCTGCCCGGCTCGGCCGTGGGATCGTGGCCGCCGTTGCGGACCATGATCTCGGCGCTGGCGCCGTTGTCGGAGAGAAAGAAAATGATCGTGTTGTCGAAGGCGTCCATGGCCTTGAGCTGTGCCAGGATGCGGCCGATCTCGCGGTCCATGCGATCGACCATGGCCGCATGAATCGCCATCTTCGTGGCCTGAAAACGCCGCTGCTCGTCGGTCAACTCGGTCCAGGGCAGCGGCCGATTCACCTCGCCCGGCCCGAGCTTTTTCATGGCATCGGGAAAATCGTAGGGAGGGCCGACGTCGGGCTCGAGCGCCGAAAGCGTCGTGTTGACGATGCCCCGCTGCCGCTGCCTGGCAAAACGCTCGGCACGCATCGCGTCCCAGCCGGCAAGATACTTGTCGCGATAGCGCGCGATGTCTTCCGGCAGCGCGTGCAGCGGAAAATGCGGCGCGATAAACGCAACATAGTGAAAGAACGGCCGATCTCGATAGTTTGCCGCATGATCCTTGAGACATTCGATCGCGTGGTCGGCAACGGCAATCGTGGCGTAGTAGCCAGGCTCGCTGGCCGGCGTCTTGATCGGCTCGTCGTCGATCAAATTGCCGGCCGACGAAAAGTAGTTGCCGTGGTTTCGCAGATCCAGCGAGCGGTCGAAGCCGCCGGCGAGCACCTTGCCGTCGACGTGCCACTTGCCGCTGTGATAGTTGCGGTATCCGGCCGGCCTGAGCCACTGCGGCAGCAGTCGGGCCCACGCTTGCCGCACGCCGACGGCGCCGCCATGCACCTCCGGCAGCGCATCGCGGTGGATCTGCTGGGCATAAAAACCCGTCAGCAGGGCGCCGCGCGTCGGCCAGCAGCGAGCCGTGTTATAGAACTGCGTAAACTGCAAACCGCCCTCGGCCAGGCCGTCGAGGTTCGGCGTCTCGATTTCGCTGCCGTAACAGCCCAGGTCCGAAAATCCCGAGTCGTCGGCCAGAATCACCACGACATTCGGTTGCTTCGCGGCATAAGCCTGACCGCAAAGCAAGGCACAGCAACTCAACACCAGGGCAGCGAGGCGCATCAGCGGCAATCCTACGAATTTGGCGGGATAACGAGGCAGGCGAAAACAACAGGCTTGGCAGTCGGCGGCGCACGAGTCCGCAACCGAGTATTTAGTATCGGTGCGGTTGCGCCGCAGGTCAATCAACTGCCGCTGCTGGTGGTAACTGAATCACTGTGTTGCTGGTCCAGGCGCGAAATCGCCTGGCCAAGGTCCGTTGTTGGGGTACTCGGACCAATGCACTCGCCTTCCGTCTCGAACCACGAAATAGTCTCTGCTGTCGGGGAATGCCAAGTACCGAGTGTCGCCTGACTCGTCGATTTCGACCCGAGTGGGACCTGCCTCGGATTCGGTGCTGAAGTCGATCGCTTCACCAGGCGCCAGCCTGTAGATTCCCGCCCAGGGTTCTACTTGAATGAAAATCGGATGGTCGTTCCGGTTAAGGCAACGGATTGAAATCGTTGTCATTTCAATGGTGCCTCAGAACTGCCTCGAACAACTCATCGAGCGATCAGACCTCGCCTGCGATCCCAGCCATTATAGCGTTCGTCGGCGATAGCATGCAGTTCTTGCCGAAGAAGTTGGCCGTGGCGTCGCTGGCCGGCTACGTTCTTTGCTAAGTGGCTGCTGGAGAATCTTGTCAGTGCGGCAGCAGCGCGGCTTTCAGCGGCTCGATCCAGGCTTGTTGCCGCGGGTCGTAAGCGCCGAAGCCGGCGCAGAACTCCCAGTAGCCAAAGCCGATCTTACGTGCGACGGCCTGCTCGGCCACGTAGCGGGTCCAGCGGACGCGCGATTCCAGATCGGCTCGCTCGAAGGCGCCGAACTCGCCTAAATACAGCGGACGGCGATGCTCGACCGCCCAGGTGATGGCCGTGTCGAAATCGCGCTGCACGGCGCGCTGCTCGGCGGGCGTGCCGAGCCATTTGGTGCCGAGCCACTCGCGCGACTCGCGGCCGATCCAATCGGCGCCCTGATGCGTGAAGTGAAACGGCTCGTAATAGTGGATCGTGACGATCAGATGGCGGTCCTGTTCGGGCAATTCCAACCCGGGCAGCTCGTGAATGCTGTTCCAGCCGATCGGCCCCACCACGATCTGGCGATCGGGGTTCGAAGGCCGGATTTCGGCCAGCGTGTCGGCCACCAGCGCGTTCCAGAATTCGGCCGTGATCTTTTTCATCGGCTCGTTCAGCAGCTCGAAGGCGACCTCGCCCGGGTAGTCGCGATAATGCTCGGCCAGTTGCCGCCAAAGGCCCAGGAACCGCGCACGATGGTCCGCGGGCTGCTCCATCAGCTCGTCGTAATAATGCATGTCCAGCACGACCTGCAACTGCTGATCGAGCGCCTGCCGCACGGCCGCGTCGACACGGCTGAAGAACGCCGCGTCGATTGTGTACGGCGCGGCGTCGTCGGCATGCGCCGGCCAGCGGACCGGCAGCCGCACCGAGTCGAAGCCGGCCTTCTTGATGATCCCGAAATACTCGGGCTTGAGAATCACGCCCCAAGCGCCTTCGCGCGGCGCATCGAGCATGTTGCCCAGGTCAATGCCGCGGCCAAACGGCGGCCGCAACTGCTCGTAGAACGGATCGGCGAACACTTGCCGCATGGCGCTGCGATCGAAAGGCAGGGCTCGGATGTTCTCGACCAGGAACCGGTGTCCCCGGCCCGGCTGGTCGAGCAGCACTTTCAACGAGACAATATTCTTCTGATCGAGCGGATGCGTCGAATCGCCGTGCCAGGTGCCAAAGGGCACGACCAGCATCGCATGCTGCTGGGGCGCCACGGTGACCGAGGCGGCGTTGCAGTGCTGGCGGCCGTCGCTGCCCGGATTGTCGATATTCAGCAGCACCCGAACCGGCACGTCCTGCGGATTGACGACGCCCATTTCGACGCGGTCGAACCCGGAGAGATCCCAATTCCCCGCGCGTGGAAAAATGTTCACGCCGGGCCAGGAAGCCTTGGCATCGGTCGTGATTTGCAGCCGGGGGCCCGACTTGCTCGGAACCATCGCGGTCTCGGCTTGCTCCGCGTGCAAGGTAAAAGCCTGCGGAGCGCCAAAGTCCACGACGACCCGCGGCGCAGGCACCTTGTCATCGGCCGCTGCATGCTCGGCCAGCAGGGCGACAGCCAACAGCGCCCAGCGCACGGCCGACGTCCCGATAACCAATCGCAGCCGGCGAGCGAGAAACATCGGTGATCACCCCGGTAGTTCGAGACACGGTTTAAACACTAACTCCCGCAGCTTAGGCGCACCTTCGGCGGCGTGCAATCGTTACGGCGATTGAAGCGGTATTAGTTCACGATGACGTGCGGCAGGCCGGCGGTCGCGATGCTAACATGAGTGCATGAGCCGACGACACCAACTTAGCCGAAGCCAAGTGCGGCAGCTTCTCCCGCCGGCAGTGTGCAGGAATTGTGTGGCGTTCTTCCGGGCAGCGATTGGCACGCCATCTACTCTCTGGCACCACGATAGCCCGTTTTGCGAGCGCTGCGGCATCCGTAAATGGGAACTGCTAGACCAACTCGCCGAAGCTCGCAGGTCTCAGCACGGGGGGCAAAAATAGCAACATGCCACGCGACCACCAGGATGACCCCGACCCGAACCAGAACGCCGCCGGAGCGTTGCCGACGCCACGGCTGACCGCGCAGGCCCGGCAGCCGACCTAGAGGCCGCTTAGGCGGGATGGGAAGCGGGGGGATGCCCTGGCGCGTGTGCGCAAAAAAAGAACGGCCGCCCGTTAGGCGGCCGTTCTTCACTGTACGATCGAGGTGCCCCCGGGCTTGTTATCGCCTTTAGGGGGCACCTGCTGCTTGGCTCAAGTCCAAGTCAGTCTCACAAGCCCCTTGCGGGGAACATCGTAAGTATCGGCGATTTTTCGGCCAAAGTCAATTGGATTACAGCCCAAGGACGTGCCTAACTGCCTGCTCGATAGCACTTAGGTCAACGTCGGAAATCGTCGGCGCGACGTAGATTCTCTTTCCGGTTTTTGGATCTTTTCCGTCCATCACGCGGTCCAGCCTGCGGAACGCGACGTGGGCGATCATGTCGCACTTAGCCCATCGGCGAACACCCCGCATGCTCGTAGGGAAGGAGTCTGGGGACATTTCATGGTGACACGGCTCCAGTGGGTTCGGCTCGGTTGCGGAAAGCGGGATCACCACCGCGAGGCAACGGTGCTTCGATGACAGCACCACCACTGGCCGCTTCTTCACCATTTCCGGCGGCAGGAAGCCGGTGTTGAAGTCGCACATCAGCAGGGTGCCGCGCTGCGGATGAAACGTAATGGCCATGGATTGCTTTTCTGTTTAGAGCGGCGTGCCCTGAGGGATCGTCCCTGTCCGCGTCGCCAGAGTGAACCGACACCATTGGAACATGGATTAACGCCTGCTTCAAAAACACGCTAGAATCGTCGGCTGCTGCCCAGCCGGCCGCGGCTGAGACGTCCGGGATTGCGTAAGCTGAAGGAAGTTTTTTATGACCTCAGTGCGACGTCGGAAAGTTTGGACCACGGGCCGGCTGGTGATGGCCTTGGGAGCATTCAATCTCATGATGCAACTGCCACTGCCCGCCGCTGATGCCGCGCCACCGCAACGCCAGCCGGCCAAACCGGTGCGGCAAATCGATGACCAGGGGTATCGTGTCGTGCTCGATCTGAGCACGCAGGTGCTCAGCGTGCGCGTTCCGCCCGACGTTGATTACCGAGCGGCCGGCACCGGACAATCGACTCCTTCGCCGACGCTGGCCGCTGCGAAGCTCGACGGCTTCGTTTCTGCCTCGGCACTCGCGCAAAAGGCCAAGCAATTTGACGACGGCTTGTATGCGGCCATTGAACTGGCGGCGGAGCGCGGTGCCGGTCCCTTTGCGGGCAAGACCGCCATGCTCGATAGCCTGTGCCGGGCGCTCGCCGCTCAGGCGGGCCAGCCGCCGAGCCAAGCGCCGGCGACCGTATTGGCCGCCGCCAAACTCGGCGGACTGGACGTCAAGCTACCGCCCAACGCCCAGGCGGCGGTGCAGCAGCAGGTCGACAGTTTTTTGCAAGACGAGGTCCGCTCGAAGCCGCTGGCGTTTTACACCTGGAGCAAAGCGCTGTCGGCCATCTTTCAGCAGGACCGCATGTTGCAGGCCGAACTCAAAGATGCCCCCGGCACCGAGGCGGTGGTCCGAGCGCTGCACGCCGACAAGCAAGCCCGGGCGACGTACGAGGCTTATCTATCGCTGGTCGCGCGGCTGACCAATCCGCTGGCCTATCCGGATCTTCGCAAGCTCTTGGCCGACTTGGACCGGGGCACGGTTTCGGCACCTAGCGAAGGGATCTATTTCTTTCCCGCGTCGCGCGCGTACGAGACCGAGCTGGTCAAGCAGTTGTACGGCAATCGGCCGATTCCCGACGGCTTTAACCTGGCGGACGAGATGATCCGGCGGATCCGCTCGGGCCAATTGTCGCTCAAGCCGAGCGCGACGTCGGGCTGGTACGACTATCAGACCTGGGCGCTCGAGCCGCTGGTGGTGCCCGAGCGGATGAGCGAGGCCAAGAGCTTGCAACTCGACGACAGCTACCGTCAGCAGCTTTTGGAGTTGTTCAAAGGACTGCTGGCCCTCACGCGCGAAACGCACATCAAGCAGCTCGAAGTGCCGATGGCCGGCTCGGCCGCCCCGCGCCCGGAAGTCGTGATCTCCATCTATCCCGAGCTGAGCGCCGAACCGCTGGCCACGTTCTACTACCGCCGGGCCTGGTCATACTTCTACATCCAGTGGGCGCTCGAGCAAACGTTCGGGCCGGCGACGCTCGAAAAGTTGCAGCGGCTGACGGCAGCGGGGCCGGTCAAGCAAACGCTGGCCGCCGAGCTA
>DATATB010000053.1:0-3226 GCA_036268995.1 Pirellulales bacterium | reverse complement strand
AAATCGGCCGGCCATTGAATTCCGAGCTCGCTGGCAATCCGCCCCAAGTCGGCGGCCGTCAGCGCCGGCTCGTACGAGTCCTGTAACCGCCGCATAATTGGATTGGCGTCTTGGTCGAATAATGGGTTCACGAGCGTATCCTTTGCTATGGTCGCCGTCTTATGTGGGATCCTTCTGGCTGCCGGGTACCTGTACCGCGCGCTCGACCTCATTTCGTAGATCATCCTCGGCTTGCTGCAGCAACCCCTCGTATTGGCCGGGCGGCAGCTTGTGCAATAGCAACTGCGAATTGATCTGGTAGACGCGGCCGTTGTATGCCCGCATCGCGCTTTCCAGCCGGTTGACAGTGTCTTCGTCGATGTATGGCACGGTGACTTTCACTTTTTGTGCGATGCGATTGAACGCGTCGGCAGTCTGGCGCTGTGCCATCGCCGCGCCGCTTTCGGCGTGCTGGTTGGCAACCTTGTATGCAAGCGCCGTCCTGCCCTGGCTCTTATCGGTGTTCGCAATGATATTCTGCGCCATCTGATTCCCGACATCATAGGCCGCAAGAAAATCGCCCAGCAAGGGCGTAGCGCGCAGCGTCGCCCCGGCGATTCCATGCGCCTCCGCGTCCTGCTTGAAGGTGATCAACGTTATCATACCTCCGACGATCGGAATCATCCGGCGCCCGGCTCTCATGACAGTACGGACCGCCTTTCCGCCTTTCGCGATCTTTGCGGCCGCTTTGCGCGCTTCGGCAACGCCGCCAGTCCCACTGAGCAACTCGCTGTTGATTTTTCGCGCGGTGGCAACCCGGTCGGCGTCGGACACCCCTTCCACTTTCCCGAAGCGCCGCGCGAAGCTGGCGCTGCCGACATGGGGGACCGCGTTTAGATCGCTCGGCACAAGTTGCATGCGCCCGTAGAGAACCGTGCTGCCGTCAGCGAGGGTAATGCGCTCGACATCGCGGAGGTCGTGGTGGAATGTATAGCCTTCGGGCACTCTCATACCGGGATTGTCCCTCTTCCACTTGACAAGGGCTTCGGCCCGGTCGAATTTGTCGTCCCCCGAAATCGCGATGTAAACGTCCTTCCCGTGGCTGAAGTCGTCAAGCACGGGCAACTTGTTATCGTACCGGACGCTCGTCACGACGCGACCGTCTTCCAATTTAACTGGTTCGTCCAGAATCCAGTCGGAATTGCCGGCGGCGGCAGGATTCTTCCAATGCCCCTTGCTCCTCGGAAGGCGATTCGGCGGAGTGGCATCACCGTCCGCCGGGCTTTCGTTGTGTACGAGAACACACGGGCCGCCATCGTCGCCCGCTACGAAGTAAGTGTGGCAACGATCAACGCGAAGGTTGTAAACCGGCTCGGCGGCCGGCAGCAACCGCGTGCCCGTGACGGTTGCCCGGCCGCCGATGGCGGTGATTAGCTCGTCCCCGATCTGAAGGCCGGACGTGGAGATCCATCCGCGACCGACGACGTACCACGGATGCCCATGACTGACGCGGGTCACGGCTTGGTGGTCGATCTGAATCTCAATAAGACGGGCGGGATGATTGTGATAAGTTTGGAGAACCTCGCACCACTCCGGCTTGCCGTGCGGCGCCCCGTCGGCCACCGCAAGCACCTTGTCGCCGCAATTCACAGCCTCGATTCGCGTCATGCCCCGTTGCGTGAGGACGAGCGTTCCCGCCGCAAAGCAGACCGCATACGGTTCGCCGTCGGCCGAGACGAGTGTGCCAGGTGGCAGCTCGAATCCAAGCGCCTTCCGGTGCTCGTCTTCAAGCCAACCGACAAACGCGTCCTTGATTTCCTGCGGGACGCGGTAGCTTTCGAGCGTGGATTGGGCCAGCTCGACCCAATCATCCGGCGGATTGTGCTCCATGATCGCGTTGCCGGTGCCGCGGAGCTGCGGGTAGTCGGGATCGAAGGGCGCCGGTTTGTTGCTGGTGACTTTCGGCGGGTCGTATTTGCCTTCCCACGTGCAAAATTGCACCGGACAAGGGCTGCCCGGCTGGCGACCATCAAGCCGGGCCGCGTCGTTGGCGTCTTGCAGCCACTGGATCCATTCCCGGCACGATTCTTTCGCGACGATCACATGTTCGCGTGCCAGCTTCGCGATGAAGCGGTCGAACTCGTACCGCCAATTGTCGCAGGGCATGAGCGGCACCATCTTCTCCAGCCACTGCAAGAACTCGCGGCCAATCGCCCGCAGCTCGAACTCCGCCTCCCGATCGAGCATGATCAGGGCTTCCTCCAACAACGCCTCGATGCTGCCGGCAATACTCATCGTGGCGTTCCTCGTGCGGTGAGAAGAAGGTGGCGTACCGCCTGGTGCTGATTGGCTAACGGAAGTTGGCCCGCATGTCGGCACGGAAGAGACTGAAGCGGCGATGGATTTCGTTTCTGCATTGCTCGCGAGCGGCCTCTTCGAGCTTTTGGCCAATCGCCGCGAGTACCCTGTTGGCCATGCGGTGGCCTTCGCCCAGGTTGACCGTGATCTCAGGCAGCCGACGCGCAGCAACGTCCGCAAACTTCGCATTCCCTGTCGTGCCCGAGACCGCCGTTACGTGCGGGAGATCAGCCACGGCGCAGGATGGCTGGCGCCAGGGTGCCGCTTCATCGGTTGTCGAGTCGGGACTCGCGTCGGGCAGCAATGGCAGAATGTCGCGGACGGAATTCGGAATGGATTGACTGGGCGGTGACGGGTGCGGAGCAGTGGACTCTGCCGCGGTTGGAGGAACAGTTTCGTTTGGCGGCAGCAGAAAAGGCTGCGTGGAAAAGAGCGCTGGATCGAGCGTCGGCAGGCTCGATAGCGGGGCTGCCGGAGTTTCGTCTGTCCCGGGAATCGATGGCGACACAAACGGCGACACGATGGGAACGTTTGGCGGCGCGATGCCGGGGAACGTGGGATTGGGCGACATGATGCCGGTATTGCCCGGGCCGAAAATGGCCGGCGGTTCGGCCGACGTGAGCACATCGGCGGGATAGTTCAACGCGTCACCTGCGTCGGATTGCGGCGCGCCAAACACGGCCGGCTCCGCTGCGAGCAGATCGAGAATTGCGTCGTGGCCGGGCGGCCGGGGCGAGTTCGCGTCGGAGTGTGGGAGCAGGTCGACGGGGATGAGTTTTTCCAAATCGGGATTTTTGTCGGTCATCTGCGGCCTCGGAAAATGAGGATGAAAGGCAGCGAGATGGGCGGAGCCGTTGCTCGGACGCGGGGCTTGGCTCAAAGCAAAAAA
>DATATB010000052.1:0-18602 GCA_036268995.1 Pirellulales bacterium | reverse complement strand
TTGGCTGACGCTGTTGGCCGGGACCAAGGCGTCGGTGTCGACGAACGCCGACCAGTTGCCGGTGGCGTCGAGCGTCCAGGATTGGCCGAGGGTTTGAGAGGTGATGGTCGTCCGGTCGCTGCCGGAGAAGGTGCCGCGCTGGAAGTTTTCGAGGCGGTGCAGGCCGTCGTAAGTGTAGAGTTCGTCGTTGCCGCCCGGGGCGACGGTGTTGTGGCGCCAGGTGCGGTTGCTGGCCAGGTCGTAGCCGTACTGAATGCGCTCGACGTCGGCGCCGGTGGAGACTTTGCGCCAGCGGCAGTCGATCACGCGTCCGAAGTTGTCGAGCCCGGCATAAAGATTCGAGCCGGAGCCGAAGGCCAGGTCGTAGCGGATGCCGGGATCCGGGTATTCGACCTGGACGAAGGTTTTTAGGCCGAGATAGACGTAATCGACCACCGGACCGGAACTGTCCATGATCTGCGTGACGCGACTCAGCATGTCGCCGTCGCTAGACGGGCCGGCATACTCGTAGCTGGGGCCATTGCCAGATGGGTAGGTGATCTCCGTCAGGCGGACGGTGTTCTGGCTGCCGTCGGCATAAGAATACTGCACGGCGGGTGTGCTGGACGTGTTCACGGCGCCTGAGTGGCTCTGGTATTCGGCCGTAAGCTGCCGGAAGCCATTGTACTGGTACTGAATGTCGTTGACCACGGTGCCACCCGTGGCGGCGCTGTAGCTGGTGACGTTTTGCGGCAGGCCGGCAGTATTATAAGTGCGGGCAATGCGGCGGACGGCGCCGTCGATGCCCGTGCCTAGGGTAATCACGCTATCGGCCGTCGGCCGGCCGAGCGGATCGTACGCATATTGATGCACCGTGCCGTTCTGGTCGGTCATCTGCGTGACCTGGCCTTGGCGGTTGTACTCGTAACTGACCACGCCGCCGTCGGGATACGTCACGGAGCGGAGCAAGTCCGTGCGAGCCACGGCCGAATTGCTGAGCGTGGTGCCGTAGGTGTACGTGGTCGTTTGGTCGCCCGTTGTCGGATTCACGGCGGTCAACGTGGCGACCTGGCCGTCGGGCGAGTAGCTGGTCAGGACCGAGTTGTTCGCGTCCGGGGCACTGGAGCCCGAGACGGCATTGGTGATCGTCTGGATGATGCGATGCCGCCGGTCGAAGATGCGGCGGTTGTCGCTGCCGGCCGGATCGATCGTCTGGAACGGGTCGCCGTCTTGGCCGTAGTTACTGAAGGTGACCAGCACGCTGGCACTCGAGGCGGGAGCAACGTCCGGGCGCGTGAGCGCGGTGCCGCCGTTGGTGCCATAGTTGGCCGAAAACATCTGCCGGTTCGCCGAGTTGTACCAGAAGGCCGTGTAGGTGACTCGAGCAGTGCTGGTCGTCAGCGGACCGTAGGCGGAGTAGGCATTGTGCAGGCGCTGGAAACTAGCGATTTGCAAAACGTTGCCGGCGTCGTCGTAAGTCGTCAGCGTCTGCTCGAAGATCTTGTTGGTTTCGTCGACCGTGGTGTAGTCGTCCACGCCGCTGGTGGCGAAGTAGCCGGTGTACTGACCGATCTGCCGGCCGAGGCCGTCGTAGCTGGCCTTGGTAAAGGCCTGGCTGCCCGACGGCTGGCTCTTGATGACGTTGCCGGCCTCGTCGTACCAAGTGTTGTCGACCAAGGAATTGCCCAGGGCGCCGGTCGCCGGATCGACTTCCCACCGCAGCTGTTGATAGACGCGGCCCTGCTCGTCGTACAAAGTCTGGCTGCGCGCCAGCAGCGTGCCGCCGGCGCTGGTATTGCGCTGGTCGGTTTGAATCACGCGGTTGGCGTCGTCGTAGGTGTTTTCCTGATAAAAACCCAGCGGGCCGGTGACGCTCGTTCGCCGGTTGCGCCAGTCGTAGCCGTAGTTGGTGACGCGATCGTTGGTGCTCGTGGAGTCGACGTAAACGGTGGACTGCGTGACGTTGCTGTCGCCCACGCCGCCGCCGTCGTAGACGTTGGCTTGCGTGCAGACCATGTTGTTGCCGCCGGCTCCGCCGCCGGTGGGATCTTCGTCGGTGGCGCCGTTGTCGTTGGTGCCGACGTAGACGCTGGCCACGCGATTCAGGGCATCGTACACGGTCCGGGTAATGGTGCCGCCGGGTGAGCGGACCTTGTTTTGCAAGTCCAAGGCCGTGTAGCCGTAGTCGGTCTCGTCGTAGTGGGTGCCGGAACTGCCCGAGCCGCTGGTGGGAATCAGTTTATACACGCGCGTAGCGGTCAGATCGCCCGAGTCGTTGTAGGCTTGCACGGTCCAGGCCACGTAGCTCGATTGCGGGAACGAATCGCTGGCAGACAGCGGCCCGCTGATGTCGGACTTGGTCGCCGCAATCGTGGCCAGCAGCTTGCCATCGTCGTCGAACTGCTGAATGGTGACCGGATTGACGAGCGTATACGCATAGCCGCCGCCGCTGGGCGCGGCATAGCCGCCGGAAGTCCAGATCTCGTTGATATCGTCCTGGTAAATGGTCCAAGTGGCCGTGCGGCGGGCGTTGCTGGAGTACGTCGTATCGCCGTCCTCATCGGTGCTCGACAGGATAATATCGTGCGTCGGCCCGAGTACCTGGACCGTCCGGCCTTGGTTGTCGACGGTATAGTCCGTCTCCAAATGGGCTCCGCCACCCGCCGGTGTGCTCCACAGGCCCAAGTCATCGACCAGATCCGTCGGCATCGAGATGAGCGTGTCGTTCACGTCCTCGATCTGCAGGACGCGAGCGCCGGTCGTCACGTCGTAATTAAAGTAGTCGATAAACCCGCGCGGGCCGCGTTCCCAGTTCATGTTGCCGTAGGTGTCGTAGATCTCGCGCTGGGTGATCGTCGCGCCGCTACCGTTGTGCGTCGGATCGACCACCGGCAGCGTCGTGACCTTCTCGGCCACCTGGCTGGTTCCGGCGTGATAGGCATAGCTATAGCTGGTGGTATTGCCCAGCGCGTCGGTCTGGGTGGACACTTGGATGACCGGTCCGCTCGTGTCGTAGGTGTAACTGGCCACCAGCACGAGATCGCCGTACTCGCCGTTCTGCGCCAACTCGAACTCCAGATTGCCGTCGTCGTCGTATTCGTACGACTGGATCAGGCCGGCATCCGCTCGCAGCGTGACCTCCAGCGTGTCGGGGTCATACGCGGCCACGGCCGAAGGCAGGGCGTGCCGCACCAGGTTATTGTTCTCGTCGAACTCCTGGTAGTCGAGCCAGTGCAGCCCTTCGGTGCGTGACGCGGTGTTCGAAGTGTCCTTGAGCAGCACCTGGCCGATCGAGTTGGTATAGACGATGTTCTGCACGAGCAGCGTGCTGCCGTCGAGCAGTTGCTCGGTCGTCATGGCGGTCCAATCGTTGGGCAGGCTGTCGTCGCCGCTTGGATTGATCGCGTAGCTGAGCAGGTGCGTGGATTGCCCGCCGTTGACATCCTCGCGCGTCACGCGGTCGAGGGAGTCGTACTCGAAATAATTGTCGGCGTAGGGGGCGACGGTCGCATCGCTCAAGCTGTCCGGGCTGCCATGCGCCGCGTACAAGGCCGCGTAGCTGGCCGGTTGGAATACGGACTTCAAGCCATGTGCAAAGCCCGGCCCGCCGCCACTGGTCCAATAGCGATAGTAAGACGTGCCGAGCGTTTGCCAGGTACTGGCGTTGTAAACCTGCTGCACGGCCGTTTTCAGATCGCCGATCGAGCCGTTGGCGTCGCCCGAATCGTAATACGTGTACGTCGCCCGGCGGACATTGAACGCGGTTCCCCCGATCGGCTGACGCACGAGCGTGACCGACGACAGCCGGCCGGCATTGTCGCCCGAGGTGAAGTAGTCGTAGACGAACGATTCGGCGTCGCCGGAGATGGCGGTGCGCTTGGCGAGCGTCGGCCGGCTGCCGGAATAGGTGACCACAAGTTCCAGCCCGCCGGGCGCGGTGCGTTTGAGCAGCGGCGCGTGCGTGCCGCCGCCAAAACCTGCGTAGGTGTCCTGCGTTCCGTCGGGCTTGGTGAGCACATACGTGCCGGCGGTGTAGACGAGCGTGTCAAGGGCGCCATAGCACACGCTGAACTGGTCGTCCGGGTCGGCCGAGGGATCGTAATTGAACCACAGCGACGCATTGCCCGTGCTGACCAGCACGAGCTGCCCATCGCTCCAGGCCAGGTACGGCCACTGCTTGATCAGCCAGTTGTAGCCATTGCCGAAATCGGCGTCGCTGGCCATCTGGTTGTTGTAGCTGCGCGTATGGCCCCAACTAAAGCCGAAGCCGTCGGCGCCCACGTCGTTGGCCATCAGCCGAATCTCGCCATTGACATAGCGGATCGGATTGTCGGCCGTGGATTGGACCTCCGGCGCCCTCGGCAAACTGCCTCCGCAGCACGTCGGGCATGAGCACGGCGCCGGCGTATTTCCATTGGGCAGCAAGCTGCCCGATGAATCGGAAGAACTCGAGGAGCTGGACCAGCCGGGGCTGGACATCGAGCTAAAGCTGGAACTGGGACTGGACCACGAGCTATAGCTCGACACCGAGCTAACGCTCGACGACGGAGAGCTATAGCTGGATGCGGACGGGCTTGATCCCGAGCTATCGGACGACGACGAAGAAGAATCGGAAGACGACGACGAGCTGGAAGGCGACGAGCGCGACGAGTCGGAACTCGACGACGCGCTCGAGTCGGACGAACTCGAGCTGCTGCTGGAAGCAGACGAGGCGGAACTGCCCGACGAGGGGATCGTGGCTGACGAGCTGGAACTGGACGAGTTGCTGGAAGAGGCGGACGAGGCGGAGGAGAAGGTGGGGGAGGAGGCGGAACTGGCGCTCGAGGGGCCGTCGGCGCTGGAGGCGGAGGACGCGGACGAGAGGAGGTTGGTCGCAGACGATGCGGAACTGCCGCCGGAGTCGGCACCGGTCGGCGAACTGGCGCTGGAGCCGCTCGAGATGCCGACCGACGAGGCCGAGCTATTGCTGGAACTGGGAGAACTGGCGCTGGAATTCGAAGAGCTGGGGCTGGAACCCGACGAGCTGCCGCTCGATGAGTTCGAACTCGAAGGTGAGCTGTCGCTGGACGACGACGCGGAACTGACGCTGGAACCGGAGCTGCCACTGGAACTGGGCGACGAAGGCGAGCTCGGGGGAGTCGCGGACGAGTCGGAACTAGACGGGGACGAGTTGCTGCTGGACGACGACGAGGCTGAACTGCCCGACGACGACGGCGAGCTGCCGCTGGAAACCGACGACGAACTGGCGCTGGAGGCCGACGACGGGCTACCGGCCGACGAAGCGGAGCTGGGGCTCGAATTCGAGCTCAGGCTGGAGCCCGACGACGAAGGCGAGCTGGCGCTGGAACTGGACTCCGAGCTGGGGCTGGACGGCGGGAACCACGGGTTGCCCGCCGACGAAGCCGAGCTGGGGCTCGACGGAGCGGCTCCCGCGCTGGACGCCGACGACGAAGGCGAGCTGGCGCTGGAGCCGGATGAACTGCCGCTGGAACCGCTCGACGCTGAACTAAACATGGAACTGCTCATGGAATCGGCCTCACATCGCGTAAATGAGTGTCGTGAGCTGCGTGTATGTGGGTCGCGATCATACACGTTTCGCGCAAGCTGGCAATGTTTGGAATGGGCCACTTGTGTTTTGTCACACCGCGAGTGCAGATCACACACTATCTATCGTGCGCGCCGGGCCACGCGCCGTTTTTTGTGGAATTATTTTTTCGCCAATTCGCTTGTAGGTATTTGACACTCGGTTTGCTAAGGTTCTTGTCGCGCCGCACAACAACCGGCCGCATGAGTGTCCAAAACGAGTCTTGACACGCGCGATACACACCGAGCGATCTGACAGGCCACCGTGCACATCGGAATCTTTTCCAAGCTCGAATACGCGGGAGGCTCCGAGTTCCGCTGCGCGGAAATGGCCAACGGCATTACGCGGGTAGCCGGCTGCCGCGTAACGTTGCTGGCCGAAAAGAAGATCGCCCCGCAAGTGCGCGAGGCAGTAACCGCGGGCGTGGAATTAGTTGAAGGCGTGATGTCGACGCCGCGGCTGCTTGCGCTCGAAGCCGTGGATCATTTGCTGGTGGTCAACACCGACTCGAAGGAGTTTGCCCACGCCGACTATTGGCAGGGACGCACGCCGCGGCATGCCCGTACCGTGCATCTGGAACGATTGCGGTCGTTGACGTTTCTATTCAATTTCATCGTCAGCCCGGCCAGGCATTTGGCGACGATCAAGCCGCAGGTCGACGATTTGCGGATCATTACGGCCAACCAGAAATTTTTTCGCGAGATCAGCGAGCAGTCGCGCTATGCGGACGTGCGGCACTATCCACGGCTCTGCCTCGAAAGCCCGATCAACACGCAGCTTGTGCAGTGGCCAAAAACGCCTGCGCCGCGGCTGCGCTTCGGTATGCACTCGCGGGCGATGAGCGGCAAATGGAACAGCGAGTTGGCAACGCTAATCGAAACGGTGAACCGCGAGCATGGCGACCGCGTGAGCTGGGACTTTATGGGCATGCCCGAGGCGCTGGCCAGGACGATCGGGCGGTTACCCAACGTGCGCGCGCGGCCGGAGTTCGACGTGCCGGTGGGCGAGTATCTGTCCGGCATCGACGTATTTGTATATTTCCCGCACTGGAAGCGCGAGGAGCCCTGGTCGCGCTCCGTGGCCGAAGCCCTGACCAGCGGTTGCCCGGTGATTACCACCGACAAGGGCGGCAACCGCGACCAGGTGCTCCACGGCAACAACGGCTTTCTATGCCGCACAACCCAGGAGTTTGCGGAAGCGTGCGGCCAAATGGTCGCCAATGCGGCAATCTATCGGGCCCTGCAACGTAACGCGCTGGCCGGATCGCGGCGTTTCGCGACATCGGAAGTAATCGACCGTTTTCTCGACTTTGTGAGATAGTAGCCGAATGAGAGTATCGCTGCCCAAGGCGAAACTGTGGGACGGCCGATTCACGCGACCAGTGACGCGATTGCGCCGCATCGCGTTTTGCACCACTTGCATGGATCGAGTGCACGACTTGCGGCGCACCCTGCCTGCCAATCTAGCGGACAACGCAGACTATCCGAGCCTGCAAATCGTGCTGCTGGATTACAACAGCCACGACGGTCTCGAAGACTGGGTGCGACACTCGCTCGCCGACGAGTTGAAGTCCGGGCGGGTGGTGTACTATCGCACTACGGAGCCGACACATTATGAAATGGCCCGTTCTCGCAATCTGGCCTTTGCGCTGGCCGAGGCGGAGTTGATTGCCAGTGTCGATGCCGACAACTTCACCAATGCCGGCTTCGCCAGCCACCTGAACCGACTGGCGATGGAATTGCCGCAACAGGCCGTGTTCATCAAAAGCTGGCAACGGATGAACGGCCGGATTGCACTCTACAAGGACGAATGGACGGCGCTGGGCGGGTATGACGAAAGCCTGGTCGGCTATGGCTACGACGACATGGACCTGGTGCGGCGGGCCTTGGCCAGCGGGTTCACGCTTGCGCGGTTTGGCGGTGCGTTTGCGCGACGGCTGCCGACGCCACCGCGGTCGAAAGTGGCAAACATCCCACGTAAGGACTGGCGTGTGACACAGGACCTGAATCGAGGGCTCTCCGAGGCCAATCTGAAAAACGGCCAGCTGCAAGCCAATCGCGGCGCACGCTGGGCGGTGGGAACCGTGGTGCGAAACTTTACCGACACCCTACATGTGGGCATGGGGCCGGCATGAAGAACTTGCTCGTAGCTAATTGGCAGCCGGGCGAACGGGTCACACGCGGCGACCTCGAGCAGTTGCTCGACGCCCAACTCGAAAACAGCCTCGCGTTGGGGTGGTCGCCGGATGACCTGCTCGTAGTAACCAACTTTCCGTATCGCCGTGGCCGAGTAAGGCGTATTGCCGACGATTTAAATACTCACTGCATGCGCGGAAGCAAAATGTTTGCGCTGGCCCGCTTGTTTGAAACCGGGGCGATCGCCGGCGACGACGTCGTGTGGGCGCACGACCTCGATGCGTGGCAAAACCATCGGTTCGAAACACCGGCCTTCGCGGATCTGGGGCTGGCCGAGTATAGCCGTCCAAAATTCAACGGCGGCAGCGTATTTGCCCGACCGGCAGCCGCCGACATGGTTGACGCGATCGTGCGGCGAATTGTCACCGGCCGAGAACCACGCGAAGAGCCAACGATCAATTGCGTGCTGCGCGATCCCGCATACCAGAGCCGTGTGACGGTCTTGAACCCGACCTACAACCTGGGCTGTTCGGGATTTCGCGAGCGGCTGGGCGGCAGCACGAAGCCGGTGCTGGTATGCCACTTTCATCCCACCAATCGGCTCGCTTGGGACACACATGTCAACGATCGCAACGGCATGGGCACGGTGCTTGCGCCGCGCGTGGTCGAGTTGTTGACGCGCCGCTTCCACGGCGGCATCGCGCCGGAAAAGTTGCCGCCGAAAACGGTCAAGGCCGTCGGGCGCGCCCATTGACGTTGGAAGCCACCTATCGGGAGTTGACACCCACTCATGGCGATTCTGGTAACCGGCGGCGCAGGGTTTATCGGCAGCCATCTCATCGAGCGGCTGCTCGCAACGCGGGCGGACGACATTGTCTGCCTGGACAATTTCAACGATTACTACGACCCACGGCTGAAGCGCGCCAACGTGTCATCGTTCGAGCAACACCCGCGTGTGCGGATCGTCGAAGGCTCGTTGTGCAGCCGGCGCACACTGAAAGCGCTGTTTCAGTGTCACGCCATCGACGTGGTCGTGCATCTGGGAGCTTACGCTGGCGTTCGGGCCAGCTTCGCCACACCATTGATCTACGAAAAGACCAATGCCGGCGGAACCCTGGCGTTGCTGGATGCGGCGACGCGTGCTGGAGTCGGACGCTTTCTATTGGCCTCTTCGTCGACTGTATACGGCCTGGGAGCCGCCGTGCCTTTCGAAGAGGACCAGCCGTTGGGGACCCCATCCAGTCCCTACGGAGCGAGTAAGCGCTCGGCCGAACTGCTGTCGCTACTGTATCACCAGGTGCACCGGCTGCCGGTCGTCATTCTGCGATTGTTCAGTGTCTATGGTCCGCGGTTGCGGCCGGATCTGGCCATGACGATCTTTGCGAAGGCGTTGACTACCGGCCGGGCGATTAAGTTGTCGGCTGGCGGCATCGTGCGGCGTGATTTCACCTACGTAGACGATGTTTGCGACGGGCTGCTCGCGGCGCTCGATTCGGATCGGGCCATTGGCCACGCGATCAATCTCGGCAGCAACCATCCCGTGAGCATGATCGAAATGATCGGCATGCTCGAGTCCGCAGTTCACGCTCGGGCAATCATTGAGCGACGAGCCCCCGCTTTGGGCGATCTGCCGATTACGTGCGCTGACCTGACCAAGGCCGAAAGCCTGCTCGGCTACCGGCCGCGAGTCGGGCTGGCTGACGGTATCGAGCGCTTTGCCGCGTGGTTTGTGTCTCAAGCGCGATTGAATTAAACGGCATCTGATTCAACGGCGGCGCCGGGCCGGGTGCCACCTCAAATGCAGGGAGCATCGCATGGCTCGATCCACTTTGTACGGTCGCCGGCGCAGCCTGGCTGGACGCCGCGTTGCGACGTCGGCTCGAAAGCTGATTCTCAAGAGCCATCTCAGCCCGGGCGATATTGTGATGCTCACGGCGGCAGTGCGCGAATTGCATACGGCGTATCCGGGTCAATTCGTGACTGACGTGCGGACCACGGCGCCGGAGCTGTGGGAACATAACCCGTTTGTCACGCCGTTAGATTCCGCGGAGCCGGGCGTGGAAGTCATCGACTTGCATTACCCGTTGATCGATCGGAGCAACCAGGCGCCGTACCATTTCATACACGGATACGTGCAGCATTTGGAGAATTGCCTAGACGTGCGGCTGCCGCTCACGGCCTTCAAGGGCGATATCCATTTGAGCAACGACGAGAAGCGGTGGATGTCGCAGGTCGAGGAGCTGGGCTTCCGCGGGCGGTTCTGGATTCTGATGGCCGGTGGCAAGTACGACTTTACAGCCAAATGGTGGAACCCGGCGAACTATCAAGCCGTGGTCGATCATTTTCGCGGCCGCATCCAGTTTGTGCAGTGTGGAGATCAGCAACATTGGCACCCGCGGCTGCAAGGCGTCATCGATCTGGTTGGAAAGACGAATATCCGCCAGTTTGTCCGGCTGATGTATCACGCGACCGGCGTGATCTGCCCGGTGACGTTTGCCATGCACCTGGCGGCAGCCGTGGAGACGAAACCAGCAGCGCCGCCGCATCGCCCTTGCGTGGTCATCGCCGGCGGCCGCGAACCGCCTCACTGGGAGGCCTATCCGCATCATCAATATATTGGCAACGTCGGAGCGCTTGCCTGTTGCCAACACGGCGGATGTTGGAAATCCCGCTGTCAGCCAGTGGGCGATGGCGACCCCAAAGACCAGGACTTGTGTCAACAGCCGGTCGTCGTCTCCGAGAACCTGTGCATCCCGCGCTGTATGGAAATGATCAGCGCGGCCGAGGTGATTCGCCGGGTCGCCATGTATTACGAAGGCGGGGCCCTGCGCTACGGACTGAACTAACGATTGCGACCAACCTGCGACAGCGTCGATCGACGTACACGATGACTAAGACAATTTGGACTCTCGCCGAGGCGAAAAGAAAGCAT
Source organism: Pirellulales bacterium (assembly GCA_036268995.1). Classification (GTDB taxonomy): domain Bacteria; phylum Planctomycetota; class Planctomycetia; order Pirellulales; family PNKZ01; genus DATATB01. The sequence continues at coordinate 7,972 of DATATB010000052.1, read as the reverse complement.
CGCCATTCGGCAGGCCTGGCCGACGCACTTGCGAGCCTGTTGCCGGCAAGCCAGCCGGTGCTGGATCTGGGGTGTGGGCAAGGTTTTTATCTCCAGCATCTGGCCGAGCGTGGCTACCGCTGCCTGGGCGTCGAGGGAACGCCCGGCATCCGTGATATCGCGTTTTTCCCCGGCATCGTCACCGCGGACCTTTCCAAACCGCTCGAGCTGGATTGGTCTCGCTCGTCGATTATCTGCTTGGAAGTGGCCGAACACCTGCTGCCCGAGCAGGGGGCCCAGCTACTGGAAACGATCGACCGGTATTGCGGCCAGTGGCTGGTTTTGTCATGGGCCGTACCGGGTCAACGCGGTCATGGCCACAACAACTGCCGCTCGAACGATTACGTCCGCGATCGCTTCGCACAGCGCGGATTTCAGATGCAGCCAGAACTAACGGATAGGCTGCGAACGGAGGTCGACGAGCACACAAGGTACTTTCGCCGCACGCTCCAGGTATTTACGCGTCCGCAAGCATGACCCTTTGTTCTCAATCGTCGTCCGCCATGACTGATACGGAAAGCGCCCAGGGACTACCGGCATGGCATTGGGCAGTTGGCGTGACGACGGCCCCGCGCCGTGAGCCGACACTGGCGCGAACCTTGGAAAGCCTTGAATCGGCAGGTTGGCGCAGCATCCGCCTGTTTGCCGAACCTGGGCTTGCGCTTACCGATGAGTTCGGGCAGTTAACAGTCAGTGCGCGCGATCAGCGGCTTGGGGCGTTTGCGAACTTTTATCTGGGGCTCGCGGAATTGGTGCTGCGGCAACCGCTCGCCGCTGCCTATATGATGTGCCAGGACGATGTTGTATTCACGGCCGGGCTCAGGACCTATCTCGAGCGATCTCTATGGCCGGCCGGCGATATCGGAGTCGTCTCGGTCTATTGTCCCGCGCACGCGGCGGTCGGCACTGCGTTCGGCTTTCATCGCGACGACCGCCGGTGGCAAGCTTGCGGAGCCCATTGCTATGTCTTTCCGCCACGGTCCGCCCGCCGGTTCCTGACAAGTATTGAAGTCCTGGAACACCGCATATCGGGTCCGGCACAGGGCGAGCGAAATATCGACTCGGTTGTCGGGCGCTGGTGCCACGATCGCGGACTTGACTATCTCGTGCATCGACCAAGCCTGGCGCAACACATCGGCGCGACTTCCACGCTCTATCCCACGGCCCGCAATGTCGGCCGGCGCGCTGCCGACGACTTCCTCGAAAAGTTCCCAACGTGAGTTCCTTCGATTGAGACCCAAGTGAAACCGACCATGAACGACCGCTTGACGTGTTTTGAATTGTCGTCGGCCGACACCATGCCAGGCCGTGGGGATCTGGAGCAGGCTTTACCCCTCGTCCTGTCGCCCGAGTCGCCGAATGCAACTGGCGAACGCACGTGGCAAGCAGACTGTCGGAAGATCACTGGATATCGCGAGACGCGCCTGGTGGTCGAAGCTACCAACGCGAAGGCATGCAGTGTGCGAGCATACCTGGTGGGCGACGAGCGCGGGCCTGCCTGGGTGGCCGCGGAAGTAGATCCCAGCGCCGTAGAGTTCGATCTTGGATACGACGGACTTGTGGGGGCTGGTCCCGAGTTGCCAAAGGCGTGGCCGGCGAGGCTGCGAGTTCGACGTGTGCCGGCCGCCGCTAGTGCGATCGATCATAGCCGGCAGCCCAACACGGCGGCCGAGAGCAATTCCCCGGCATCCGGCCGACAAAAGACCATTGGGCCGCGCATTTCGTTTTGCATGGCACTCAAGAACCGCGGCGACAACTTCAAGAAAATGCTCCGGGCCTGGACCGAGGCCGGCGACGACCAATGCGAGCTGGTGGTCGCCGACTTTGGAACGACGGACATCCATCTATCGACCGTGCTGCGCGAACAGGCCAGGCCTTACACGATTGTTGGGCTCACCGGCCCTTTTAATCGGGCCCGCGGACTGAATGCCGCGGCGGCCGTCGCCAGCGGCGAGATCCTGTTTTTCATTGACGCCGACATGGTGATCCCGAAAAACTTCTGCCAGACGCTGCGGCAGCGCGTCTTGCCGGGTTGGGCCTATTTTCCCATTTGCTATTCACTGCACGAGGGGAGCGCGTGCGAAGGCTCGCAACCAGGCTGGTGGCGAACCAGCGGCTTCGGGATGTGCGGATTTACGGCCGCTGACTTTCGGCGATTTCGCTGGTGCGAGGCTTTTACTCGCTGGGGAAAGGAGGACAACGACATCTTTTCCCGGGCGGCAGGTGCGCTTGAGATCTACCGCGATCGATGTCCCGGGCTATTTCACTTATGGCACCCGGACGATCTGGAGTTTAAAGAACGTTACCACGCTACCGGCCAGGGGACATCGCTGCGCCCGGCTTTGGTTGTGGGCAAGGACTCTCGGACTGCCGCGTCCGTCGCAAACGGCGAGCGCAAACCATTCCAATGGCACGTAGTTATTCCGTGCCATAACTATGGCCGCTATCTCACCCAAGCGGTGCAGTCGGTGCTGGCTAATGACGTCGACCTGGCGATCAGCATCGTCGACGACGCCTCGACTGATGACACGGCGCAGATTGCTGCCGATTTGGTCCAGCATGATCGGCGCGTCAGCTATCTGCCGCATCGCCAGCGACTGGACGTCAGCGCCGCTCGCAACAATGGCATTCGCGCGCGGGCGTCGCAATACGTCTGCCTGTTGGATGCAGACGATTATTTGGGGCCGAATTACCTTCGGTCGGCACAGAGCATGCTGGAGGCGGGAATCGATTGCGTCTGCCCGGACATGCACCTCGTCGGCGATCGAACCGCCATCTGGCAAGTTCCAGAACGGGATCTCGCGACGGCCATGTTGACTCGCAACCGGATTGCCTACTGTTCTGCTTTCGCCCGGCGTTGGTGGGTTTCGTTGCAGGGCTTCGACGAGTCGCTGGGCAACTGGCAGGATTACGACTTCTGGTTGCGGATGCTCGCGCAGGCAGCGCGCTTCGCGCGTCTGCCGGGCGAGCATTTCTTCTATCGGCAGCACGGTCCGTCGAAGTCTCTCAAGCCAGACACCGACCAGGCGCGCTCTGCCGAACTCTGGCGCCTGCTCCGCTCCAGGCATCCAGAGCTGTCAACATTAGGACGCCGAGTGTAGACCCCGTTTCGAACCGCGCGCCAGACGAACTATCAACGTCGGTGTGCATTCACCGCAGGCCGACATGTCACTTCGCCGTGGTCCTGCGTCGAGCGGACGTAGATTTGCGGCGACCAGTCGAGCGCGAAGTCTTATTGGCGCGGCCGTGGTCGGCCTGGACGTTGATCTGTTTGGCGAGTTGCGTCAACTTCTTATCGGCAGCGCCCTCCTCATCGAGAGTCTGCTGCAGCAGCTTCGCGACTGCTGATTCTCCCAGCAGCTTCGCATAGGTACGGACGCAGCCATAGCCGGCAATCTCGTAATGCTCGACACGCTGTGCTGCCGCAATCAACCCGGCATCCATGACGCCAGGCGTCGCGTGTTCACTCATCCACTCACTTCCCTCGGAGATCAGCCCCTTCATCGCTTTGCAAGTTTTCGATTCGGGGCGGAGCTTGAGCGCTTTGAAGACTTGCTCGAGCCGCTGAACATGCCCCCGCGTCTCGGCGAGATGCGATTGAAACGCATCGCGCAGTCCTGTTGACCGGGCAGCTTTAGCCATCTTCGGCAACGCCGCGACCAACTGCTGCTCGGCGCTGTAGAGATCCTGCAATTCTTTCACGAACAGATCGCGCAAGGAGTCGAAACCGACGTCGATGCCTAGCGCCGATGCGACCCGGCCCATTGCGTTGGAAAGTGCGGACGTGACTGTGCTCATCGTCGAGTTTTCGTCGGACTTGGACTCGCGCCGGCCATTCGAGCCGCGCGAACGGTTGCCAGCGGGACTTTTAATAGCCATTTTGTCGCTCTCCTCGTCGTAGTATTTGGCGTATACGTGAGCATCGCCAGCCGCTACGAGGACGGCTTTGAGCCGTCAACTGCGTGGAACTGCCCGGCGGCCCTGGCGCCTCCCTTCGTGCCGCTGCTAGCAGATCCGAGGCCAATGCGAAGCTTTCTGATTGATTGCCAGCGGATGCTTGAAAAACCAGGGGTCACTGTGCAGGTTGCCCCAATGTTCGGCCGTGCTCTTTGCTGAAAAAGCGAATCGCGGTGTAGCAAGGCAAAGGTAGGGCACGGACCGGGCCGAACGCTTGCCGACCACGAATTTGGTGCAAGCATTGAGAGCCCCGAATTGGCAGAATCACTGAGACCTTATAGAGCTACGGCTGCGTATGCAACCGAGGCATGCCGATTGCACTTCGCCAACGATCGACAGTCGTGTCGCCCGGGCAAAACACGGAGAGGGAACGATGAATAACCACGCAAAAGGCACATCGGCTACCAGCAGCGAAACCGAGAAGGATTTCGTAGTTCGGCTTCACAACGACGGCGCAAGCAAGGATGAGATCGCCGCTCGATATGCAAAGGAACGCCACGGCAGGCAATCTCCCACCGATGCCGATAAGCGATTCGTCGACGAGGCCCTTACTAATTTGGAAGGCTAGTGGATGGATCTCGGCCGCCGGCGCGCCAATGCGGCCACAAAGTGCCACAGGCGAACGCCTGCTCGAGCCGGCTTGCGCGGGCAAAGTAAGCGTGCAGGCAAACCCCGGCGCCGGACTTGCGTTTCCAGCATGTCCGCCGCTGGCCATACTGCGCGGCAGGTCGAAGCCATGACGGGTGTTCCCCCGGAACTGGTTTGTGTCCGGCGTTGACGGCGACACGGCCAGAGCCAATATTGCGTTGACGCGTCGTTAGCCAGCCCGTTCGACTTTTCGAGGTCCCGATGTTTCTGCATCGCCGCTGCCCAGAAGCCTCAACGTCCCGAAATCTACCACGCCGCTTGCTACCTATAGCGACTCTCATCATCACCTGCGCGCCGGGCCTGGCAGGCTCGCTCGACAATCAGGCGTGTTCCGCAGAAAGGTCAGGCCGGCCCAACGTCGTGCTCATCATGGCTGATGATCTGCGCTGCGAGCTGGGCTGTTACGGCTCGCCTGCCCGGACGCCGAATATCGACCGCTTGGCCAGCCACGGGGTGAAGTTTCGCGCGGCCTTTTGCCAGCAGGCGCTGTGCAATCCATCGCGTTCGTCGCTGCTCAGCGGCTTGCGGCCCGACACGCTGCACTTGTGGTGCAATAGCCTGCATTTTCGCGAGTTGCGGCCCGACGTGGCGACGCTGCCCGAATACTTCAAGCGGCAGGGCTACGTGACCCGGGACGTGGGCAAGATTTTTCATAACTGGCATACGCGGGCAAAGGGGGACCGGCAATCGTGGAGCGCGGCGGAGTTTTTGTATTATGCGAATCACGGCGACGATCGGCCGCTGGTGAGCGGTCCTCCGCCGGCCGACCTGGCCACGGCGCCCAACTGCCGCCGCTGCGAGGTGCCGGACGAGGCCTATTACGACGGCCGCGTGGCCGACGAAGCCGTGCGCGTGCTCGAGGAGATCAAGGGCCAGCCGTTTTTTCTGGCCGTGGGATTCTGGAAGCCGCATGCGCCGTTCAACGCGCCGCAAAAATACTGGGACCTGTACGATCGCGACCGGCTGCCGCCGCTCGATGGCCGCCGGCCGACCGGGGCGCCCGACGTCGCCTTTCACGACAGTCGCGAGCTGCGCGGCGCGCCGCCGCACCAGCGCGACTTCACTCGCGATCAAGCCGCCGAAATGCGCCACGGCTATTTCGCCAACATCAGCTACATGGATGCGCAGGTGGGCAAGGTGCTGGCCGCATTGGAGCGCGACAAGCTGACTGAGTCGACCGTGATCGTGTTTCTTTCTGACCACGGCTATCACCTGGGCGAGCACACGCTGTGGGGCAAGACCTCGAATTTCGAGTTCGACGCGCACGTGCCGCTGATCATCGCACCGCCGGGCGGCCAGCGTGCGGGCGAGTCGACCGATGCGCTGGTCGAATCGCTCGACTTGTACCCGACGCTCGTCGAACTCTGCGGATTGCCGCCGGCCGCGGGCCTGGAGGGCAAGAGTCTCGTGCCGGTGCTGGCCGATCCGCGAGCCAGCGTGCAACCGGCCGCCTTTACCGAGCATCCGCGGCCGGCTTATTACGACCGCACGCCCGCCGGCGTGCCGGAGGCGATGGGCTACAGCGTGCGCACCGCGCGCGTCCGCTACACCGAATGGCGCGCGTGGTCTACCGGCAAACTCTTGGGCCGCGAGTGTTACGATCATCCCGGCGACCCAGCCGAGCTGCACAACGTGATCGACTCGCCGCCCGACCCGTCGGCACTCAGCCAGGCCGTGGCACTATTGCATCAGCAATTCCCGCCCGACGTTCCGCCGGCGAAGCGCTAGCGTGAGGACGTTACGGCTTCGAGAAATCGATTTTCGGAGCTTCGGAGACGTTCTCCGGCGGCTTGAGATAGGGGGCGGGACGCACGGCCGCCAGTTGGGCGAAGAACGAGTTGGGAAAGGTTTGCGTGAATAAGTCCAGCTGGCGCACGGCTTCGTTGTAGCGGTTGCGCTCGACCGATAACCGGTTCTCGGTCCCCTCGATCGTGTCCTGCATTTTCAAGAAGGCCTCGTTGCTCTTGAGCTGCGGATACTGTTCTTGCAGCATCAACAAACGGCTCAAGGCCGTGTTGAAATCGTTGGCCGCGGCGGCCTTGGCGGGCACATCGTTCTTGTCAGCCTGAAAGTACGCTTTGCGGGCATTGGCGATGCCCAGAAACACCTTTTGCTCCTGGCCGGCGGCGCCTTTGACCGTGGCCTCGAGCTGCGGCACCAGGTCGAAACGGCGCTGCAACTGCACTTCGACCTGGGCCCACTCGCTTTGCACGTTCTGGTCCAGTTCCTTCGCGCGGTTGTATCCAGCGATGCCAAAGCTCGTGGCGCAGCCGCCGACGAGCAGCGCCACGGCCACGATGATTACGCAGCCAATCAATAACGGCTTCATGCTTCAGTCCCTTTTGGCGGTTATGTAGCTTCTCGGATGTTTTGTAAGAAACTTCTGTAGAGGTCGCCTTGCGTAGCCGCGAAAGGTGACGACCCGATGGCCGAGGTTACTGCCGCCGCAAACGGCAGAGACGGGAACCGAAGGCCGCGCAGAAGAACATGCACCCTCGCGTTCCGGGGGGGACACCTCAGCTTGATTCGGGTCCGGACTCTTGCCGAAACTCGGCGACTTCCTCGTCGGATAAGCCGTTGTAGACGTCGGACCACTCGGGCATGTGCGCCGTCGCGCCATCCGGGGATGTCGACGCATCGGCGCCGACGAGTTGGATCATCATTTGCTCGTTTTCGTGCAGAGGACGACCGATGACGCGCTCGAACACTGCGCGGTCGCCCGGATCCAGATCGCGCACGTTGACGGTGTGGTTTTCCATATCGCTATTCTAGCGCGCAGCGCCTCGAAAACACAACTCGGCGCCCAACCCCACCCGCCAAGCGTACATTGGACTAGAGGTTGCGCGGCGTAACCCAACAGCGCAGGATTAGATGCGTCGGACCGGGGCAAATTGCGGCTGGCTCGGCTTCCCCAAATGGAGCGTCTCAGCCAGCCACGCGCGAACCGCATTGAAACCTCGCGCGACAACATTCTCGCGGATGTCGGTGATGGCGCAACAATCGGCGATTGCGCACTCGTAGCCATGATATCGAGGCAGGAAGATCACGACGCTTCTGAACTCAGTGCCGGGCTGCAGGCAACAAAGCAGAGAGGGGTACAGCAACCCCTTGGACAGGGCCAGCGTTCCCGCGGGCAACGCCACCGTGCGTGTCGACAGAATCAGCCAAGGTCGGTAGATGAACTGCAGTGTCCCGTCCGCAGCGCGGCTAAGACGGCCATACGTGCGCGGCCGCAAGCCCTGGATCCGGCGGGCGATGAACGCTTGCGCGTTGTTGGGGGTCAAGGTGCGCCGGGCGCGCCAGGGGAACAGTACGTCGTAAGCCAGCA
>DATATB010000051.1:0-9813 GCA_036268995.1 Pirellulales bacterium | reverse complement strand
CCCTCCCCGAACGCGCCGCACTAACCATCCGGCCGCGGGTGTGCTATCCTGCCGCGTACGCGCTTGGGGCGTTTTGAACGATCCATTCTTTACGTGAGCGAGCCATGAAAGTCGGTGTCGTGCGCGAGTCGCTGCCCGGCGAACTGCGGGTGGCCCTGGTTCCCGATTCGGTCGCGGCCTTGAAAAAAATCGGCGTCGAGGTGCTCGTCGAAGGCGGAGCGGGGCTGCCGGCCAGCTTCCGCGACGAGCAATATCAGGCCAAAGGCGCGCAGGTGCTGCCCAGCCGGGCCGAGGTTTTCGGCCAGGCGGATGCGATCGTGCAAGTCCGCACCTTGGGCTCGAATCTCGATGCCGGCATGGCCGACTTGGGACTGATCCGAGCCGGCCAGACCGTGATCGGCTTCAGCGACCCGCTGACTTCGACCGCGGCCATGCAGCAATTGGCAGCCCGCGGGGCGGCGGTGCTGGCGATGGAGTTGATTCCGCGCATCAGCCGGGCGCAGAGCATGGATGCCCTGTCGAGCATGGCCACGGTGGCCGGCTACAAGGCGGTGCTGCTGGCGGCCGAAGCCTTGCCCAAGATGTTCCCCATGCTGATCACGGCCGCCGGCACGCTGTCGCCGGCCAAGGTGCTGATCGTCGGGGTGGGCGTGGCCGGGTTGCAGGCCATTGCGTCGGCCCGGCGCCTGGGCGCGGTGGTCGAGGCCTACGACGTGCGCCCGGCCTGCAAGGAGCAGGTGCAGAGTTTGGGCGCCCGATTTCTCGACCTGCCGCTGGACACGGCGGCGGCCCAGGACCAGGGCGGCTATGCCAAGGCGCAGGACGAAAGCTTTTATCAGCGGCAGCGCGAAATGATGCTCAAGGCCGTGGCCGCCAACGACGTAGTGATTACCACGGCCGCCGTGCCGGGCAAGAAGGCGCCCATCCTGGTCACGGCCGAAATGGTCGCCGCCATGGCCCCCGGCTCGGTGATCTTCGATCTGGCTGCCGAACGCGGCGGCAATTGCGAGCTGTCGCAGCCGGGCCAGACGACCGTACACGGCGGCGTGCAAATCCTCGCTCCGCTCAACTTGCCGGCCACGGTTCCCTATCACGCCAGCCAGATGTACTCCAAAAACATCGCCACGCTGCTGGCCTACCTCGTCAAAGACGGCAAACTCACGCTCGACCAGAAGGACGAAATCGTCGCCGAAACGCTCGTGGCCATTGATGGCCAAGTCGTACACCCGCGCGTCAAGGAAATGATGAAGTAGGAAGTATGAATGATGAATGCCGGAGGAAATAAAGCGCAGTCCAGCGTATCTCCTTCATTCATCATTCATCATTCCTACTTCATCATTTCCCCATGAGTTATCTGCAAGCGACGATGATCCTGGCCCTGCTGGCCACCGGCCTCGGGGCGGCGCTGTTGGGCAGCGTCAAGGTGCATCTGGCGGCGCGGTTGCGGATCGACGAAGCCCGGATCGGCGGCTTGGTTTCGCTGTTCGGCTTTACGCTGGTGCCGGTGATCTTCACAGCCGGCTTTCTTACCGACCTGGTCGGCCGGCAAGTCGTGCTCGTCGGCGGCAGCCTGCTGCTGGCCGCCAGTTTGGGGCTGCTGGCCGTCGCGCGCAGCTACGTGGCGGCACTCGTGGCTGTGATCGTGCTCTCCGCCGGCTGGGCGCTGGTGATCAACGTGGGCAACGTGCTCACGCCGCTGGCCTTCGGCGGCAATAGCCTGGCTTATGCCACGAACCTGGCCAACGTCTTCTTCGGGCTAGGCGCGTTTCTGACTCCCCTGGCGGCAGCCGTTTTGATTCGGCGGCTCGGCTTTCCGCCGGCGCTGTATGTGCTGGCCGCCTTTTGCCTGTTGCCTGGCCTGTTGGCACTGAGCATCGATTCCAGCAGCCTGGCGAGCGCCGCGTCCGCCGGCGCCGGCGAGATCGCCAGCGCCGACCCCGCCGCGCTGTTTCGCGATCCGTTTCTCTGGCTGTGCGGTTTCGCCTTGTTTTTCTATGGTCCGCTCGAAGCGTCGGTCGGCGCCTGGGCCACCACGTATCTCGGCGAGCAGGGCTATCGCGAACCGGCCGCCGCAGGCCTGCTGTCCGCCTTCTGGCTCACGTTCATGGCGGCGCGACTGATCACGGCCTTTTGGCTGCCGGCCGACTGCGAGCACCTGCTGATCGTCGCGCTTTCGATCGCGTGTATCGCCGTGCTCAGCGGCATGGTGTTTGGCCGGGGCCGAGCGGCCGGCGCGATCATGGTCGTGGCCGCCGGCGCCGTGTTCGGCCCGATCTTTCCCACGCTCGTGGCCATCTTCCTCGGCCATTTTGCCGCCGAGCTGCACGGCCGGGCCGTCGGCATGTTGTTCGCCATCGGCGGCATCGGCTGGGCCGTCATTCCCATGCTGATCGGCACCGCCGCGCGTCGCCAGGGCGTGCGCCGCGGCTTCAGCGTCGCCATCGCCGCGGCAGTCGGGCTGACCGCGGTAACGAGTGCTATTGGAATGATGAAGTAGGAATGATGAATGATGAATAACGGAGACTAGCAAGAGTAAAGCGCGGTCCAGCGTATCTCCCCTATTCATCATTCATCATTCCGACTTCATCATTTCTTCCCACTCGCCCACTCACCGATGTGTGTGAGCAGCCCCGGCCAGCCGGGCCAATCCCACCAGGCGGTTTCGTCGCCGGCCACTTCGCCCAGCGGCGTGGCCAGCACGGCGACGACGCGTCCGCGGCCGGCTTTTCCCGCTACGATCAGCGGCTCGCCGCCGGCCGAGACCATGACTTCGGCGCCCGGCTTGAGCCGTAGCCGATGTCGAAAGATCACGACGGGCATCGTGGCTGGCCCGGCCGCCTGGCCCGTTTTCCATGCCGGCGCGATTTCCAGGCGCTGCGGCGGGTCGCACTCGACCACGTCATAATGTTGCTCGGTCACCACCGGCAACAGTCCGGCGAGGATCTCGCTCGTGTGCCAGTCGCCCAAGCCAAAGACATAGGGTCCGCCGAGCACGAGCAATCCGCCGCCACCCTCGACGTAGGCTTCGAGCATGGCTCGCTGCTGGACGGTGAGTGCGGCAGCCGGCACGTCGGCCAGCACGACGAGGCGCGAGCGTCCCAAGGCCTCGAGCGATTCGGGAAAGCCGCGCAGCGCTGGTCCGACCTGGACTGCGAATACGGCACTGCTCGTCTGTGGGCCGAAGGCCTTGAACGCTTCGTCGGCATGCCAGAATTCGTGATACACGCCGCGCACCAGCAGCACGCCCGAGGCATCGGCCGGCAGCGTAAACTTCGCAGTCTGGTATCCGAGCAACCGCAATTGCTGGCGATCGCCGTAGCGGCGCAGCATCGTGATGGTGACCCGATCGGCCCAGCCTTCGACATCGCCGGGCAGGCCGCGGACCGGTGTGCTAACCAGCGTCGGCCGCGTGATGCTGAAGGGCAAATCAAAATCCTGGTATTTTCCGGCGGCGGCAAATTCGTTGGCCCGCAGCCGGCGGTCTACGTTGGCGTTCTCCACGATCAGCCAGAAAATCGGTTGCGGCGATGTGTTGTCCGAAACCTTCAAGCGGAAGGTCGCCCGATAATCGCCCGGCGACAGCGTGCGGTAGTTGTGCCAGGAGTTGACATAGCCGGTCTGGCGGCTGACTTTCGCGGCCCGCCCGCCGGAAGCATCGGCATCGGCCACGTTGCTCAGATCGACGGCGCCGAGCGGCAGCGACCGGAACATCGCCTCCACCTCATCGGTCCAATGCGGCAACTCTTCGACCGCCGGTGCGGCACCCAATACGGGCAAGAGCATCAGTAGAGTTAGCGGGGCTCGAAAGATCGCGCGTCGATTCATAAGCTGTGGCAAGTTTCTAAGGTGATCGGTCGGCATGCTGGGGCAGCGTTTCGACAACCAATACGGTCCAGTAATGCAGTCGTGGCACGATCAGTTGCGCCGTCGTAGCGGCCTCGAATTGCAAACGCTGCGAGCGAGGCTGCGGCTCGGGCTCGAGCGCCCAGGCCCGCGTGATGCGCTCGCCTGCCGGCGAACGAAACCGGACCGGCAGATTATTCAGCGGCTTGACTAACGGAAACGCGTCGCTGACGCGTTTGACCGGCGGCGGCTGCACCAGGCCCAAGATATATTGGCGCCGGCCGCCCGGCAGGTCGCGGCGCGTCGCGTAGTCTTTCCACCAGGCTGCGGCAAAAGTCTGAAAGGGATTCTCGTCGCCTTCCAGCGGCCGAGCCCCCAGGTCATAGAGCAATTCGCCGTAGCGCAGGGCAAACAAGCAAAATGGCCGCATCGCATGCTCCGGCGCCGCATACGCCACATGCGCGCCGGCCGCCAGCTCGAGCGCATAGCAATAGGGCCGGGCAGACCAGTTCAGTTTCGGAATGAGCGTGGTGACGATATCCACCTGGTACCCGCCGCAGGCTTTGGCGGTGCGAGCCGTGAGTACCGCGCGACGAGCCATTTCGGACCAATCGCCTTCAGCACTCAACTGGCCGACGCCCTCTTCCATGATCAGGCCGCCATCGGCCGCTTCGGCCCGCCACTTGGCATCGGGCGGCTTGGTGGCAAAGCGACCGCCAGTGTTGTCGCCAAAGACAAACCGCGGATATCTCGCGGCCACCTGGCGCCGCAGCCGGCGGATCATGTCGGCGCTGGCCTGATCGGTATCGTCCGGCGGATCTGGCGGCCGATCGCGGCCGAGTAGGTCCTTACCGCCGATGGCAACTAAACCATTGTTGTCATAACGGATTCCATCCCAGCCGAACATTTGCACGGAAGCGACAATTTGTTCGGCCTCTAATCGCTGCACGGCCGGATCGATCAGACGAGGCGTCAGTGCCGTCCAACCGCCGATTTGGCGCGATTGCTTCAGATTGCCCGCGCGCAGCGCGTCTAATTGGTCGACGTCGTATTCGCCGCCGTACCAACTGTGGTCCCAAATCGTCTGTTGCGGGTGCCGCCGGGCCCATTCGAAGCCGGCCGGTCCGCAAAGCCACATGTCGCCGTACGTCAGCACGCGCAAGCCTTGCCCACGCACGGCCGCAATGCCCTGCTGCAAATTGACCTTCCGCACGCGCCGCAGCCCCTGGCCGGAAATCCATTCGTCCTCGGCCGGGGCCAAACGCGAGAAGTCGCAGGGAGCCCAGAAGTCGACTTCCAGGGCCCCGATGCCCGCCGTGCGATAGCCGACCGCCAGGCCAGGCGCGTGCTCCACGTCGTTATCGAGCGAGGCGGCGCCGAATTGGCTCACCAGGTTGAAGTTGTCGGCAATCGCAAACAGCTCGCTGCGCCGGTCGAGCAACTGCCCATCACGGCTGAGTTCCGCGTGGAGGCCGACGCCCCACTGCCGGCCCTGGTAATCGGAGGGGAGCTCGACGCGGGTCGTATCCAAAGGCTCCAGATCGAGCGCCCGGCGAACGTGCCACAGCGATTCGTCGATGCCCACTTCGGCCCGGACCGACAGCGCCACCGACTGCCGCTCCAGAGTGTGGTTCGTGACGACCGCTTCGGCCGGGATCGCGATGCCCGAGTTGTTGACGAGCCCGGCCGGCCCCAGCCGCATGATCTCGACTTCCGGCCAGGCATCGCCTTGGCGGTGAACTGGCACCAGGCCCATCTCGTCGACCGAAATCGAAGCATGGCCCAAATAGCTCAGCGTCCAGCTGAGCGAACTATCGTCCAGACTTTTGGCCAGCGGCAGCCGCCAGTCGACAAATCGACCGGAAGGCTCGAAGTCGGTGGGCGCGAGCGTGATATCGGCCAACGTGGCGACGCCGTCTTCGCGCACGATCAGCCGCAGCACCGGGTCGAGCCGATGGAAGTCGAGCGGTTTGACTCGCAGCACCAGTTCGTATCCGCCAGCGGGTGCGATGGTGTGCAGCGTGGAAGCATTGGCGCTGGTTTCGCCCTGCATGCCCGGCTTGCAGGCCCAAACGTAAACGTTGTCGGCTCCCTCGTCGATCGATTCCTCGGTGTTCTGCTTAACCAACTCGTATAGCGGAAACCGCCAAAGTCGCGGATCGGCACCCTGCGCCGAGACCGCCAGCGAAAGCAGCGAGCAAGTGCACAGCAGGGTCCGGGCAATTCGTTTCACAATCAACTCACCAGGCTCCCATGCGGCACGCCCGACACCAGACGGCGCCGGTTGTTCCTATTATCCGCCGCGGCCATTTCGCCAGGCAAGGACAACTGTCAACGGGACGCGTAAAAATGCGTGCGTCTCGAAAATACTGAAAATTGCTAAGCTGGAGGCGGGAGCTTACGGCCATTCGCTTTCCGTAGCCCAGTCCCTTCAGGGCTGGGTTTACCGTCGGCGACCGAAATTCCTCCTTCCCATTCCGATGCGGCCAGGGGCCACATCGGAATGGGAAGGAAGTTTGCGCGGCCGTGTTGCCCCAGCCCTAAAGGGACTGGGCTACAAAAAAGCCGCTCGGTTTGCCCAAGCCTGCGCAAATTTGCTTCACCAGCCGGCTGGCGATAGGCTTAATCCTTATGGGGTCTTCGGCGCCGACCTCGCGAGGGGCTAATCGGAAGGGGGAACTGCCAATGGTCCGCGTGCATTCAAGTCGGGTGGGGTGGCGGACCGCTGAGCGGGCCGGCGGTCTGGTGTTCTGCTTGATCGTGGTTCTGAGCTGGCCGGCCGCGGCTGGTGGGCAAGCGGCATCGCCGGGAAGCGCCGAGCAACTGGCGGCCGTCCGGCAAGCGGCCAGCGACGCCCAACGGTTCAAGGCCGAGGGAAAGCTGCCGGAAGCCATCGAGGCTGAACGCCGCGCTTTCGAGATCGCGCGGCGGCTGCTGGGCGACCAGCACCCCGGGTTGATCGGACCGCTCGAATTCATTGCCGCTTGCCACGAGGCATTGAGCCAGTGGCCCGAGGCCAAAGTAATGCGCCAGGCAATTCTGCGGCGCGCAACCGCAGCCTACGATCGAGACGACTACCGGACCGTCGATGCCCGGCTGGCGGTCGAGAATGTCGAATTCCGCGCGCGGCTGACTCCGGCTGAGCAGGCCCAGCGATCAGAAGCTGCCCGGCTCAATAGCCAGATGATCGCCCTCTATGGCGAAGGCAAGTACGACAAGGCGGCCCCGCTCGCCGAGCACGTCTGCGAACTCCGCAGGAAGTTGCTGGGCGAGACGCATCCCGATTACGCCGCAAGCCTCAACAACCTGGCCATGCTGTACACCAGCGCGGGCGATTACATCCGGGCCGAGCCGCTCTATCGGCAGGCGATCGATATCCAAAAACAGGTGCTGGGCGAAACGCACCCGCACTATGCCACGGGCCTCAACAACCTGGCCTTACTGCATCAACGGATGGGCGACTACAGCGCGGCCGAGCCGCTCTACCAGCAGGCAATGGAGATCGACAAAAAAACACTCGGCGAAACGCATCCCGCTTATGCCAACGACCTGAACAATGTCGCCGGGCTGTACAAGACCATGGGCGATTACGCCCGGGCCGAGCCGCTCTACCAGCGCGCTCTCGAAATCCGCAAACACGTCCTGGGCGAAGCGGATCCCGACTACGCCATGAGCCTGAGCAACCTGGCCTTGCTGTACGACTACATGGGCGATTGCGCCCGGGCCGAGCCGCTCTACCAGCAGGCGCTCGAAATCCGCAAAAAGGCCCTGGGCGAGACGCATCCCGACTACGCCCAGACGCTGAACAATCTGGCTTTGCTGTACGGCTACATGGGCGATTACGCGCGGGCCGAGCCGCTGTGTCAACAGGCACTCGAAATCCGCAAACAGGTTTTTGGCGAAGGGCATCCCGACTACGCCCAGAGCCTGAACAACCTGGCCGTGCTGTACCAGAGCGAGGGCGATTACGCGCGCGCCGAACCATTGTTTCGGCAGGCACTTGCCATCCGCAAACAAACTTTGGGCCAGGCCCATCCCGAGTATGCCCAGACGCTGAACAATCTGGCCGTGATTTACAAGCACCAGGGGGACTATCTGCGGGCCGAACCGCTCTATCAGCAAGCCACCCAGGCTTTCAAGCAGGCCTTGGGCGAAACGCATCTCGACTATGCCACGAGTCTCAACAACCTGGCGGCGCTGTACGAGAGCATGCGCGACTACTCGCGAGCCGAGCCGCTGTTTCGGCAGGCGGTGTTGATCAGCCTGGCAAATCTCCAGCGGACGTTTGCGGGCCAGTCGGAGCGCCAACAGGTGGCGCTCGTGGCTGCGGTACGCTATCTTCTCGACAATTACCTGTCGCTTGTGGCACGCGGCCACGGCGACGTCGCGCAGGCTTATGCCATCTGGCTCGAGTGGAAAGGGTTGGTGCTGCGTCAACAGCAGCAACTGCACGGCATGGCCGATCGGCCGGAGCTCAAGCTGCAATTCGACCAGTTGAAGCAGGTCACCGCCCGGCTGGCTCGCTTGGCGCTGGCCACCGCGCCGCAAGGACAGCAGGCAGCGGCGCAGCGGCACGCATCCGAGCTCTCCAGCGAAAAAGAGCGCATCGAACAGGAACTGGCGCAGCGCAGCGCCGAGTTTCGCGCCAGCTTGCACCGCCCGACGAATCACGAGCTGCAACAGGCCCTGCCCCCGATGAGCGTGCTGGTGGACTTCATCGAGTATTGGCAGGACAACGTTGGGCACGGCCCGGGCACCAAGCCAGCCCGGCAGCGGCGGCTGGCTGCGTTTATCGTGCCGCCCCAGGGCGAGATCAAGTTGGTCTCGCTGGGCGAAAACGCGGCAGTCAACCGGGCCATCGACGTCTGGCGCGGTCAAGACGATCTGGACTTCGGCCGTTCGCCCGCCGCGCGCGCGGCAGGCTACCTGCTGCGCGAACGCATCTGGCAACCGATTGCCGAGCACCTGGTCGGTGCCAGGCTCGTGCTGCTGTCGCCCGAAGGCGCGCTGGGCAAATTGCCCTTTGCGGCTTTGCCCGGCGCCAAGCCCGACTCTTACCTGCTCGAAGACGTTTCGCTGGTTGTGATTCCTTCGCCGGCAGCTCTCACTCAGCCGCCGCATGCGGCCGCCGTACGCACTAGCCGCAACCTGCTGATTGTGGCCGACGTGGACTACGACCGGCTGCCCAGCGCCCCGCCAGCCGCGAAAAAACAGTTTCTGATCGCGCAGCGCGGGCCTGCCCGCGACGATGCCGACAAACCTTGGCCGCATCTGAACGGCACGCTGGGCGAATTGGGTGCGCTCAAGCTGCTCTACGAGAAAAACTTCGGTAGTGAAGGCCTGCAAACGCTCGACGGAGCCGGCGCCAGCGAAGAATCGCTCCGCGCCCAGGCCCCGCAATACCTGTATTTGCATTTAGCGACGCATGGATTTTTTTCCGCCCATCGCTTTCGCTCGGCGCTGGACGCGGATCTCAGCGATCGCGGCGCACCGGGCCGTGAGCTGGTCACCCGTCAGAACCTGTCCGGCTATCACCCCGGCTTGCTCTCGGGGCTGGTATTGGCCGGCGCCAATCATCCGCAACCCGGCGGGGACGACGGCTACCTGACGGCCGAAGAAGTGGCCACGCTTGACCTGCGCGGCGTCGAGCTGTGCGTGCTTTCGGCCTGTGAGACGGGCTTGGGCGAAGTGGCAGGCGGCGAAGGGTTGTTGGGATTGCAGCGGGCGTTTCAGCTAGCCGGCTCGCACGCGGTGGTCGCCAGCTTGTGGCGCGTGCCCGACCAGGCCACACGGCATTTGATGGAACGCTTCTACAGCAACCTCTGGGGCCGCGAACCGCGAATGACGAAGATCGAAGCCCTGCGCGACGCGCAGCTCTGGATGCTGCGCGAAGGCGCCTCGCGCGGACTGGAGGCAGAAGCCGACGCGGCCGGCCGCAAGCGTCTGGCGCCGTATTACTGGGCCGCCTTC
>DATATB010000050.1:0-1664 GCA_036268995.1 Pirellulales bacterium | reverse complement strand
CAGGGCGATTGCACGTTAATTCACGGTCCGAGTAGGACTTCGAGCATGTAGTTCTCGTTCCAGCCGGCGCTGAGGCGTTTGTTCTTGACGCCCAGCTTTTTGGAATTGTTCTTGAGTAGGCTCAGCGCGGTGCGACGCAGTATGCTCAGGTTCGCGTCGGCGTGGCCGCGGCGGACGCGCGATTGGTCTTCGCCAAACGTGACATCGAGTTGCCAATGCAACCGGTTCTCGATTCCCCAATGACCACGCACCGCACCCGCAAACAGCCGGGCCGACAGTTTCTTGCTCAGGATGTAGTAACGGACCTCCAGCGTCGCCTTGCCATTACGCAACGTGTCGTTGATCGTCATGCCGATCGCCTTCAGTTGCCTCCAACGCTTCCGATCGGGCAACCCGTCGGGGACCGGGCACACGTAGTACGATCGCAGTTCCTCGCGGCCGTGTCCCTTTTCCTCGGTCTGGTGCCGGCTCACTTTCGTGCGGGCAAAATCGTCTTCCATGTGACCGTCGAAAAACTCCCGCATGCCTTCGCTCAACGTGGGCTGATTGTCTTTCACGGCCAACACGTAGTCGGCACCCGCAGCGACGATCTTGGCCGCGATTTCCGTTTGGCAGCCCATGGCGTCGATGGTCACCAGGCTGCCGGAAATCTCCAGCATTTCCAGCAATTTCGGGATGGCCGTGATCTCGTTGCTCTTGGCGTCGACTACGACTTGTCCCAAACTGACGCAGTTGGCCGTGGCCCATGCGCTCACCATGTGGATGGCTGCCTTGCCGCTGGCCGTGTCGTAACTGCGGCGGAGCGTCTTCCCGTCGATCGCCACGACTTGGCCACTGGTGATCTCATGCAGCGCGGTAACCCAGCTCAACAGGCACCTCTCGAACTCGATGGGCTTCAGCGCGGCGAGGATCGCATTGAATCGGTCGTGCGACGGAATGCCGGCGCTGAGGTCGAGAAACTTTGCAAACCACTTCTTCTTCAAATGTCCGAATGCGGCAATGGACACAAAATCGTCGGCGCCGCAGATCACCGCGCAAATGGCGATCATGACGACATTGATCAGCGGATACACCACTGCTCGGCGACGCGGGTCGGTGAGCCCCTCGAAATGATCCTGAATGCGAGCCGACAAAACATCCTGCGACATGGCGACCTCCTTGAGCCGTCGCGCACAGGCCGCACCAAGTCCGTCTTGGAAACGGCTGCCGCGTGTCGCCGCAATTATTGCAGATTACCCAACATGGCGCAATCGCCCTGGCCACCGCATTCCCCCTCCCGTTCAACAATATCCCATGTCATTCCCGGGCACAACGCCGAAAATACCCGCGCCTATGGGCCCCTGCCCAAAGACGGCCTGCCGGGGCGGCACCGAACTCGCTGTAACCGGGCCACGGATCATCTCGATCGCAAAAGTCTTATGCACCGACTCCTGGTGGTAGTGCGGAACCCACTGTTGCTTCCACTGGCCCGGAACTACGATCAACTGTTGGTACTGATCGAAACAATAGCTGCTCGGTGACGGTGAAGTCGCTGCTTGTCTTCTGTGGAAGCGTGCCGCCCCGCCCGGTCCACTCGGCGATGATGCAGTGAATTCGGCGCGACTGGCCGCGGTGTTCCAAGAGCCGAGATAAATATCACGGCCGCCGATCGTGACGACGGCTTG
>DATATB010000049.1:0-13360 GCA_036268995.1 Pirellulales bacterium | reverse complement strand
GCCGGCCAGCGTATCGAAGCCTTTTCGCATGTCCGTGGGCTCGACGCACAGGAAGATCTTCATCTGCCGCGGGACGCTCAACATGCTCGCGACTCCAGCACGTCCAGCACGGCGGACAATTGATCCAGCGACACGCGTAAGCACAGTCCATTGCCCAACGCGATCACCACGCCCGCGGCCCCTGGCTCAACGAGCGACGTGGGCGTGGGCGCGATCCGCACGGGGACCATCCGCACCGAAGCCCGCTTGGTCGCTGCCCGATCGCGTCGCCGGAGTTCACGCCGCCAGGCGTAAAACGACGGTTCCGACACTCCATGATCGGAACACCACCGTCGAACGGTAGAACGCTGCGGATCGAAACCAGCGATGACCCCTCGCCAGAATTGCTGCTTCTCCGCAGCACGGCCCGGCCCCCGAGACTTGCCGTTCGACTTGCTCATTGCAGTGCTCCTGAAATTCGTCGGTCATGACGACTTCAGGTTATCCACCGCTACAAGACGGGGCGGACCGGACGCTTACGTACGATCGGAAGGTGCTTGCGGCCCATGAGGAAGTCAACTTCGAGTTCCAGTCGTGCGCCGAGCGCACCGCGGACCAGCGCCCACGGCCGGGCGCAAGGCGACCCACGCGGCCAGCGCGATCGCGGCTCGTGCCGCGGCGTTCGGCAGGCCGGGAAACGGTGGTGATAGGCTTCGTTGGGTGTCTTAGCTCGCAGGGTTTCGTGCGGGCGGTGCTCGTTGTACCACTGGACGAGCAGAGTTAACTCGCGGTTGAAGGCCGGTCGCCATTGCGGCACGACCGGCAGGCAGGCCAGCAGTTGCTTGATGGTCAGGATGCAGCGCTCGATCACGGCGATGCTGCCTTTTTTGCCGATGGCTCCATAGCGGGGCTTGATGCCGCGCCGCCGGCACCAACTTTTAAAGCCCGCGCACCAGAACTGCACGCCTTTGTCACAGATGAGATATTTCGGCGCGGCGCCGGCGTTGCGGATCGTGCAGCCGAGCAGGGCGCGGACTTGTTCTGAACTGGGTTGTTTGTAAAAGATTGCAGTGCCCATCAAGCGGCGAGAAAAGTGATCGACCACCATGGCCACCCACCAGCAGAACGGCCAGCATTGCGGCAGCGCGTTGGGCAACCACGGGCACCAAAAGCCCTGCATTATCGGCACGACGGTGAGATCGACGTGCCAGACGTGGTTGGGCCGCTTGGCCGTGACGGCGCGCGGAGGTGGTTGCGCTTCGTGCCGTGGCGCGGGTGGAGCGATCGGCGGCTTGGCGGCCAGCATTCGCGCGACGCTGCTGGCGCTGAGGTGCAGGCCGGCGCGGGTGAGGATCTCGGCCGCCTTGCGTTTTCCCAGCGTCGGACAAAGCGTTTTGAGCCGCCGCACGAGGTAGCCGACGAACTCGGGAAACTTATTGACCGGCTCGGGAAGCTGGAGCAGCGCTTCGGGACCTTGCTCGTCGACGCGGCGAACCCACTCGGCGACGGTCGCCGCCGTGACCAGAAATTCGCGTGCTGTGCGCTCCAGTGACCAGCCGCAGGCTGCCCGCATTTCGAGGATCACCAGGCGTTCTTGCGGTGGATAATGCGGCCGCCGATGCGGTTCGATGCGCGCCGTGCGAGCGTCCTTGATTTGCATCTGTTCGCGCAACCGCGAGATCTCGCCCTGTAGCCGGGCGATGGTTGCGGTGGTTGAGTTGGCTCTGCCGGAGGCTTCGAGCAGCGCGCACTGGGCCAGCGCGGCGGCGTGCAACACGGCCGATTTTACGTGGCTTGTCCAGCCGCGCGGCAGGGCGATGTATTTTCCAGACAGACCAATCACTGGCTTCATCATCGCGCGGGTTCCACGTGGCTTAGATTCTCTGTCGCCGCGGAGTTTATGTCCTCCGACTACAGCGCACGAGGCCCGACAGGGCTGTAGCAATGTGTAGTTAATTATCTCCAATCGCCAGAAATCGCCCGCAATCCGCATTAATCCAAAGTGTGGCCGAATATCCCAATAAACCCCCAAAATCGCGGCAAACGCAGTCGTTTTGGTCCGACGGCAAATACTTATCGTCGGCAAGGATGAATACGACGTTGGGACGCTCGCTCGCGGCCACGATGGGCCGCGGCGCGGCCAGCAACACGCAGACGGGCAAAAGGGCCATGCAATATGCTGCCCAGGCCAAGCGCATGCGGCCCGTGCCGCCCAAGGCAGAGCAGGGACTGGTAGAACCGTTCATGGTGGTTCGTTCCTCTGAGAGTCCGTGGGTCGGTGCTGTAGGCGAATGCCCGCGCGTCTGGACAACAAGAAATAGACGCACAAGTCACGGCAATAATTTTAAAGTCGAAACCCGATTTATCGGTCCGGACCGGCCGCGGCCCCCTTTATCGCGGCGCCGGCGGCGGATAAAACGGGGCCGGATGCGTCGCAAAGGTTCGATTCGATTCGGCTGATTGAAAGGTACTCGGCATGGCAGGCAAGCTGACGGGCAAAACGGCGGTGGTCACCGGCGGGGCGACGGGCATTGGCTGGGCCATTGCCGAGGCTTTTGCCCGCGAAGGCTGCCGGGTGGCCATTGCCGGCCGCAGCGAGGACAAGCTGCGTCAGGCGGTGGCTCAGTTCACCGGCCAGCCGAGCATCTTGTTTCACCCGGTCGACGTCGGCGAGCTGGCCAGCGTCGAACGGCTGTTTGCTTGGGCCAACCAGCAACTCGGCCACATCGACATCCTGGTCAATTCGGCCGGCATCAACGTGATCAAACGCACGATGGCCGAGACTTCGCCCGAGGATTGGGACTCGTTGCTGCGGATCAATGCCACCGGGGCCTTTTATTGCATGCGGACCGTGCTGCCGCAAATGCGCCAGCGCCGCGATGGCCTGATCGTGAATATCTCGTCGACCTCCGGCAAACGGGCGTCGCTCTTGGGCGGCGTCGGCTATAGCGCCGCGAAATTCGCCATAACCGCCCTGGGAATTACGGCCGCCCTGGAAGAAAGCCGCTACGGCATCCGGATTTCGAACATCTATCCGGGCGAAGTCGACACGCCCATTCTCGAGCAGCGCCCCACGCCGGTCTCCGACGAGCATCGCGCTCGCATGCTGCAGGGCGAAGATGTGGCGGCCGCCGCGCTGATGATCGCCTGCCTGCCGCCGCGGGCACACGTCGGTGAACTGATCATTAAGCCGACGACCCAGGACTACGCCTGAACAGGCAGTAAAACCCTGGTTATCTGGCGCCGAGGGCAGAGCTCGCTTGCCCCCTGTTTGTCTGGTAACAATCGTGCGCTCTCGCACGATGCAAACCGTGACGGGCGAATTCCTTACGCGAAACTTGACGCGCAGACTACGTAGTCGCTAGCATCTACCCGATGTGCTAGAATTACGATACCCGGAAAGTCTTCCAGGGTGCTCCCTTTTAACACCGCCAAGCCCCTTCCTTTTTGGCCAGCTTGAAGCCCCATGTCGACGACCGAGCTAGAAGACGCGAAACAGCTGGAGATCCTCACGGATTCGGCAGTCCCGGTCGTTTCAGGGTCCACCGTGTTTTCGATTGCCGATGCACGGCGGATCGTGGAACCCTGCTTTGCACGCGAACCGCACGTTTACTGGGTCGACCTGCTCGTGACCGCAGCGATTGCTTACGGTTTTGCTAGCGCGTACCTGCGGGCCCCGGTGTTCTCGCTCGAGCAGAGCATTTATCTGCTCATTAGCGGCTTCGCGCTGTATCGCGCGGGCTGCTTTATTCACGAAGTCGCGCACGTGGGCGACGAGATGCCCTGGTTCCGCGCTACGTGGAACGTGCTCTGCGGCATTCCAATGCTCATGCCGTCATTTTTCCTTGAGAGCCACGTCGATCATCATAAAACCGATCATTACGGCACCGAGCGCGACGGTCAGTACCTGCCGCTGGGCTGCTCGCCCGGGTATCGCATCCTGCTGCTGCTCGCGCAAGTGCCGCTTTTGCCGGTCTGCATCTTCGTCCGCTTTCTGCTCAGCCCGCTGACGTTCGTACACCCGCGCGTGCGGAATTGGTTTTTGGAACATGCGTCGAGCTTTGTCATCAACTTCCGGCATCGGCTGACGATTCCGCCCAGCGCGCCGCGCCGCGTGTGGGCCGCGCTCGAGCTGGCCTGCTTCGTCCGCGCGGTGGTGATGCTGGCCGTGGTCGTCGCGGGCGTGTATGCTCCGACTCGGCTGGTCGAGATCTACGTCTTGGCCGTACTGGTCGTGGGATTGAACTACAACCGCAGTCTGGTGGCGCACCACTACCGCAACCGCGGCGACGAAATGACGCCCGAGCAGCAGCTCGAAGATTCGGTGACGATCAAGGGTTTCGGCCCGGTGACCGCGCTGTTTCTTCCGCTCGGCTTGCGTTATCACGCCCTGCACCACATGCTGCCCACGCTCCCGTACCACAACCTGGCTTGGGCCCATTGGCGGCTGATGCAGCAATTGCCGCCCGAGTCGCCCTACCACGCGACCGTGTATCGCAGCTGCTGGCACGTGCTCGCCGAGCTGTGGGCCGACGCCCGCGAGGCCGGAGCCGCCAGCGGCGCCGGCGAGTCCCCCCGCGGACCGCAGTCCGTGGGCCTGGGCCGGATGTAACTCCGGGGGCCATCACTCCGAGCCGCGCAGCTCCCGGGCCAGTTCGCCGGCATCGTAAATCTTGTCGAGCGATTCGAGAATCGCCCGCACGTCGACGGAAATCGCCCGGCCTTTTTCGTCGGAATAAGCGAAGTCCCAGACCAGCGATTCAAGGTTGCCGTCGAAGATCAGGCCGACTACCTCGGCTTTGCGGTTGATGACCGGACTGCCCGAGTTGCCGCCGATGATGTCGACCGTGCTGACAAAATTGAAGGGCGTATCCAGGTCGAGCGCATCCTTGTGCTTGCGCCAACTGGCGGGCAGCAGGAAAGGCTCCTTGTCGCCGTGCTTTTTGGCGTGCTCATAAGCGCCGCCCATCACGGTCCACGGGGGCAACGTACGGCCCAGTTCGTCGTAGCCGCGCACCTGCCCAAAAGCCAGCCGCAACGTGAACGTCGCGTCGGGATACGTGTTCTGGCCCTCGATGGCGAAGCGCGCCTGGGCAATCTTGGCGTAAGCCTGGCGCATCGGCTCTTCGATTTTTTCGTCGTAAATCTTGCGCACGTTGCGCGACGGGCCGTCCACCTCGAAGGCGAGCTGAATCATGGGGTCTTGCGATTGGCGCAGCGTTTCCAGATTGCCGTCGAACAGCGTGCGGCGCACGGCCACGTCGGCCAGCGTGCTGCCGGCAGTCAGTTGCGCAGCGCGGTCCTGCGGACCTTTGCCGGCCATGATCTTTTGCACCAGGTCGTTTTCGGCCCCCAGCAGCTCCATCAAAAAGCCGAGCGAATCGGCCAGCTTGACCGTTTCCAGGTCGGCATAGATGGGTGCCGTGGAAAACAGCTCCTGCTTGAGCGAATCCAGCCCAGCCTCGGCATACTCGTGCAGCCGCTCGGCATTCGGCTTTTCCGACTCTTCGGCCAGGCGCACCAGCGTGCGGGCGATCATGAAATACTGGCTATTGAACGCCATCGCCCGTTCGAGCAGATAGTGCTCGTCGTAAATGCCCTGCCATAGCGCCAACGCCGCCTCGACCTGGTCCCAGGCATCGCCGTATTTCTTTTGCAAATTAGTATCGGCGGCCACGCGCTTCCGCAGTTTCTGTTCGGCCTCCAGCTTGGGCTGCATCACCAGCGGGTTCTGCAAGCCGTCGAGACCGCCCAGCCGCGCCTTGCGCGTGTTCTGATACATGAACAACTCGTCCTCGCCGCGGCGCGCGTTCTCCAAGCTCCGCTCGCTGTAGCTTTGCAGGTTGACCTCGCGGCGCCGGATGTTGTTCATCGACAGCGGTAAGCCCAGGTCGCGCAAGAAACAGAGGTGCGCGTACGTGTTCTGCCGGTCCGTCTTGCCGGGATGGCCGGAGACGAAAACGAGTTCCTCGTCGCTCAGGCCGTGCGTGCTAAAGCGCAGATAATCGTCGTGCTCGACCGGCTTGCCGTCCTCGTAGACGCGGAAAAAGCAGCAATCCAGATCGTAGCGCGGATATTCGAAATTGTCGGGATCGCCGCCGAAAAACGCGATCGACTTCTCGGGGGCAAACACCAACCGCACGTCGGTGTACTTTTTATAGCGATAAAGATGATACAGGCCGCCTTGATACAGCGTGACCACGTCGCTACGCAGGCCGGTCTTGTCGAGCGACTGCTTTTCGATCGTGTTCATCACCGCTTGCCGGGCCTTTTGAGCCTCGGTCGGAGCGGCGCCGGCCGGCACCGCCGCATTCACCTTCGCGGTGACATCCTCGATGTCCATCAGCACGTTCAACTCCAGGTCGACGCACTTCAGCTCGTCGGCCGCCTTGCGGGCATGGTACCCGTCTTTGACCAAATCGCGCTCGGGCGTACTGAGCTTCGCCAGCGCATCGGCCCCCACGTGATGATTGGTCATCACCAGGCCGCGGCCCGACACAAACGAGCCCGAGCCGCCACTATTGAAGCGCACGCTGGCGTGCTGCACGTGCTTCAACCATTCGTCGGTGACCTGGAAGTCATACCGCTTGGCCAATTGCTCGCGCGGCGGCCGGTTGAACAGCCACATGCCTTCATCGCCGCGTGCTAACCGCGGAACCGCCATGTTCATCATCACACCCAGGATCAATAGTGCGGAAAACCGTTTCATATCGGGAGGACCTCCGTGCGGCAATTAAGTGAAAAGTGAAGAGCGAAAAGTGGAAAGTGACGGAAGGTTAACGCAGCCCCATTTTTCACTTTCCACTTTTCACTTTTCACTTCGTTTCCCGGCCACGAGGCCGAGGACGACAATCAAGACAATAAACATGGCCAGCGCCGGCCAGTCGCTCGACTGCCAGGCGGCCGGCAGCTTGCTGCCGATGGCCAGGGCGCTCAAAGCGGCCGGTGCAAAGCTGAGGAAGGCGATCAGCACGCCGCCGATCGAGCCGCCGGCAATATAGCCGGAGCTGAGCAGCACGCCGGGACTGCCTTCCGACTCGATGGCAGATCCGCGCCGGCGATCAATGGCCCAGCGCACGGCGCCGCCGATAAAGATCGGCACCGACGTTTCGATCGGCAGGTACACGCCCACGGCAAACGGCAGCGACGGCACGCCGGCCAGTTCCAAGACCACGGCCACCAGCGCCCCGATGATCACCAGCTCCCACGGCAGCCGGCCATTGAGAATGCCGTCGATGATCAGCGCCATCAACTTGGTCTTGGGCGCTTCGAACTTGTTGGGCACTTTGTCGCCGTTATCGCGCACGTCGACGCGACCGTTGATAGCCGGATCGACCAGGTAGCGCAGCCGGCCCGTGTCGTCGACCAGGTATTTTCCGGCCTGGACTTCTTTCGATTCGCCTTCGCGAAAATGCTTGACGCGGTACAACGTGTGGTCGGTGTCCGCATACTCGCCGCCGACGTGCTCGCGCTGGGTCAGTTCTTCCACCTTCTTGACGCGATAATCGGGCAGAAATTCGGTCCGCTTGGTGTAGACCGTGCCGGCCTCGTTCAGCAGCAAGAGCGTCAGGCCGATGACCAGGGCCGACGTCAACGCACCGACCAAAATGGCCAACTGCTGCCAACGCGGCGTGGCGCCGATCAGATAGCCGGTCTTGAGATCCTGCGACGTGGTGCCGCCGTTGGAAGCCGCGATGCACACCACCGCGGCCACGGAGAGCGCGGTCAGCGGCGCGTTGCCGCCAGTGCGGCCGATGGCCACGAACACCAGGCAGGTCAACAGTAGCGTAGCCACGGTCATGCCCGAGATCGGGTTGCTCGACGAGCCGATCTGCCCAGTCAGTCGCGATGAAACCGTGACGAACAGAAAGCCGAAAAACACGATCAGCAGCGCGCCGACCACGCCGTGCAGCGACCAACCCAATCCCAGCTCGGGCGAGGCCGACAGTGCAATCACCAGCCCCACGCAACCCAGCAGCACGAACTTGAGCGACAAGTCGCGCTCGGTGCGGGGGACGCGAGCGCTCGGTTGACCATCGTCGCGGGTCGCGATCAGATCGCGCATGCCCGAGCGGAGCGAAGCGAGAATCAGTGGCAGGGCTTGCAGCATGCTCAAGATGCCGCCGGTGGCCACGGCGCCGGCGCCGATGTACAGGATATAGGCGTTGCGAATCTCGCGGACGTCCATATTGCGAACGAGCAGGCGATCCGCCGGCGGCAGCGGGGCATCCAGGTAGCGGCCGAACATGTAGATCAGCGGCGTCATCACCAGGTAGGCCAGGATCGCTCCGGAGACCATGATCGCCCCGATGCGCGGGCCGATGATATAGCCGACGCCCAGCAGCTCGGGCGTAAGCTCGCCGCCGATCACGCCGCGATTCAGCCCCTGGCCGCTGGCGGTGTACAGCGGCTGGTCGACCACGTCTTTCCAGAGTTTTAACGCCTGCGTACAAAACTTGTGTACCAGCGCCACGCCAAAGCCGGCGAACACCGTGCGGGCAGTCGCCCCGCCGCGCTCGCCGACGATCAGCACTTCGGCGCACGCCGTCCCTTCGGGATACGGCAAGTGGGCGTGCTGCTTGACGATAAAGGCCCGGCGAAGCGGGATCATCATCAGGATGCCGAGCAGCCCGCCCAGGACGCCGACGGTCATCACCCGCACGACGCTCATGTCAAAGCCCAGCAGCATCAGGGCGGGGATCGTCACGCCGACGCCGAAGGCGATCGACTCACCGGCCGAGCCGGTGGTCTGCACGATGTTGTTTTCGAGAATCGTGGCCCGGCGCAGGCCGAGCACGCGCGTGAAGACGCGAAACAACGTGATCGACAACACGGCGACCGGGATCGAAGCCGAAACGGTCATCCCCACCTTGAGCACCAGGTACAGGCTCGAGGCGCCGAATACGATGCCCAGCACGGCCCCCAGCGTCACGGCCGGCCAGGTGAACTCCGGCTCGTGTACCTCATCCGGCACAAACGGCCGATGCGCGGGCGGCTGCACCGCGCCTTCGAGAACATCGTTTTCGGTCGTAACCGGTGCCGCCATGCGTCGTGTTCCGTGCTACTTTACTGGCCGCCTGACTGATTGCCTGCGGGCTGTTTCGCGTCGCCGGTTTTCGCGGTTTTTTCTTCCGCGACGATCCAAGCGTCGACTTGCTTTTCCAAAAGCGACAGCGGCACGGCGCCGCCGGCCAGCACCACGTCGTGAAAGCGGCGCACGTCGAACCGCTCGCCCAGCCGCTCGGTGGCCCGCTTTCGCAGTTCGCGGAACTTCAGTTCGCCAACCTTGTACGCCAACGCCTGGCCCGGCCAGGCGATGTAGCGGTCCACTTCGCTGCGGATGTTGTGCATGGTCAGAGCCGTGTGCGCGGCCATGAAGTCGATCGCCTGCTGCCGCGTCCAGCCAAAATAATGAATGCCCGAATCCACCACCAGCCGGCACGCCCGCCAGGCTTCGTAACTGAGGCGGCCGAAATCACTGAATGGGTCTTCGTACAGCCCCAGCTCGAGCCCCAAGCGTTCGGCATACAGGCCCCAGCCTTCGATAAAGGCGGTGAAGTCGCCGAAGCGGCGAAACTTGGGCAGATCGGCCCGCTCCTGCTGCAAGGCAAGCTGCAAATGATGGCCGGGAATCGCCTCGTGGCACGTGAGGGCTTCGACTTCAAACAGCGGCCGGCTCTTGAGATCGTAGGTGTTGACAAAATAAAAGCCGGCCCGCGTGCCGTCGCCCGACGGCTGCTGATAATAGGCCGTGGTCGTGCTGGGAGCAATGAAGGCGGGCACTTGCCGAATGCCGCACGGCGTGCGCGGCAGCGTGCCAAACAGCGACGGCAGCCGGCCATCGACCTGCTTCATGACCCACGCCACTTGCTTGAGCAGCGCCTCGGGCGAGTCGGCGTAGAACTTGGGATCGCTGCGCAACTGTGCCACGAAGGCGGCAAAGTCGCCTTTAAAACCCACGCGGCCGATTACGGATCGCATTTCGGCGTCGATCCGCTTGACCTCCGACTGCCCTAGCTCGTGAACCTGCTCGGGCGAGAGATCAAGCGACGTGTAGCTGCGAACCCGATGGCGATAGAACTCGCGTCCGCGCGGCAGGGCCGAAGCGGCGATCGAACCCCGCGCATGCGGGACATATTCGTCACGCATGAAAGCCAGGAACCGCTGGTAGGCCGGCACCACGCTCCCGCGAATGGCGTCGCGCGCGGCGGCCGCCAGCCGCGGCCGGTCGTCTGTGCCGATAGCATTCGGAAACTTGAGGAACGGCTTGTAGAGGGCACTTTGTTTCGGATCATCGACAATCTGCGCGTCGATCGGCCTGCGATAGTCGCGAAGCACTTCGGCCGGCAAGGTCATGCCTCGCTCGATGCCGGCGCGCAACAGGTCGATGTTCTGGTCGGCATATCGGCCGAAGGCCCGCAGCCGCGCGATGTAGTTTTCGTAGTTGCGCTTGGTGTTCAGCGGCACGTTGTCGGGTAATTCAGGAAACGAAATATGAAAGCCGGAGCGATTCGTGATCGGAATCAAATAGGTCTGAAATTCCTCTTCGGCGATCGTGTTTTTCAGCAGAATGCCGAACGTATCGTAATCCAGCCGCTGGCGCGGCGCGAGCTGCCTCCAGTCGATTGCCTGCCAGCGTGCGAGCGTCTGACGCTTTTCGGCCAGGTAGGCTTGCTCCTGCCGCAACCCGCGGTCGGGCAAGCGGTCGTCGAAGCGGTGATCGCCGACGTGCGTGGCCCAGAGCGGGTCCCAATGCATTTCGAAATCCCAATCCGCCGCCAGCAGCTCACGCAACTGGTCGGATGCGGTCGGTGCAGCTAAGACCGGTCCGCCCAGCATTAGGCCGACAACGATGGCCAGGATTGCAGACAGCGGGCGAGGGGCGGAGAAGAGCATGATGGTCGCGCCAGTTTACGGGGGCGTCACGAGCGACGGCGAAGCACGCGGCGGGCGGCCGAAAGGGCCTCGCCCAGCCGGTCGACTTCGGCCAGCGTGTTGTAGAAATAGAAGCTGGCCCGGGCGCTGGCGCCAATGCCCAACCGCTTGTGCAGCGGCATGGCGCAATGATGGCCGGCGCGCACCGCGACGCCGCGGCGGTCGAGCAATTGTGCAATGTCGTGGGCATGGATGCCTTCGACCGTAAAACTGACGATGCCGCCCTTGTGCTCGGGCGCAGGTCCCAAGAACTTGAGGCCGGGCTGATCG
Organism: Pirellulales bacterium; assembly: GCA_036268995.1. Taxonomy (GTDB): domain Bacteria; phylum Planctomycetota; class Planctomycetia; order Pirellulales; family PNKZ01; genus DATATB01. The sequence goes on along the minus strand of DATATB010000049.1, from coordinate 2,176 downwards.
GCCAGCACTTCATGAGCGCGGCGCGTGAGCAGCAACTCGTGTTCGTGAATGGCCTGCATGCCGAGGCGTTCGAGATACTCGATGGCGGCGCCCAGCCCAATGGCCGGGACAATCGGCGGCGTGCCGGCCTCGAACTTGGCGGGCAATTCGGCCGGTTCGAACGAGTCCAAGCGCACGCGGCGGATCATGCTGCCGCCGCCCAAGAACGGCGGCATGGCGTCGAGCAACTCGCGCCGGCCATACAGCACCCCGACGCCCGAGGGCCCCAGCATCTTGTGCCCGCTGAAAGCTAGAAAATCGGCCCCGAGCTGCTGCACATCGGTCGTGCCGTGCGGCGCGCTTTGGGCGGCGTCCACCAGCACCAGGGCTCCGGCCGCATGCGCCTGGCGGATGATCTCGCCCACGGGATTAATCGTCCCCAGCACGTTGGAAATGGCGGCGACCGCAACCAACCGCGTTTTTTCCGACAGCAGCTTCGGCAATTGGTCGAGCATCAACTGCCCATCGTCGGTGATGGGGATATGTCGCAGCACGGCGCCGGAGCGCGCGGCCAATTGCTGCCAGGGGACGAGATTGGCGTGGTGCTCCATCTCCGTGAGCAGAATCTCGTCGCCGGCGCGGAGGTTTGCGTCGCCCCAACTGCGAGCTACCAGGTTGATGGCCTCGGTTGTACCCGGCGTGAAGATAATTTCCTCGCGCGCGGCGGCATTGATAAAGCGGCGCACGCACTCGCGGGCGTTTTCGAACAGGTCGGTGCTCTGGTCGCTCAGCCAATGAATGCCGCGGTGGACGTTGGCATACTGCTTTTCGTACACGTCCACGATGGCCTGGATCACCTGCCGCGGCCGCTGCGTCGTGGCTGCGTTGTCCAGATACACCAGCGGCACGCCTTCGTGCAAGAGCGTGGCCAGGATCGGAAAATCGGCGCGTACCACCTCGGGATCAAGGGGTCGGGCCGGAGGGGTGGCAACCGTGGCAGGGGTCATCGGCGATCCTCGGCATTGTCGGATTCCACCGACGCGTACATGGCCGATTGCAGCACGCGCCACGGCAGCAGGCAGCATTTTTGGCGGTTGGGAGTCAGCTTGGCCCCGAACAGGGCCAGCATGTCGCCGGCGGTAAAATTCTTGATTTCGTCCAGTCGCTTGCCCTGGACTTGTTCGATCAGCATCGAGGCGGCCGCCTGGCTGATGCAGCAACCATCGCCGTCGAACCAGGCCTCGTCGATTTGCCCCTCCGGGCTGACGGCCAGGTCAATGTGTACGAAATCGCCGCATAGCGGGTTGTCGTCCTCATGGGCATGCGTGGCCCGAGGGCAGCGGCCGCGGTGAAATGGCTCCTCGTAATGGAGCAGGATCCGGTCCTGGTAGAGATCGTCTTCGCTCAAGCCGCTCATAACCACCTTAGTTGGAGGCTCCGTCGCCAGAGAATAGGAGCGACGCAATGCCCACATTGTGCCTACTCCCCAGTTTAGGGCGATGGCACCCGAGCGACAACCCGCGCTAGCGGGCCGTCAGACGCCCAGAACCTCGGCCGTGACCAGCCAGCGGAGCGTGCCGGCACCGGCTGCGAGCGTGCCGTCGAACTCGATGGCCGCCACTGCGCCCTTGTCCATGTCGGCGTGGCCCGAGCCGCTGCCGACCAGCGCGGCGAGCAAATGATTCACATCGGGAGCGTGTCCCACCCAGGCGACGTCGCCCGACGCTTGTTGCCGCGTCCAAGGCAGCAGCTCGTCGAGTTGAGCGCCCGGCGACAACTCGTTGAGGACCGTAAGCTCGGCCTGGCCGTCGAGCTGGTCCATAAGGATGTCGGCCGTCTGCCGGCAGCGAACCAGCGGGCTGGTGGCCACGCGGCAGGGGGCAACGCCGCGTTTGGCCAGCCGCTTGGCCACGCGGCGAAAGCGTTTTTCGCCCTTCTTGGTGAGCGGCCGCAGCGAATCGTCGGGATATTCAGGGTCGCCATGCTGGCCTGCCCAAGCGTGTCGCACAATGTACAGCAGCATGGCTGAGAGTCTCCGAAGAATGATTCGCGTAATGGGAGGGCGAGGCCACTGCTGTGAACAAGCTAGCGAGTGGCTAATTGGTTTTCTAGCATGGGTTAGGGCAGCACATGCTTGGGAATCGATGAAGTATGAACGATTTTGAGCGGGAAGTTTTGGCACGTTTGCCGTTGGCCG
>DATATB010000048.1:0-68896 GCA_036268995.1 Pirellulales bacterium | reverse complement strand
CAGCCCGGCGCAGAGCCAAGGTCAGCAGACGCCCACGCCGGGCAACTCGGTGATCATGAATGTCACCGTGCCACCCGAGGCGATCGTATATGTCAACGGTCGGGCAACCAGCAGCCTGGGCAGCGAACGGCGTTTTCGTTCAGACAACTTGAAGCCAGGCGCCTATCCCTACGAAATTCGGGCCGAAATCGAGCGCGACGGCCAGAAGCTGGTGCTGTCGAAAACGGTGGAACTGCGGACCGGCAATATCGAGTCCGTGGCGTTTGACTTCAGCCAGCCGGACGCTGTTGCCGCCAACCCGGCTGCGCCGCGCAGCGAGATGCTCACGTCGCTTACGCTGCGTGTGCCCCAAGGCGCCAAGGTGTTCTTGGGCGACAATCCGACCCACTCGACCGGCAGCGTGCGGCGATTTGCCACCAGGCTCAAGCCGGGCCAGCGCTACAGCGACTACAAGGTGCGAGTCGAAGCCCAGGTCGACGGCAAGCTCCAGAGCCGAGAGCAAGTGATTTCGCTCGCGGCTGGTGAAAAGCGCGACCTCAATTTTGATTTTTCCGCCGGCAGCGACCCCTTGGTCGCAGCCAACGGCAGCCGGTAGGCGGGGTAGCTTCCCGTAGGTGCCGCGAGCCGAGCGGCACTTGGGGTGCGCACCGCTCCGCGTGGACAGGTCCGGCTCGGCTCGCCGGACCTACGCCAGCAGTTCGCGCACCACGTTGCCGCCCAAGTTCGTCAGCCGAGTGGGCAAGCCCTTGAAGTTGACGTTCAGCCGCTTGTGGTCCAGGCCGAACAGGTGCAGCAGTGTGGCCTGGAAGTCGTTCACCGGCACCGCGTCGCGGACGGGCGCCCAGCCGATGTCGTCGGTCTGGCCGTGGACATAGCCCCCCTTCACGCCGCCGCCGGCCATCCACATGCTGAACGCATGCGGATGGTGATCCCGTCCGTCGTTGCCTTGCCCTAGGGGCGTGCGGCCGAATTCGCTGCCCCAGATCACCAGCGTTTCGTCCAGCAGCCCGCGCTGCTTCAGATCCTTGATCAGCGCCGCCACTGGCTGGTCGACGGCCCGCGCGTTCCACTCCAAATCGTGTTTCAAGCTGGCGTGCTGGTCCCATGAGGCATGGATCAGGCTGACAAATCGCACGCCGCGTTCGACCATGCGCCGGGCCAACAGGCAATTGGTGGCGAACCGACGATACGTGTCGCCCGGCTGCATATCCGGCGCGGGATGCGGCGTCGGGCGGTCGACGCCGTACTGATCGAGCGTCTGCTGCGACTCGCCTGCCAGGTCCACCAACTCCGGCGCCGAAGATTGCATGCGAAACGCCAATTCGTACTGCGAGATGCGGCTGGCGATTTCGGGATCGTGTACCCAGCTATATCGCTGACCGTTGAGCCGGGCGATCGCGTCCAACGCGCGGCGCTGATGCCGGTCGTCGATGCCGGCGGGATTGGCCAGGTTGAGCACCGGGTCGCCGACGGCCCGAAACGGTACGCCCTGATAAGTCGAAGGCAAAAAGCCGCTCGACCAGTTGGACGTGCTGCCGCTGGCCCCGCGGCCCGAGTTGAGCACGACGTAGCCCGGCAGATTTTGCGATGCCGAGCCCAAACCATACAACAGCCAAGAGCCGATCGTCGGCCGGCCGAACTCGGCCTTGCCGGTGTGCAGCAGAAGCTGGCCCGGATGATGATTGAACTGGTCGGAGACCATGGTCCGCACCAGGCAAATATCGTCGGCACAACTGGCGATATGCGGAACGAGGTTCGAATACTCGATGCCCGCTCGGCCTGCGCGCTGGAACTTGACGCCGGTGCCCTTGAGCACAGCCTCCTTCTTGTCGATGAAGGCGAACTCAACGTCCTTGAGGATCGAGTCGGGCATTTTCTGCCCGTTCTTTTCGTTCAGCAGCGGCTTGGGATCGAACAACTCGACCTGGCTGGGGCCGCCTTCGAGAAAAATGAAGATCGCGCTTTTGGCCCGAGGGGCAAAATGTGGCGGCTTGGGCGCCAGCGGATTGCGATCGTCGGCTGATTGAGCGGCCGAGGCGTTACTACCCAGCAGCCCGTCAGCGCCCAAGAGCGAGGCCAGGGCCAACGAGCCCAACCCGCTGGCCGAAGTTGCCAGAAACGAGCGGCGGCAAGCCTGGCGGCTGTCGAAGTTCGGGTCCATCGTTATTCTCGCGTCAGGAATTCATCCAGGTTCATCACGGCCCGAGCCACGGCAATCCAGGCGGCCTGCTCGGCGGCCTGAGCATTCGTTCCGGCTTGTGGGCCCGCCAATTGCGCCGCCTTCTGCGGCTCGGCCAGGTAAGCTTTCAACTCGGCTTCGGCCAGTTCGGCGAGCACGGCTGCTTCCGCACTACTGGGTTCGCGGCCGAGACAATCGACGAACATCATCCGCACTCGCTGGTGCGCATCGGCCGACGCCTCGGCCAGCACGCGGCGGCCCAGGGCCTGCGCGTTCTCGACAAACACCGGGTCGTTGAGCGTGGCCAGCGCTTGCAGCGGCGTGTTCGAGCGATTGCGTTGGGCCGTGCAGACGGTCCCCTCCGGCGCGTCGAACATCATCAGGCTGGGGTACGGATTCGAGCGGCGGAAGTGAATGTACATGCCGCGGCGGTAACAGACCGGCGCGGGACTGGTGGGCCAGACGAGTTGATACTTGTAGGCAATGTCGCGAACCGCGTCGGAAATGGCCGGATAAATCGTCGGCCCGCCCACGGTCCGATCCAACAGCCCACTGGCCGAAAGGAACACATCGCGGGCGATTTCCGCCTCGACGCGGAAGCGGCCTTGCCGGGCCACGAGCGTGTTCAGCGGGTCGCGCGCTTCGAGCTCGCTGCGGAATCGCGACGCCTGGCGATAGGCGGACGAGAGCACGATCTGGCGGATCAGCGCTTTGCGGCTCCAGCTGCCGCGCACCAACTCGCCGGCCAGCCAGTCGAGCAACTCGGGATGGCTCGGCCGCTCGCCCTTCACGCCGAAATCATCGACCGTCGAGACGATGCCGCGACCGAACAAGTGGGCCCAAATGTGATTCGCGGCCACGCGAGCCGTCAGCGGGTTTTTGCCGTCGGTGAGCCAGCGCGCCAAATCCAGCCGATCCGGCTGCTTGCCGCGCTTCGTCAGCGCCGGCAAAACCGCGGGCGTGGCCGGCTCGACCGCCGGTCCGAGCTGCTTGAAATCGCCACGCAGCAGCACGTGCGTCGCCCGCCGGCCGGTGGTGTTCTCTTTCAGCGTCAGCAAGTGCGGGCTGGGCAGGTAGCGTTCTTCCACTGCCAACATCCGCAGCCGCTGCTTCAGTTCATCCTGCTTTGCCGCCAGACCTTGGCAATAATCGTCGATCAACTGCTGCGCGCCTTTGCGAGCCGCCGGTTCCAGCAGCAAGGCATCGATCAGCTCGGCCGGCTCGTCCAGCCGATGTGCAAACCTTTCGAGCGAGCCCAACCGATCGGCCAACCGCTGGTTGTGCAGATCGAGCGAACTGAAGTACAGCTCGACCGATTTCTTCGTATACGACTTGGTCTTTGCACCGGGCTTGAGCGACGACGTGACCCAATCCGGCGCACGCAGGGCATTCTTGAGCTTAGGCGGCACTTCTTTGTACCAGCGATCGAGGCCCAACTCCTGCAGCTTGCGCTGCGACTCGAGTTGCAGCTTGGCGGCCTCGTACGTCGCCTCGAGCACGGCGCGGCTTTTGGCCGGCCCTTGCTTGATCAGTTCTTCGACCAGCCGCAGGTGCCCTTGCACGGTGTAGCGAAGATCGATGTGGGCGGCCAGTCCCTCGCGGAAGGTGGCCTGCTCGGCGGGCGTGCCCGGCAGGTCGATCTCCACTTCTTCCACGTTGTTGAAGAAGGCGTAGAAGCGGTAATACTCTTGCTGCGAAATCGGATCGTACTTGTGGCTGTGGCACTGGGCGCAGCCCATCGTCAGCCCCAACACGGCCGCGGAAGTGGTGTTCACGCGGTCGATCATCTCGCGGTTGCGATAGTCTTCCTCATTGATGCCCGACTCGGTGTTCTTGATCGTCATCCGATGGAAGCCGGTGGCCGCCAGTTCGCGCAGGCCGGCATCGGGCAGCAGGTCGCCGGCAATCTGCTCGGTGATGAAGCGGTCGTAAGGCAGATCGCGATTGAAGGCATCGACCACCCAATCGCGATAGCGCCAGGCATTGGGCCGCACGATGTCCAGCTCGTAACCGTTGCTATCGCCATAGCGGGCCAGGTCCAACCAGTGGCGGCCCCAACGCTCGCCAAAATGTGGCGAAGCCAGCAACCGATCGACCAGCCGCTCGTAAGTATCGGGCCGTGTGTCGGCAAGAAACGCTTGTCGCTCGTCGGCCGTCGGCAGCAGTCCGACCAGGTCGAGAAACACACGCCGCAGCAGCACTTCGCGCGGCGCGTCGGGCGACGGGGCGATGTTTTCCCGCTCGAGCCGCTGGGCGATGAAGGCGTCGATCGGCGTGCGCGTCCAGGCCGCGCTGCGCACCTTGGGTACCGCCGGCCGGCTGATCGGCTGATAGGCCCAATGACTGCTCTTGCTCGGGGAGGACGTGTCGGCCGACTCGGGCCAGATGGCCCCCTGGTCGATCCAGGTCTTGATCTTCGCCAGCTGCTCGCCGCTCAGCCGCGTGCCCTCTTTGGCAGGCGGCATTTGTTCATCGGCATCGTCGCTCGTGATCCGGTGCCACAATTCGCTTTTGCCGCTGGCGCCAGCCACGATCGCGGGTCCCGAGTCGCCCCCCTGCATGGCCGCAGTCCGATGATCGAGCCGCAAGCCAGACTCTTGCTTCTCGCCTCCGTGACACGACGTGCAATGGGCCGCAAAGATCGGCGCCACGTCGCGGCCAAAATCCATCGGAGCGGCGGCGATTGCCGGCAAGCAGCAGCAGGCCCAAGCAGTCAAGGCGAGGCATGACAGCCACCAGCGGTTGCACCGGCCGAAGGGTTTGCTCGTCATTCAAGTCGACTCCCGCACAATGAGCTTGGGTTTGACCGTCGCGGTGGTCGCCGGCGAGTGGCCTAGGTTCAGCAGCAAGTCGATCGCCTCACGCGCGTAGCTTTCGTGCTGCTGGTCGATGGTCGTGAGCGCCGGTTCGATCACGGTGGCCAGGTCGAGATTGTCGTAACCGACCACGGCCACGTCATCGGGCACGCGAACGCCACGCGCTTTGAGCCGCTGAATCAGCCGCACGGCCCAGACGTCGTCGGCGGCAATGATCGCGTCGGCCTGCGCATCGCGCACTAGCAAGTCGACGGCCCGATCCAGCGCCGCCTGGTCGGGAATGCCCGTCTCGGCCTCGGCACACCACACCAAGGCCGGCTCGACCGCCAGTCCCCGGGCCACGTGCTCGGCCTCGTAGCCGTCGCGGCGAAACTGCATGTACTGATCGCTTGAGCTCGAAAGCAGTAGGCCGATCCGCTGCCTTCCGCGGTCGAGCAGATGAGACACCGCTTGCCGGATACCATCGGCCGTGTCGACGCGCACGCAGCTCGATCCCTCGACCAGCGGCCGGCCATGAAAGATCACGTCGCGGCGGCCCGCAAACAGCGGACGCATTTCGTCGTAATAGCGGCGGTGCAAATCGACGACGCACAAGATGCCCTGCACCCCGCGCGACTGGAAATCGTCGAGATACTGGGCCACCAACCGCGGGTCGCCATGCACCTGGCCGACCATGAACCGCAGCCCACAGGCAATGCCGGCCTGCTCCAGCAGCGACAGCCGCTGAAAGTTCGTGGGCCACTGCGAGTCGAAGATCACGCCGATCAGCCCGCTGGGCACGCCGCGCAACTGCTGGGCCGCCCGATTGGGCCGATAGTTCAACTCTCGGGCGATCCGCTCGACGCGCTCGCGCGTAGCCGGGGCGACCCGCACGCTGCCATTGCCCGCCCCATTGAGGACATGCGCCGCCGCCACGCGTGACACGCCCGCCGCGCGGGCCACATCGATCAAACGCACGGCATGTGCGGCAGGCGCAGGCATGATGGACTTTATCTTGGCCGGGCGGGAGGAAATTCGGCGGGACGATTAATCGTGTAATCAGAGTACAAAGGATGACTGCGGGCGTCAAGGTTTTTAATCTAGGATGCTGCCGCTCGCGGGTCGTGTGGGCGTCTCGAAAGTAGGTGGGAAATTGCTATCTGCGAGGCGGCGGCTTCCCGCCATTCTTTTCCGTAGCCCAGTCCTTCTAGGGCTGGGGGCACTTGCCCGCACCAAACCTTCTTCCCATTCCGATGCGGCCGCCGGCCGCATCGGAATGGGAAGATGCGATTTCGGTGATGGTAAACCCAGCCCTGAAGGGACTGGGCTACGGAAAACCCGCCATGCAGGACCTGCAAATAAGGCGCTCACACCTTCGTGCGCCCTCTGCGCTCCCGCCTACCGAAGCGGCCGGGTCAGATTCGCCCGCGTTTTGATCAGCGCGTCAATCTCCTCGACCTCAACCTCATCCAAGCCGTCGTAAAAATGCGTGATGAGGTCCATGACATTCGGCGCTTCGTCCTGGGGTTCGGGCTCCACAGTAGCGACCTCCATCAACAGCACCAGTCCGTCAGCGGCACGGCCCGCTTTATACCGAGTCCGGGACGATCCAGGGCGAGCGGTACTCGCGCTTAAGCATGGCGTTGGCTTGCGGGTTGCCGATGCAGGTTTCGGTCTTGGAGTCGATCAACAGCTTCTGTCCACCGAGGCGGTAGCTGATGTTCGCGTACTCCGATAGCAGCGTGCTGCGGTGGCCTTGCTCAATGTCGGCGTTGGGCAGCTTGTTCTCGCGAATCGCTTCGCAGAAATTCGCCTTGTGCTCGGGATCGGGGAAGTTGCTGTTGCCTTGAGCCACGATCACCGGCTTGCGGTTCTTGGTGCGGCCAAAGACCTGCCAGCCGTCGCCATGCCGGCCGGCGATCATCAGCCCCTCGGTGCCGTAAATCTCGACGCGCGTGCCGTTCTGCGGCCAGTACGGATATTCGTCCGTGTCGCGCAGCGCCATGTCGCTCTTGATCATGTAGTTCGCGTACAGCGTCAGTTCGAAGGTCATCGTCAGACCGTCAAAGTCGTACACGGCCACCTGCGTGTCGGGCGTTTCGGCCACGCCCGGCTCGTCAAAGCGGCCGCCGGTGGAGTACACGGCCTTGGGATAATCCCGGCCGATGAGCCAGCGGGCCAGGTCCATCTGATGAATGCCGTCGTTGATGATGTCGCCGCCCGAGTAACGCCAGAAATGGTTCCAGTAGCGGTGCAGGTTGACGTTGTAATTGTGCTCGGGCGCGGGGCCTTGCCACATGTTCCAGTCGAGCGAAGCGGGAGTGGGAGCGTCGGCCACCTTGGGGCGGTTGGGCCACGGCTTTTGATTGTAGACGCGGCACATGTGGATGCGTCCCAGCTTGCCCGACTCGATGTAGGCCTTGGCCTCGAAGTTGTACGGCGCGCTGCGGTTTTGCAGGCCGGCTTGGACGACGCGTTTGTACTTGCGCGCGGCTTCGACCATCTTGCGGCCTTCCCACGGCGACTGGCTGACCGGCTTTTCCACGTACACGTGCTTGCCGGCCTGGCAGCCCCAGACCGTGGCCAAGGCGTGCCAATGGTCGGGCGTGGCCACGACGATGGCATCGACGCTCTTGTCATCCAGCGCCCGGCGGAAGTCCTGGACCGTTTGTGGCGCCTTGTGTTGCAGTTTTTCGATGTCCGCACTGCGCGGGCCATAGCCCGACGTCTCGACGTCGCACAAGTAGGCCACCTGGCAATCCGGCCGCTCGGCAAAGCCGGGCCCCAGCACGCGGCCGCGGCCGTTGATGCCCACGATCGCCAGCGTGATCTTGTCATTGGCCGAAATCGGCCGTGCACCGCGGGCCGGTTTGGGGCTCGAGCCCAGCGTGGCGACTCCAGCCAGCGCGGCGATCCCCGTTTGGGCGGATGTATTCAAAAAACGCCGGCGGTCGACGGGGGGCATATTCATTTCTCCTGCTCGAAGCGGATGGCCAAATGGCGGCCGGGCGTGGGAAAGAGGCGTGGAGGGAGGCAGTAAAGTGAATTCACTATCTCCGCACGCCACGACTCCTGTCAAGCAAATTTGTCGTCGCGCCGAACCGTTCTGATTCCACGCCCACAAGCCCACGGACTGCGGTCCGTGGGGGTTTACGCGTCGGCCAGCCCTCGAATGCGAAAATCGTACAGACCTTTAATTTCAGCGGCCGTCTTTCGCCCCAAGTTGCTGAACCGGTCGCGCAGGGCGTCGACGTCGTCCACGCCCATCGAGGCCAGCAGGCGGAACTTGTGTTCGAGCAGCGCGTCGAGATGCCCGCTGGTGTTGCGGGCGTGCCCCTCGGGATACATGACCAGGCCGCTGGCGAGCTTGCCGAGCGTGGCGTGTTCGATCTCGAGCGAGGTGGGAATGCCGTCTGGATAGCGGGCGTCGTATTCTGGCCCGCCATGCACGAACTCGATTTTTTCCATCAACCGGCGCGTGAGCGGATGCACCAGTGCCTGCGCGTCGTAATCGGCCGGCACGAGCATCAGCTCGCGCCAACCGGCTGTATGGCTTTCGAGCGCTTTGCGTAGCAGCGTGGCAATGATGTAGACCATCGAATGGTCGGCGCTTTGCCGCGTGCGTGGGTCGCGTTTGGCCGGATCGCCGATGATGCCCAAGGCCGGCTGATAGATGGCAATCCGCACGTGCCGCAAGGCCGACTCGTCGTCGAGGAGTTTTGGATACTGGTGAAGCAGGTCCATCAGCCCCTGGATGGCACCGGCCGACTGGTGCTCGTACAGGCCGAGCTTGAAGTGCATGCCCATCACGGCAAAGTCCGAACCACCCGTGGCTAGATCCAGATCGAAAGGACTGGTGCCGGGCTGGGCCGGTTTTTCGAACAGGCAAAAGATCGCCTCGGGATTGCGAAAGATATCGGCCGGGCCGACGAAGCCACGCATTGCCCGGCGGACGCTGCTCACCGCCATTTCGGTGGTGATGGCGGCCGACGCGCCTTTGGAATCGGAGAGTTGCTTGCCGGCCCGAATGGCGCGAAAGGGAATGTAATGCGCCACGAGCAATCCCAGCGCCGACTCGATCTGATCGACCGTGGCTCCCAGCAAGGCGCCGTAAACGACGGCCGAGCCGATGCCGCCGTAGACCACGTGGTCGATCTTATGGTCTTTCAGCGCGAAGACTTCGGCCAGCCGGCCGCGGATCTCGTCGAGCACGAGCATCGCCCGCAAGGCCATCCGGCCATCGAGCCGCGCGACCTGGGCGGCGGCAATGGCCACGGGGTAATAGTCGTTGTGGCCGAACTCGCCGCGCGTATGCCCGCGCTGTGGGTTGTAGCCGAAATTCGTGCCGTTGGCGTCCCACTCGCGTACGGCCGACGAATTGGCCAGCGCCGCCTTTTCCGGCATGACCGGAACTTGAGAGCCCAAGCAACAGGCGCCCGTCGCATTGGCCGGCAGGCGATATTCGAGCGCTTCGTGCCGCAGCACGCTCGGAGCATTGGCACCGGCCGCCAGGGCCGAGACTCCGCAGGCGATGCTGTCCAGATGAAACCGCTCAAGCCGGGCCAGCACTTGCTCGTCGGGCCGGCCCAACTCGCCGTGCAGAAAACGCAGGCCGTATTCGGCCAACCCTCGGGCCTGGTTCTGATCGCGGGCAAGCGTGAGAAATTCGTCGGCCATAAGATTTTTATCCGGAATTTCGCTGTCTTACGGTCGCGGCTCGTTCGGCCGCGGCCGCATCCAATGTAGAATAAATTGAATCGCGCCATCCAGTCCCCAGAGCTCACGGCAATATGTCCGCTCGACCCCCATCCTCCGGCCGCTTTCCGTCCATCCGACTGCGGCGGCTGCGGCAATTGCCACAACTCCGGACCATGCTGCGCGAGGCAGACATCCGGCCGGAGAATCTGGTTTATCCGATGTTCGTGCGGGCCGGCTCGGGCATCCGGCAGGAAATCGCCTCGATGCCGGGTCAGTTTCAGCTTTCGCTCGACATGTTCCGCGAGGAAGTCGCACGCGTGGCCGACCTGGGTCTGGGCGGCATCATCCTGTTCGGCATTCCGGCGGCCAAAGACGCCCACGGCAGCGATGCCACCAGCGACGAGGGCATCGTGCAGCAAGCGGTGCGAGTGGCCAAGCGGGCGGCGCCCGAGCTGCTCGTCGTCACCGATGTTTGCTTCTGCGAATACACCGATCACGGACATTGCGGCGTGATCAACGAGTCGACCGGGCGGATGGACGTCGACAACGATGCCACGCTCGAACTGCTGGGCCGCCAGGCCGTGAGCCATGCCCGGGCCGGGGCCGATCTCGTCGCGCCCAGTGGCATGATGGACGGCATGGTCGGGGCGATCCGCGGGGCGCTGGACGCAGCCGCCTTTTCGCATCTGCCGATCATGAGCTACGCGGCCAAGTTCGCCAGCGCGTTTTACGGTCCGTTTCGCGAAGCGGCCGAGAGCGCCCCGCAAATGGGCGACCGCCGCAGCTACCAGATGGACCCGGCCGGCAACCCCGATCAGGCACTCCGCGAGGTCGAGCTAGACCTGGCCGAGGGGGCCGACATCATCATGGTCAAGCCGGCCCTGGCCTATCTCGACATCCTGCGCAGCGTGCACGACCACTTTCCCGGCGTGCCGCTGGCCGCCTACAACGTGTCGGGTGAATACTCGATGGTCAAAGCCGCCGCCGCTCGCGGCTGGATCGACGAGCGGGCCGTGGTCCTCGAATCGCTCACCGCCATGCGCCGCGCCGGCGCGAGCATCATCATTACGTACTGGGCCAGGGATGTGGCCGGATGGGGAAATGATGAATGACCAGTAGTTCGAAGCCTCTGCCTGATAAACGGAAAGGAACACTAATCTGCACTAATCTCCACTAATTTTTATTAGTGCTAATTAGCGCTGATTAGTGTTCCTGAATCGGAAACAGAATCTCGCTGATTTGCGAGTGAAACTGCCCGCGGGTGAGGATGCGATTGCAGCCGGCGCTGCGGGCAGCGGCTAGCAGGCTCTCTTGCACGTGCGGGCCGAAGGCGATGGTCTCGGCCTCGCGGCTCGGCGATTGCCGGAGCTGCTGCATGGCCTGGGTCACGTCGAGCGACGCCAGGCCAAGGTCGAAGATTACGAGCCGAAAGGTTCTGGCTTCCAGCGCCGCGGTCAGAGCGGCCGCACTCATCGCCACTTGCAGCTCGACCTGCTGCCGGCCGGCCGCGCCAGTCGCCAGGGAGACGATCGCCAGGTCGGAACTCGCTAACAGTGCACTCATCGGCTCTTCTCATCGGCTCATAAATGAGCCGGCTAAATGATTACACCGCTTCGGGGCCGGTTTTGTCGTCGCTGATGCGGATCACGCGCTCGGCGGGCAGCACCAGGATCTTGCCGTCGCCGATCGTCCCCTCGGGACCGGTGCGGGCGACGCTGAGAATGGTGTCGATCGTCCGCTCGACGAAATCGTCGTTGACCATGATCTCCAACTCGACCTTGCGCAGCAGGCTAATGGCGTACTCGTGCCCGCGATACAGTTCGGTCCGGCCGCGCTGCCGGGCATAGCCCTGGGCGTCGCAGACGGTCAGCCGCGTGACCTCGATTTTGGCCAGTGCCTCGCGCAGGGCGTTGAGCTTCGTGGGCTGAATCACGGCCAGGATGAGCTTCATGGCTTGCCGCGAAAGGTCGTTAAAGTCGCTTGGTTGGGCAATTGGTTGTCGGCGGTCGCCGCAGATGCTCATAATACATGCAGGCCGGGACGCCGGGAATTGTCGTTTTCAATTGCGAAAATGGATTGTCTGCCGATGAGCATGGCTGATGAGCGCGGTGGGTCCTTCCGGCGGCATGCACTGGTGCTGGCTAGCGCGGTGGCACTTCTGGTGGCCGGGGGATCGGCTGGTGCCTTGCTGGCAGCCGACAATCCAGATCCTGCCCCCAAGCCCGGGGCTGCTGCCCGGCATCTGCTGCTGACCGGCAAGTACGCTGAGGCGATCGAGAGCTATCGGCCGCTGGCCGAGCATGATCCGGCCGCGGCGGTCGGGCTGAGCCGCTGTTATCGCGAGCAAGGGCAAACGGCCAAAGCCATCGAAACGCTGCGTGCGGCCCAAAAACGCGATCCCCAGGCTGCGGCCGTGGCGGCCGAGCTGGCCTGGCTGAGTTTTCTGCAAGGCGACTATCCGGCCGCAGAACGCCAGGCACGCGAGGCGATGCAGGCCCAAAGCGATCAACTGCTCGCTCGTTGGGTCGCGGCCGAGGTGCTGCGCGTCACCGGCCGTCTGGACGAAGCCCGGGCGGCCTACAAGTGGTTTGTCGACTTTTACAACGATCACGAAGTCAAGGATGCGGAGCAACTACGCTGGATCGGTCTGGCCAGTGCTCAATACGCTCGCTGGAGGCGGCTGAGCGACCAGTTCGATTTCCTGGTCAACGATCTATATCCGGACGCTTTGGCGGCGGACGAGGATTTCTGGCCGGCGCATTACGAAGCCGGGCTGTTGTATCTCGAGAAATTCAATCAGGCCGAAGCCACGCGTGAATTCAAGGCCGCCTTGCAAATCAATCCCTCGGCCGCCGAAGTCTACGCGGCGCTGGCCCAGTTGGCTTTGCAAAGCTACGAGTTGGACGCGGCCCACAAAGCCATCGAGCGGGCACGCGAGATCAATCCCCATCTGCTCGAAGCACTATGGTGCCTGGCCGACGCTCATCTGGCGAATTTTGAAACGGCCGATGCCATTAAGGTGCTCGACGAAGCGCGAGAGCTGAACCCCCTGGCCGAACCGACTCTGGGCCGGCTGGCCGGGGCCTACGCCGTGATCGACGGCTGGCCGGACAAAGCGCCCGGCAGCCGTTGTCAGAAGCTGTTGGACGCGGTGCTCGCGGCCAAAGACGCAAAGAGCAAAGAGCGGCGCGGCGGCGAGTTTCTGTTGGCGCTGGCCAAGACTTTTGAGCTGACGCGAAAGTATCCGCCGGCGGCGCACTTTTATCGGCAAGCCATGGAGCGCATGCCCGAACTGATCGAGCCGCGCGGCGCGCTGGGGATGATCTGCATGCGGCTGGGCGAGGAGGTGCAAGCTCGCAAGCTGCTGGACGAGGCGTTCGAGATCGACCCGTTCAACGTTCGCGTGAGCAACAGCCGCAAGGTGCTCGACGTGCTGGACCATTACGCCGTGCTCGAGACGCCGCACTTTGTGGTCCGCTTCGATCGCGGCAAGGACGAGATCCTGGCGAAGTACGTGGCACGATACCTCGAAGACGAGGTTTATCCCGCGCTGACCAGGCAGTTCGACTTTCGGCCGGAAGGCAAATCGCTGTTCGAGATTTTCCAGCGTTCCGGCAATACCAGCGGCCACGGCTGGTTCAGTGCCCGCATGGTCGGCCTGCCATACATCGGCACAGTGGGGGCGTGCGCCGGCAAGATGGTGGCCCTGGCGTCGCCCAACGACATGGAGCAGAAATACAATTGGGCGCGCGTGATCAAGCACGAGTTCGTACACGTGCTGAATTTGCAGCAAACGCAGTTCAATATCCCGCACTGGTACACCGAGGCTCTGGCGGTCGAGAGCGAAGGCCTGCCCCGGCCTGAAGCGTGGGACAGGATGCTGGCCGAGCGCGTGCCCAAGGGGCGGATGTTCGACCTGGAGACGATCAACCTGGGCTTCGTGCGCCCCAAGACCGGCGAAGACTGGCAGATGGCTTACTGCC
Organism: Pirellulales bacterium; assembly: GCA_036268995.1. Classification (GTDB taxonomy): domain Bacteria; phylum Planctomycetota; class Planctomycetia; order Pirellulales; family PNKZ01; genus DATATB01. The sequence goes on along the minus strand of DATATB010000048.1, from coordinate 55,241 downwards.
AGGCCCAACTATACGCCCAATACATGCGGAAGATGTACGGCGACGACGCTTCGAGCAAAATGCTGGCCGCCTACGCCGACAACCTCGACACGCGCTCGGCCCTCAAGCGGTGCTTCGGCGTGAAGCAGGAAGATTTTGAGCGAGGCTACTTGGATTTTGTCAAAGACATTGTCAAGAAATTGCGAGCCGAGGCACCGCACGAAGAGCCGAGCCTGGCCGCATTGGAGCGCAAACACCAGGCTGCCCCCGACGACATCGACGTGAGTGCCGAATTGGCGCTGGCCCGGCTGGAGCGGAACGAATATCGGGCGGCCGGCCAACTGGCGGCCAAGGTTCTCAAAGAGCATCCGCAGCAAGCGTTGGCCGCTTATGTCATGGCTCGGCTGCGAATGCTGATCGGCGAAGATGCCGAGGCCGAGCAACTGCTCGAGCGGGCACTGGACCGCAAAGCGCCGAACACGCGCGTCCTGCAACTGCTGGCCAGCCTGCGGCTGAGCGCCGAGCAATACGAACAGGCGGCCGAGTTGTACACCCTGGGTGCGCGGTTGTATCCCGACGATCGGCAGTGGACCAAGGGTTTGGCTCGGGTCTATCTGAAGTCGGGCGACACCAAGCGGCTGGTCAAGCCGCTGGAAGCAATCGCCCAGGCCGATGGCGACGACTTGGTGATTCGCAAAAAGCTGGCGCAATTGTCGGCCGACGCCCGGGATTATCCGGCTGCGCGGCACTGGGCCATCGAGGCGTTGCACGTAGACGTGATGGACGCGGAGATTCATCGGCTGCTGGCCCAGGCTGAAGCCGCGCTCAAACATTATCCGGCGGCGGTCGGCGAATACGAAGTGGCTTTGAAGCTGAAGCCCAAAGACTCCGCGCTGCGATTCGCTTTGGCCGATGCCTGCCTGCAAGCCGGTCAAACCGATCGCGCCAAGCGCGAGCTGCAGGAGTTGCTGGCCGTCGATGCCGACTACCCCGGCGCGCAGTTGCTGCTCGAAGGTCTCGAAGAAGCCCCGGCCGCACCGCACAAGAAATGAGCAGCCGTAGGTGCCGCGAGCCGAGCGGCACCGGGAGCACCAGTCGCGTCGCTTCACACGCCCGGCTCGGCTCGCCGGGCCTACGGAGTACACTCTTGAACAATGAATCGAATTCTTCGCCGGCCATCGGGCTGGCCGATTTTCAACGTTTGATTCGCGACATGTACCTGGAAAAGGACCTGGCGCGCGGCGTCGATGGCACGTTCATGTGGCTGATGGAGGAAGTCGGCGAGCTGGCCGGGGCCTTGCGTAGCGGCACGCATGCCGATCGGCTGGGCGAATTTGCCGATGTGCTGGCCTGGCTGGCCACCATAGCCAACGTGGTCGGCGTCGATCTGGCCGAAGCGGTCAAGCTGAAGTACGGCAGCGGGTGTCCCGGCTGCGGTAACCTGGTCTGCACCTGTGCCGACGCGGAGAAGCCATGACCGACCGCCGGCGAAAGTGGGCAGGCAATGAGAGCGTCTTGAAAGCATCGAAACTTGCCCCGAAGGGGCTTAAGTCGTTAGCCAGGGGCGTGAGCCCCTGGAAAGCGTATTGCAATCTCGAAGAGCAAGCCCTGAAAGGGCGACACCGACTGGCGCCCCTCCGGGGCTTCGCCGGATTTCTGCGCGCGGCGACCAGGGGCTTACGCCCCTGGCTAACGATTTTGCGCCCCTATCGGGGCGAAGATCGGCCGGCGGAACTACGCACAAATCAAAGGACCGTTCGACCCGCCACTTTCTTAGTGCGCGCAATGATCCTGGCCGTCTGCTGCTGGCCGACGGTCGCGGCTGCAGCCGGCGAGGAAGATCCCCGGCTGCCGGAGATGGTGCAGGTCCGCGTGGGCTTTGCCAACCGCTATAAGGTCGGCTATTGGACACCGATCGAGGTCACGTTGCGCGGCGGAACGCGGCCGGCGCTGGGCATGCTGCGCGTCGTGGTTCCCGACGCCGATGGCGACGCGACACTGGTGGGCACGCCGGACGGACGTCCCACGGCCGTGCTGCCCGGCCAGACGGTCAGTGTGCTGCTGTACGCCAAAATCGGTCGCGATCTGGACGGCCTGCGCATCGACTTCGATCTGCTCGAAACCGGACAGCACATGTCGTTTCAAGACGACGGCCAGTTTTTGGCGGCCGCAGCCGAGCCCACCTTTTATCTCATCGTGGGCTCCGCCGCGCCCCTGCTGCAAGTCAAGGACTTTGCCGGAATAGCCGAACCCCCGGAACAGGCAATGCTGCCGGGCAGCGATCGCTTGCCGACTCGCTGGTATGGCTACGACGCGGTGGATACGGTCGTGTTCGTGGTTGGCGACGGCTCGAACTTTCGCACCCTGCGCGCGGACACGGCCCAGATGCAAGCCTTGACCGAGTGGCTTTCGCTGGGCGGGCGCCTCGTGCTCTTGGCCGGCTCCGAGGCCACGAACGCCTTCGAGCGCGGCTCGGGCCTGGCTCAATTAGTGCCGGGAAAAGTCACGGGTGTCGAAACGGTCAAAGACGTCGAGGCATTGGAAAAGTTCGCCCGCGCGGCGCATCGCATTCCGCTGGCCGCGCGGGAACAGGCCCACGGCTTGCTGGCCGCGCGGCTCGAGCGGCCGCAAGGCATGGTCGACGTCGAGGGTAGCGGGCTGCCGCTGGTCGTGCGCACGGCCCACGGTTTTGGCGAGACGCTATTTTTTGCCTGCGACCTCAACCACGGGCCGCTGGCCCATTGGCAGGATCGCGGCAAGCTGGTCCATGCGCTCCTCGACGGTAACCGCCGGTTGATGCGAGAGTCGGACCTCAAGCCGCACTCGGTCAACTTCGGCTATAGCGACCTGGCCGGCCAGTTGCGCGGCGCGCTGGATCAGTTTCAAGGCATCAAGCTGGTGCCGTTTTGGGTCGTGGGCTTGTCGATTGTCGGCTATATCGTGCTGATCGGCCCCGTCGACTATTTTTTCGTCAAGCGCGTGCTCAAGCGGATGGAGCTTACCTGGATCACGTTTCCGATCATCGTGCTGGCCGTCAGCGTGAGTGCCTTTGCCGCGGCGCAATGGGCCAAGGGAAGCCAGTTGCGCATTAACCAGATTGACCTGGTCGACGTCGACGCAACCAGCGGGCTGGTGCGCGGCACGACCTGGCTGAACGTCTTCAGCCCGCGCACGTCGCTCTACGATCTATCGCTCGAGCCCTGCGGGCCGGCCAGTGGCGAAGGGCCGTCTGACAAGCACGGCGAACATTCCTCCCCTGCCCCGCCCAGCGGCGGGCGGTTGTTTTCCTGGTTGGGTTTGCCGGGATTCAATTGGGGCGGCATGCCGGCAGGCAATGGAAACGCGGGCTGGTTCCGAAGCCCCTATGTCTTCGGTCCACAATTGGACGAACTGCAAGGCGTGCCGATCGATGTCTGGTCGACCAAGAGCTTTGTCGGCCGCTGGCACGCACACATTGATACGCAAGGCGACGACGACCTGCTTGGCAGCGAGTTATCGGTCGGCAGCGATGGCAATCTGACTGGCCGCGTCGTCAGCCGGCTCCCGTTCAAGTTGGAACACTGCCTGCTCACGTTCGATCGCTGGGCCTGGTCGCTCGGTGACCTTCCGCCCGGGCCGACGGCCGTGCCCCAGGCCGCCAAGCGCGATTTGCAAACCGTGCTGCGCGGTTTTCATACGGTCAAAGGGCAGGCCGAGGAGGGGATTGCGTGGCAACCGGTTCCCTATAACACCGGCGGCCTGGAGATCGGCAATATCCTGCAGCAAATGATGTTTTATCGGGCGGCCGACGCCCGTAGTTATACGAGTCTCACGAACCGCTACCAGAACTTCGTCGACTTGAGCCACGAGCTCGCCTTGGGCCGGGCTATTCTGGTCGGGCAAACCGATACGGCGCACCCGGCCGCGCGACTGCTCGAATCGGGGACTCCGCTCGAGGGCGAGCAGCAGCGCTGGGTGTATTATCGGTTCGTGCTACCCGTCACGCCAAAACCGTAACCAGTCGGCCACCCCGCCATGTAGTGCGGGCCAGGAGCATGCCTTGATCGAAACACGCGACCTGACGAAGCTGTACGGCCCGTTGCACGCCGTCAACCGGCTCGACTTGAAGCTCGAGCGCGGCGACGTGTTCGGCTTCATTGGGCCCAACGGCGCGGGCAAGACCACGACCATGCGCATCCTGGCGACGCTGCTCAAGCCGACCTGGGGCGAGGCCTATGTTTGCGGCTATTCGATCTACACACATCCCCGCGACATTCGCCGCGTGATCGGCTACATGCCCGACTTCTTCGGCGTGTACGACGACATGAAAGTCATCGAATACCTGGAATTTTTCGCCGCGGCCTATCGCATTCATGGTCCGGCCCGCCGCAAAATCTGCGACCAGGTGCTCGATCTCGTCGACTTGGGCTACAAGCGCGAGGCCTTCGTCACCAGCTTGTCGCGCGGCATGACGCAGCGGCTGGGCCTGGCCCGCGTGTTGTTGCACGATCCCCAGGTCCTGCTGCTCGATGAGCCGGCCAGCGGCCTCGATCCGCGGGCCCGGATCGAAATCCGCGGCTTGCTCAAAGAGCTGCGCAACATGGGCAAGACCATCATGGTCTCCAGCCACATCCTGCCGGAGCTGGCCGACATCTGCAACAAGGTGGGCATCATCGAGCGCGGCGAGCTGCTGGTGAACTCGGCCGTGTCCGACGTCATGCGCCGCGTCCGCCAGCAAACGATCTTGCAGATCGGCATCCACGGCGACCTGGATGCCGCGGCAAAACTGCTCGAGCAGCAGCCGATCGTCAAGACCGTGACCATCGCCGACGGCCGCTTGACCGTCACGCTCAACACCGACGCCGAAGACTACAGCGAACTCCCCTCACTGCTGATCGAACACGGCTTCAAACTCACGCTCTTCAAGGAGGAAGAGCTGAACCTCGAAACCGCGTTCATGGAACTGACGCGCGGGGTTACCGCGTGAAAGGAAATGATGAGTTATGAATGATGAATAGGGGGCAAAGCATTCGTCGGCCCGGTACACTGTCTTCCATTCATCATTCATCATTCCGACTTCATCATTTCTTCAATGCCCACCCACAGTCGTCTCGTCACGGTCGCGGCCTTCAACAGCCCGGTCGAAGCGGACCTGGCTCGATCTCAGCTTGAAGAAGCCGGGATCGCTTCGGTTTTGGCGGACGAAGCGACGGCCGGCAATTTCTGGGTGCTGGTGAATGCCGTCGGCGGGGTCAAGCTGCAAGTATTCGAACAAGATCTGACTCGCGCCCGCGAGATCCTGATCCCGGCAGCAGACACTGACAGGGGAGACGAACCGCCGCAGGTGGGAGCCGCTCCCGCGCCGATCGGACAGGGCTGGCGCTGTCCGCGCTGCGGGTCGGAAGTCGAGCCCGGCTTCGAAGTTTGCTGGAAATGTGGCACCGCGCGGGATGGAGCGGTTGATCCCGATTTCGCCCCGGATGAGGTGGACAACGAGCCGGAACCAGCGGCGCAAGAAAACGCGACTGAGCAGCCCGGCTATTGGCGGCCACCGCCCGAGCCGAGCGGCCGCACCGATCACAATCCATTCAGCAGCCCTCACGCGCCGCTGCACGACGACGTGCCGACCCCCGAACCGCCCCCCGAGGTGACAGACCCAGGCGACGACGTGGCACTGCGGGCCATGCGGGCCGCCATCATCGGGCTGGTGGTTTGCCCGATCATCATGAACATCATCTCAGCATACATGCTGGTCGGCATCGCCGTGCGCAATGACCCGCTCAGCAGCCGCGGCTCCCGGCGCTATTACATCGCCTGGGGCATCAACATCCTGGTCGCGCCGCTACTACTGATCGGCGCCCAACCGTTAGCCAGCCTCGCGGCAATGTTGCGAAGATCGGTTGGATTGTAGGCAAAACCCAAACGCGGAACGCAAATAAAACTGCCCGCGCGCCGCATTCGTCATTCATCATTCATCATTCCGCCTTCATCATTTCCCCAGCCGCAGTTCTCCAAACTCCTTCACCCTGCCTGTGATCGCCGGCTCGACGGGCAAGCGTTCCATGCTGCTGGCGCCGTAGAAGCCGACGATGCCGGTGGTGTGATCGAGAATGTATTGGGCATCGGCCGGCTCGGCGATCGGGCCGCCGTGACAGAGGACGAGAACGGCGGGGTTGATCCGCTTGGCAGCGTCGTGCATTTGCTCCACGAGCTGGGCCGCATCGTCCAGCGACATGGCAGTGGCGGCGCCGATGGTGCCCTTGGTGTTGAGCCCCATGTGCGGGATGAGGATATCGGCTCCCGCGCGGGCCATGGCCTCGGCCTCGTCGGGATTGAAGGCGTAGGGCGTGGTCAGCAGATTCATTTCGTGGGCCGTGCGGATCATGTCCACTTCCAGGCCAAAACCCATCCCGGTTTCTTCCAAGTTCTGCCGCATTTTGCCGTCAAACAGGCCGACGGTGGGAAAGTTTTGCACGCCGGAGTAGCCGGCCTCGTCGATCTGCCGCAAGAAAAGCTTCATCAGTCGAAACGGATCCGTGCCGCATACTCCGGCCAGCACCGGCGTGTGCTTCACGACCGGCAGCACCTCGCGGGCCATGTCCATAACGATGGCGTTGGCGTCGCCGTAGGGGAGCATGCCGGCCAGCGAACCGCGACCGGCCATGCGGAACCGGCCCGAGTTGTAAACGATCAACAGGTCGATGCCGCCGGCTTCGGACAGTTTGGCCGAAATGCCGGTGCCGGCCCCGCCGCCAACGATCGGCCGGCCGGCGGCCACCTGGCTACGAAGCCGGGCCAGAATGTCTTCTCGTCGGAACAGGGCCATGAGCGTGGCTCGCGGGGACTCTTTGGATGGCGCGCCGAGCAGTCACAGCGCGCTACTATTTCGGCGCCGATTGCTTTTCGGAGAACAGCAGGCCTATGCCGGTGCATCCACGGCGTCCCTGCTTTCCGATGATGCCGACAACCAGCCGGCCGTCGCTGGCGATTGATCCTTCTCGGGGGCCATTGAAGTCGGTACCGCCGACCCACGCGCTCTCATAGCTGTCGCTGGTATCCAGCTTGTCGCCGACGATGCGCATGAACGTGACGGAAAAACCGACGACCATCAAGCTCGTTTTGGCATGGATGCCGCCGACGGCGTAGCCCGGCTTCGCGATAATCTTGTCCATAGATTGCCCTGCCCTGCCGTGCAGTTGGCCGGGAAGATCTTGATCTTTGGTACGAAAAATCGGCCGCAGCGAGTCGACCACGCGCCATTTGACGAACTGGCCATAGCCAACTTCGAAACCAACCAGAACGGCACCGGCCGGTGCCGGCTCCCGGAAAGTGGAGTCGTGTTGACTGAGGCTACCGAGAATTGCCGACTCGTCGGGATGAGCGGGCCGCATGTGAGGTGGAAGCAATTGATCCGGCGAAGCAGGAAAGGCTGGGTTGGGCTGAGGCGCTCGCTTGCCACCGGCGAATGCTGGCGGCGGCGCGACTTGTGTGTTTACCGCGTACGCGCGGACTTCTGATAAGGGCAGCTTCTTGCCTTCGCGGCTAGCTTGGACCTGCCCCAGGAACCGCGTGTCGTTCTCATTTGCGAGATCATATTCGCCGGTGGCCATGAGCGGTCCGATTTTCAACTCCAATAACTTGAGTCCCGCGATGCCGGTCAAGTCGGCCGGTCGCTTGCGCAAGTTGTGGTCATCGGCCCGCAAGTATTGAAAGGTCACGCCGGTCAGCTTGCGCAGCGGATCGACTACCCCGACGGCGACGCGTACCTGCCATTTGCCGTCGTCGGTCTTGTGCGACGAAAGTTCCCATCTGCCGACATGACCGAAGAACAGGGATGAAAGAGCCGCGGCCGGGATGGTCAGGCCGATGCCGTCTGCGTTGCGAATCGTGGCAACCGCAACTCCCACCAGCTTGCCGCTGGCATCGACGATCGGCCCTCCGCTATTGCCGGGATTCAAGCTGCCATCGATCTGCACGATTGCGAGTTCGCCGCTCTCGTCGTAGCGCAGACTCGAAACCGAGGCTTTGCCGACCGTGATCGCCGGATGGTTCGTCTTATTGGCCAGCAGCTCGCCAAACGGAAAGCCGAAGATGTAGACCGGCATGGTCTCGACCAACTGCGGCGGATGAGCGAAATCAATTGGCTTGGGCAGATGTTCGATCCCCAGTACCTCGACAATCGCCAGGTCCGCATCCGGGTCGGCGGCGAGCACTTTTCCCTTGCCGACACGCTCCTGCTTCGTGCCACTGTCGAACACGACGTCAATCTTGGCCTTCGCCAGGGCCTCGACGATCATGCTCAGCGAAGGCTGCAAAGCACGGGCGCCCGGCCGGACAGGGGCAACAACGGGCGGCCCGACCACATGGTAATTCGTCGCCACTAGGGCCCGTCCGTCCTCACATGAGACGACAAACCCTGATCCGCTTCCGGCGGCACCGGCGTGTTCGACATGGATATAAACCGTCGCCTGTTTGATTTGGCCGAGCGTGGCAGCATCCAGCGATGCGGCGGAAGCCGATTCAGCGGCTCGCACCATGCCAGGCCGGCCGAGTGCTAGATCGACGCTCAGCCCCGCGCTAGCCAGAACCAACAGCGCGATTCGGCCGGTCGTAAGTCGCCGGCAAAACCAGCTTGGATCGAACATTCGGTCGCCCTTTTTTTCGTCGCGCGTCCGGAGAATCCGTCGAAACCCAGCCGCGGAATCGCGTTCGGTTAGTTTAACCATGCCCGGCGCGGAGTGCGAATATTCGGCCGGGCGGGCACGCTCGCGGGGCCCCATGCCATCTGGCGGGTGCCGCTGGCGAGGGTTGTAACGGATTTACCCCGCCCGTAGCGTCTTGTTTGTCGGCAATCTTAAGCGGGTGGTATGTTTCTAGGCACTCCGGATCCCTGGCACTCCTTCACGCGTTGAGTTGCGGTATGTCGGTCGGCCATCCCTCGCTTCAGTTCACGCATCCGCTGCCGTACGGCCCGATCGTACACAAAGGCGGTATACAATTTGTGATCTTCAGCCGCTCGGCCACCGGCATGCGCGTGCTGCTGTATGACCGGGTCAGCGATGCCGAACCCAGCTCGATCGTGCAGTTCAATCCCGACTTGGACCGCTGGGGGCATATCTGGAGCGTGTTCGTGCCGGGCCTGAAACCGGGACAGCTCTATCACGTACAGGCCGACGGCCCCCACGAGCCACAAATCGGCCAGCGTTTTGATGGCCAGGCCAGGCTGCTCGATCCATATGCATCGGCGCTGGTCGGCAATTATCTGCCCGCCGGCGACGGAATCGTGCGGCCGCCCAAGTGCGTGGTAATCGACCACACGTTCGATTGGCAAGGCGACCGCCACTTGCGGCGCAGCCTGGCCGACTCGGTGATCTACGAGATGCACGTGCGGGGCTTCACCGCCTCGCGCTCCAGCGGCGTGCGGGCGCGCGGCACCTACCTGGGCGTGATCGAGCGGATTCCGTATCTCAAGTCGCTGGGCGTCACGGCCGTCGAGCTGATGCCGGTGCATGAGTTTCCCACCAATCATTGGTCTGGCACCACGGAAAAACGCGGCAACTACTGGGGCTACGACCCGCTGACCTTTTTCGCTCCGCATCGCGGCTATGCGTCCAGCAGCGAACCGGGGGCCCAGGTCGTCGAGTTCAAGCAAATGGTCCGCGCGCTGCACGAGGCCGGCATCGAGGTGATCCTCGACGTGGTATTCAATCACACGGCCGAGGGCAACGAGAAGGGCCCGGTGCTGAGCTTCAAGGGGCTGGAAAACCGCGTTTATTACATGCTGGCCGAGGGCGGCGCCCGGTACCGCAATTACAGCGGCTGCGGCAACACGATCAACGGCAACCATCCGATCGTCCGCGAGATGATCTTCTTGTGCCTGCGCCACTGGGTGCTGAACTACCACGTCGACGGCTTCCGCTTTGACCTGGCTTCGATTCTCAGTCGCGATCGCAACGGCGAGCTGGTGCCCAACCCGCCGCTGGTCGAGCTGATTGCCGAAGACCCGCTGCTGGCCGACACGAAGATCATCGCCGAAGCTTGGGATGCCGCCGGCGCTTACCAGGTGGGCTCGTTCGCCAACCTGCGCTGGGCCGAGTGGAACGGCCGGTATCGCGACGACATCCGGAGGTTCTGGCGCGGCGACTCGCAGATGCGTGGGCCGCTGGCCACGCGGCTGGCCGGCTCGAGCGACCTGTACGAGCCGGGGGGCCGGCATCCGTATCACAGCATCAACTTCATCACCTCGCACGACGGCTTCACGCTCAACGACCTGGTTAGCTACGCCGAAAAGCACAACGAGGACAACGGCGAGGAGAACCGCGACGGCGACAATAACAACTTCAGCGCGAATTATGGCGCGGAAGGGCCTGCCCGCCGGGCAAAGGTCCAAAAGGTGCGCGCCCGGCAAATCCGCAATATGCTGTCGACGCTGTTTCTTAGCCAGGGCGTGCCCATGATGCTGGCCGGCGACGAAACCCGGCGTACCCAGCGCGGCAACAACAACGCCTATTGCCAGGACAACGCGATCTCGTGGTTCGATTGGACGCTGGTGGAAAAGAACGCCGAACTGGTGCGCTTTTGCCAGGCGTTGATCGCCTTCCGCCGCTCGCAACCGACGCTGCGGCGCGACACGTTTCTCACTGGCAAGCCGGCCACGCCCGGCGGCCTGCCGGACGTCAGTTGGTTCGATCCTGCCGGACGGGCGATCAATTGGAACGAAGACAGCCATAACCTGGTCTGCCTGTTTGCCGCGGCGGCCGCGCCCAACAACGGCGCCCAGCATGCCCGGCACGTGCTGATTCTGTTTCACGCCGGCGATCAGCCGCAAGCCTTCAGCCTGCCGCAAATCGCCCAGCCGATCACGTGGCGGCTGTTCATCGACACGGCCGCCGAACCGCCGGGCGACATTTATCCAAAGATCGACGGCCCACCACCACCGGCGGATGGCCTGCTGACGCTGGCCGATCGCGCCCTGGTGTGCTATGTTTCGGCCGACGCGTGAGGCTGCGGAAGCGGCTCATAAATGAGCCGGCTAAAGGATCGCTTGAAAGCATGTGTGGCGCGGCCATCGATTTGCCCGATGACGAAGTCCAGTTGTGGCACGTCGATCCCGACGGCGTGACCCATCCGGACGTCCTCGACCGCTATCGCCGCATGCTCTCGGCCGACGAGCATCGGCGATACGCCCGCTACAAGCTGGAAAAGGTGCGGCACCAGTTCCTGGTCACTCGCGGACTGGTGCGCACGACGCTGTCGGCATATGGCGGGCTCGAGCCCGCGGCTTGGCGGTTTGAGTGCAACGAGTTCGGACGTCCGGAAGTCGTGAATTTTCCCGGGCCGAAACCGTTCCGCTTTAACCTGTCTCACAGCGACGGATGCATCGTTTGTGCGGTCGCCTGGCAGTGCGATTTGGGCGTCGACGTGGAATACGTCGATCGCCGCACCGGTGGCCCGCACTTGGCGCAGCGATTCTTCGCTTCGAGCGAAGTCGACGATCTGCTGGCCCTGCCGCCATCCGAGCAGCGACGCGTATTCTTCGACTATTGGACGCTGAAGGAGGCGTACATCAAGGCCCGGGGCAAGGGCTTGGCGATTCCGCTCGATCAATTCGCATTCGTCTTGCGTCGCGACAAGCCGATCCGCATTGAATGTCATGCCGAGTTATGCGACGAGCCGGCCGATTGGCAATTCATGCAGTTCGATCTTTCAGCCCGGCATCGCGTGGCCCTGGCCGTGCGCCGCGGAGCGGGCTGCAACCGCCACTTGATTGTGCGGCAGTTTCAGCCGTGAGGCGCTCCCGCACGGTTACGGCACATGAATGTGCCGGGTTTTTAGCGCACGTTCAGAGCAGGCCGTACAGGCGGGCGTAGAGCGCGGCCTGCAGAGGCCGGATCACCCAGCGGCGCATGGCGCCGCTTACGAACCGGCGCGCCCGGCGCGGGCGAGCGACCCGGGGACGGATCTGCACGGTCGAACGCGGGTCCGCTGTCCGATTGAGGCGACGATCGATCGCCAGCGCGAGCCCAAACGCGCCCAGCGCCACGGCTCCCGTGGCGGCCCAGGGAAATCGAGCAGTCCAGGCCAGCGGGCAAAGCGCGCGTCCGAGATTTTGCGGCAGCGCTGCCAGCGAATGGCTCAGACGGTCACGGGCCTCGCAGGCCTGGCCTTCGAGAAAAACAGCCTCGGGATCGACGGCGGCACCGGCTGTTGCCATGGCTTGTTCCTTTCGCGGTGCGATGCAGGGGGCATCCGCCCGACTGCATCGCACCAGGAGCCATCATACAGGTTTTCAAGGCTGTTGTGACTAGAACGTCGGACCGGTGGGCCGAATTCCTTCTTTGGTCTGGTTGGGATCAAATCCCAACGGAGGAGTGGCGATCTTGAAAGGCTGGAAGGCCGAATTCTGGTTGCCGTTCTGCTGCTGATTACCGCCCTGCTGCTGATTGTATCCGGCTTGCGCAGCATTGTTGTTGAACGTGGGCTGAGCTCCGCCGTTGCTGGCGTAGCCTTGCATGGGAGCGACGTACGTGTGCATGGTGCCACGTTGGGGATGCTGGAAGTAGCCGGGACCCTGTCCTTGCATGGCCGTGGCATTCATCGGGTCGCCTGGCGCCTGATGCGGCAGGAGCGAAGCGGTCAGCGCAGCGTCTTGCCCATTGCGGCGCACGTGTACCAGCATCTGATCGTAAGGCCCTTTCAGATTGATGGCGTGAACCGCCTCGCGGTAGCTGTGGATCGGCTGATTGTCGAAGGCCAGGATTTGGTCGCCCGGCCGCACTCCGGCGCGATCGGCTGGGCTGTGGGGCACCACCGTCGACACCCACACGTCGCCGCGGCCATTGTCAGACAGCGTGACGCCCAGGCTGCCATGTTCGCGGCCCGTGTAATGCGTCATCGGCACGTCGGCCGGATGCTGCTGATTGCTGAGGTTTGGGTTCTCGATGCCCGGATTCCCCGTGTTTGGATAAAGTGGGTTGCCGCTGTTGGGATCACCGGGATTGCGGCTGTTGGGATGCATGACGTTCGGATTGGCGTTGAAATTCTGCTCGAAATTCGGATTGAAATTGTCCTGCTGCTGGGCAAAGCCCAGACTGGTGGCCAGCGCCAGCACCAGTCCGGCGGCCACAAAAGCGCATGATTTCGGGGACGGAAACCAACGAGTGTGCATGGTCATACCCTCCTAATGCAAAAAAGAGTGGCCGGGCTACCCACCTCGTGGCGCGCAGCCGAATCCCAGGGGGTCAACAAGCAAATCGGGTGCCAGAACCGGCAAAGGAGCCGCAGGTGCAGCGCAACGCGTCGCGCCGCAAGGCGAATGTCAAAATGGGCCGCTAGCGCCTGGACGAGCGGCGACCGGCGGGTGGAGCGCCGTTGGGCCGAGCTGGCGCGGCAGATGCCGGCTCCGTCGGGGCCGCAGTCTCAGTCGCAGGCGCGGCGGGCGGAATCGGGCTGCCCGACGCCGTGCGAGCGCCCGCCAGATCCTGGAGCGTCATGCTGGGATGCTCGGCATGATATTGCATCAGCGGCATGATCGCTTCGGCCAGCCGCGCCGACAAAGCACTGAACTCGCGCGGGTTGCTGGGAGCAAACGCGAGACTCCCGCTGTTTTCGATCAGAGCGCTGCCCGCTTGCTCGGCGGCCGGGATTGGAACGCCCACTTTGTGCGTAAACAAATTGTAGGCACCCCACAGGACTTCAATTTCCCATTTGCCGGCGCGCTCCACTTCGGTGCGCAGGTCGTAGGCGGTTTGGGCCGCGTTGAGCAACACGGCGCTTTCGATCAAAGCTTCGCGATATCCGGGCCGGTTGCGCACGTCGGTGCCCCACACCTCCTTCAGCCCGTTGGCCGCTTCGCGCACCGGCATGTACAACCGCTGCATGATCAGCCGCAGCGTGTTGGGAGTGCTCTTGGACCAGAACTTGAGCGGCTGGAGATACGAATCGACGGCCGCCGTCACCGCGCCGCAGCGGCTATGACCGAGCATGACCATCACCTTGACGCTCTCGCTGAGCACGTTGAGCGCAAAGCCCACGCTGCCCAAGCACTCGTCGCCCAGCACATTGCCGGCCACTCGAATCACGAACAAGTCGTTGAACCCCTGGCCGAAAATCATTTCGGTGGGCACTCGGGCATCGGAGCAGCCGACGACCACGGCAAACGGCATTTGCTTGGGCAACTGGCCTTCGGTGCGGACCATGCCCACCTCGACGCCGTTGCACTGCACGATATAGCGCGGCTGTTCGCTGGAGCTGAACGAGCCGACGCGGCAGCTCTCCATCCAGGCGGCGAACATCTGGTTGCCTTCTTCGAGCCGCTGCTTGGCGACCTCGGCGTCGGGGGGCAACGACTTGACGCTGGGATTCTTGGGATCGAAGCGATAGACATAGTCGATCGTATTCATGCCTGCCCCCTCCTTTTGCCGCTAGATCGAGCGGCGCGGCGCGCTCACTTAGAGAGAAGAAAACTATTGAAGCGCCTGTACCTATCGTATCGCGCGGTACGTAAGCATACTACGCACCGGCTGTCGCGACGGCAGCGATTCAGCGGCAAACCGCCCCGCCCTGTCGCCCGTGCCGGATGCAGCGGATCTGCCGCCGGATCGTCGCGCTGGAAAGGCCGCAAGCGGCTTCTTAGAGCCGGAAATGGAACGTCTGGCTGAACCAGCGCGAGAGCCGGCGCCCCAGTGATTCCCAGCGAACGTAGATCTTGGCGCGGCCGCGCAGGCCGATGCGCAGCACGCCCTGCGAATCGTCCAGGGGGAAGACCTTGGCCTGGTACGAGGTCGACAGCGGCCGCTCGACGCCGGTCGGATCGGTCTTCGTGGCCAGTTCGCCGCCGGCCTTGTTCGAAAGGTGCCGGGGGCTGACCGCCAGGCTTTCGTGCGAAATCTCCTGGATCTGCGAACGCAGCGTCTGGCCAGGCAGCTCGTCCAGCTTGATATCGACCGTTTCTTCGGGCCGCACCACTTCGATGTCGGCCTGGTCGATCACGACCAGGGCCTCCATCTCGCGTGGGTTGCCGATCTCGCAAAACAGCGTCCCCTCGGTGAGCATGGCGCCTTGGTTGCGAGGCTCGAAAGGCGTGCCCGACCAGGATGGTAGTTCCCGCTCGGCCGTGGGCTTGAGCGGCGCATCGGGCGGAGGCAGCACCGTGCCGTCCTTGGGAGCCACGAGCGTCAGGCGCTCGTAGTCCCGCTGCCGGTCGCGGAGCTGCTCTTCGACGGCGGCCAGCGACTTGCGGGTCTCGGGCACTTGCATACCGGCCGTCGGGTCCGTAAACCGCTGACGTTCGAGGTTCATCACTTGGCTCTGGAGCTGATCGCGGCGACCGGTGAGTTCCTTGATCTTGATCTCCAGGTCGATGTTCGACAGCCGCGCCAGCGTCGTGCCCTTGGTTACCTTCTGGCCGGGCTTCACCAGCACGGCGGCCAACTCGCCGGGCACGTCGACATACACGCTGGCGGCGTTGTGCGCTTGAAGTTCGAGCGTGCCATACACCCGGTGCGGCAGTGGAAAAAAACATATCCCCAACAGCACGGCGGCCGCCACGCCGCCGGAGATCCACATCCGCTGCTTGTCCACCAGATCGATCCTCCCGGGCACGTAAAAGAACTGGCCGAGCTTCCACAGTGGATGAACCACCAGGCCGAACAGCGACATCATGCCAATGGCCTGTCCGATGACCTCGAGCCGATAAGGTTTGAAGAATTCGTTCAGAAAAAACAGAATGGAGAACACGACCACCCAGCGATAGATGGCCGACGCCACGCAGTAGACGGCGAACAGCAGCCGATTGCGCCGCGGCAGGAAGGGATCGTCCTGCAGTTCGAGGCCCAGGCACAGATGGCCCAGCGTGCGGCTGAGAATCGACGACGCCTTCTGGCTCAGGTTGGGAATCTCGAGCACGTCGGACAGAATGTAATAGCCGTCGTAGCGCAGCAGCGGATTGCCGTTGAAGACGAGGGTGCTGACCGAGCACACGAACATTGTGCTCAAGCAGAGGTTGTGCAAGAGCCCCTCCTGCGTGAACCACCAAACGAAGGTGGCCAGCGAGGCGATGATCATTTCCACGTACATGCCGGCCGCGCCGATGGCGGCGCGTTGCCATTTGTTGGGCAGCATCCAACTATCCGACACGTTGCAATACAGGCAAGGCGTGAGCACGAGGAACATAATGCCCATCTCGTGGCATTCGCCGCCGAAGTGCTTGCAAGTCAGACCGTGGCCGAATTCGTGGATCACCTTGGTCACGCCCAGCACGACCATCAGCCAAAAGGCGTTGCTGACAGTGAAGAACTGGTGAAAGGTCGGCAGTTTCGCGCGAAACTCGTCGAACTGCACCGCCACCAGCGTCAAGGCGCTCAGGGCCATCAGCAGGCAGACCGCGACGGCCACGCGCGAGTAGATCCAGGCCATCCGCGGCTGGAGCCAGTTGAGAATGCCCTCGGGATTGATGCCGCGGAAGCGCACCGAGAGGATGTTCGACAAGCGGTTGAGCCACTCTTGCCGCCAGCGTTCGTCGTGGCGCTGCTTGAGTTGCTTGCCCTGCCCCGCCGCGTCCGAGAGCACCAGGCCGCTGCGGTGCAACATGCCCACGAACTGGCCCAGCTCTTCCAGCCGAATTTTTTGCGGCGGGAACCGGGCCTCGAATCGATGCTTGACTTCGTCCAGGCTGGCGTGCCCGTCGAGCATTTGCAGGATGGCGTACTCTTCTTCCTGAAAGCGGAAGTAGTGCAGGCCAATCGGCTCCTTGACGATCCAATAGCTGCGCCCCTGGTAACGATGGCGCGTGGCCACCAGATCGGGCCTGGCCCGCAGCGCGAGGCGCCGCCCGGAACTAGAAACCAGGCTGTCGGCGAGAGTTGCCATGTGGGAAATGATGAATGATGAAGTAGGAATGATGAATGGAAGAGCGGGGCCGCCCGCCTATTCATCATTCATCATTCCTACTTCCGCGTTTCTTTAATGTGCTGCCAGGCCGCCGACGTCGATGGTCATGTCGGCCAAGAGGCCGGGGCGCAGCAGCCATTGGTCGCCGTCGCGGCGATTGACGACTTCGGCCCAGACGCGATAGACGCCGCCGGCGTCGACCAGCGGATTGACGAACACGATTTTGCCTTGAAAGATGGCCGCGCGGCCGCGAGCCAGGTTCACGGTCACACGCACCGGACGGTTGCTGACTTCGGACGGGGAGAAATCGGCAGCATTCAAAAAGCCCTCGATCCGCAGCCGGTCCATCCGCACGATCCGCAGGACTTCCTCGCCGGGCTCGACCCATTCGCCGGCCCGCATCAGCACTTCGACCACTTCGCCGCTGATCGGCGCCTTGAGGTGCCGGCGGCGGATTTCGTCGTCGGCCAGGCTCACCTTGGCGACGAAGCCTTCGGTCTCGAACT
This sequence comes from Pirellulales bacterium, assembly GCA_036268995.1. GTDB lineage: Bacteria > Planctomycetota > Planctomycetia > Pirellulales > PNKZ01 > DATATB01. The sequence goes on along the minus strand of DATATB010000048.1, from coordinate 37,887 downwards.
TGGCAATGGTCTGCTCGTGCTCCGATTGCTCGATCTGCAAGCGGGCCTGCTCGACGGTGAGCTTTAACTTGTCCAGCTCTACCCTAGTCTTGGTGCCCGGAACATTCCTGTTGGCGTTTTCATTTAGCCTCAGCTCGGCCTCCGCGACCCGCATGGCAGCCGTCGCGTAGCGCTTGTTGACATCATTATCCGCCTTTTCCTTCGAGACCTTCAAATCGGCCTCGGCCACGTTCTTCTGAAACTTCACCATGTTGTCGTCGACCTTGGCCAACAGCGTGCCGACTTCCACTTGCAAGCCTTCGCGGGCCTCGACGGAAACGAGCACGCCGGCGGCTTCGGCCGGCACCTTGACGTCGTCGATCAGCGACACCAGGCAGCGTTGCAACCGGCTTTCGACCGGCGCGGGGGTGGATTGCTGGGCCCAAACCGCGGCGCCCAACGCCAGCAGCACGAAACACGAAATCAGGCCGCGTCGCATAATAGACAATCTCCGTGACGCCAGGACGATCCGCGAGCGGCGAGCACCGCATAGCCCGGCAATGGATTACAGCTTGAACAGCACTCGCGACTGGATGAACGCAATCACGTCGTGAAACCAGACATAGCCCATCGAGCGGTAGCCGCAGTTCACCTTGGCCATCACATCCGCGCCCGGACGTCGATAGTCGAGGTCGTCCTTGTCGATCGCTACCCGCACCAGCACGGTGTTGCCTTCGTCGGGGTCGGGTTCGGCCGTGAGGTGAACTTCCTTGACCAGACCCTGATGGCTGGTGCCGGGGTCGGTTGCGAGGCGATAGGTGACGTGCAGCGGGTCGCCTTCGGATTTGTTGATCGCAGTGGCCAGGGCCCCGGCGCGGTCTTCAGGAAATCGCAGCTCCAGCTCCCAATCACCGGCCGGATCGGCCACGCTCATCAAGAGCTGGCCTTGCTGCACGGGGCGGAGCTTGAGCAGTTGTTCGACGTTCCAGGTCGTGACTTCGCCGTCCGTGGGGCTGAGCACCTTCAGCTTCTCGCGCTTGGCGCGATAGAGTTCCAATTGCTGGTCATAGCTATTGAGCTGCTGGTTGAGCTCGCTGCGCTGGCCGGCCAGGCGGTTGCGTTCTTCGAGGCTGAGTTTTTTGCCTTCGTTGTAAATCGCCCGCTCGATGGATAAGAGCTGTTCTTGGGCGGCGGCGCGCTTGCCCGTCACGTCTTCCATCGCCACTTCCAGGTCGGTATTGCGCATCACGGCCAGCAGCTGGCCCTTGTGGACCGGCTGTCCGTGGTGGACGAGGATCTCTTCCACCGTGCCGTCGACTGAGGCGAACACGTCGCGGCGGACCACCGGCTGCAAGGTGCCGTCGCTCGCCAGGTTGTAGCGGTAGGGCACGATAAACATGGCCAGCAGCACCAGGAGCACGCCGCCGCCGATGGAGAGCGTCTTGGGCAGCGTGCGGGCCTCGACCACCCAGCGGCTTTTGCCAATCGCCCGCCAGACGGGCATCAGGAACAAGTGCTGGTGCTCCAGCGCATTGCCCAAGGCCGCGCCGCCGTGGTCGCAGACGACTTCCACGCGTTGCAGCAAGCCCTCGCGGACGCGCGTGTCTTCGATCTGCTCGATGATCAGGGCGCCCAGCGGCTCGCGCACGACTTCTTCAGCCTCGACCGTGCCCAAGGCCTGCGGCCGATACAGCGGCAGCACGCCCACCTGCTTGGAATGCGAATCGTCGACGTATTCCTGCATGGCCTCTTCGACCTGCGGCGCGAAGTCGGACGTGTCGCCCGAGTACCACACGGCGTCGCCGCTGGCCGCCACGGTGCTGGCCAGGTTGTTCAGCAGCGTAACCGTGTTGCTGCGCGAGTCGAAAGTGTCCTGGCCGCTGATGGCCTCGATGCGGCACTTGTTGCCGCGCCGCAGCGCGACGCTGACGCGGTCGCAATCGATCAGCCGGCGACCTTCGTTGGCGATCGTGAAGGCCACCTCGCGCGGGTCGAGGCTGCCGTGCACGCTACGCGTAAATTGCTCAAGCTGCGACCACATCGCCTGGCGATCGGTGAAATGCCGCAGCTGCCGGTTGCGAAGGAAATCGGCAGCCAGCTCGCACATCTGCATCAAGAAGCGCAGATAGCCGCGCTGCGTCTTCATCGCGGGGTTGGGCCGCTGGAAAATTTCGATCACGCTGCGCGTCTCGGTGCCGACCTTGACCGGCCCTAGCACCAAGAGAAAATCAGTCGGGTTGGAGCCCTGTTCGCCGCTGCCTGAGTGGGGCGCCACCAGCACACCTTCGCCACTGGCCAGCACGCGCTGCACCAGCCGGCGATGCGCGAGCAGATCTTCCTGCCGCTCGGGCATCCGCGCTTCGCGAAAATTGTGCTGATATTGCAGCTCGAGGCCACTTTCGCCCGGCGTCCAAACGGCCCCGCCCACGGCAGCCAGCGCGCTGACCACGCGATGCAAAAACTCGCCAAAGAAAGATTCCGGCGACGCATCCTGCTTGCTGAGAGCCACAATCTCGTCGACGAGACCGCGAATCTGCTGCTGAGCCTGCTCGACCAGACGCGGGTCGAACGACTCTTCCGTCCGCATTTCTTCGGTACTCATAATGTCGCCGGAATAGGTGAGTGCATGGATGAAATGCGACGCGGTCCAGCCGCCAGCGGCTCAATCATTCGTAATGGCCCGGCCTTCGAGAAAGAGTACCAGCCACAGGCGGCGAGGACTGCAACTGCCGCGCCCGGCATCGGCCGTAAGCAGCTTTCAGCCACGCGGCCGCCAGATCGTCCGGCTGCGTCGGCATAGTCAAATAGAAGGGGGCTAGCTTCACAACATTAGCCACCTTTCCGCTACCAGTCCAGATTGCGGTCGCGCCAACTGCTAGCAAAGCATTAAGCTCATTGCCCTTAGGGCTGGATTGCTCCGGTCATTCCGAGTTTGACACTTTGGCTGGCAGGCAACATACCGTCCCGCAGCGTTTGCGTACACGCCAGCAACGAGATTCTCACACACTTCGGCAGGCTTTTGAAATGAATTTTACCCGCAAAAATGCGATGCGGCTGAGGCCGCCGTGGGGGCACGCAATGCCGGCAGTGGCAGGAAACGGACGACCGGCCATGCGGTCCAAGCGAATGGCGGTCCTAGCGGCACGTCAGAAGGCTTCGTCGTCCAGGGACTGCTCGTCGATCGGTTCGTCGGCAAACAGTTCCTCGGCCTTATGCAGCATCAGCAAGGCATCATCACTTTTCATGTTGGGACTATGGGCCAGATAACCGCTGAGGCGGTCCTGTCCATAGGGGAACATTGACACAAAGACGAACTTCAACGGCCGTTTGGCCAATTCGTCCAAGATCTGTTCGGTGGTCGCCAGTTCCAGGTCCACCCCTGGCCTCCTTCTCTTTCGGCTTGCACGGCGGCCGGTCGCCGACCCCTACGGCAAAGCACCCACGCGATGCTTTTCTTGTAGGCTGGAGGAATTGTAGACCCAAGTGCCTGAGCGGCAATCGTGCAGCGCGGGCAAAACTTGCCGTTTTTGCCGGTTCGGCATCAGCCCTGGTCGCGATAACCGCGGTCCCGGCGGCGTGTTTGCGGATTGTGTCTCAAACCGCCTGGCCGGCAACTAAATCTCTCGCCTGGCGAGCTTCCGAATGTGTCGGCACTGCGGACTGCGGCCGGCTGCGCTGCGGACGCCGAGGGCGCCGGTTCTGAGGCCAGTCGGCGCGGTTTTGCCGAAGCGGCGGACGTGCGGCGCCGGCAATTTCCGCAGTACCGAGCCCCCAAAGGCCCTCGTTTGATGAAACACGGGAGAACGTCCGAAATCTCATCAGGACGATTCGTGCCCCCAGGAGCGACGCCAAAACCCCCTCTCCGCTTGGGAGAGGGCAGGGTGAGGGTCTTTGGGAGAAGACAGGGTGAGGGCTTTTGGGGGCCGGTCCAGGCGTTCGAAGGATCGCAACTACAACGGAAAGGACTTTCCGCGGCGAGAATCAGGGTTCAAAGACGGCGGGCCCAGCAGGCCCGAGGAAGCGATCCATGCAACACGCCAACGGTCAATCGCCTCGCAGCGAATTGGACAAATTGCGCGAAGAGCTACTGCGGCGGATTATCAAGAACGAAGAACAGCGTAAACAGCGGTTACAGGTCGCCGGCAAGTGAAAGCCCCCGTTGCCGTCGGGATCGCCCTGCTGCTTTCGGCCGCGCTGGTTTCGAGCGCCTATGCCCAGCCGTTGCAGGACATGTTGGCCAGCCCCGATTGGCCCTGGTCGGCTCCGCAGCAACCGCATCCGGCTGTCGCCCGCATCACAGTGCCGCAGCGCCAGCACAACATGATCGCCTTTGGCTCGGGCACGTTGGTGGACGCCAACGACAACCTGGGCCTCGTGATCACGAATTGGCACGTGGTCGACGGTGCCGCCGGTGAAATCACCGTGGCCTTTCCCGACGGTTTTCGCTCGGGCGCCCGCGTCTTGAAAACCGATCGCGATTGGGACCTGGCGGCATTGGCCATCTGGAAACCGAAGGTCAAGCCCGTGACGGTGTCCAGCCAGCCTCCGCGGCCGGGCGACATGCTGACGATCGCCGGCTATGGGCAAGGCCGTTATCGAGCCGCCAGCGGCCGCTGCACGCAGTACGTGGCTCCCGGCGTCAATTTTCCCTACGAAATGCTGGAAGTTGCGGTCGCCGCCCGGCAGGGCGACTCCGGCGGGCCGATCTTCAATACCTCCGGTCAATTGGCCGGCGTGCTGTTCGGCGAAGGTGGCGGCCGCACGTCGGGCGCCTACTGCCGCCGCGTCCACCAGTTCCTTTCGACCATCGCCATGCCCTCGGGCGGACTGCCCGCAGTTGCGCCCGCCGGCCCGGCCCCGCCGGCGGTCGTCGCTCCGGTACGACCGGTCGATCGGCCAACGATCGACCGACCCGTTGCGGCCATTCAACCGCAAGATGCCCTGCCGCAATCGGCCCGACCGCTCGAGGAAGCCTGGTCGCCATCGGCGCGAACCGCTGTTCCGGTCCACGAGCCGTCCGCGCCTGCGTCGCTATTCCCCGCTCCGACGGTCATGCAGCCGGTCGGTTTGACCCGAGACGCGAGCCCTTTGCCGGCGGTCGCCCCCACGACGGAGCCGCCAGCGGCCGGGCCATCGAACCGTTTCCGCGCTGCCCAGCCGCCGGAAGGCTCGCTGGCGCGCGAGGGTGATTCCGGTTGGAGCGAGTGGATCGGCAGTGAACCACTGGAGCAGGTCAAATCCGCGCTGGCGGTGGTCGGGGCGATGGCCTTGCTGTTGCACGGTCTCCGCTGGCTACGCCGCGGATGATACAGTAGTCGTGCCGCTGCGGCCCGGCGCGCATAAGACTGCTAACCATTCTGCTCTGAAACTTTTGCATGCTTGACCTGGCACTGGCAACCTGGCAATGGTCCGACCTGTGGCAATTCTGGCCACACATCGGCGCGGTGCTCCTGACCTTGCTCACGTTGGTCGCGTCAGCACACGCCGTACTGCACAAGCGTGACACGCGGGCGGCAATCGCCTGGGTGGGCGTCATTTGGCTGGCGCCGATTGTCGGGACCTTGTTGTACGTTTGGCTGGGCATCAACCGCATTCGCCGCAAAGCCCGCGTGCTGCGCGGCGACCAGACGTATGCGTTGCGGCGCGAGCATCAAAACATTGCCTCGGACGAGGCGATTGCCGGCGTGCTGGGCGATGACACTCACCTGCGCGAGCTGGTGCGCGTGGGCAAGAAGCTCACCGGCCGGCCGCTGCTGGCCGGAAACCACGTGACCTCGTTGGTAGGCGGCGACCAGGCGTACCCGGCGATGCTCGAAGCCATCGAAGCGGCCGAGCACTCGATCTCGCTGTGCACGTACATTTTCAATAACGACCCGACGGGCCGGCGTTTCGCCGATGCCCTGGCCCGCGCCGTACGCCGTGGCGTGCAAGTGCGGGTGCTGATCGACGATATCGGCGCGCGCTACAGCCTGCCGTCGATCATCGGAGTTTTGCGGGCCTCGGACGTGCCGGTGGCCCGGTTCATGCCGGCACTGGTGCCCGTGCGGTTCGCGTATTCGAATCTCCGCAGCCATCGCAAGATCATGGTCTGCGACGGCCGCCTGGGCTTTACCGGCGGGATGAACATTCGCGAGTCGGCGGATTTCAAGATCAAACGCGTGGCTTCGATCGCCGACGTTCACTTTCGCGTAGCCGGGCCGGTCGTGGCCCATTTGCAACAAGTGTTTGCCGACGATTGGGAGTATTCGACGCACGAATCGCTGACCGGTGAAACGTGGTTTCCCAGGCTCGAGGCGGCCGGCGAGGTGTTGGCGCGCGGCATCAGCGACGGTCCGGACGAAGATCACGACAAGCTGCGGCTGACGTTGCTGGGGGCGCTGGCCTGCGCCGAATCGCGCGTGCAGATCATCACGCCCTATTTTCTGCCCGACGCGCCGCTGATCGAGTCGCTGAACGTGGCGGTGATGCGCGGCGTGCAGGTCGATATTTTGCTGCCGCGGCACAATAACTTGGCGCTCGTGCAATGGGCATCGACGGCATTGCTCTGGCAAGTGCTCGAGTACGGCTGCCGCGTCTGGCTGGTGCCGCCGCCGTTTGAGCATACGAAACTGATGCTGGTCGATCGCGTGTGGAGCCTGGTGGGCTCGGGCAATTGGGATCCGCGCAGCCTGCGGCTGAATTTCGAGTTCAACATCGAGTGCTACGACCGGCAGTTGGCCGAGTCGCTGGGCCGCGTACTCGACGACAAGCAATCGCGTAGCCAGCTGCTTTCGCGAGCCGACGTAGACGGCCGGCCGCTGCCAATTAAACTGCGCGATGGTGTCGCCCGGCTGTTGAGTCCCTACCTGTGAGCCCCCCGTAGCTATGAGTCACCGATGCGCGTGTTGACCTACAATATCCACAAGGGCGTCGGCGGCCGCGACCGGCGCTACCGCTTGGAGCGCGTGATGGACGTGATCGAGCAGGAAAACCCCGACCTGATTTGCCTGCAAGAAGTCGACCGCCACGTGGCCCGCAGCCAGTTCGACGATCAGCCGCGGCTGCTCAGCCGGCGATTCCATGCCGTGGCCCACCTGTATCAGCTCAACGTGCGGCGGCGGGCCGGCGGCTATGGCAACCTGCTGCTCTCGCGCTGGCCGATCCAAGCGCATCACCAGGTCTCGTTGCGGCTGCACCGCAAAAAACCGCGCGGCGCTCAACTGGCCGAAATCGAGACGCCCGAGGGACTGCTGCTCCTGGTGAACTGGCACTTGGGGCTGGGCGAGCGCGAACGCCACTGGCAGGTGCGGCACTTGTTGGGACATCATCTGTTGGCCCGCGCGGCCCATTTGCCGGCGCTAATCGTCGGTGATTTCAACGATTGGCGCAACACGCTGGCCGCCGGGCCGTTTGCCGAGCACGGCTTCGCGCACGTCACCGCTCCGCCGTCGCGGTTTCGATCGTTTCCGGCCTACATGGCCATCGGATCGCTCGACAAGGCCTTTCAGCGCGGCGCGCTCGACGTGAGCCATGCCCGCATCGTGCGTACCAGCTTAAGCCGGACCGCGTCGGACCATTTACCACTGGTCATCGACTTTCATTTGCAAGCCGCGCCGGAAAAGTGAGCCGGCGGGATGTGTGGGAGTCTTATTTGCAGGTGAGGCAAGGCGGCCTTTCCGTAGCCCAGTCCCTTTAGGGCTGGGACGACTTGGCCGCGAGAATTTCCTTCCCATTCCGATGCGGCCACCGGCCGCATCGGAATGGGAAGGAGGGATTTCGGTCGCCGCCGGTAAGCCCAGCCCTAAAGGGACTGGGCTACGGAAAAACGCGTGGCGGGAAGCCGCCGGCTAATGCGTAGCGATTTCCACCTACTTTCGAGACGCCCTCACCGGCGGGATCGGACGCAGGTTGCGCGCTGGCGTTTGAGCGCGAGTGCGTGCTATGCTCATGCGCGTTCATCGTGCATGGGCAAACCCTTCCCGGCCATCCGTGAGCTTGTGGGCACGCATTCGCTGACACCTGCTGAAGAACTGGGCTTAAGCGGCTTGGGGCTGGATGGCCGCATCCGCCGGGTGTTTTATGGCCTGCCCGCGCCGACCGTCGTCGACCTGCTGGAGCGCATGACCCGCGAGGCCTTTCGCCGCCACCTGGTCTATTATCGCGATGGGCAGCCCGAGGCGATTCGCGTCATGGCCCGGCCCTTGGGTGTGATGCCCGAGCAGTTGGCCTATCTGAACTTTGTCTCGTTGTCGATCCTCGGCGCGCTCAAGCGTTTGCCGCAGCTCTATCTGGACGACGCGGAAGTCCGCCGCATGGTGCCGCTATCGGCCGACGAACAGCAGTGGCTGCACGCCTTCTGGCAGCCGCAGCAGCGTGAGAACAACCCCGTGTTCGGCCGCTTGGACGCCACCGTGGACTTCACGAGCCCCATGTGGAAGGACTCGCTGAAGTTTTTGGAGCCGAACTTGTGCGGCGTGGGAGGACTGCATTACGGGCCGACGTCGGAGCGCCTGCTGGCCGACCTGGTCATGCCGCTGATCCAGGCCCAAGATCCCGAACTGCAAATGGAAGTCGGCCAGGATCTACGCGAACTGTTTATCCAGGAAGTGCTCGACCATCTGGAGGCCATCGGCCGGGCCGGGCGCAACCTGTGCTTTATCGAGCCGACGGTGCCCGGCGAAGGGCCCGACGAGCAACAGGTGCTGGCGGAATACTTTCACGATCGTCATGGGCTGCGGATCATGCACGCCGATCCCGCGGAGCTCTCGCTCGATGGCGGCGAAGTTCGCTACCGCGGCGAAACGGTCGACATCGCCTATCGCGATTACGAGATTCGCGATCTGGCCGAGCTGGGGCGGCAAGGCACGGACATTGCGCCGATCCAAGCCCTGTTTGCCTCCAACCGCGTGATCTCGTCGATCGCCGGCGACTTCGACCACAAAAGCTGTTGGGAAGTGCTGACCGATCCGGCCTGTATGGCCCGGCACTTCCAGCCCGAAGAGCGGCAGCTCTTTCGCCGGCACGTGCTCTGGACGCGGCTGATGCAGCCGCGGCGGACGCTGCTGGCCGACGGCGAGACGGGCGACCTGGTGAGCTTTGCCCGCGCTTCGCGTGAGCTGCTGGTGCTCAAGCCCAATCGCGCGTACGGCGGCGAGGGCGTGGTCTTGGGCCACTTGCTCGACGACCGGCAATGGAACGAGGCCGTGGACCTTGCGCTGGCAGCGCCGGAGCCTTGGGTGGTGCAGCGGCTGGCCAATCTGTCGGTCAACGAGTTTCCCGTGGTGGATGGCGAGGGCCACGTGCATCTGGAGCCGTTCTATACGGTCATGGGTTTTGCACCTACGAAATACGGGCTCGGCATTGTCGGTCGTGCTTCGCAAAAACAGGTGGTCAACGTCGCGCAGCGCGGCGGCATCTGCGCGGTGCTCGTGGGCCGGCCGCCGCGACGACTCGTCGGACCCGACGCAGCGGCTGTCCGGCCCGCACCGGCCGCTCCGTAAAGCCGCGACCGCGGGTCGCGTTTTGCATTCGATCGCGTGTTCGCGCGGCCGCGGGGGGTTTGCGAACCAAATCCGATGTGGGTATGTTCGATTGCAAGCAAACTTGTGAAAAAGAATCGCCCTAACCTCCTCCTAATGCAGGGCTAACAATCGCATGGTATCGATAGCAACCAACCCAACCGTTGAGTCGCCACCGAGCCGCTACATGAGCCGAGAACGCATTCTCGTCGTCGACGACGAGGAAGATCTGCTCGAACTGTTAAACTACAACCTGACCAAGGAAGGTTACCGCGTCACCTGCGTGGCTTCGGGCGAACGAGCGCTCAAGGAAGCCCAGCAGGAATTGCCGGATTTGATCGTACTCGACCTGATGCTGCCGCGGGTCGACGGCCTGGAACTGTGCCGCATGCTGCGGGCCGACCCGCGCACCCGGCAGATTCCGATCATCATGCTCACGGCCAAGACCGAAGAATTGGACGTGGTGCGCGGGCTGGAAGTGGGGGCCGACGACTATGTCACGAAGCCCTTCAGTCCGCGCGTGTTGGTGGCCCGGATCAAGAGCGTGCTGCGGCGCAAGCCCGCTTCGGCCGAGCAGGAAAACATCGTCGAAGCCCACGAGATCAAGATCGACGCGGGGCGGCACGAGGTGACGCTGGCCGACGAGCCGCTGCAACTGACCTTTACCGAGTTTCGGCTGCTGCATTTTCTGGCCTCGAAGCCGGGCTGGGCATTTACGCGGTCGCAGATTGTCGACGCCGTCAAGGGCGAAGATTATCCTGTAACCGAGCGGTCCGTCGATGTGCAGGTGACCGGCCTGCGGCGCAAACTGGGCGATTACGGCCGCTATATCGAGACGGTGCGCGGGGTCGGTTACCGCTTCAAGAAATAGTGCATGCGCCGCAAACGGCTGCTCTGGCAGCTCTTTCCGTCCTATCTGCTCATCACGCTGGCATCGCTGGTGGCCGTGGCGGGCCTGGCCTCGGTGGCGCTGGAACGCACCTTCGTGGCCGCTATGCGCCACCACCTGCGCGAGCAAGCCGAAATCATCGACCGCCTGGCCGACATCGACTTCACCGCGGCCTCGACGCCGCTTCCCGTATGCGACAAGCTCCACGCGCTGACCGATACCCGCATCACGCTGATCGACGGCCATGGCAACGTGCTCTGCGACAGCCTGAAAACCGCGCCCCTGGATAACCACTCCGACCGGCCGGAAGTGCTCGAGGCGCTGGCCGGCCGCGTCGGATCGTCGACGCGCTATAGCTCGACGCTGGACTCCGATCTGCTGTACGTGGCGATTCCCGTTCGCCGCGACGGGCGGGTCGTGGGCGTGGTGCGGGCCGCCGTGCCGCTGGCCGCGATCACCCGCGACACCCGGGCCTTTCGCCTGGCCGTGATCATCGGCGGGTTGACCATTGCGCTGCTGGCCGCCGGGGTGAGCTGGCTGGTGGCGCGGCGCATCAGCCGGCCGCTGGAAGAAATGCGGCGCGGCGCCCAGCGCTTTGCCCGCGGCGAGCTACGGCACAAGATTGCCGTGCCCGACAGCGAAGAAACGGGCGCCCTGGCCGAAGCGCTCAACGAAATGGCCGATCAAACGCAGCAGCGCATGCTGGCCATGACGCGGCAGGCCAGCGAGCAGCAGGCCGTGCTGGCCAGCATGGTCGAAGGCGTGCTGGCCGTGGACACGGAGCATCGCATCATCAGCATGAACCGCGCCGCCGTCGCGCTGCTGGGCAACCCGCCGGGCGAAAGTGCCGGGCGGAGCCTGCACGAGGTGATTCGCAGCGCGGAGCTGCGCCGGTTGATCAACCACACGCTGCTTTCGGCCGCGCCGGTCGAGACCGACATCGTGATGCGCGGCGATACCGAACGCGTGTTGCAGGCCCACGCCACGGCGCTGCGCGATGCCCAGGACCGCGGCATCGGCGCCGTGATCGTGCTCAACGACGTGACGCGCTATCGGCAACTGGAAAGCATGCGCCGCGACTTTGTCGCCAATGTCTCACACGAGCTGAAAACGCCCATCACGTCGATCAAGGGCTTTATCGAAACGCTGTTGGACGGCGCGCTCGAGAACCGCGATGAGGCGCAGCGGTTTCTACAAATCATCGCCAAGCAATCCGACCGGCTGAACAGCATCATCGAAGACCTGCTCAACCTGTCGAAAATCGAGCAAAGCGAAGAGTCGGAAGACCTGGCCCTGGAGAGCACGCGGCTGCGCAGTCTGCTGGAAGCGGCCTTATACGACTGCCAGGGCACGGCCGGCGAGCGGCAGGTGCGCGTGCAGTTGGACTGCGGCGCCGAGGTCGAAGCCAAGATCAACCCGCCGCTCATGGAACAGGCCGTGATCAACTTATTGCAAAACGCCATCAAGTACAGCGACGAGGGGGGCGAAGTTCAGCTTCGCGCCCAGCGCGACAATGGCGAAGTGGTGATCAGCGTCAGCGACCGGGGCTGTGGCATTCCCTCGGAACACTTGTCGCGAATCTTCGAGCGTTTTTATCGCGTGGATCGAGCCCGCAGCCGCAAGCTGGGCGGCACCGGCCTGGGGCTCTCGATCGTCAAGCACATCGTGCAAGCCCACCACGGCAGCGTGCTCGTCGAGAGCAAAGCCGGCGAAGGCAGCACGTTCTCGATCCGCATCCCCGGATGAAGTCGTGTCATAAAGCCGCGACCGTTGGTCGCGGTCTTTGTGCGTTGTCGTTTGCGCGCGATCCCGCGACCAGCGGTCGCGGCTTTACGGGCGGGGGTCAATAATTCAGCGGGGGGCGGGCTTCGATCGCGCGGCGATGGGCCTCGAGGTAGCAGTCTCGCACCAGGCGATCGGCCTCGGCCGGCATGAGAAACTGGCTGGAAAAGCCCGGCACCGCCGGATCGATCGTCAATCGCGCCGCCGCCACGAAATGCGCCAGCAGGTCCTTGGGGTCTTCGTCGCCCACGGCAAAGCGAATCGTCGTGGGCGAAATGCCGGCCTCGGCCAACTGTTCCGCCCGCAGTTCGGAATGCGTGGTTAGCGCGGGGCAACTGACAATCGTGTTCGACTGACCCAGGCTGATCATGTGATCGAACGTGGGAGCCAGGTTGTCAAAGAAGCGCTGAAAAGCCTCGCGCGGCACGTTCTGGATGTCGATCGTAAATAGCGGGGCCGGCAGTCCCTGGTGCATCAGCGCGTGCCGCAGCGGCGCGTTGCGGTCCGTTTCCAGCACGTTGGAATGTACTGTGATTGAAGGATGCGCGTTCAGAAAACGCACGAGCACCAGCGTGTTGATGCACTTGGCCAGCATCCGCACTTCCAGCGTACGCATGCCCTGCAACACCTCGAAAGCCGCGTCCGCATTGAGAAACGCGCCTTTGACATAATACACGTTCCAGAACAACGTCTGGTCCCACGATACGCCATGCGCCTGCTCGCCCTTGGGCAAGAACATGTCCTCGTTGCGGCCGATGACCACGCCGGCAATCACCGAACCCGTGCCCGACAGGTCTTTGGTGTAGCTGTGGATCACGAAGTCCGGGCGCTCGGCCGGATCCTCGCGTTGCAGCGGCTGGATGAGAAACGGCGTGCCCACCGTGGCGTCGAGCATCACCCGCAGGCCCCGGGCATGGGCCTCGCGGCAGATGGCCGGCACGTCCAGCACGTAGCCATGCGGGTTGCAGGGCGATTCCAGATAGACGTATGCCCGGCGGCCGGCGGCCAAGCGGTCGGCATATTTGGCCTGCGCCCGCTCCCAGCCGGCGACAAAGCTGGCGGCATCGTAGCCGTCGAACGTTTCCACGCCCACGGCCAGGTTGCCGGGCTTGGCGTACCAGTCGTGGATCAGTTGGTGCGCGCCGCCGTAGATGTTGCGGCTGGTAATCAGCACGTCGTCGCGGCCCAACACGTGAGCCAGCACCGAGTCGATGGCGGCCATGCCGCTGTTGAAGTTCCAGGCGAAATACTGCCGCGTGTAGGGGCCCGCCTCGAGATCGACGATGTGATTGGCCAGCGACACCGAAGTGGGATTCAGCAGCCGCGAGTAGATCTCGAGCAGCAGCTCCTTGCCCTGGAAGGCGTCTTCGATCCACTCGGCGCAGGCATAAATGTACGTGGCCGTGCGGGCAATCACGGGATTGGCCGAGAAGATGGCCGTGACGTTGTCGAACACCGCGTACGGCCCCTTGGCCGACAGCGTCGTAGAGCCGTAGCCGAGCGCCTGGTACGTGCTGCGCGAGGGGTTTTGCAGCAAGTCCAGCAGCTTGGCCAGTTGAAAGGCCAGAAACTTCTTGGCATTGAACCAGGCGATGCGGTCCGAACGATCGAGCGAATCAATCTGCTCCAGCGTCAGCCGCCACAGCCGGTCGAGATTCACTTCGGTCTCGTACATGGCGCGGGCACAATCGGCCAGCGCCTGTCCGAACGGCGTGGCGGCGTCGATGCCGAAATGCTTGAGCTGCTCGTCGACCAGCCCGGCCAGGTCGTGTGCTTCGCTCGATTTGCGCCGCGGCGAAAGCCGCCGCATGCGGGCCCATGCCATGTCTTCCATCACGCATACTCCGTCGTTTTCAATCGTCTTGAACCCACTCGCGCCAATCATACCGCATTTGTCGCTCATCCGCCCGTGTGTCACCGTAGTCGTCTCGCTCCGCCGAGACGAAATGCGCAACTCGGCTTGACGCTGGGAACGCCGAGCGTTGCGCCTGCATCCCGACGGAGCGGGATGACTACGGTGGGCCCGCGCCGCTATCATGGCTCGCTATGCCAAGCGAACATCAAAATCTCCTGCTACCGGGCGACCATCTACTCGAACTCGAGCATCATGGGCGGCGGCGCACAGCGCTAGTACACGTGCCGCCGGCCGCGCTGGGACCCGCCAGGTTGCCGCTGGTGCTGGCCATGCACGGCGGCGGCACGAACGCCCGCACGATGGCCGACTTTTGCGGCCTCAGCGAAAAGGCCGACGCGGCCGATTTTTTCGTCGTCTATCCCAACGGCACGGGCCGCCTGGACGAACTGTACACCTGGAACGCCGGCAATTGCTGCGGCTATGCGCTGCGCTACGGCGTGGACGACGTAGCGTTTATCGACCGGCTGCTAGACCGCTTGGACAACGAACTGCCGACCGACCGCCGGCGAGTCTTTGCCACCGGCATGAGCAACGGCGCGATGCTGGCCTATCGCCTGGCCGACGAGCTGTCCGAACGGATTGCCGCCATCGCTCCCGTGGCCGGGCCGATGGGCAGCACCCAGTGCCATCCCAGCCGCCCGGTGAGCGTGCTCCACTTTCACGGCACGGCCGACGAGTTCGCCCCTTACCCTGGCGGCAAGGGCTTGAAGAGTCTGTCCAAGGCGGTGTTCTATTCGGTCGAGCACTCGGTGGCTGCCTGGGTGGCCGCGAACGGTTGCCCGAGCGAGCCGATCGTTGACACCCTCACGACAGCGTCCGACTCCGCCATGCCGGTTACACGCCGCATTTATGGCCCCGGCCGCGATGACAGCGAAGTCGTGCTCGTTACGATCGAAGGCGGCGGCCACACCTGGCCCGGCCGCGTTTCGACCTTCAAATTCCTCGGCCCGACGACGCTCGACATCTCGGCCAATGATTTGATGTGGGAATTCTTCGAGCGCCATCCGCTATGAAGTTGCGACCGAATCGACCGATGCTTCCGTCGCGTCCCCCCCTCTCCCCTCGTGGGAGAGGGCTTGCGGCGAGCTCAGTCGAGCGGGTCGGGGGTGAGGGGATGGAGGACGCTCGATCCTACCTCCCCGAACAGGCCCGTCCGGCACCAAGCAGACACTCTAAAAGCAAAAGGGCAACAGTCGATGGTGAAGCGAGCGATGGTGCGCGCTCCTACCCCTCACCCCCATCCCCTCTCCCGCAAGGGGAGAGGGGCGTACGAGGAGCGCCGCTTAGTGGCCGCGCATTCTTAGTGTTGGCACTTCTTGCGGCGCTCGCTTCGCCGGCCGTCGCGCTCACGCCGCTTGAGCGGCTGCAGACTCAGCGGTTGCGCGCCACGCATGAAGCGGTCGAAAGGCTGGCCGGCCAGCGGCGGGCCGTGCCGAACGCCTCCGGTTTTCGCGATATTCGAGCGGTGCTTCACGTTCATTCGTCACTGTCGCACGACAGCAGTTCGAAGCTGGAGGAAATCTTGCCCGCGGCCAAAGCGGCGGGCGTTAATGCGATTCTGTTTACCGAACACCCCGGCCCGCGTTTCGATTATTTCAGCGACGGCCACCAGGGCCTGCGCGACGGCATCTTGCTGGTGCCAGGGGCCGAAACCGAAGGACTGCTGCTGTTTCCGACTCACAGCATGGCCGGCGAAATTCCCAGCGGCGATCAGCAGGCTCGCGCGCAAGCACTCGTGGATCGCGCCACGCGCGGCGGCGGCTTGGCATTTCTGTCGCATCTCGAAGCCCGCATGAATTGGAAGCTCGAGCACCTGACGGGCAGCGAGATTTACAACACGCACGGCGACCTCAAGCAGGACGGCCGGTTCATCGACTTCGCGTCTCCCTTGGCCCTGGGTCTGCTCATCTCGGGTTTGGAGCACTATCCGCAGGAAACGCTGGCCGCTTTTCAGAACTACCCGGCCCATTACTTGCGCCGCTACGACGAACTGTGCCAGTCAGGCAGGCTGACAGGCGTGGCCGCCTGCGACGCCCATCACAATCAGGTCTACCGCGTCGTGGTCAATGCGAAAGGCGGTTACGACGTCGTCGACTTTCGCGGCGCGCGGATGCTCTCGCTGCCGGCCTTGGCTGCCGCCATGCTAAGAGCGACGGCCGAGCGTCCCGCAGCCGGCAAGGTCGTCTGGAAAGCCGATCTCGACCCTTATGAGCGAACGTTGCGGCACGTGACCACGCATCTGCTCGTCGAAGAACTCAGCCGCCCGGCCGTTTGGCAAGCGCTTCGCGAAGGCCGGGCCTATGTGGGCTTTGACTGGATGGCCGATCCGACGGGCTTTGTCTTTCAAGCCGAGACGACCAGCCAGCAGCGGCCGCTGGGCAGCGACCTCACGCTCAGCGAGGGCCTCGTTTTGCGGGCCGCCGCTCCCCTGCCCTGCCGTCTCAAGCTGATTCGCAACGGCCACGAAGTCGAGCACCACGAGGGCGACCAAGCCTCATGGCCCCTTCGCGAGCCTGGCATCTACCGCGTCGAAGCCTGGCTCGACCTCGCCGGAGAACTCCGCCCTTGGATCCTCACCAACCCGATCTACGTTCGTAAGCGATGAATTGCCGCCTTCTCTCGTTTTTCACTTTTCACTTTCCACTTTTCACTTCCCCTCTACCACCAAAACTCGGTGCGCACAAACCGCATGATCTTGTCGAGGAAAATGCGGCCCGCGGGTTGGGGATCGCAATAGATGCGGGCAAATCCGGTCATGCCGGGCAACAGGTCCGGATCGGGGTGTTCCAGCCGGCAATAAACGATTACGGTGCTCTCCAAGGTGCCGGTCTTGGCCCGCGGCGCGATTCGATCGACCTGCGCCTCGAAGGTTTTGAAGGGCAATGCGCGGGCTTTCAGCTCGACCTTTTGCCCGGGGCGCACGTCGGGGACTTCCTGTTCGTGCAGTGTAATTTCAGTCTCTAGTTGCGAAAGGCCTTCCACTTCGCAGACCAATTCGCCCTCGTTAAAGAATTGACCGCGCTTTTCTTTCAGCCGGTGAGTCACGATTACGCCCTGCACCGGACTCGTGAGCACCAGCTTTTGTTGGAGCTGCATGAGGTAGTTCAATTCTTCTTGGGCACGCGCTCGGCTCGCGCGGGCGGCGTCGATCTCTTCGCGCCGGCTGCCGGCCATGAGCAAACCCAAGGCTGCATTGGCTTCGGCTAATTCTTTCTCGCGACTGGCCAACTCGTTTTCCGACTCGAGCGTGCCCAGGCTTTGGCGTGAACCGCGCTCCTGAACTGCCTGCTGAAATTTTGCCATCGCCACGCCGTAGGCCTTTTCGATCTCGCGGTATTGCTGATCGGAGATGACGCGCTCGTTCACCAGCTTGCCGGCGCGTCGCATGGTATTGGCTGCCTCTTCGGTCTGGATCCGGTTCTCGGTAATTTTCTGATCGAGCCGGGCAAGATCTTCGCGGAAGGCCTGCTGATTGCGAGCCAGATCGACGCGCGAGCGATCGCGCCAGGCAATGGCGCGTTGCACCCGCGCCTGGGCATCTTGGATCTCTTCGCGCCGGGCCCCGGTTTCCAGCAGCTTGAGCTTCGCGTCCGATTCGCGAATTTCAGCCTGTTTCTCTTTAAGGCGACTGGCGAGGTCGGGGATGTCAAGCCGCGCCACCTGGCTCCCCTTGGCGGCCTCGTAGCCTTCGTCGCCCACGACGTCGGCCAGAAAGCCGGCCACCGGCGCCCGCACCTCAACGCGCGACGTGGGACGGATTTCGAACGTGCCGCTCGCCCGCTTTTCCATATTGATGAGCCCCAAGCCGGCTGTCACGGCAACCAGCGATCCGGCCCACGTCATGGCACGCATCGGTCGCCGGGCCGCCATCGCATTTACCTCGCCGCCGAACAGTCCGCCGAACAAACTGCGAGAGGCCTGAATGGCGATCAGCAGAGCCACGGCGATGCCTGGTGGCCCTACGTGTTCTCCCAGCCACCGGCCCATGGCCCAGACCATCACCACCAGGAAAAACACCGAGAAGGCCCAGGAGGCGACCCCGTAGAGGACAAGGAATTTCCCTCGTTTCAGGGGTTCGGGACGAGGCGCACCCCACAGCAGCGACCGAACCCAGCCGAATACATAGCTGATCGACTGCTGTCGAAGATTGGCGACGCCCACCAGGTCGCTCAGCAAGTAATAGCCGTCCAGCTTCAGCAGCGGATTGAAATTGAATAGCACCCGCACGCCGGAGATCGTCACCACCATCCACGCCAGGTAATTGACCAGCGTATCTTGCATCGTCAGCCGCCACGCAAAAACGGCCACCGACCACAAGAAGAGTTCAAAGTAACCGCCGGCGAACGTCACCCACAACCGCTTTGATTTCTGCGGAATCAACCACGAATCGGACACATTGCAAAAAAAGGCTGGCATGAAATAGAGCAGCAAGAAGCCGATCTCGTGTACATGACCGCCGTATCGCTTGCAGGTCAGCCCGTGAGCGAATTCGTGCAACGTGGTGACGCCCAGCAGCGTGACGAGGACCAGCGCGGCCGTGCCCCACGTCAGACCTCGCGCAAAATAACTCACGAGCGAGCCGTGCGCTGTGGCGACCATGCTGAACGCCACGAGAATACTGAGAAGCGAGAGTGCGAAAAACGCCGGGGTCCAAAAGAAGCCGATCTTCGGCACTAACCAGCCGAAAAAGTTGTCGGGATCGAACAGCGATTTGCGCCAGAATAGAATGCTTTGCGGCCGGCTTGCCGCAGATCGCTTACTGCGCTCTTCGGCATCCGTCGGCACGGCGGCGGTGGGTGGTTGCACAGCCGGTTCCGGTCCAGTCTGCTCGCCGTCACGGTGCGGGCCGTTACCATTTACCCGGTGGTCACCGCGCGAACGGTCGTCGCGATTGGGCTGGCGCCGCCGAAACACCCAACTCGAACGCGACTCTTCAAGCAGCCCCTTTTTGCAAGCCATGGCCAAAAACTGCGTGAGTTCGCGCTTTTCGAGCCGTTCGTCAAAATGCTGCTCGTACGCCTTGATGATCCCGCGGACGGAATGGTTGCCATCGAGCCTATCCAACAGGAAAAACTCTTCGGCTCCCAAACGGAAGTACTGCCCGGTCCGCTCGTTCTTGACGACGTGCATGCCATTTTCGCCGGGCGGGCCGAGAACAAGCTCGCGGCATCGAGTAGGAAACCTGCTGCTATAGCCGGGAATTCGCATGCTGTGACTCGTGTTAGCCGTCGGGGCGACGTTGAACTAAAGCCGCGAAAGATTAAAGTCCGCCGCCGAGGCTCGTGCCGTTGGCGTCCACATTCACGTTGGCCGCAATGCTGGGATCGACGTCGATCGAGGGGCTGTTGTTGCTGACGTTGAGGCCGCCGGTGTTGAAGGAGTTATCGTGCAACGCGTCGATGCTGTTGTTGTGCGCCGCGTCGAGGGTCGGGTTAATCGCATTGGCCGACGCGATGTGGCCGGTGCCGACGTCGCCGATCGAGCCCGCGCTGGTGGCCGGAGAGCCATTGGCCACCGAACCGACCCCGCCCAAAACCGAGCCGACATTCAGACTGCTGGGGGCAATGCGTTCTTCCAACTCTTGAATCTCAAATTTTTTCGCGCTCATGATCGGAACCCTTGCGAGTTGAATTGGCGTTATCACGATGCCGGTTCGAAAAACGATTTGGTATTAGCAGCGCCTGTGCCGGATTCGAAAAAGTTGCAAAAAAAGGGCGAGCCGAAGCCCGCCCTCTTTTTGCAGCTACTCTGCGGGTGGTTAGAGTAGGCCGTCGCCAGCATTCAGCGACGTGTCTGGAGAGACCGTCGGATTCAGGCTCGTCGACGGACTGTTGCCCATCACGTTTCCGCCCGAAGCGCTCACTGAGTTGCTGTGCAATGCATCCAACGTATTGCCGTGCAAGGCATCCAGCGCGGGATTGACGGCGTTGCCCGATGCGATCTGGCCGGCCGTCGCGTTGCCCACCGAGCCTACGCTCGAACTGGGCGATCCGTTTGCGGCCGAAGCCGTGCCGCCCAGAATCGAGCCCACGTTCAGGCTGCTCGGCGCGATGCGTTCTTCCAGTTCGTCGATTTTGAATTCCTTGTGTGCCATATCTCAATCTCCTATCGAAAGGTAAACGGTTTTTTCGAAAACGGTCGCAGCGGCTAACCTGCCGCTGAACGGTTCCGAACTACAGCAAACCGCCGGAGCCCGAACCACCGCTCGTGTCGAGGCCGGTGCTCGGCGAAATGTTGGGCGAAATGCCGGTCGAGGGGCTATTGCCCGACACATTCGCGCCGGACGCGCTCACCGAATTGCCATGCAACGCGTCGAGACTGTTGCTATGCAACGCGTCCACCGTGGGATTCACGGCATTCATCGAACCGATGTGGCCCGTGCTCACGTCGCCGGCCGAGCCGACCGAAGACGTCGGCGAGCCGTTGGCTGCGTTGGCGACGCCGCCGAGAACGGAACCTACGCTGAGAGAACTCGGAGCGATCCGCTCTTCCAATTCGTCGATCTTAAAATTCTTCTTCGACATGACCCAGACTCCTTTTTCGTACCCCTACAAAAAGTTTGGCCTCGCAGCACGCCGCCACAAAGGTCCGTTTCTTTCAGGCTTTTAGCGTCGGCTTGCTCTCACCATCGCCAAGCCATTTCGACTTGTGGCTCTTTGCAGCCTGCGTGCCGTTTTGAAGCCAAAGTCGTGCAGGGTGAAAATTTTTGAACGGATATTTATGTCGAAATTAGCCATTAAGCCGTTCATCAAACCGCCTGCGCGCCAAACTTCCAACGCTGCGGTCAAGCACCGTCCAGCAAGGCATGCGGGAACGCGTCGGCCGTCAAATAAACTGGGGGTTGAGGCCGTGTAGAGAAGACGAGAGGTGTGAGCTCTGCGGCGCGCGACTAGCCTATTCGGGACCAGATCAACCGCGCTTGCGGCCAACTAGCGCGCAAGCTGCAATCCAATCGCTCAGGCATAGTATCAGCTAGCGAGCCGAGCGCCGCGCGCTAGAACGGCAACGCGGTTCTACGGCGTCCAATGATTCGCGCCGCCCAATGGCAGCGCGTTTTCAACGCGCGTGATGGCGGCGATGCACGGGCTTTTTGCGCGGCTGGCGCTGGCCTTGAGTGGGCCGGTAGCCATAACGCACGGCAAACCACTCGGCATAACGCTCGCGGTCGGCCGCCCGGCTGTTGCGATCGTCGAGCAGGTGCCCCAGCTCGTGGATCAGGATGTTGTTGAGATAGAAATCCTTAAGCGCCGGCAACGTCCATACCAGTTTCCAGAGATTGCCCGACTCCTGGATCCAGCGGCCGCCGTACATCCGCGCTTCGTTCACCTGGCTGGGCTTCGGCGGCTGGTTGTAGTATTCGGTCAGGCCCTCTTCGATCGGATACAAGTACAGGGCCGCGCCCCACTGCATGCCGTAGCAAGGGAAGCTCTGCTTCTTCCGCGTCATCTGGCTGAACTGCACGACTTCCAGCGGCCGGATGAACCAATCGGGCAGTTGATCGAGCCGCTGGCGAACCTCGTCGACAGAGAGCACGTGCCGATAACCGCGTCCCGGCGCTTGCAGCACAAAGCGATAGGGCCGGCCGCTTTCGACCGGCTCATGCCAAGTTTCGGGCGGGACGAAGGGCAAGCGCTCGTTGGATTGGCCGCCGCGCGCACGCTTGCCGCGGACGCGCTTGCTGAGCGCCGCGCGATTCGTGCCCTGCCAACCGAGACTACCCGGATTGTGTTGCCGAGCAGTTCTGCCGCCCCGCAATGTATTCATTTCGCGACGCATCGCGCGCCCTTCCCAGATGAAGCCAGACACCAAGCCCGAAACGACTCTCGGAAAATGGCATCCCTGCCTCAGGACCAATCGATCCTTCGGGGAAAAGCGATCGCCGGATGGCGAACCGCTGTGAAACTGGCACGCCGGCCGCAGGGCGGACGGCTACCAGCCACAATTCCATCCTAAAAACGAACCCAGGCACGGGGCAAGTGAACAGTGTAAATACGTTTCCAGCCTGGGTTTACAAAAACTCTCCCGGGGGGGTTGCATGGCGTGCTTCCGCCCGCGTGATGCCAAAACGGGTGCCGGCACATCACGGCGGCAGAGGCGGCAAAGAGGCGACGCGGACGCACCGCTGGATCGCGCGAAGCGAATCGCGCTGCTGAAGCGAACCGCCCGACTTCTCTAGCGGGCCGTCAAAGCGATGGCGAGCATCGAGAGCACGGCGGCGACGAAGACCGCCAGCATGGTGTTGACCACGGCCATCGGTGGCGCTTTGCTGCGTGAGGTGGCCGACTTGCCGCGCCGCCGCGCCGCGGAATTCGAACTGCTGGCAGATCGGTCAGCACGCTCGGCGCGATCGTCCGAGGTCGAAGCGATATCCGACAGCGGATTCAGCGCTTTGGCCACCACCAGCTTTTTTCCCGCCGGCTGCTTGGGCGAACTGCCCGCGGGCCCCTTGATCTCGCCGCTCTTGCGCCGGGCGATCGCATCGCTGCTGGAGCCGCTAACCTTGATCGTCGGCTGTTCGAGATTCGGCGACGTGTCCTGCATCGACGAGGGGCGCGCGGACGGTTTCTCGCCGCGATGCAGATCGCCGCCCGAAAGGCCGCCGCCTGCCAGACCGCCGCTCCCCAAACCGCCGGGCCGCTCGCGCGGGCCCTCGACACGCCGCGCGGGCAGCGGCGATCGGGTAGGCAGCCCGGCGCCACCGGCAACGCCCGCGGCCGCGGCCGCGGGAATGCTCTTGCGCGCCAGGAAGGCGGCCAGCGCCTGGCTCACTTCCTCGGACGATTGAAAACGCCCACCCACGGTCTTGGACATCATCCGCGAGCAAATAGTGAGCAAATCTTCGGGCGCGTCGGCACGATCGTTGAGAATGCTCGCCGGCTCTTCGTATTGGTGTTTCATCAACCGCTGCGCCAGCGTGCCTTCGGGAAATGGCGGATGGCCGGTCAGGATGAAATACAGCGTGCAGCCCAGGCTGTAGAGATCCGCGCGGGGGTCGACGTTGTGGCTGTTGATGGCCTGCTCGGGCGCCAGGTAATCGGCCGTGCCCAGCACGTTTTCGTCGTGAGCCACGGTGAGCGAGGCTTGCTTGTCATCGGAGAAGCGTGCCAGGCCCATGTCGAGCACTTTGACTGTGCCCTTCTGATCGAGCAGCAGATTGGCCGGCTTGATGTCGCGATGAATCAGCCCGACGTGATGGGCATGGGCCAGCCCCTCGGCCGCCTGGCGAATGTATTCGGCGGCTCGATCGTAGGGTAGCGGGCCTTCTTTCTTGACGGTTTGCTGCAAATCGCGGCCTTCGACGAACTCCATCACGATGAAGTGCGTATTGCCATCGCTATCGACGTCGTAGGCCCGCACGATGTTGGGATGATCCAGCGCGGCGGCGGCGCGGGCCTCGCGATAGAAGCGGGCCAGGTAGCTGGAGTCGTCGATGCGGCTTTGCGGCAGCACCTTGATCGCCACGCGGCGGTGCATGTGCCGGTGTTCGGCCAGATAGACGCTGCTCATGCCGCCCGAGCCCAGGTGGCTCAGCAGCTTGTAGTTTTTGAGGAAGAAGCCCTTGTGCCGGCCGTCCATGATCTTGTCGGCCTGCCACGAGGTGATCAGGCCGGCGGCAATCAAGCGATCGGCGGCGACCTGGCCGTCTTTGAGCGCGTCCTTGCCTTCTTTGGCTTCGATATCGGCGAGCAATGGATCGAGCTGGTCCGGTTCCACCAGACTGCTCTTGCGCACGAGATCGAGAAACTTGTCGCCAGGAAGCTTGGCCATGCCGAGGCCGCCAATTCATGCGGCGGCTAAAAGGACGAAGCGTCGTGAACCGTACGAAAAGTCCGCGGCAAGTACCTCAAGAGCATCCTGCCCAAGATGAAAACCCACACACACGTTCGCGATGGTGGGTTGGTCCAGAGATCGGGAGAGCGCCGCTCCTCTCTCCCCCCGCGCTAACCAGAACTCCGTGAGCCAGAAACCCGCAAGCCAGAAAAACTTGAGGCTTATCCTCTTACGAAATTATCACGCCTGCCGGGAAGATACCAGTGCCAGCGTTGCAGGTAAAGCATTTTATTGGCTTTCGGCGGACCGGAAAACGCCCGCCGACCGCCCGGCCCGGGTCGGCCCTGGCTATTGATCGGTCGCGGCCGGCCGGCGACTATCATCTTTTGCCGCCGGCCGGCAGGACCCGGCGGCGAGCAAGCAAAAGTCAAGGTCTCGAATCGAGGTTTCCACCTGTGAACGAGCCGGTCGTCGTCCTCTACAGCCGCCACGGCTGCCACCTGTGCGAGGTGGCGCGCAGCGTGCTCGAGCGGCATGGCCTCCGGCCGCAGGAGGTGGATATCGAGTCCGATCCCGCCTTGCTGGCCCGGTATACCAACGACATCCCGGTGGTTTCCATCGACGGCGTCGAGCGCTTCCGCGGCCGCGTCGACGAGCTTTTGCTCCGCCGCCTGCTGGCCGGCCGAAGGGGAAATGCTTGATCGCCAATGGCTGACCGAATCAGCCAAAATCGCGGAAAATACGAGACCACGGATTTCACTGTTAACACGGATGATTCGCAAGGCTGTGGCGTACCGGCCATTGCATCGGTTCAATTAGTTCCCCCGTCTTCGACCGATCTCCCCTTTTCTTATCCGTGTTATCAGTGAAATCCGTGGTCAACTCTCTCTGTTTTTTCCTCCTGCCGGTGCCTTGCTTCCCCTTGGCAGAGCCCATTCGCCCGGCCGGCCGCCGGCCGTTACAATTGCCGGCTGCTTGAACCATGATCTTGCGCAGCAACCCGCGAGGCACTCGGTGGCGACGTACGACTGCTTGATCTTGGGTGGCGGCGTGATTGGCATGTCGCTGGCCTACGAGCTCGCCTGCCAGGGTCTTCGTGTCGGCGTGATCGACCGTGGCGTGGTCGGCGGCGAAGCCTCTTGGGCCGGAGCCGGCATTCTGCCTCCCGCCGCTGCGAGCCCCGAAGCGCCGGCCGAAGCACAACTTCGGGCACTGGCCAACACGCTGCATGCCCAGTGGACCGAGCAACTGCTTGAAGAAACAGGCATCGACAACGGTTATCGCGTTTGCGGGGGACTGTACCTCGACCGCCAAGCCAATGGCCCCGAGACGCTCAGCTCGCTGGCCGGCCAGTGGCGCAGCCAGTCCATTCGCGTCCAGCAAGTGCCGGCCATCGATCTGGGCAACCTGGAGCCGGCAATCGCCAGCCAGCGGCTCGACAGCCGGCTGGCTGCGCTGTACTTGCCGGACGAGGCCCAATTGCGGAACCCTCGCCATCTCAAGGCGCTCTACTCGGCCTGCGTGCGCCGCGGCGTGATCGTACACGAATCAACTGAATTGCACGAGTTCGTCGTGCGCGGGCGGCGCGTCCACGCGGCACGCACGGCGCTCGGGGCATTGGCTGCCGAACAATTCTGCCTGGCCAGCGGTGCTTGGACTGGCGGCCTGGCTGGTCGGCTCGGTTGCCGGCTTGAGATCAAGCCAATTCGCGGACAGATCGCGCTGCTGCAAGACGAGCCGGGCCGGCTCCGGCACGTCGTAAATGATGGGCGTTCGTATCTGGTGCCACGACCCGATGGCCGGATCCTTGTCGGCTCGACCGAGGAAGATGCCGGCTTTGACAAGCGACCCACGGCCGAAGGCATCGCCGGCTTGCTCGATTTTGCCCTCGCACTGGCGCCGGCGCTGGCCACTGCCCGGCTCGAGCGCACTTGGGCCGGCCTGCGGCCGGGCTCGGTCGACGGCTTGCCATTTCTCGGAGCCATTCCCGACCTCGACAACGCCTTCGTCGCCGCCGGCCACTTCCGCAGCGGCCTGCAACTCTCGACCGCCACGGCCGTCGTCATGGGCCAAATGATCCGCGGTCAGGAAGTCGACCTCGACCTCGCCCCCTTCAGCCCCACGCGAACCGCGCACTCAGCGCCCGACCTTCAATCGGCGAAATAACCAAGCCGCACGTCTTACTCACTTTTCATTCATCATTCATCATTCCTCCTTCCGCATTTCCCCCCATGTCCGTCGACACTCCCGCGCGAATTGCCATTCTCGGAGCCGGGCC
Organism: Pirellulales bacterium; assembly: GCA_036268995.1. Classification (GTDB taxonomy): domain Bacteria; phylum Planctomycetota; class Planctomycetia; order Pirellulales; family PNKZ01; genus DATATB01. The sequence continues at coordinate 11,776 of DATATB010000048.1, read as the reverse complement.
GATCGGCCTGGAAGCGGCGCTCTACGCCCGCTATCTCGGTTACGAAGTGATGCTCTACGAGCGGGGCCGCATCGCCGAACACGTGCTGCACTGGGGCCACGTGCGCATGTTCACTCCCTGGCAAATGAACGTCTCCCCGTTGGGCATCGCCGCGCTGCGGGCACAACATCCCGATTGGCAGCCGCCGGCCGACGACCTGCTGATCACCGGCCGGCAATGGGCCGAATCCTACTTGCTCCCCTTGGCCACCTCGGACCTGCTGGCCGATAACATCCAGACCGAGACGCAAGTCGTCGGGCTCGCCCGGCGTGGTTTGCTCAAAGGCGACACAGCGGACCTGGAAGAGCGCGGCGAGCGGGATTTGCTGGTGAGCGTGCGTGATGTCCAGGGCGTCGAGCGGATCGACAAAGCCGATGTCGTGATCGACGCCACCGGCACGTATGGCCGGCCGAATTTTTTGGGCCCCGGCGGGTTACCGGTTATCGGCCAAGCGCTGCTGGCCGGCGAAATCGAATCGGGCCTGCCCGACATTGCCGGCGCCGATCGCGAGCGCTACGCCGGCCGCAGCGTGCTGGTCGTAGGCGCAGGACATTCGGCGGCAACCAATGTGCTGGCCTTGGCCGCGCTCGAGCCGCCAGCCCATGTCACCTGGGTCACGTGCAAACCACCGGACGAAGGCCCGATGGGGCCGGTCGAGCTCGTGCCGGAAGATCCGCTGCCGGAACGCGACTGCCTGGCCCGCTCGGCCAACGCGCTGGCTCGTGCCGACGACGGCGTCGTGCGGCATTGGCCCGGCACGTGGGTCAAGCGGATCGAACGGGCCGACGAAGGCTTTCGCGTGCAGCTCATCGGCGAGCACAAGCAAGAGATCGAAGTCGAGCGGATCATCGCCAACGTCGGCTACCGGCCGGACCATACCCTGTCGGCCGAACTGCACATGGCCTGGTGCCACTCGAGCGACGCTCCGCGCAATCTGGCAGCAAATCCCAGCGACGAGCCCGAGCGCTTGCTCCAGCCCGAGCCCGACTACTATGTACTGGGCGCCAAGAGCAGCGGCCGCCGCTCGTCGTTTCTCTTCTCCGACGGCCTACGGCAGATTCGCGACCTCTTCACGATCATCGGCGACCGGGCCGAGTTGGACTTGTACCGTACGATGGCGGGGCAAGGCTAAAAACCGCGCAGATCGGCGAGCGTTAGCTCGTCTGTTTCACCGTAGTCGTCTCGCTCCGCCGAGACGTCTGGAGCACCCTCGACGTTGCATTGGGACGAATGATGCGCAACTCAACTGGACGCTGGGAGCGATGTTCGGTAACGCCTGCATCCCGACGGAGCGGGATGGCTACGGTGGTCATTTCTTCAACTGCCGCGCGAGCCAGACGTAAGCTTCCTCACGCACGGCGGGCGGAAAATCGTGCTTCGCGTCGGGGTAGGTCGCAGTGAGTTTCTCGGACGCGCCGAGCAGGTCGTAGACCTTCTGCGCTTCGCTCATCACCTTGCGCACGCCGGTCACGTCGAAGTTGCTGTCGGCCAGCGGTGAGTTGGTAAAAAACGCCTTGGGCGCAACGCTGGCAATCAACTCGTAAAAATCAAACGGCACGCGGTCGGGATCGTTCTCGTAGCGGCTGGCGATCCGCGGCATGTAGCGCGGGCTGGTCCAGCCGGCCAGCTTGCCGCCGTAGTACTGGTGAAAGCCCGTGAAGCCGCAACTGCTGACGACGGCCCGCAGGCGCGTGTCGAAAACGGCGGTAAAAATCGCGTTGTGTCCACCCAGCGAATGGCCGATGGCGCCGATCTTGTCGGGATCGACTTGTGCCAGCGACTGGAGCAGATCGATGCCGCGGATGTTGTTCCACACCGCTTTCATCGACCCGCTGGCGTAGCCCGATTTGTCGAAGTCGTACGCGTAGTCGCCAAACGACGGGTAATCCGGCACCAGGCAGACGTAGCCTTTCGCGGCCAACTCCTGGGCGTAATGTAGATTCGGCAGACCCCCCAACCCGGCCGGCTCGTCCTTGCCAAGCTTGGTAGTTTGATGCAGGCACAGCATGGCCGGCCGGCGCCCCTCGGCTCGCGGCAGCAGCAACCACGCCGGCACCCGATCACCCGGCTCGGGCACGTACGTGATCTTGCGGCGAATATAATCCGGCTCGGAACGTTCTTCGAGCACCTGCACGTCCAGCGGCACGCGGCGACGCGAATCGGGCAGCGGCCCCATGACTTGCTGCACACAAGCCAAAATCTGCTCGCGCCGCCGAGCCCATTCGGCCGGTGTCTTGATCGGTCGCTCGGCGGAAGCGGCATCCGGCTTAAAGCTCAACAACTGCGTATGATCGACGCCGTCTGGGCAAGCAACCGTTTGTGGTTTGTCGCCGTCGGCATTTGGCACGTTCTCGAACCAGTACAGCCCGCTGCGGCCGGGCGCCAGCAAATCCAGGTCGCCATCGCCGTCGAGATCGACCAGCTTGGGGTCGAGATCCAGGCCGGCCTCACCGGCAGTCGAGATCGCATGCCGCGACCAGGTCCGCTGCTGCGGATCGAAGCGGTACCAGTAAATGGCCAGCCGGTCCCATTCGCCAGGGTCCTTGCCATCGTGTCCCAAAAACCGCTTGCCGGTCACCAGTTCGCCGCGGCCGTCGCCGTCGAGATCGCCCCAGACGAGCGTATGGGCCTGCGACCAGGAGGTGTCGATCGCATGTTGGATCCATGCTCGCTCACTCCCCTGCTCTGCTCGCCGCTGTTCGAGCCAATACAAACCGGTCGAGTGGCCGCGTCCCCAGATGAGATCGCGGTCGCCGTCGCCATCGACGTCTTCGACGAGGATCGGCACGCTGGCATCGCGGTGCAGGCGGAACTCGGGGTGCCACGTCCATTTGCCGGCAATGCGATCGGCCGGCGCTTCGAGCCAGCCGCCGGCGGCCACCACGTCGCCGCGGCCATCGCCGTTGAGATCTCCAAAGCCGAAGCCGTGGCCGGCCGCCTCGATCGGCAAATCGTGCCGCAGCCAATTGGGACCGCCAGCGCTTTTGCCATCCAACTGCCACCAGGCGCAAAAGTCCTTGCCCGCCGGCAGCACGTCGGGCTGACCGTCGCCGTCGATGTCGTAGAGCCGGCCGGTTTCCATCGGGCCCGGCCGCGCAATCAGGTGCTCGACCCAGGGTTGCGACAGATCACTCGGATTTTCGATCCACGCCAGCTTCTGGCTGCGATAGTTGGCGGTGATGAAATCGGTGCGGCCATCGCCGTTGATATCCAGCGGCAGGCAAGCGTAGTCGTCGTAACGGCCGCGAATGAATTCGACCTCGCGCACCACGTGCCGCTGCCACGACGGCGCCTGGTACCAAGCACCCCCGGTAACCACATCCAGCCGGCCGTCGCGGTCGACATCAATGGCCGCCGCGGCGCTGTAACTGGCCTGCCGGTCGATCGTATGCTGTTTAAAACCCGGCTCGCCGGCGGCGGCGATGGTCAGCAGCGGAAAGCAGGCGATAAAGGTCAGCATGCGGGCCATCGTACCCGGCCGCCCGGCCGGATTCGATCAGAATCCGCGGCGATGGGTCCCGGTAGCGGAATTCCTGAGAATTCCGAAGCGTCGCCGCGCCGCGTCGGAAGTTTCACAACTTCCGCTACACGAAGGCACTGCAATTTGATTGTGAGCGGACGGCCGATCCCGCTATACTAGGTTGCTTGTTTTGAGCAGGGTTTTTTTGGAACAGAAATCCGGCGACCGGAACAGGGAACAGGCCCATTGGAACGAGGAACAGAGCCATGAAATGCCTTTCGAGAGGTTCGGCGGCGCTGGCGGCCATGGGGCTCGCGCTGGTGCTGGCTGGGAGCGTGCGGCTGGAGGCGGCCGCTTTGCTGCCGGCCCAGCAGGATAAGGTGAGCGCGGTCGATGCGTCGCTGCAAAAGGCGGCCGACCTGTACCGCAAGCACAAGTTGGATGAGCTCGACATGCTCGTCGACAGCATTCAAAAAGCGGTCGCCGAATTGAAAGAAGGCGAAGGCCACCAGCAAATCGCGCCGCAGATCGAACAACTCGAGATCCGCCTGGCGTCGGCTCAGAAGCTGTTGACTTACGGCCGGGAATCGGCCGCGGCTGACAGTAACAAGCCGGACGCCGGCAAAAAGAAGCTCGCCGGCAAACCGGGTGCCCGCAAGCCGGTCGTCAAGAAGCCGATGGCCATGGCCAAGGTCAATCCCGCGGTCAAGCCGCCGATGATGGCCGCGCGCAAGCCCACCGCCGGCGGCGGCATCAGCTATGCCTCGCAAATCGCGCCGCTGCTGCAAAATAAATGCGGCCGCTGCCACACGAACAATCCCAAGGGCGGGTTTAGCGTGGCCAGTTATGCCGACATTCGCAAGGGCTCGGAGTCGGGCGTGGTCTTCTATCCCGGCAAGGGCCAGGGCAGCCGGCTGATCGAGCTGATCGAGTCCGGCGAAATGCCCAAGGGGGGCGCCAAGCTCAACCAGGACGAAATCGCGCTGGTAACCCAGTGGATCGACCAGGGCGCGCCGTTTGACTCCGACCCGGTGTCGATGGCCGCGGCCGGCGGCAGCATTGCAATGGCCACCGGCAACGAAACCGTGAGCTTCATGGAAGACGTTGCTCCAGTGCTCGTGGGCAAATGCACGCGTTGCCACGGCGGCGAACGCGGCGCCGACAACATGGAGTTGGACACGTTCGCCCGCCTCATGAAGGGCGGCCGAGACGGCGCCATCGTCATGGCGGGCAGTCCCTCGAGCAGCCTGATCGTGCAGATGATCGAAGGCACGGCGCGCGACAAGGTCGGTCCGCGGCGTCGCATGCCCGACCGCAGTCCGCCGCTGGCCAAGGAGGCGATCGAGAAGATCAAGACCTGGATCGCCGAAGGGGCCAAGTTCGACGGCGACGATCCGAACGCCACGCTCGAGTTCCAACTGCGCGTCCGCAAGGCCAACAAGGCCACGCATGAAGAACTTTCGAAAATCCGCGATGAAGAAGCGAAACGCAACTGGGCCCTGGGCAATCCAGGCGTCACGCCGGTCACGATCGAGGAAGACTCGTTCCGGCTGGTCGGCGATCTGCCCCCCGTGCGGATGAAAGAAGTCGCCGAAATGGCCAAGGGCATTCAAGCCAAGGCGGCCTCCGCGCTGCGAGCCCCGCCGGGCAAGCCGATGTACAAGGGCCGGCTGACGATCTTCGTGTTCGCCAAGCGGTTCGAGTATTCCGAATTCGGCCAGATGGTCGAAAAACGCGAGATCACAGCCGATCAGTACGGACATTTCCATTACAACGTGGTCGACGGCTATGCCTGCGTGCTCACCAATCAAGAGAACGATCCCAACCTGCCGCTGCTGCTGGCCGAAGGTTTTGCCGGCTCGTATGTCGAGACGCTCGGCAAGAACCTGCCGCGCTGGTTCACCATTGGCTCCGGCCGCGCGGTGGCGGCCAAGATGGAAGCCCGCGCACCGCTGGTAAAGGGCTGGGATGAAACTGCCATGACGGCCGGCGGTTCGGTCGGCAGTCTCGACCAGTTCCTCAAGAGCAAGGAACTCGACTCGCGCGGTTCCGCCCTGGCCTACGAAATCGGCAAGGGCATGGCCCCGCGGCTGCAAGCTGCCTTGGACGCCATGCGCAAAGGCGCGAACTTCCAACAAGCGTTTCTGCGGGCCTATGGTGCCGCACCGCAAGCCGTCGTCGCGTCGGCACTGAAATGACGCACGGCTAGAAACGCCGCGCCCAACTTGGCAATTCGCACGACCCGGGCATGCTTCGCGTGCCCGGGTCGTGCTATTTCAGCACGCGCAGCGATTCGCTGGGCAGCACCTGGTTGAGACTGCCCGAGCGAAAGCCTTCCAGGTCGAGCGTGATGTATTTGAAGCCGAGTTGCTTCAGCCGCGCCGTCAGCGGCTCGCGCACGGCCGGATCGGCGAGCCGGGCAACCGCATCGGTCGAAACCTCGAGCCGCGCCAGGTCGCCCTTGTGATATCGCACGCGAACTTCACGCAGGCCTAGCGAGCGTAAGATTTGCTCGGCCTGGTCGATCATCGCCACGCGCTCGGGCGTGACTTCCTCGCCATAAGCCACGCGGCTGCTTAAGCAGGGACTGGCCGGCTTGTCCCAAATCGGCAGGCCCCAATCGGCAGCCACGTTCCGCACGTCGGCCTTAGTAAAGCCGCACTCGATCAGCGGGCTGCGGACCCGATGCTCGGCCGCGGCGGCCATGCCCGGCCGATAATCGCCGCGATCGTCCAGGTTGGCTCCATTGACGATCGTGGCCACGTGCAAGCGCTCGGTCAGGCCTTCCATTTGCGTGTACAACTCGGTCTTGCAGTGGAAGCAGCGGTCCGGCTCGTTGCGGCGATACGCATCCTGCTCGAATTCGCCGGTGTCGATCACCTGGTGTCGAATGCCGATCAGCCTAGCCAATCGCTGGGCTTCTTCCAGTTCGCCAGCGGCCAGGCTGGCGCTGCGGCCCGTGATGGCGATGGCCTGCTCGCCCAGCGCCAGTTGCGCAGCCTTGGCCACGACCGTGCTATCGACGCCGGCCGACATGGCCACGGCACAGCTGCCGTAGCCGGCCAACGTTTGCAGCAGCAGATCGCGTCGGGCGGCCAAAGCGGAGTCGAGCGGCATCGGATCACCACGGTCCCGCGAATAAAAAAGGGGTGCCGGCGTGCGTTAGTCGCACGCCTTGGGCACCCCAGTACATCCTCCGGTCGCTTACGCTCCCGGCTCGCCGCCCGGCGAAAGCTCGCCGCCGAACGAAGAAAAAAATTCCTCCACCGCAATGCCGTGGCGACGCGGTTTTTGAGAGCCCGCAATTCCAACATGGGGGCGCCAGGACCCCGGGTTGTGTGATCCGCCGCTGGTTCCGAAAACCCTTGCGGGTCGCGGGCGGCGGCTATACACGCGGCCAGAGTCTGATATCGGCACCCAGCGGACTTTCTTATCGGCTCCCCAAAAAGTGTACGTCTCAGCACGAACATGGCAGAGGAAACTGGCCGCCGGCAGCAGAGAGTAAACTCCCCACTACCGAAGGCCACGACAATGGTATCACCGGCCCCCGCGCCGGGCAAGCGATCCTGGGCGAGCGAGAACGCCCGCGACCCGCGGTCGCGGCTTTATGAAAAATGGGGCCGCTACAGCTTTTCGTCGGTGGGGCGTTGAAAGGGCGATTGCTGTTGCCGGCGAATCTCGTCGCGCAGCCCGGCGGCGTCTTCGAAGCGCTCGTCCTCGATGGCCTTGGCCAACTGCTCGCGCAGTTGCGTCACCAGATCGGGCGGCTCGACTGGCCGCGGGGGAGCTTGCGCCAGCAATTCGTCACGCCAACGCACCAGGTGCGTTAGCTCGGCGCATTGATCGGCATGCTCGCTCTGATGGTATTCTTCGAGGAACAGCCGAATGCCCCCGATGCCGGCCTCGATCGCCTTGGCCGCCGCCTCGAAATCGGACATTTCCACCAGCGGCGTGGCCACCGCCCGAGTGTGCATCATGATCACGTAAGGGCGCCACTGATCGAACTGCCGCTTGTCCTGTTCACGGCGCGCGTAGTCGCGAACAAACTTGAACAGCCGCAAATTGCGATTGGTATCGCGAGCGCACAGCTCGTAGCGCTTCAAGTGCCAGAAGCTCAGATAGCGATGGTAGTACTGGATCCCCTCGCGCAGCAGAAACTGGCAATCGGCCGCTTCGAGCTGAAACGGCGCCGCGTCCGGATGGGCCTCTTGGTGCGCCCGCTGACGCTGACGATATACCTCGAGCCAGCTTTCCAGCCCTTCGGGCCGCAAGCCATCGGGCCGGCCGTCCATTTCCATCTGCAACAGGCCGAGCTCCAGGCGCATCTGGATTTTTTCGCGTCCGTCATCGCCCTTGATTATGCGGACGGACAATTGGTCGGGATCGAACTCCCAGCCTTCCAAAATGCCGGAAATGTCGCGTGCCACGCACTCACTCGTCGAGCGTCGGTTGCATTTCCCGAACAACAGTTGCGGGCACAAGCCAAGAATCTTAGTCGTTGGCGTCGCGAATCAGTGGTTCCATGACCTTGGTGTTGCGCTCCACGGCCAGCACCACGGTCCGCTGTTCGACGCCGTCGGCGCTGCAGGCCACGGCCGGAATCACTTGCCGGCAATTCGGCAGGCTGAAGCGGACGGTAAACGTGCCGTCGGGCCGCAGCTTGACCGGGTCGCCCTGTAGCGTGACATGCGCGTTGGGTTCCGTCACACCGTAGACGATCAGCTCGGCGTCCAGCTCGAACGAAAACTCACGCTTGCGATTCACCAGGCCGTCGACCGGCGTGGCGTAATGCGTGACCATCGGCGAGCCCATCGGACGACGCAGCCGCTCTTCGAACAGCTCTTGCAGCTCGACGCTCGCACCGTCGGGCGAATAACCGCCGCTGAGGGCGTAAATCTTGTCGTAGTCCTCGGCCACCGCCGACCAGTTCTCGTCGATGGCATCCTTCGAACCCGGCCGCGGCGTGCTGACCACGTTGCTGCGAGCCAGCACAAAAAACTTGCCGCCCGCCGAGCGATAGCCAATCTCCATCCGGTAGCTCTTGGGCGGGTCCTGCACGTCGACGTACCAGTTGTTGACGCCGCCGTGGATTTCGATGTCCCGCACCTGCGACTCGGCCGCGGTGGCAGTGCCATTGCTGGAAATCTGCAACAGCCGCAAAATCGGCCGTGTGGCATGCCATTGCTGGCCCAGCGCCGCGCGGGCCCGCTCGACTCCCTGCCGCGACAGCTCCCAATAAGCGTGCAGCCAATAAGAGTCGCGAACCATCACGATCAGACGGTCCTTGCCCTCGCCCGGCCGACCTTCTCCCGAGTGCGACAAGTCCATCGAATCTTCGTGCTTGGCTTTCATGCGCTGCAAGCGCTTGGCGACGGGCGAATCCTTGGCCGGCTTTTCGATCACGGGCTTCGCAGTCGGCAACTTGACGGGCAGCTTCACCGGCAATGGCGCCTTGGCCTGCGCAGCGGCCGGCTTGCCATTGGTGAGCACCGGCTTGCCATTGGTGAGCACCGGCTTGCCGTTGGTAGGCACCACCTTATCGTTGGTCAGGGCGGTTTTGCCATTCGTCGGCACCACCTTGCCGTTGGGCGCCAGTGGCTTGCCGTTGGGCGCCACTGGCTTGCCGTTGGTCAGCGCTGCCTTGCCATTGTTGTTGAGATGCACACTCTTGCCGTTGGCCGCAGCCGGTTTGCCATTGGCGATGGGCGGCTTGCCGTTGGCAATGGCCGCATGGCCGTTGGTAGCCGCCGCTTTGGCAAGCGCGGGCCGGGCCTTGGCGGCCGGTAATTTCGTCGCGGGTAATTTGGCGGCGGGCAGTTTCGCTGGCACGGCCGGCTTGCGGCTCAGTCTCGTGCTGCTAGTGCTTGGTTTTCCGGTGATCGATTTGCCGGAAGCGGCAGGGCGATGCGCGGCGCTTTTGCGCGCGGCCACGGCCGGCTTTTTCTGGGAGCGTACAAGTGCTCGCACAAGTTGATCCTTTCGCATGGCATGCCACCCCTGGACTCCATGTTTACGAGCCAGCTCTGCCAAATGTTTGCAACTGCAGTTTTTGAGCGCGTCAGCAGTCATGAGTCGACTAATCTCCGCAGCAAGAACCGATGCACGTGCGTGCGCTCCGGCAGCCCGCCGTAACTTTTGAGATCGTCCATGACGAGGTCATTGACACCCGCACTGGTACGGCTATCCCGGCCGCACTAGCTCGATACATCCCCTGCGGGCGTGACCCGCCGCGATGTATCCGGCACAGCGGAAAACTGTTTTCCACCAAGCGGGCCTTCGGCGATTGAGGACAACGGCCGGGAGCATACCCCCCGCAATTGTCGGTCAATATGCCGCAACCGACCCAACATCCCATGCCTGGCAGGCGCTGGAACGCTAGAGCGGTAGGTGCCGAAAGCTCGCTGTTTCCCCTTCCAACGGGCAGGTGCCGGAATGCCCAATCCGGCAAATTGGATCGGAGAAGTGCGAAATCGAGTTTAACTGGCCCAGGCAGCCAACGCAACGAGAAATCCGCCGCGCGGCGGTCGAAATCATATGCCAGCAGCCAGTTTATCGTGCGCAATCAGCAGGGTTTGACGGAGGGGTGCAAGCATCGGTGGGCGAGCCGGTTGGCGCCACCGCAAGTGCCCCCTAGCTGGCCAGCCGCTCACGACGCAACAACATGCTGTGCTTTGGCTTAATTCGACGTTTCCGACTTTGTGAAAAAAAACACGAATTCTTTCCCCCCGTTCATTGACACCCTGTTTGAGCACCGATACATTAACCCATCTTAACACTTTGGGCCGCGCAAAACGTATCGACGCGCCTGGCGGTGCTTTGGCCTTCCGCAAGGGCTGCCGGCGAGCGATCGAGCGCTACGAACCCCGCGCCGCGCTAAGTTCAACCCAGGGGGCCGGTACCAATAAGCAGTGTGGGGCCTGAAGTGACGGGGCCTGCCGACGACCGTTCGCCGATGGCCGTGGCCATCGCCATGGCCTCCATGATTATCAGCATCGGCCTGGAAATGGTGGTTCCGGGGCTGATTGGTTATTGGCTCGACGGACGTTTTGGCACCGAACCGGTGTTGCTCTTAGTAGGTTTTGCGGTGGGAATCGTCGCCGCGGGATGGCAGTTGACGAGGTTGGTGGCGAAACTTTCGGCGGCCAATTCGAAACGGGACAGTTCGAAACGAGACCGTTCCAAACCGGACAACGAAAAGCGGCCCTAAGCGCCGCTGAAAAACCAGACACTTAAATAAAACGTATGTGGCGGAAGATCGTGCAACTCAGCGGCCCTCGCCGGGCCTTGCTCGTGACGGCTCTGATGCTCGTCTTGGGGGCGGCCATGGCGCCGCTGGCATGGCTGCGGGCGGGTCCGGTCGGTCTCGTGGCCGAGACCGTGGCCGGCGGCTTGTCGCTGGCCGGTGCGCTGGCGGCTTTGGCTGTCTTCGCCAGGTTTTCGCGGCCCGACCAGGTCTTGTACGCCGTGGCGGGCGGTATGCTGCTCCGCACGGGCTTGCCGTTGGCGATTGCGGCCCTGTTGTATTTGAGCGTGCCGCAACTGGCCGAGGCCGACTTGCTGCTGTATTTGATCGTGTTCTATCTGCCGGCCCTGGCCTTGGAGACCGTGCTGATCGCGGCCCAAGCAGGCGGCGACCAGCAACTGCGCGCCGGATCGAACCGGCTGGGGTGCCAACATGGCAGAAGCTGAACACAAAGCAGAAGCTGGTCACAATCACTTCTCCGCTTCGCACTTGTTCGGACACGTGCAGGATGCCGAGTATTTCGACGTTCCACGGGCCATTGCCGGCACTGGCAAGGTGCCCATTCCGCAGCCGTTCAAGCTCGAGCATCCGATTACCAAGGTCGGCGTCTTCGAGCCGGTGAATTTCGCGATCACCAAGTTCATGGTGCTCGAACTGGTGGCCGCGGTGCTGATGGCCGTGATCTTTATCCGCGTGGCGCAAATGATCGCCAGCAACCGGCCGCCGCGCGGACGCTTCTGGAACATGTTCGAATTCATGCTGGTCTATATCCGCGACGACGTGGCCCGGCCCGCCATCGGCAAACACGACGCCGACCGGTTTCTGCCTTTCCTCTGGACCATGTTCTTTTTCGTGCTGATCTGCAACCTGCTGGGCCTGGTGCCCTGGGCCGGGTCGGCCACTGCCGCCTGCGGGACCACGGCGGCGCTAGCACTGATCACGTTCGGCACCGTCGTTGGTGCGGGCATCGCCAAGCTGGGGCCGGTACACTTCTGGCTCGCACAGGTGCCAAGCATGGACGTGCCGCCGGCGCT
>DATATB010000047.1:0-19749 GCA_036268995.1 Pirellulales bacterium | reverse complement strand
CCTGGAGCGCATTCTGGCTCGCAAGCGGTGGTTCTTCGCCAAGGTGACCGGCCGCCGTCGGATCGGTAAGACGACTCTGATCCAGAAGGCCATGCAGGAACTCGGCAGCCATCAGCCTGTCTTGTACGTTCAGATCCCCGATTCAGAGTCAGCGGGCGTTCTTTCTGCTGTGAATGACGCCCTGGAAACGTTCCAGGTGCCAGCCGACCGGCACCCTCGCCCAAATGATCTTCTCCAATTGGCAAAGCTGCTCGAATCGATGGCTGAGCAGGGCTACATTCTGATCCTCGACGAGTTCCAATATTTCAACCGCAAGGGGTACGAGGAGTTCTGCTCATATTTGCAAGCGGGAGTGGATCGTCTGGCAGCGAAGGCCGAACAAGTGCCTGGCGGGCTGATCGTTCTTGGTTCGATTCACACTGAGATGGTGGCACTGCTCGAAGATCGAACTGCTCCCCTCTACAACCGGGTCACGGATACCATCGAACTGTCGCATCTCGACATCGGATCGATCCTGTCGATGCTGCGAGACCACGCTGACCCAACTCCGGAGCGGCTTCTGTTTCTTTGGAATCTCTTCGAGGGTGTACCAAAGTTCTACCGAGACTGCTATGAGCAGGGGGTTCTGGCTGCCGATCGCAAAGACTTGCTGCGCCGCATTTTCTTCGAAAGTTCGTCACCGCTTCGATCCGAGGCAGACAACTGGTTCCTTCGTGAGCTACGAGGACGGTACGATGTCGTGCTGAAGTTTGTCGCTCGCAATCCGGGGCGCATGTACAACGAACTCGTGCAGGCCATCCGACAGGCAAGCGGGAGTCTCGACACGCAAATCGGCGGTTATCTCAAGGTGCTCATCGAGCGATTCGGCCTGATCGAGCGCAAGTTGCCGGTGTTTGCCAAGCCTGAGGCGAAGCGAAGCCGCTACTACGTTACCGACAACTTTCTTCGAGCCTGGCTGGCTGCACTTGCAAACCCAGTTTCGGCAATTGCGTTCCGCCCGCTCAATGATCTCATCAACGAAGCGGATCAGCGGCTCGCAGATGTCGAGGGAAGTTCGTTGGAGAAGCTTGCAGGCCAACTTTATGAGGAACGGAGCCGAAAAGGGCTCGGAGATTTTCCGATCACCGATCGGGTGCAAGGATTCTGGGACAAAGCCGATACCGAGATCGATTTGGTGGCGGTCAATGAAGCTACCAGAACCATCCGCTTCGGGTCCTGTAAGCGGTCACCCAGAAGACTGCTGGTCGACGTGAACAACTTCAAAGAGCATGTCGATCGATTTCTCCAGACGATGCCGAAATACCAACCTTGGACCCGACAGTACGTGGGCATTTCCCGTCGGCTGGACGACGATCAACGGGCTATACTAATCGGCCATGCTATCATTCCCCAAGACCTGAACGACCTGACACGCGACTTGTAGGATATTGGCGATCTGCTGACCGAGGCTTCTATTCCGCAGGTTGCCGATTCGTCGCGGAGCGAGTTTGGCTGGTTGCACACAGAAGGGGGCTTCGATGCGGTGGCAAGGGGGGCGGGAGAGCGATAATGTTGACGATCAACGCGGCCGTGGACCGGGGGCGCCGATCATGCTGGGCGGGGCGGGAACGCTGATCGTGGTGGTGCTGGCCATGATTTTTGGGGCCGATCCGCAGGCGCTGCTGCAACAGATCAATCAGGGACAGCCGCCGGCACCTGCGCCCGGGCCGCCCGCGCCGGCCGGCGCCGAGGACGAGCTTAAGCACTTCGTGCGGGTGATCCTGGCCGACACCGAGGACGTGTGGCAGGACCTGTTCCGCCGCGATGGCGAAAGGTATCGGGATCCGAAGCTGGTGCTGTTCAGCGGCCAGGTGGCTTCGGCCTGTGGATTTGCCAGCTCGGCCGTGGGGCCGTTCTATTGCCCGGAAGACGAACGCGTTTATCTGGATCTGAGCTTTTATCGTGATCTGAAAGTGCGGTTTCACGCGCCGGGCGACGCGGCCCAAGCCTACGTGATTGCCCACGAGATCGGGCATCATGTGCAAAAGTTGCTGGGCATCAGCGACAAAATGCAGGCTGCGCGCGGGCGCGTCGGCCGCGAGGAATTCAACCAACTATCCGTCCGCTTGGAATTACAGGCCGATTATTTCGCTGGCGTCTGGGCGCATCATGCGCAAGAGCTGTGGCAGATCTTTGAGCCGGGCGAAATTGACGAGGCGCTGCGCTGCGCGGCGGCCATCGGCGACGATCGCTTGCAGATGCAAGCCCAAGGTTACGTGGTTCCTGACTCTTTCACACACGGCACCAGCGAGCAGCGAGTCCGCTGGTTCAGTCGCGGTCTCAAGAGCGGCGATATGCGCCAAGGCGATACCTTTAATGCCACCGAGTTGTAAGGTGGCAGGGTCGGGTGCGTGATTATTGGGTGGGCACGTTCAACTTTTTGGCGACCGCGTCGGCTTGGGCCGCGGCATCGACGCCCGCCTTCTCCGCCGCATCGCGACGAGCTGCCAACGCTTGAATTTTCGGAAGCAAGGCGTCGAGCTTCGTAATCGACTTGTCCACCACCAGTCGGACGATCTGCTGGTTGGCGTCGCATGCATCGGCAAAATGGCGATAGCCTTGCGACTTGTCGACGAAGTACGGTTTGAACTCTGGTTTGACGTGGTGCCCGGCGGCCTCGTCGAGTTTCTGGGCCGCTAAACGAAATTGGGCTGCCGCCTTGCCGAATTGTTCAATCAATTGGTCCGCGGCAGCCTGCTTCTGTCTACGCACGTCGTCCAAACCAAGCTTGTCGACGTCGTTCAAAAGTTCCAGAAATACTGGCTGCGTGTCCTGCGAAAGCTGATTGGCCCCGACAATCGCATCATTCGATTCCTTGATCGCTTGCTGATACTGCGGCTCGTCCCCCGCGCCAGCGATCTCTGTCACGCCGCGATACATCTGCAGGCCGCCAAAGACCATCGCGGTCAGGCCGCAAATGACGATCAGAACTCGCGTCAACGCACTTTTCTGTTTGGGCTCGGTCGGTTGGTCGGCAGTAGACATTGCAAGGCGTCCAGTTTGAAGATTGGTGGAGCAAGCGGCCATGCGCCGGATTCTCTTCAATCATCATCCCCGCATTTTGGATGTCAACGCGAATCGGCCCGCGGCTTCATCGTCTTGACGCGGGCTGGCAATTCAACGCGGCGTTGACTGGCGAAACCTACCAGCAATGCTGAAAACCGCCGGAGCCCATGATGGCGGCGTAGCTGGGCGAGACCTGGCTGTTGAGCGAGGCGTAGAGGCTGCTGCGATCGGAGAGCAGCGCGCTAGTGCCGAGCGAAAAGAGGCCGAAGTCGCGGCCGAGGTAGTTGCCGGCGGTGGAGAATGCCAGGGTCGGCGCACCGGCAAAGGAGGACGAGATGAGCTGGGTGCCGTCGCCCCACTCGTGCTGGTAGCGGGCTGTGGCGGAGGGAATGAAGCGGATGCCGCGGCAAGTGAGCTCGTGGTAGAGCCGGGCGCCGAAGCTGCCGCGGAAGCTGTTGAGACCTGTACGGCCGATGCTCTGATCGAGGCTGCCGGCTCCGGATTCGTTGTAGCCGCCCTGATCAAGCGCGATGTACTGGAAGCCGGTGAACGGTTGCAACCGCATGCGCCCGCCGCCGAGGGTGAAGCCGGCTTCGGTGTAATGCGCCCACTGATTGCCGGTGCTGCTGCCCGAGGCCGTGCGTGCGATCGTGCCGAAATCGATCGAGCGCGTGACGCTGTAATTGTCCGCGCTGAAGGCGTCGAAGTTCGATAGGTAGCAGCGATCGCGGCGAAACAGTTGATACGTGCCGAGCTGATAGCCGTTGAGGCGGGCGCTGGAGCCGACAAGCTGGTCGCCGAGCGAAGTGCCGGCGTAGCCGCCGAAGAAGCCCAGCAGCGTGTTGCCGTCGAGCCAACGATCGGCGCCCAGCAGCATACCGCCGAGCCCGTAGTTCAAGCCGCCGGCATTGCTATTGCCCGATACGTTGCCGCCCAGGCCATAGCCTTGTGCCCACCCGGACCAGACCGGCACGCGCCGCTGGCGAAAAACCACGCGCGGGGTAGTCTGCACCTGCCCGCTTGTGTCCTGATACGAGACGAGTTGCACGTCGGCGTCGTACTCGGGGCTCGCCGCGGTGTCTGCCGCCGCCGGGCTGTCGAGACTCGCGGGGGACAACTGCCCGGCGATGCGATTGCTCAACAGTTGCATCCAGGTCGTCGTGGTTTGCAATTCGATGGCGCCGATGCTGGGATAAATGTCGCCGGCCAGTTGATTGAGTGCGCCGGGAAGCTGCCCGGTGCTCAGCGTTTGCAACTGCGCGATCACCGTGCCGTAGTCGCCCGCGGCGCCGATGCTTGAATGGTCGAGCGTAGTGGCCACGGCGAGCTGATTGAAGTTCGTGGCACTGGCGGAGAAGTGCGTGCCCGGCGCCGCATTGAGGATCAATTCGATTTCGCCGGGCTCGTAGTCGAGCGAGAAGAACATGCCGCTACCGAACGAAGGCAGAATGGTCGTCGAGTACGTGCCGGTCACGCCGCTGCTGGCGGTGAGGATCGTGTAGTGCGTGCCGGCGGTATAGGTGCCGGGATCGAGCACGACGTTGAATGTCGCGCCGCTGGTGATGTGCGCCGAGCCATTGACGATGAGCTTGTCGCTGCCGGTGGGGTTAACTTCGGCGGAGTAGGTGCTGCCGGCGGCTTGTGTGAAGTTGCCGTTGATCGTCAGCGGCGCGCCTACGGTGCCGGGATAGATCGTGCCGCCGGAGTTGACGGTCGTGGCGCCGACGGTGCCGGTGCCCATCAGCGTGCCGCCGCTGTTGACTGTCATGCTGCCGCCGAGCGTGCCGTTGACGGCCAGCGTGCCGGCGTCGACGGTCGCGGCTCCGGAGAGGGCACTGTTGCCGGTCAGCACCAGCGTGCCGGCGCCGGTCTTGTCGATGGTCACGCCAGCGTTGGAGGTGCCGTCGTTGTTGCCGATTGCCGGCGCGAAGGTGAGCGTTTGGCCAGAGCTAATATCGAACGTGGTCGAAACGCCCCGCATCAGGTAGATGTCATTGCCATCGGCCGAACCGTTGCCAGCGCCCGAGGCGCCCGTGCCCGCAACGACCGAGTTGGCTGAGAAGCCGGCGGCATCGGCAAAAGTGATCGTCGCACCGTTGGCTACGAAGACGGCTCCGCCGAAAGCGGCGCCACCGCCACCGCCCGAAGTACTGCCTGCGCCGCCGCCAAACCCGCCCGAGCCTGGGGTGTATCCGCCGCCGCCACCGCCGCCAAAGCCGCCGGCACCGCCGGTGCCGCCGCTGGCAGGATTGGAGCCGTTAGAATTGCCGCCGCCGCCGCCAAAGCCGCCGCTGCCAGCAGTCCCGTTGCCGGTGCCGTAGCTGCCGCCGCCTCCGCCGCCGCCGAACCGGCCACCATTTCCGCCGACATTGCCGCCGCCGCCGCCGCCAAACAAGCCGCCGCTGCCGCCGCTGGAGTTAAATCCTGAACCGCCGCCGCCGCCCCCCGCGCTGCCGCTGGAGCCCGGATTTCCAAATAGAAAACTGGCCGACCCGCCAGCGCCACCCTGCGCACCGCCGCCCGCGCCCCCCGTGTTGCCGCTGCCGGGCGCTCCATTGGCAGTAGTACCACCGCCACCGCCGCCGCCTTGCGTGATGGGAATTTGTTGTCCGGCGCCGCCGTTTCCGAGTTCACCGCCACCGCCGCCGCTCCCGGAGTCGCCGCCGGCTGTCACGCTTCCGCCGTTGCCGTGCAGGCCGCCGCCGCCACCGCCGCTGTAGTCGGTGACGCCGGCGCCGCCGTTCCCACCCAGGCCGCCGCCGCCCGCGCTGTAGCCCGCGCCACCAGCGCCGCCAACGGCCGCATTGTTGGTAAAGTTGACGTTCTGGATCGTCAGATGGCCGGAGGTGTCGACGAACACGGCTGCACCTGCCCCCAACCCACCGCCGCCGCCGCTGCCGCCTTGTGCGAGCGAGTTGGCGACCGTGAGGTTTTGCAGCGTGACGTTGCCGCTTTCGATGAAGAACGGCCGATAGGCATTGCCGCCGTCGATCGTGTAACCATTGCCGGCCACGTTGATCGTGGCATTGGTGGTAATGGCCTGCACCTGCTGCGACATCGTCACGTTGCCGGTGAGGCTCAGCGTGTAGCTGGTGTTGGGATTGCTGTCGATCGTCTGGATCGCATTGGCCAGATCGCTTGAGTTGCCGACCGAGATGACCGTCTGGCCGCGGGCAGCCGTCGTTGCGGCCAACAGGAACATGCTGGCAATGAACACCCAGCATCGGCGTGGCAAAACCAATCGAGCCATGAGTTGGCAGCCCCCGATAAGAAGTGACCTAATCAGGTTGCATTTCAGGGGGCAACGGCGCGACGGATATTTTGTGCGATGGCTTACATAGGTTCGACCGTCATGAATCCGAACTCCGTTACAGGAGTTCGGACCGTACCAATCGGAATAAACGGGCCAGGTTCCGGCCCAATGCGCGAAGCTGAGCGGACCTTGCCGCTAGCGGGCCGTTTTGGATGAGGGCGAATACCCTGCGGCGGGCGCCGATGGGGCTTCCGGCAGCTTTGCGTCGGACAGGCCGAGCTTTTGGCAGATCGTTTCGTGCACCGCGTCGACGTCCGCCGTGCCGGCGACATTGACGACCAATTCTTTGCGGCAAAACAGCTCCAGGATGGGCTGGGTCTTGCCGTGATAATCGCGCAACCGCGATCGCACGGCGTCGGGCGTGTCGTCGGCGCGGGTCACCAGCGGGCCGCCGCACACGTCGCAGACATCGGCATTGGCCGGCCGGTGGTAGATCAGGTTGTAGTCCAGCCCGCATTTCGCGCATAGCCGCCGGTTCAGCACGCGCTGGAGCACGACCTCGTCCGGCACGTCGATATGAATCACCGCGTCGATATCGTAGCTCTCGAGGAAGAATTCGGCTTGCCGTCGATTCCGCGGAAATCCATCCAGGATGAAGCCGTAGTTCCAGTCGTGCATCTCCATCCGATCCTTCACGATCTCTTCGACGATTGTATCGGCCACCAGTTCGCCGGCGGCCGTCTGCCGGCCGATACGGGCTGCGAGCTTCGTGCGGCTCTGGATGTGCCAGCGAAAAATATCGCCCACAGAAATGTGGACCAGACCGAAGCGCTTGGCGAGCAGCTTGGCTTGCGTGCCTTTGCCGCACCCCTGCACGCCCATGATGATGTATTTGCGCATCGCAGCCTCGGTCTTGCAGCTTGTGGTTCACGCCTTATCTAGTGTAACACCGCTGCCGCAGAAAAGACGAAGGCAGAGGAGTTGAACAAAAGGCCGCGAAGAGCGCTAAGAAAGAACGCGAGGACGCCAAGGCGATCAGCTGAATTCGCCGCGCAGGTAGTCCTGCGTGTGCTTTTCGTGCGGATTGTCGAACAGCTCGGTCGTTTGACGATGCTCGACCAGGTAGCCGGTGCGGCCGCCTTGGGTGGTGTCGACGTACATAAAGGCCGTGGCATCGGCCACGCGTTTGGCCTGTTGCAGGTTGTGCGTCACGATGGCGATGGTGAATCGCTGCTTCAACTCCGTCATCAACTCTTCCACGCGCCGCGTGGCAATGGGATCGAGCGCGGAGCAGGGCTCATCCATCAGCAGCACTTCGGGCTCGGTGGCAATGGCCCTGGCGATGCACAGCCGCTGCTGCTGCCCGCCGGAAAGCGAAAGGCCACTGGCGCGCAGCTTGTCTTTGACTTCGTCCCACAGGGCGGCGCCGCGCAGGGCCTGTTCCACTTTCTCGGCGATGCTGCCGCGGTAGCGGTTGATGCGCAGGCCGAAAGCCACGTTGTTGAAGATGCTCATGGCAAACGGATTGGGCTGCTGGAAGACCATGCCGATGTACCGCCGCACGGCCACGGGGTCGACGCTGTTGGCGTAGATATCCTTGCCGCGGAAATGCACGTGCCCCTCGAAGTGGAAGCCGCGCACCAGGTCGTTCATGCGGTTGATGCAGCGCAGGGCCGTGCTCTTGCCGCAGCCGGAGGGGCCGATGAACGCCGTGATAGTCCGCTTCGGAATCGGAATATGCGTGTCGCGGACCGCGCGGAACTTTCCGTAGTACAGGTTCTGGATGCGGCAATCAATGACGATCTCGGCATCCGTGGCAGTATCGTGCGGCTGCGGCTTGGTGGTGGTGACCATGGCTGAAGATCCTATAGCTTGATTGAGCGCTTGGAGAAGATTTGCCCGCCGATGTTGAGTACCAGCACGATCAACACCAGCACCAGCGAGGCTGACCACGCCAATTCGATCTGGTTGTCAAACGGCATGCCCGAAAAGTTGTAAATCAAGACGGCCAGCGAGGCGGTGGGCTCCATCAGGTTCAGCCGACCGTGGCTATAGAGCCAGTCGTTGCTGAATAGAGCCGTAAAAATCAGCGGGGCCGTTTCGCCGGCGGCCCGAGCCACGGCCAGCATCACGCCGGTGAGAATGCCGGGCACGGCCGTGGGCAGGATCACGCGCCACGCCAGTTGCGTCGGCGTGCAGCCCATGCCGATGGCGGCCTCGCGCATTTTGGCCGGAACCATGCGGATGGCCTCTTCGGCCGTGAGCATCACGGTCGGCAGCATCAATAGCGAGAGTGCCACTCCGCCGGCCGGGGCCGAAAAGCTGCCGGTCATCAGCACCACCAGCGCGTAGGCGAATACTCCGGCCAGAATCGATGGAAAGCCGGTCAGCACTTTGGCGCAGAACCGGACGGCGCTGGCGGTTTTCGAGTTGGGGCCAAATTCGGCCAGGAACATGGCGGCCAGGATCCCGAACGGCACACTGATCAGCGCGGCGATACCGACCATCACCAGTGTGCCCAGGATCGCATTGCCAAATCCGCCGCCGGCTGAGAAGGCCGAAGGAGGCGTTTCGGTGAAGAGTGCCAGGCTCAGCCGGCGGCCGCCCCGCCAGATGAGCATGGCCAGCACAGAGGCCAGCGGCAGCATGGCCACCAGCGTCATGGCGCCGGTAAGCACGCTGAGCGCACTGCTGAATGCGGCCCTGGGTGAGTAAATCGATTTTTCCAGCCGCGGCAGATCGATGCCTTCGAACGGATCGCGGAGCGCTTGATGCGTGCTCATTTGGTGATTCCGGAAAAGCGGGCCGAGGCCTTGGTCAGGATCGCCGCGCCCAGGCAGTTGACAAGCAACGTGATCACCAACAGCACCAGGGCGGCGTACATCAGCACCTGCACCTCCGCACCGCCGGCTTCCGGAAAATGATTGGCCAGCAGCGCGGCCAGCGTGTTGCCGGGCGAGAACAGCGACACCGAGAGTTCATTCGAATTGCCTACCAACATGGCCAGCGCCATGGTTTCGCCCAGCGCGCGGCCGAAGCCCAACACCATCGAGCCGAAAATGCCGGTCGAGGCGGTCGGAACCACGACGCCTAGGATCGTTTCCCAACGCGTAGCGCCCAGACCCAAGGCTGCTTCCTTTAGCTTGTGGGGAACCGAAACCAGGGCATCGCGCGAGATTGCCGAGATCGTCGGCAGAATCATGATGCCCAGCACCAGCGCGGCCGGCAGCATTCCCGGGCCGCTCAAGGCCGTGCCGAACAGCGGAATCTGGCCCAGGTGCTCGTGCAGCCAATTGGCCGGCGGCCGCAAGAGCGGAATCACGACAAAAATGCCCCACAGCCCGTACACCACGCTGGGAATCGCCGCCAGCAGTTCGATGATGTTCTTGCAAACCAATTCGACCTTGGGCGGCAGAAAGTCCTGGCTCAAAAAGATGGCGATGGCCACGCCGAACGCCGTCCCGATCATCAGGCCCAGGATCGAGCTGTACAGCGTGCCCCAGATCTCGGGGAGGATGCCGTATTGGCCACGGTTCGAGTCCCAGGTGGTCGAGGTGATCAGGCTGAAGCCATAATGCCGGACCGCCGGCAGCGCCTTTTCGGCGATCTGCAACACGATCAGCACGACGAGCAAAATGGTTAGCCAGGCGAAAGCCACGGTCGAACCGCGGAACGTTCGATCGACGAACTGATCGAATCGCGTGGGCGGCTTCGAGATCGTTTCGCGATCGGCAGCGACTACATCGTGACGCGACATGCTGGCCCGCCAATCTGCAAAGGTGCTTCGTCCTGTGTTGCGAATTCGAGAGTTGCTCAAGGCTTGATATTTCCGACCGCCGCGGCCACCTGTTTGGCCACGGCCTCGGGCAGCGGAATGTAGCCCATCTCCGCGCTGATCTTCTGACCGTCGGTCAAGGCGTAACGGATCACGTCTTTCAGTGCCTTGGCCACCGCCGGATCGTCGTACTGCTTGTAGCACAGCAGCCATGTGTACGTGACGATCGGATACGAGTCTTTGCCCGGCGGGTCGGGCAGCCAGACGATCAGGTTTTCTGGCAACGCGGCCGAGGCCAAGGCGGCCCGGCCGGCGGCTGTCGTCGGCGTGATGAACTCGCCGTCTTTGTTCTCGAGGCTGGCGACCGGGATCTGCGCTTGCTTGACGAATCCGTATTCCAGATAGCCGATGGCGCCGGGCGTTTGCTTGATGGTCGCCGCGATGCCGTCGTTCTTCTTGGCGCCGATGCCGACCGGCCAGTCGACGGACTTACCGACGCCTGGGCCCTGCTTCCAGTCGTCGCTGATCGCGGCCAGGTGCTGCGTGAACACGAACGTCGTGCCGCTGCTATCGGCACGGCGCACGGCGGTCACCGCCAGGTCGGGCAGCGTGACGCCGGGATTCGCTTTCGCGATCAACGGGTCGTTCCACTTTGTGACCTTGCCCAGGAACATGCCGACGTAGGCATCACGTGGCAGCCTCAAGCCCGCCGGTGCATCCGGCACGTTGTAGCCCAGCACGATGCTGCCGGCGGTCATGGGCAGCAATTGCACGCCGCCTTTGACCTTCGAGATTTCCTCATCGGTCATGGCCGCATCGCTGGCCGCGAAGTCCACCGTGCGATTGGTGAGTTGCGTAATGCCGCCGCCGCTGCCAATGCCCTGGTAGTTGATGCTGATGTCGGGGTGCAGTTGGCGATAATCGCTGAACCAGCGATCGTAGAGCGGGAATGGAAAGCTGGCACCTGCTCCCGAGAGCTTGACGTGTTTCGCGCCGCCAGTCGACGAGTTGGCTGCGTTGCAGCCGGCGATGGCGACCACGATCAACGATGTGATGGCCATCCAGCAGCGGACGGATCGATGGCAGAAGTACATTGTGACAACTCCTTGAAGCATGCTCGTAGGCCGGGCCCAAGCGGCCAGGAACATGATTCATAGTCGCTGTCGGAACCGGACTCCAGCCACCAAATCAAAAGCTCACCGAGCGCCAACAAAAGCCTAATGCTGGCGGTTGAAACTGCCGGCCGGCACAGGCAAAGGGCCGCTCATCTACGCAGATTCGCGCGAACTGGAGAACTCGGATACTAGCCATCCCAATGGCTGATAGCCTGGTTTTACTAAGCAATGCCCTGGGCCAGGCGCAGCAAGCCGTGCAGAGTTTCTTCGTGCGTATCCACCATCCGGCATGGACAGTGAAAACGCTCGGCGAGCATTTGGCGCAGCGCGGCGAACCGTTGCGACAGGCCGCCGGAGAGCACCAGTCGAGTCCAGTGGGCATCGGTCGCTAATCGCCCGGCGGCGGCGAGATAGTTATCGGCCATGTTCCGCAGTGCCGCGCGAAACAAGCTGCCGACCGTCAATTCTTCCAGGCGGATATTGGCGACGTGCCCGCGATCGCCCACGGCGCTGGCGAAAAACGCCAGGTTCACGTCGAGCTCGGTATCGGGCGTGTGATCGACCGCGCGCACAATCGCGGCCCAGGGATCGCGCAGCGCGCAGCCTTCGGCACGCGGCAACTCGCACAACAAGTCGACCAATGCGCTGAGCGAGCGGCCGGCCGGCAAGTGCGTGATCGTGTTGAGCAGCCGGCCGTCGAAATACGGTCGCGTCTGATAGTCGCCCGGCTGCCAGTGCGAAACGAGCGTGGCGACTTGCGAGCCGGTCGAAATGTTGAGCGACAATTCACCCTCGGCCAGTTCCGCGCCGAATAGCGCGGCCTGCTGATCGCCCACCGCCGGATAGCATGGAATGCGAGTGGGCCCAAGAGACATCGTTCCCACTGGCGCCGAAAACGCCGTCAGCGTAGGCCAGCGCAACGCGCCGAACCCGAGTTGTCCGAACCAGTCGGCGTGCCACGACCCCGCGGCGAGATCGAGCATGCCCAGCGCCAGCGTGGGCTCGGCCGCGGCCGGCGCTTGGCACAAGCGCGCGACAACATAGTCGCCCAGGCTCATCGCCATCACGGCGCCGGGCGGAATCGCGCCCTGTTCGGCCAGCCAGAACAATAGCGTGGCGGCCGAGCCGGGCTTCAGCTCGCGGCCGATCCGATCGTAATCGTCGGGCGTGGTCCGCTGCCGCAGTTCATCGAAATAAGAGTGATCCGTCCCTGAATAAGGTTCCAGCGCACGCTGGTCGCGCCAGGAGAGATAGTTCGTGACGGCCGCGCCGGCCGCATCGACAAGCACGACGCCGCCCATTTGGCTGCACGCGACGATGCCTTGGCAATCGCCCGCAAGCGGGTGCAACTCATCGAGAAGTTGCCGGGCGGCATGCACCACCGCGTCCGGATCAAACTCGAAGTACGCCGCCGGTTTGCCTGGTGCGGGGCTAGGAACCGGCAGCGAGCGCACCGCCGTCACGACGGTCCGCTCTGGATCCAACACGCCCGCCTTGATCGTCGTCGAGCCGAGATCGATGCCGATGAAGCTCACTCAGAAAAAAACTCCCGACCCCTTGGTTTCGTCGCCGTTGGTGGTGGCGGCGACGTCGAGGGGGGCGATGGCGGGGCGGATGGTGAGCAGCTCGTCCTGGCAGCGATGCTGCGGCTCGCCCGTGGGGCCGTGCTCACGCTGGTGGCTGCCGTCGGGCAGCAGAATGCGGGCTTTGACGTTGTCGCGCAAGTAAGCCGGGATGATCTCGCTGAGGATTCGCTGTTTGAGCGGCGGCGATTCGATCGGGAACATTACCTCCACCCGGCGATAAAAGTTCCGCGGCATCCAATCGGCGCTAGCCAGAAACACTTGGGCGTCGTCGCCGGGTCCGAAGACGTAGATGCGGCTGTGCTCGAGAAACCGATCGACGATGCTCCGCACGCGGATGTTGTCCGAAATGCCGGGCATGCCGGGCCGCAAGCAGCAAATGCCGCGCACCAGCAGGTCGATGGGCACGCCCGCCTGGCTGGCCCGATACAGGGCCTCGATCACGCGGTAGTCGACCAGCGAATTGAGCTTGGCGAAGATCCACGAGGGTTGCCCCTGCTGCGCACGCTGGGCTTGCTCTTCGATCAATTCGATCGTGCGGCGGTGCAGATCCGTGGGGGCCACGACCAGCTTTCGCCAGCGATTGCCCTGCGAGTAGCCGGTCAGCAGGTTGAACAGGGCCGAAGCGTCGGCGGCGATGTCTTCGTCGGCGGTGAACAAGCCCAGGTCGGTATAGACCAGCGCCGTGGTGGGATTGTAATTGCCGGTGCCCAAATGCACGTAGCGGCGCGTGACAGTCCCCTCTTGCCGCACCACGAGCGACAGCTTGCAGTGCGTCTTGAGATCGAGGAATCCGAATACCACGTGGACGCCGGCGCGTTCGAGCTGCCGGGCCCAGCTCACGTTGTTCTCTTCGTCGAAGCGGGCTTTCAACTCGACCAGGGCCGTGACGTGCTTGCCGTTTTCGGCGGCTTGGATCAATGCCCGAGTGACCGGCGAATCGCCGCTGGTGCGATAGAGCGTCTGCTTGATGGCCAGCACGTTGGGATCTTTGGCGGCCCGATTGACGAACTCGACCACCGGCTCGAACGAGTCGTAGGGATGATGCAACAACAGATCGTGGCGGCGGATGGCGGTGAATAGGTCCTCGGTGCCGCGTTGGCCGCGCCCGCGCGGATGCTGCGGCGTGAAGGGCGGATCGCGCAGCAGCTCGCGGCCGGGAATCCGCAGCAGCTCCATCATCGAAGTCAGGTCCAGCGGGCCGGCAATGCGGTAAATCTCGCTGTACGAATCCGGCGAGCCATCCTCGGCTTCGTGAATGTGTTCGGCCTCGACGATTTCGCGCAGCAGCTCCTCGTCGCCATCGGCCGCCACTTCCAGCCGCACGGCCTGGCCCCGCTGCCGGGCCTTGAGGCGGTCTTCAATCACCCGCAGCATGTCGTCCGACTCTTGTTCGAGCAGTTCGATGTCGCTGTCGCGCGTGATGCGAAAGGAAGTGCTGGCCAGCACTTCGAAACCGCCGAACAGTTCCGGCAGCCGGGCGGCGATCACTTCTTCCAGCAGCACAAAATCCTGCTCGTCCCCCTGGCCTACCGATACCAGCCGCGGCAGCACCTGCGGCAATTGCACGACCGCGAACATCCGCTTGGGACCCAAGCCGCTATGCCGGCGCAACATGCAGGCCAGGTACAAGGCGCGGTTGTGGTAGCGCGGGCTGGGATGCGCGGGATCGACGGCCATGGGCGTCAGAACGGGAAACGCCCGCTCGACGAAGAACCGCTGCACGATCTCGCGCTGCGGCAGCGTGAGCTGCTCATAGGCGCGAATGCGGATTTTTTGTTCCGCCAATTGCGGCCGCACCGATTCGTTCCAGACGCGGTATTGAGCCGCGACCAGCTCCTGGGTGCGGGCCGCCATTCGCTGCAATTGCACGATTGGCCGCAGCCCGTCGGGCGAATAGTCCTGCGGGGCGCCGTCTTCGAAGGCCTGCTCGCGCAGCCCCGACACGCGAACCATGAAAAACTCATCCAGGTTCGAGCTGAAGATCGACAGAAACTTGACCCGCTCCAGCAGCGGGTTCGTGGCGTCGGCCGCTTCTTCCAGCACTCGGGAATTGAACTCCAGCCAACTCAACTCGCGGTTGATGAAGTGCTCGGACTGAAAAACCTGCTCGCCAGCCGATGGTTCACGTCGAATCGTCGTCGTCGCCATATTGATAGTATCCCGCATCGCCAATGGACCGGCCGGCGAACCACCGACACTCCAAGTGTAGGTTCGCTGGCCCGGACTTCGAAGCTTGCCGGCGGCCCGGCTGCTGAAAGGCAAACACCCGGCTCGAACTGATTTGCCGTTTGTAGCAGTCCGCCAGTTGGTATCTTAAACTCTTCGGCGAGCGAAGGAAGGCGGCAGGCCGCTTGAATTTCGACGTAAGTCGTTTAATACAAGATTATTACGAATCGGTTAGCGAATGAAGCGTGTGTCTGGGCAAAACGGCGAAAGCGGCCAATCGCAGCCGCAACTGGGCGGCCAATGCGATTGGCGCCCGTTGTTTCCGTTCGAAAGCCGCGAGCTCGAGATCGAAGGCCACCGCTACCGCTACGTCGACCAGGGGCAGGGCGAACCGTTGCTGCTGGTTCACGGCAACCCGACGTGGTCGTTCTATTGGCGGGCCCTGATCGCGGGTCTGGCCGATCGCTACCGCCTGATTGCGGTCGATCATATGGGCTGCGGACGTTCGGACAAGCCGCAGGATTATCCCTACTGTCTCGCCCAGCACGCGCAGAACCTTCGGCGACTGATCGAGCATCTGGATCTGCGGCGCGTGACGCTGGTCGCACACGATTGGGGCGGCGCGATCGGGCTCTCGGCGGCAGTAGCCGATCCGAGCCGCTTTGCCCGACTGGTGCTGATGAACACGGCCGCGTTCCGTTCACGCCGCATGCCGTGGCGCATTGCGGCCTGCCGCCTGCCGGGCGTTGGCCGGCTGGCTGTGCAGGGGTTAAACGCGTTCGCCCGCGCGGCGACGTGGATGGCCACGACGCAGCATGGCGGTTTGCCCTCGGCGGTCAGCTCGGGGCTGCTTGCGCCTTATGATTCGTGGCAAAACCGAGTGGCCATTCATCGGTTTGTGCGCGATATTCCCACATCGGCCGGCCATCCCAGTTATCCGGCACTGCTGGAGTTGGAGCAGAAGTTGCCGGAGTTGGGCCGGTTGCCGGTCTTGCTGGTGTGGGGCATGCGCGACTGGTGTTTTACGCCCGCGTTTCTGCAGCGGTTCCTCGAATTCTTCCCGCTGGCGGAAGTCTGTCGATTGAATGAGGCCGGCCACTACGTGATGGAAGATGCCCCGCGAGAGGTCCTGGCCGCAGTTGACGCGTTTCTCGCACGGCACCCGCTGGCGATGGAGCCGGCATGAACGCGGCGACCCTCTCGCTTGGGCAATGCGCGACTTTGGCTGCGCTGTGGGAAGCAACGGCTGCCAAGCCTGGCAATGTGCACCGCGGGGCGGATTTCGAAGACACGACCTTCGCCGACTTCGTCACCAGCGCCGTGGCCATCGGCCCGGTGTTCGAGCAAGCAGCCGAGCTTCGCTTGGGGCCGCTGGTGCTGGCCGCGGTCGAAGCCACTCGAGCCGCCGTGGCCACGAACACCAACTTGGGCATGTTGCTGCTGATGGCGCCTCTGGCGATGGCCCGCCCAGGTCGGCCGTTGGATGAAGAAGTCGGCCGCGTGCTGGGCTCGCTGGATGCGGAAGATGCCCGGGCGGCTTATGAAGCGATTCGCCTGGCTCGGCCGGGCGGCATGGGTCAGGTGGAGTCTGCCGACGTCATGCACGGCACGTGCGACGATCTGCTCGAGGCCATGCGACTGGCGGCCGAGCGCGACCTGGTGGCCCGGCAATATGCCGATGGATTCCGCGAAGTGCTGGGTTTTGTCTTGCCGGCCTTGTCGGCGGCGGTCGGTCGCGGCTGGTCACTGAACGACGCGATCGTTCGCGTTCATTTGCAGACAATGCACGCCTACCCCGACACGCTGATTGCCCGCAAATGTGGGCCGCCGCTGGCCGAGCGTGCCGCGCGGATGGCCGGGCAAGTGCTGACCGCCGGCGAGCCGGGCGATGCCAATTATCATGCTGCCCTGTCGGACTTGGATTTCTGGCTCCGCTCCGACCATCATCGCCGCAACCCCGGCACGACGGCCGATCTGGTGGCCGCGGGACTGCTGGCGGCGCTGCGCGAGGGAATCATTCGGTTGCCGGTGCGGTTTTATTGAGAGCAATGATGAAGTATGAATGATGAATGATGAATTGGGGACGACGGGCTGGCAGTTGTTCGGCCATTCATCATTCATACTTCCGCATTCATCATTTCTCCGGACCATCCATGTCTGAAATCTATCGCGTACACATGGCCAAAGACTTCCTGGTCTTTAGCGCTGCGCACTTTATCACCTTTGCCGGCAACATCTGCGAGCGGCTGCATGGCCACAACTATCGGGTTTCGGCATCGGTCGAGGGGCCGTTGGATGAGAACCATTACGTCGTCGACTTCATCGCCCTGCGCGATACGCTGAAATCGATCGTCGACGAACTGGATCATTACGTTCTCTTGCCGACCCAGCATCCGATGATCAAAGTGCGGGCCGACGATCGCCAGGTCGAAGCGGTGTTCGAAGACCGCCGCTGGGAGTTTCCGCGCGGCGATTGCGTGCTGCTGCCGGTGGCCAACACCACGGCCGAACTGGTCGCGCGTTACATTGCCCATCGCCTGCGCGACGCACTGGCCGAGCGGACCGGCTTCCGCGCCAGCGTGCTGCGGATCAACCTCGACGAATGCGAAGGCCAGGCGGCCGAGTGCGAACTGCGGGATTGAAGAACCGTGCATGCTCGATCCCTGAGCTTGCGGCGCTGACCTTTCAGCGAACCAGCACCAGGCCCACGCCGCTTAGCTCGCCGGAGCCTGACGTGGTGCCGGTAATGCCAACAGCGTAGGAGCCGTCCAGTCCGAGCCGGAGCGTGGAAGGCGAATTGGGGTTTCCGCCGCGCACGTGAAATCGATGATTATCAGTGAGGTTCAAGCCATTGCCTGTATCCCGTAGCATCCATACCTGCATTCCCTCAACCACACTATCGCTAGGAATCTCTAGCCCACCCAGGGCATAGCCTTGCCGGGCCATGCTGCCTCCCGAGATCCCGGTGCGGCGTCCGAAGAAGTGCCCCTTCATCTCACCCTTGCTGGTCTGATACACGGGTCGAATGCCCACCGCCTTGGTTTTGCTGTTGTCCTGCCAATCGACGATTACGCCGACCAGAAGTGCACCCTCTGGCGGAACGTCGCGGAAGCCAGTGCCGCCGCGGCCGGATTGAGGAGTGTCGGTCGTGCTGTTGGATGCAATCGCTGCGGAGATGCGGCTGACCAGTGCCGGCTCCAGCGGCGGATAGTCTCCACGCTTGCTACTTCCCTGCGAACTATTGGCCCCGGGCCCGGCGGCCAGCGCGTTGCCCGCAGTAGCGTTCGGGTCCTGGGGCGCTGATCGAGACATTCGGGAGCGGCGCGTTGAGGATCGAGGCGGCGCCGATCCAGTCGTTGCAGGGTCGGGCGCTGCAGCCCCGGCCATCGCGGGCTGCGCCAGGCTGCCTCGAGTTGGCACGCGAACGTCGGGATCCACGCCCGTTCCATGGCAGACCACGCAGGGAATCAAACCGCGGCCGCCGCACACAGGGCATGGCGTGTAGAATTTAACATCCTCGTACATCGCCGCGCCCGTGATCGGATTGCTGCCGGTCTTCTCCTGCCGAATATTGGCAATCTTGCCATTGGTGCAACTGCGCGCCAGGCAGCGAATCGACTTGAAGCCGTTGCAACGGCAGCATGAGGCATCAACCAGAAAACCCGGACCGACGCGCTTCGACAGTCCGACGTCCTGCGAAGGAGTTTTGGAGAGCACGACGACGGTCGACATTTTCGTTTGCTCTTCAATCTCGTTCCACGGCATATCGGCCTTGTTGGGAAGCGCCGGGTGGAAGTCAGTAGGAATCGAAGCCGTGATAAATGGAAGCGCGGCGGACATC
Organism: Pirellulales bacterium; assembly: GCA_036268995.1. Classification (GTDB taxonomy): domain Bacteria; phylum Planctomycetota; class Planctomycetia; order Pirellulales; family PNKZ01; genus DATATB01. The sequence goes on along the minus strand of DATATB010000047.1, from coordinate 968 downwards.
GGAACGCCGGCGCCGTAGCGATTGTTCAGCGAGCCCAGCGTCTTCCAATGCATGGCCACCACGTTGCCCATGCTGTCAGTGACGGGTCCACCACCGACGCTGGGGCTACCAGCCGCTTCGTAGGTCAGCACGCCGACTTTGCCGACCGAGGCCGCCGCCATCGTATTGCCACGGGCCATTTTGATGGCCAGGCCCGAGGCGTCGACCAGCGGATAGCCGGCCACGAGCACATCCGTATCGGGACGGGGGAGCATGGGATCTGCCGGCAGCGCAGGGCTCTTCAAGTCCGCGCATTCGAGCAATGCCAGGTCCGTGTCCTTGGAGGAAGCGACGAGCTTGGCGGGCAAGGTTTTGCCCTTGTTCATCGGGTCGGCGATCAAAAAATCGGTCGCGCCCTTGGTCGACATGCGGGTGGTCAGCACAAACCGGGGCGAAACGACGAAGCCCGACCCGCACACGGCGATCGTGGGATCCAGCTCTTCCGAGGCGCCCGGCACCGCGGCGGCCGTTTCGTCCGCCGGCGGCGGCTGCGGAACCAACATGTACTGCCAGCCGAGCTGAGCCTGGGCCACGCTCACGTTCTTGGCAATCACTAGCGACGCATACACATCCGCGAGTTGCGACAGGATGCTTTTGGAGACCAGGATGCGGCCTCTGCCTGCCTGATCGAACAAGCGCCCGATGTTTTGTGCGATGCGCTGGTCCTGGCAGAGCGCGGCCGCCGTTTTCCAGTGGTTCAAGGCGTCGCGATGATGGCCGGATTTAATCTCCGCCAGCGCCAGGTTGTTGAGCACCGACGGATTGTCGGGGTCGCGCCGCAGGCAGGCTTCGTAGTGGTGTTCGGCCTTGTCGAACTTTTGCATGGCAATGGCAAACACGGTGCCAATGATGAAGTCGGCGTAGATGTCGTCGGGCGCCGTGCTGCTGGCTTCCATCAGCTTGTCGTAGCCTAGTTTATCCTGGCCGAG
>DATATB010000046.1:0-18060 GCA_036268995.1 Pirellulales bacterium | reverse complement strand
AACGTACCGAGGGCCTCGAAGGTCGAAGCCGTGGTCGTCGGGCTGAGCTGGATCACGTTGCTGGGATCGCCCAGCGCGGCATCGCTCGTGGCGGCCAGCACGCCTTGGGTCACTTCGATGATCGAGCCGCTCCCGCCGAACGTATTGCTGGTGCCGGTGAACTCCAGTGTTCCGGCACCTGTCTTGTTCAGCACCACGTTGCCCGCGCCCGTCTGGCCGCCCGTGACGGCGCCGACGATCACCAGCCCCTCGATGACGTTGGAGTTCGTGGCAGTCGTCACGGAAATGCTGGCTGGGGCGGTGCCCGACAGCGAAAGCGTGCCGCCCAGCAGCAGGCCGAAGCCGCTGTTGTTGTTGACGGTCAGGGCCGTGTTCGCGGCCAGGCTGATCGTGTTGCCGAAATTGGCCTCGATCGTCTTGTTCAGCGGAACCGTGCCGACCGGGCCGACCGTAAAGGTCGGCGCGCCCGCGAGGAAGGTAAAAGTCTCGGCGGCCATCGTGGTAATCGTCTGATTCGAGCCGGTGCCGTCGCCAGCGGACAACAGCGAAAGCGAAGCGCCGGACTCGACCGTCACGTTTCCCGTCACGGCGCTGGTGGCCGCCAACCCCAGCGTCCCCTCGTTGACGTAGATCGGGCCGTTGGGCAGCGCATCGTTGAGAATCAACGTGCCGGTGCCGCTCTTGGTGATCACCGCGCCGGCGGTGGTCAGGTCGCTGGCGATTGTCGTCGTAGTATTATTGACGTCGAAAACGTATTCCGTCTGGCCGCTGCCCAAGGCAATGCCGCTGTTGAACCCGGTGAGGGTTATACTTTGCGGGCCGACAAACAACATCGCCCCGCTGTTGACCACGAGGCTGTCGCCCGCACCCGAGCCTGACACGGTGATGCCGCTGGCGCTGCCGGTCGTATCGACCAGCAGCGAGTTGACCATGTGCCCGGTCCCGGTGAAGGTGAGGCCGGTGCTGGTGCTGGTGCTGGTCGCATAGCGGGCATTATTCAGCAGCGTGACGCCGCCGGTGGGCACGAGCTGCTCGTAGTCGGTGACGGGGTTCAAGGCCAAAAAGCCGTTGCCGAGCGTCGTGCTGTAGGTGACGAACGAGCTACCGAAGACTTGGTACTGCGCGGACGTCTCGTCCTGGCCCATGGCCCAGGGAAGGATGCTGATCGTGGTCGTGTCGAGCGTGTTGCTGCTGCCGCCGACAAGGCCCGCGAGCAGGCTGGTCGGATCGGTGACGATAATGTCGCCGCGCTCGGCGTTCACCGGCGAGTCGGGCGGCGTGCTGCCGCCGCCGTTGCTGGAGCCCAGATCGTTGGCCAGAATGGTCAACGTGGCGTAATGGGTGCGCGTCAAGCTGGCCATCGTCAATTGGGGGTTGGCCAAGGCGGTGTTGGTGACAGCGCGCAGCGTGTTGGTGCCGCCGCCGAGGGTGAGCGCCCCGACGATGGCGTTTTGCGAATTCACCTGGTCGGTGACCGTCGACAGACCGCTTGGCGTCGCCGCCGCGGCCGTGCTGGGAGGAGTGTTCGTTAGCGTAATGGTCGCCGTCGGAGAAATGCGCTGTACTTGCGTCGAGCTGCCCGTGTTGTCCAACTGCAGCGCTCCGCCATCGGTCAAGGCGAACGAAGTCACGTTGGGCAGGTTGGCGATGCCGTTGCCGACCAGTTCCAGCAAGCCGCCGGCCACCGTCGTGCCACCGACGGTCACGGCGCCGGCGAAAGGGCTGCTGGTGGTGTTGAGCGTCAAGGTTCCCGTTCCGGTGACGGCCAGCGAGCCGGTGCCGGTGAAGGCGCCGGTATACGTGGTGGACGAGGATTCGGTGATCGCCAGGCTGCCGGAGTCGATGTCCACGGTGCCCAGCCCTGTTTGCACGCCGCTGCTGGCAAGCGTGCCGATCGTTTGGCTGGTGCCGTTCAAGTCCAGCAAGGCGGTCGACGTGCTGCCGATCACCACGTTGGAGAGGATCCCCAGCGTGCCGCTGCCGTAAAGTTGCAACGTGCCTTCGTTGACGTAGGTGGCGCCGGTATAGCTGTTGGCGCCGGTGAGGATCAACGTGCCAGGGCTGGCCTTGACCAGCGGCATGTTGGTGATCGAGCCGTTGACGATGGCCGAAGCGATGGTCAGCGGCGCGCTGGTATTCTGCTGGTTGACGATCAACTCGGCGACGCCGGTTCCGGCCGTGAGCGTGCCGCCGGTGATGGTGTCGACGGCCGATCCAACGCTGGGCGTCACGAGGATGCCGCCGCCGGTGATCGTCAGGCCGACGTCTGAATTCATCGTCACGTTCGAGGCGCCGGAGCTTTCGTTGAACCGGAGGCTGTTGATCGTGGTGTTGACGCTCAGCGTGCCGTTGTAGCCGGCGCTGTCGGTGACGTTTTGGGTCGAGGTCCAGCTCGTGATCAGGTCGACGGGCGTGGTGGTTGCCTGGACGATCGTGCCAGCGCTGTTAGCGGCGAAATAATTGCCGCCGGCAGTGTCGATCGTGGCCCAGCCGTAGATGCTGGAAGCAGCCGCGACGGTCAATTTGCCGGTGCCAGTGCTGGGCGGGGTGAAGTCGAAGACGGCGCCCAAGTTGGCAGTGATCGTGCCGGTGGAGGCCAGATTGGTCGTGCCGGCGCCGCCGCCGTTGTTGATCGTAATGTGGCTATCGCTGCCGGAGGTGAGCGTGATGCTGCCGATGGTTTGGGTGAAGCTGGTCGCGGACGAAAGTCGGTTGAGGGCCAGCGTGCCGCCGCCGAGGATCAGGGCCGCCGTCGTCGACAGCTTGTTCGTGTTGTTCGTGTCGAAGTTCAGCGTCAGCGTGCCGGCATTGGCAGCCGTCGTGCCGCTGAGCGTGTCGGTGCCGCTCAAGGTCAGGCCGCCCGTCCCGTTCATCGCCAGCGAGGTGGTGGCGGTGCCGGTGATGGATGAGCTGATAACCGTCGATCCGGTGCCGGCCAGCGTCAGCGAGGAGGCGGATCCCAGGGCCAGCGTGCCGGTGGCGAACGTGAGCGTGTTGCCGGACGTGAGGTTGTTGGTCAGCGCGTGGCTGGTGGTAAACGTCTCACCGCCGGTGAACGCGATCGAGTTGCTGCCGCTGACGCCGATCGTGCTTCCGCTGGCCAACTGGACGGCGTTGCTCAGGCTCTCAACCGCGTTTACGCCGATCGTGCCAGCGTCCCAGATAAAGTTGCCGGTTCCCAAGGGCGTGCTGGTGTTGGTCAGGATAAGCGTCGCGGTACCGGTGGCGGCCAGCGTGAATGCGCCTGTGAACGTGCTGGCGGTCGATCCGCCCAGCGTGAGCGAGCCAGCACCACTGCCGGAATAGCTGATGGCCAGCCCCGCCGCCGAGCCGTTGGTGATCGGGCCATTGACGATCGTGTTCCCGAGCCCGTTGAAGGTCAGCGTCTGGGCCGTGGTGCCGGTCTGGGCACTAACGGCCGCCACGGTGAAGCTGCCGCCGGTCATTTCATTGTTAAGCGTGCCGCTAGTGGCCGCGGTGGCGGTGCTGCCCAGGTACAAGGTGCCTACCGAGAACGAATTGCTACCGACGACATAGAGCAACGCACTGGTGTTCAAGCCGACGTTGTTGGCGATCGCGATCCCCGGCGCGGTAGCGAACAGCGCCGGAGCGTTATTGACGCTGATCTGCCCGACGCCTGCGGCCGTGTTCGAGCCCAATCCCAAGGTTCCGTCCGCGAGTGCCACGCCACCGTGGAACGTGTTGTTGCCCGAGAGCACCCAAGTGGCGTCGTCGCCGCTGGACCTGTTGACGGTGATCGTCAGCGGGTCTGCCGCGGTGTCGGTCAGGTTGGACAAAATGGTGTTGAAGTCCGTATTGTAACCGAATAGGTCCAGATTTTTGGCGTTGCTCGGACTAGGGTTGGTGAGATTCGTGAGGATGATCGGCCCGCTGCCGTTGGATTCGAGCACGAAGGCGCTCGTCGAAGTCGAGGTAAGCTGAATGGGCCGATCGCTGGTTTCCCCCGCGCCGACGTAATCTAGAGTTCCACTCGTAAGCTGCAACACGCCGATCGAGTCGGCGGTCACGGCACTGCCGCTGGCGCCCAGGCTGCTGGTCGTCGCCGAGGTGACGGCGCTGGTGCCGCCCAGGCTGTAGATCGTCAGCACGCCGCCGCTGACGACCGTGTTTCCGGTGTAGCTGTTGGGGCCTGCCAGAATCAAATCACCGGCCGCTGAGGCGCTGGTCTTGATGAGCCCCGTAGCGTTGCCGTCGGTGTCCGTCGGTCCGCCGCTGATGGCGCCGAGGATGGTGCCGTACGAAGTATCCGTGCTGGCGTTGGAGACGACGTTGATCGTTTGGCCGGCGGAGCCCAGGTTGAGCGGATTGAGAATTTGGACCTCGGACAGGGCGCTGGTCGAGCCGAGAATCAAGGCAGCGCCATTGGCCAGGAAATTAGAGGTGCCCCAAGTCAACGTGGTAGGATCGGCCGTGCCCCCGATGGCGACCTGCAATTGCGAACTGCTGGCGGCAAAACCACCGGTGGCCGTGAATTGCACGTCGCCGGCCGCGGTGCCCAACGGTCGGGTAAAGACGCCCGATGACTCGAGCACGCCGCCGGCAATCACCAGGTTGCTGTTGGGCGACAGGCCAACACCGTCCTGGGCGCGCAACGCGCCGGCGCTGATCGTCGTGGCGCCTGAGTAGCTGTTGTCGTTGCTGAGGTACCATAGCCCCACACCGGCTTTGGTGACCGACAAGGCGCCGCCGGCCGGATTGTCGACGAGTTGGAGCGCGATCTCGTTGTCGCTGATCGAGGTGCCTTGCAGCCCGAGCGTTCGGGTTCCCGAACCGCTGAAGACCACCGCCCCCGTGTTGCTGAAGACCAATGCGGCATTGTTGGCCGAGGCGGAACCCAGGACGTCGTTGCCGTACGAGCCGGACGAATCGATCGTGCCATTGCCGGCCAACGTGAACAAACGGTCGGTCGAGACCGACGGGCTGGCCGTGGCGATCTGCACCAAGGTATTCGAGCCCTGATACAGCAGCGTGCCGCCGTTGAACACCAGGTTGGCGGCCGCATTGCTCGATGCGCCGATGCTACTGGCCGAGCCGCCGATCGCCAGGTTGCTGGCCTGCAAGGTGCCGTCGGCGATGGTGGTCACGCCCGTATAAGTATTCAGGCCGGCGAGCACTTCGGTGCCGCTGCCGTTTTTGGTGACGTTGAGCACCGCGGCGCCGCTGTCACCGTTTTGCAGAATGCCGCTGAACACGCCGGAGGCGGTCGTGGTCGTGCCATAGCCGATGTCCAGAACGACGGCCGTGTCGCTGCCGCCGCCGCTGTTGGTCACGGTGCCGGCGCCGGCCAATGCGCCGATGACGACCGTGCCCACTCCTCCAGTCAACGGGCCGGCGCCGTCGAGATCGAGGGTCGTGTTCTGACGCAGAGTGGTGACGTTGGCGGCAGTCGTGATTTTGCCCAGCGTGGCACTCGGACCCGAAAGCTGGATCGTGCCTTCGTCGATCGTGGTGTTGCCGGTGTAGGTGTTCGCGCCGCTGATAATCAGCGTGCCGTTGCCGGCCTTGGTCAGCGCGCCGCTGCTGCTGTCGATGGGGGCGCTGACGGTCAGCGCATTGGCCGGAGTGTTGCCGGCGACGGTGATGATGGTCTCCGTGCTGCTGGTGCCCAGGCTGCCGGTGCCGGCGATCGTGGCCGCTCCGGTCGAGTCATCGAATAATACACCGCCGCTGCCGATCGTCAGGTTGCCGCCCAGGGTAATGGTCTGCGCACCGGCAATCTTCAACGCATAGACCGATTCGGTTCCCGTCGTCGTCACGTCGCTATTGCTCACATAAGTCGAGGTGCTCGTGGAACCCGACGCCGGAAAAGACAGATAACCGGTATACGCTGCGACCAGTTCGCTGCTGACGGTGGCAAAATCCACGGTATTGTCGGAATTGGTGAAGTAGGCGTAACCGCCCAGGATGCCATTGGTCGTCGTGGGCTGGGTGTTGAACTCGATCGCCCCCGCGCCCGGGATGAAATCCACGACCGCGCCGGCCGAGCGCGTGATCGGCGTCAGCAAGGTGTTCATGAATTCGAGCGTCGGCGTGCCGCCGCCGCTGATGGGCGTGGTCTCGATCGTGCCGGCCCCGGCGCTGAGCGTCAGCGTGGCGCCGACCTGCGTGGTCAGCGGCCCGGTGATGCCGACAGGCGTGCCGAGCAAATCGAACGTGCCGCCGGCATAGCCGCCGCCGGTGGTCGCGTCGACGGCGAAGGTGATGTCGTTGGTCGTGGCTCCGGCGATGGCGTTCAGCGGAGCCGAGCCATTGCCGCTGCTGGCCGTGGGCTGAATCTCGAGCGTGCCCCCGGCCACCGTGACGTTGCCGGTAAAGTTCTCGCCGGCGGCACCGGGCAAGCCAACCGTGCCGAAGGTCAGCCCCGTGCCGGAAGTCACGCCGGCGGCCACGGCGATCGGGTTGTTGATGTAAATATCGCTGCCACTGATGCTCGTGATGATCGAGCCGGCCGGAACATTCGTGCCGCTGACCGATTCGCCCACCACCAGACCCGTCGTGCTGCTAACCGCCAGGTAATTCTGGTACTCGGGCGTGGTCGTGGTGACGGTCGCGCCCGTGGGCGCAGTGGTCACATAGATCGAGGCCGTCGGAGCATACAACCACGTGCCGGAGCCGTTCTTGATCAGGCTGGTGGTGTAGGTAGTCGAATTGTCCTGGATCACGCCGGCGATCGTGTTCGCGACGGAAGCGTTGCCCGTGTTGTTAAAGCCGCCCAGGATGAGGTTTTTTGCTCCCGCGCCAGTAGCCGCGACGCCGCTGGAGAGCACTAGGGCCGTGGGGTCGGTATTGGTGCTGATCGACTGCTGATTGCCCAGGATCATGCCGGCGCCGGTCGTTCCGGAAAGGTTGAAGGCCGCCGACGTGGTTTCACCGACGCCGGTGCCGGAAGCGCCGAGATAACTCAAGGCGCCGGCAGCCGTAGTCGTGCCCAAGTTGACGCCACCGCCGGCGGCGCCGTTTAATGCCCCCATCTGGTTGATCGCCAGGGTGCCGGCATAGATTTCGGTGCCGCCGGTGTACGTGCTGGCCGTGCCGGATAACGTCAAGGTGCCGGTGCCAGCCTTTTCGAAGATGGCCGGCAGGATGGTGCCGGTGCTGCTGGTCGTCTGGATGACGCTGCCAGTCGCCAACATGTCGCCGGATGCGAACATTTCGAAGGTGCGGTTAGTGGGTGTGGTGCTGCCAGTCGCGCTGCCGACGGCCAACGAGGCGTTGATAGTCACCAGGCCGCTCGAGGAATTGACAATTTCGGCATTGCCATAATCAGTCGCGCCGTTGTCGCCCACGCCGATGGCCCCGGTGAACGAGATGCCATAGCCGTCGAGGCCGGTAATCGTGAGCGTGTGTCCGGCATCGAGATTGAGATCGTTGAACGCGACGGTCTGGTTCAGGCCCGTCCCGCCCACGGCCCGGTCGATGAAAAGGGTGCCGGTGCCCGACGCGTTCGAGCCAACCGTGACGTTCCTGGTGCTGAAGTTGGTCGAGGAGTCGGCGAGCGTCGAGGGATCGGTGCGAACTTCGAGTTGCCCCTGGTCAAAAGTAACTCCGCCGGTGCCGATATTCTGGCCGCTGGAAACGCGTACCGTGCCGTAAGTGGGAATGATCACGCCGGCATACGTGGCGTTGTTGCCCGACAGAATGATCGTGGTATTGACGTTTTCGGTGAAGAACTCTGAGTTGGCGAGATTATCCAAGCTGCCGGAGTAAGTCTCGTTGCCCGGGCCGCGCGGAAACACCGCGGAATCCGTGCCGACAAGATTGCCGGTGATCGTCAACATGCCGGCCGCCGAGGTGATGAAGGTGTCCAGGCCGGGCGCATAGAGGTAAAGATTGCCGTTGAGCGTATTGTTCCCGGTGCTAAGGATGGCGTTGATGGCATTGCTGCCGCCGGTTCCGCCGTTTTGGACGAGATTGGCGTTGAGCGTGAAGCCTGAATATCCATCGGCGAGCACGAGTTGGCTGGTGTTGCTCGTCCCGTCGAAGCTCACGAAGTTGGTCAAGCCGATGGTGGCCGTGGTGCTGCCCGTGGCCGCCAGACTGCCGCTGAGCACGAGGTTGCCCCCCTTGACTTGCGTTAGGCCCTGATATGTATTCGTCGCATCCAGCACCAGCGTGCCGCCGTCGGTTTTGATCAGCCCGCCGGTGCCGCTGATCGGGCTGGTAAGGGTCAGTAGGGTTCCCTGCGCGACGTCGATCGTGCCGCCCCCGATGCTGGACGCCGTGCCCAGGACGATGGATTGGCCCGTGGTAAAACTGGTGGTCGTGCCGAGCGTGGCGTTATAGTCGATCAACACGCTGCCGCTGCCTAGCGCCGAGGCGTTGTTGATGTTCAGCGTGCCGCCGCTGATCGTCGTGCCCCCGCTGTACGTGTTATCGCCGGTCAGCGTCCACATGCCGGCGCCGCTCATATTGAGTCCCAGGTAGCCGCCGCCGCTGCCGTCGCCAATGTTGCCGCTGATCGTGCCGAGGCCGCCGAAGAGGCCGCGGAGATTCAGGACCGTGGTGGCGGAAGTCGCCGCCGAGCCTTTGATGGCGCCCGTAAACAGCAAGCCCTGGCTCGAATCGCTCTGGAAAGTGCCGAACGTCGGCCCCAGCACGATCAGGTCGTTAAGGGTTTCCAGGCCCACGGTGCTGCCGTTCTGATCCCAGATCGTGCCGGTATCACCGAGCGTCAGCACGTTGGGTGTCCCCGGCGCATCGAAGGTGAAGGCGTTGGCCCCCGAGCCGAAGATGAGGTTGCCGAGCGATTGGTTGCCGTCCAACAAGATCGTGCTGCCGGGACCGGACGAGCTATCGAACAGCGCGGTATCGCTGGCTCCCGGTGGTCCGCCGGCCGGTGTCCAGTTGCCGCTCGTCTCCCACGTGTTGGTCGCGCCAAGCCAGGTGTACACGCCGGCCAGCGTCGCGCGCGGTGTCCCGCCGGCCAGGATGGCCACGATGGCCAGGTACGCGGCACCGGCCCGCAGTTTCTGTCTGAGCTGCTTCGGTCGCAACATAGGGTTCCGCTAGGGGGAATAAGGCTCCGCGGCCGGTTCCGGCCATCACTGCGCTGTCGACTTTTGCGCTGCAAGTCAACGGCCACGCACGCGCTTGCCCCCAAACGGCTGGCGCAGGGAACAACGCGTTGGCGCCGCGTAGGCGTGGCAGGGCGGCCGCCTAAGGTTCAGCGTGAGCGCATGTACGCGCGGTCACCGTGCAATGGCAGACGGCCTCGGACAAATCGTTGGGGTGGCGGCGAGTGAGGCGGGTGCGGTGACGCGCGACTGGCGGTTACCGCAGGGCTCGTTCAACGTAACGCGTGGTGAATAGTCATGAATGGTGAAGCAGCGTGAAACATGGCCGATGTTCTTGAACTCTCGCGCCGCCAACGCGTTCACCCGAGCCGCTCGACCTTTTCGGCTCGCGAACGGCAGCCCTCAATGCAGACGGCATTCCAATTCGTGAAGAAAACATGCCGAGCGAGGCCCAAGTTCGCATTTCCGCACACGTATCTCACGAGTGTAAAGCGATTTTCGATGCTTTATTTGTTTTGCTAGAAAATTTCTTGCAATCGCAATTGACCACAAAACCCCCCGGCGACCGTGGCCGGTGGTCCCCCCAAAGTTGGCGCAGCCCCGCATAGAAAGCTGACAACGCTGCCGCGGTACTAAGCACGTTCTTCACTCTCGTCGCGACTTGTCTCCGCGAAGCTCGACGAGCAGGGCCTTCGCACGACGAAAAGTCTGCCGGTTGACGATCAGCGTCTGCACTGCGTCAAGTTGTCGGAGTTCGAAAGCGTCGAGGGAAAGCCAATGATCAGGGCTGCTCCACTCCGCTCACTCCGGCCGAGGCCGGCAACGAGCCCGGCTTGCTGAGCGTGGTCGTACTGCGATCGGGTGCCAAGCGATCCTCGAGCGCTTGGTCGCCGCGATGCAGTTTTCCCCGAGTCAGTTACGCGATGACATCGAGTTTGCGAGCGCTGTTGAAGGGATCGTGGAAAACTGCGGCCAGCGTGCCCTCGACGTCGTACTCAGTTCGACCGATCGGCAATCAGAACTTGCCATCAGGCGGCTGGGTCGGACGTCGCGGGAGCGGCAGCGTTTCCGAATCGAAGGAGTAGCAGAAGGCAGGCTTCGATCGGTCGCCCCTCAGAGCGGCGATCCGGTGCCCGATACGCTGGGCTTCTACGAGGTAGTCAGCCTCATCAAAAAGAATCTCTTGGACCTAGAGCGATCATCGTACGATGTGCGCCCGACCAAAGATCAGCTGAACCGGGCGAGGAACGAACTGGAGCGCATTGTGCGATCATGCAACTCGATCCTGGACCAGCGCTAAGAGAGTAGCTGGAAAAAGCCTTGGAGAATTCCTATGGCTCGAACATTCCACACGCTGAGTGTGATGATGCTTGTTCAGCCGGGAGGCCGAACATCCGTTCGACGCGGGCAGAAGCCGCAGGAAGTCAGCCGAAGGGCATATAAGCCATGCGGCGGAGGCGGCAAGCTGCGTCGGTCTTGGTCCCGCAGCCGTCCCGAAGGTATCGCGGAAGGTACCACCAAAGGTATCGCCCGATGGGTACCACCAAAAGGTATCACCGTCGCGACTCGCAAGTCGTTACTGGAAAAAGCTTTAAAAGTCGGGGCGACAAGACACCGTTAGAACTTTTTCTGGCCGGCGTTCGAGGCTGGGAAGCCGGCTTGCGGCGGCGGATGGATGACGGAACAGGAGCGCGAGGGCTTCAGTCTCGAAGTTCAGGAAGAGGCGCTCAAGCGCTACGCGGTGCAAGCCGGTGGCGAAATCGTCAAGCTCTTCCGCATCGCCGAGACGGCAAGCAAGTCCCACGAACGCAAAACGTTCCGCGAGCTTATCGCCTACGCCAAGAAGAACGCCGGCTTCCTTGACGGCCTGCTGTTCTATAAGGTGGACTGGGCGGCACGCAATCTCTTCGATTACGTCGAGCTTGAACGGCTGGAATCGGAATACTCCCTGCCGTTCATTTCCGTTTCGCAGCCGACCGAGAACACGCCGGCTGGGCGAATGATGCGGCGAACGCTCGCCAACATGGCAAGTTTCTTCACCGAACAGCAAGGGGTGGATGTCCGCGAGGGACTGGCCCGTCGTGTCCGGGAAGGCTGGTTCATCGGTCTGGCTCCCTACGGCTACCGCAACGTCCGCAAGGACGGTCGCGGCTTGGTCGAGATCGACCCGCAAGCCGCCGCAAACATCAAACGCATCTTCCATCTCTACGCCTACGAGAACCTGACTCTCGACGGCCTGGTCGAGCGGATCAACGCTGAAGGCATGGTCTTTCGTGCAGCACTGCCGAAGTTTCCGCGAAGCTCGGTCCACAACATCCTTCGGGACCGCGTCTATATCGGCGAAATACTCCACAAGGGACAGTGGTATCCCGGTAAGCATGAACCGATCATCGACCGGCCGACGTGGGAGCGGGTGCAGGTTCTTCTTGGCGGACAGAATTACCACTGCCACGCGCTCACCTACGGTGGCGAGCTTATGACGTGTGCCCAATGCGGGCATCCGATCACCGGGGAATGCAAAACAAAGATGACGAAGGCAGGCCCCCGCTCTTACGTGTACTATCGCTGTGCGAAATACACGAAGCCTGGTCATCCCCGTATTCGCGTGCCGGAAGCCGATCTCGACAAACAGGTACTGGCCGTCTTTGACAAAATGCGGGTCGAGGATGAAGGCGTCCGCGACTGGTTCTGTAACCAAGGGCACCCAACAGGACCAAAGCGCAACCGCGACAAGGCAACATTGGTGTAGATCTGATCGAGTCCAATCTCGACATGCCGCCAACCGACCCGCCATCGTCGGACCACATACTCTTGGTCGTAAGGACCGGAGAGTAGTTCTCGCAGCCAGCGAATCAGGGACTGCTTGAGTCGGTCGATTTGTGGCTGGCCACCCGTGATGACCTTGCGAGCGGCCGGGTGCCGCTCAATCTCAAGGTAAAAGTCGTCGATAAGATTCGGAAGATTGGGATCGAGAATCGACGCAACGGCCTGGACCCGCTGGGCATCGTCCGCATTCCAGCTCAAATAGGTCTGCAACTCCTGGTAGCGAGTGTAAAGGCGGTTCGCGTCCATCGTCCGAAGCCTTCACCACATCGAACGGCACGAGATCATATCTCATTGCCCAGTTCGGTGCGGAAGTGTTCGAGTTCGTTCATGGAATCTCCGGAGGTTGACGTCCATGGTCTGGTCCGGATCGAGCGGCTGCGCTTTGGCAACCGCAATATACCAAAACGGCGATTGGTTCAGCGCGCCAAAGTAGGGCAGGTCGCACGAGTGGCCCTCGCACGCTTCTCGGCTCAAAGGATGCCGCCATGAGGCATCGGAATCGTCCAAAGGCATCGGGGATCTGGACTTGCCGAGGGTCGTCAACTTGACGAATCGATTGTCGACACGAGATGCTGCGGCCGCTGGGCAACACCGTCAGGTACTTGCGAAATTGCTATCGGGTAACAATTCTGTGCAAAAGAGTGCTCGGAGCATTATTCGTCTTGGGCAACCGAAGCCTTGCTCAGGAATGTTACCGCGGCAGCGATTGACGGGTCCGGTTTTTGCCAGGGGCAGTGTGCATGGCTGAGATCGTGCGTTACGGATTGTGGCTGCTCGCCAAGTGCTTGTTGCCGTTGCGCTATCGGCTGCATGTGTCCGGGTTGGAGTCCTTACGAGGATTCCATGGCCCGGTGATCGTACTTCCAAACCATCCTGGCTATATCGAGCCAGTGATCGTCCGCACGCTACTCTGATCTTCAATCGGTTCTCGATCGGAGCACGCCATGGCAGCCAAAAGGTCCGTGCTGGTTACGATACCGACCGGCCTCCGCGCCTCATCGACCACGATCAGCCGGTGGATATGGCCGTCGATCATCGTGCGTGCCGCTTTTGGTAATGGCGTCTGCGATCCCACCGTCACGACGTCGGCGGTCATGTAATGGCGCACCGCGCTGACCGGTAGGTTCTTGATTTCTTGCTGCCAGTCAGGATGCGCGCCTTTGGGTAGCAAGCAGACTGCCGTGTGCCCGCCAGCAAGCGTGGGCCGTATCTCTTGAAAGGTGCAGCTCCCCGCGGACCGTATGCAGATTACCGCTTCCTCTCCGGTCAGCAGTCGCCCTTTCACCTGGTAGGGACATGCGGGAAGCGGGATATCCGCAACGCCGTGCCCTCCGTCCTCTGCCCAGTGGATGAAGTCGGTCGCACATAGCACACCGATGCAACGGCCATCCGCATCCACCACGGGTGCTCCGCTGACTTGGTTGTGGAAAAGCAAATGTGCCGCGGCCTGGAGCGACGTTTCCTCAGGGATAGTGATCACATCTCGGCTCATCACGTCCGATATTGTCATGGCGAGTAAAGGTTTGGTTGTCGTTGACATGATGCACCAATTCGGTTGGGCCTGGTGGCTTTTCTGGACAAAGGCAAACTTAGCAGTAGCGAATCCGGACTCCTGGCGACATTGACCTTTCGTCCGAACAACCCCCGAGAGCGTTTGCTTCAGAGTCCCGAAATCATCTTTGATTCGGTGTCTCGTCGCCACTCCGGCTCTGAAGCAGATTTCATGCCGACCCTTGCTTGGCGGAGTCTGCAGGCCGCAGTGGACGGCCTAAACGCGTGGGCAATGACGAGCTGCCGAGTACGAGCACTCGCACCCGTTCGCAGCGATCGACTACCGCGGCATCCATAGTATCCGTCTGTGACGGAAAGCGGGTTGGGAGCGGTCGACACCGATGATCGCGTCAGCAGCAGACACCGGACGCCCGTCAGAAGCATCCCGCGCCAATGGATTACAAATCGCCGAGAAACTGATGAACGACTTCGCGGGGCCGGTGCGGTGTGCGAAACAGCCCTGGCTGTGCGAACTCGCACAGGAGCTAGGCTGCCTTCGACAGCATCACAAGTCAGCTGCGGATGGTGACTGGCGCATCGCAGGGTCCGGAAAGGGCAGAGGCCTGGATTCTCGATTTTCCCGCAAATGGCCGAGACTTTTGCGTGGGTTGTACTCGTGTTGCGGGCTGCACGTTCTTCGTGTTTGAGCAATCGGTATCGATGCTCGCGGCCTTGGCACTTCACTTGCATTCGCATTAGCTAGCCACACGCAACGTGCTTTGCTCGAACACAGGAGCCTTTACCATGAACATCAAGCACATTCTAGTTCCGACTGATTTTTCGGAGGCCAGCCGTGCCGCCTTGGAATATGCCGCTGTCCTGGCTCGAAACAGCGGCGCGGAGTTGCTGCTTGTCCACGTGCGAGAGACGGGACCGGTCTACGCAACAGGCGACAACTTCTATCATTCCGGCGCCAAGCCCGAGCTGGGCATGCTGAGAAAGTCGCTCGAGGCGATTCGACCGAATGTCCCTGTGTCGTGCATCCGTTATCGAATGCTTGATGGCAACCCGGCCGATGCAATCGTTGACCTGGCCAATGCAGAGCATGTCGGCTTGATCGTAATGGCGACTCATGGCCGCACCGGTCTTCCCCTGTTGCTCATGGGCAGCGTCGCGGACGCCGTCATGCGTCGCGCCACCTGCCCTGTCCTTACACTCAAGCCCCCGCTGCTCGCTGGCGCGGAAGTGGGCCACGTCGGAACAGGGGCGATGACTGAGACGCTCGTTTCTGGTTGCGATTGTATTTCTCGGGTATAGCAACGAAAGGGCCAGATCATGGCAACAATTAATCTTGGCGGAGCAGAAGCTCATTCGAAAACAGCTTCAGAAATGCGGGCGGACCGGGACCTGCACAATGAGGACCTGCTGGCCGGCTGGGCCGTTTCGATGATTCTGATTTCGATCATCGGCCTGGGCATGCTGCTCATCCTAGCGACCGTATTTTATTGCATCTCGTGAGCCTGGTGGCAGGCAAGCGTCGACAAGACCACTTTCAGTTCAGGCATTTAATAGGAGCGCCGCTGGTCGCTTATGCGGCCGATTAAGCGGCGGAAGCATCACAATGAAAGCGATTATCTGGGTCCAGAACCACTTGAACTCCCAAGGCATCAAGTACGAGCATTTGCAACATCGCCCAGCCTCTACGGCCCAGGAAGCCGCTCAAGACCAACATATCAGCAAGCACCGCATGGCAAAGACGGTAGTCCTGATGGTGGACAATCGGCCCATGGTGGCTGTATTGCCTGCCACGCGGCACATCTGCCTGGAGCAATTGCCCGAACAGCTCAAAGCCGAAACGGTGCGGCTGGCAAGCGAGGCCGAAATCAAACAGAAGTTTCCCGATTGCGAAGGAGGGGCTGTGCCAGCGCTGCGCCATTGGAACTGCGCGCCATTGCTCGCTGATCCGTCAATGAAAGTCGAAGGTGACGTCCTCTTTAACGGAGGTACGCACCACGACTTGATCCGAATCGGTTATGAGGACTGGTTGCGCGTCGCCCGGCCCCAAATGGTGCACCTGGCGGCTGATGCCGACTCGGAGCATGCCTGCCAATGCGCCCACGCCAGGGCCCCGGCCGAGCGGGTATGTGCGACTCCTCGTGACCTCGCACGGCTCCTCGTCGACTTGCTCGATGTGTTGCATCTGCAAGCCAAGGAGATCGAACGGTTGAGTGCCCATGTCGAGCAGCACACGCGGACTTTGCCGTTCCAGAGCCGCATTCCCTTGTGCGTGTCCGAGATCAGCGAACTCCAGACCCGGCTGAATGCCAAAGGTGCCACGGACAAACCGGCAACTCTGATGGAAGTGGTGCAAAGCTAGGGGGTTGCCAATCTTCCTGTCGCAATTGAAAAACACTACGGCACAAGTCGTAACCTTCGGTGCCACAGCTTACACGGGCAGATTCAAAATAGGAGCATGAACATGGTGAGCGAAGTCAGCGCGTTCTTCGAGGCTTGGCAGGTCGAGCGGCAGAAAATCAAGACGCAGGTTCCGGCGCTGGCTGGGGCCTTCGGCACGCTCCACCAGGCCGTCATGAAGGAAGGGGCGTTGTCGGTGCGTGAAAAGGAGCTGATCGCCATGGCCCTGGGCCTTGCGCACCGATGCACCCCGTGCATCACCCTGCACGTGCAGGGCTGCATCAAGGCGGGGGCCACGCGCGAACAGGTTTTGGAAGCAGCGGGAGTGGCGGTGCTGATGCAGGGCGGGCCGGCGTTCACGCATCTTCCGGAAGTGCTTGCCGCACTCGAATACCTAGAAGGTCAGGCCCGACCTTGAACGGCTTTCTGATGGCGAACCAGGGAGTCAAGGGGCGCTTCTGAATTGGCGGAAGATAAACAGTTCGTTCTCACATTCGAAGAGGTTGAACATGTCCGTTGAATTGCGAGAAGAAGCGGATGGCAAGATTTTGGTGATCGCGCTGAGTGGCAAATTGACGAAACACGACTACGAGCGGTTTGTCCCGCACGTCGCGCAGCTCATTGGAGAACACGGCAAACTCCGCATTCTCTGCGAGCTGAACGAGTTCCACGGCTGGAAGGCGGGCGCCCTCTGGGAAGACATCAAATTCGATTTCAAGCACTTTGCTGATATCGAGCGATTAGCCTTCATCGGGAACAAGGCCTGGGAACTCGGGATGTCTGTATTCTGCCATCCGTTTACCACGGCCTCGGTCCGGTACTTCGACGAAAGCCAGGCGGAAGAGGCGCGGAAATGGATTCATGGGG
This sequence comes from Pirellulales bacterium, assembly GCA_036268995.1. GTDB lineage: Bacteria > Planctomycetota > Planctomycetia > Pirellulales > PNKZ01 > DATATB01. The sequence continues at coordinate 1,426 of DATATB010000046.1, read as the reverse complement.
ATCTGCCCATCACCGCCACGGGCCTCTAACCATCGCCCATGAAGTTGAGGTCGTCGCCGAGGGATTTCGAGACGATTTTGTTTCGGATCTTTTCATAGCGCCGGATAGTCAGCGCCGACTGATCATTGAAGGTATTAAGGAATACAAATAGCACCGATGCTGAATCATAAACTACTGAAACTTGAGGGGATACTGATCGTCCACCCGGAAGCGCCTCTCGAATCTGCCGATTTTCGGGAGCTGGCAGACGAGATCGATTCCTACATCGAAGCCAACAACGAGTTGCATGGGATGATGGTCGACGCCCCGTCGTTCCCGGGCTGGAAGAATTTCGCAGCCTTGCTCGCGCATCTGAAATTCGTCAAGGACCATCATCGCGAAATCCGGAAAATAGCAATTGTGAACGATAGCGGATTTCTCACGGTTGCGCCGGCAATCGCCAGCCACTTTGTTCAAGCGGATCTGCGGCATTTTCCGCCTTCTCAAAAGGAAGACGCACTCCGTTGGCTGCGCGAGCAACCAAGTGCCGGGTAGGGGCGAGCGTCTTATTTGTGGGTAAGATTCGGGGTGGAAAACCCTTCTTCCGAAGCAGGATTATTCAACTGCTACCGGTCCGGCGGTTTAAAAGCGTTCGGTTTGTCGGCTTTTCCTTGAAAACACCGGGCATCGATGCGCTCGTCTTTGCTTCCGGTCATTAGCACATGGCGCCGGCGGCCATCAAGCCATATCCCGCGACTTGGCCCGGGAACAACAGTCACGCGGCACCTGCCAGCACAGCGCCGCCAACAATCCGCACCGCACGCTGCCGGCCGGTAATGTTCTTGGTCCTGCATAACATGGTTCAATCCTCTGCATCTCCAGGAAATCGTCCGTCTCTGGATATAGAGAGGAGCCGGCGGGCGTCTTCGGTTTACGGACTTTTGGAACATTTTCCGACTGTGACGTTGATGTTTGACAGCGTGCCCCGATCGGCGGACCAATTGAGCTTTAGCTTATGTGCGAAGTGGTTGGCGCAGGCTGGATGGCGCTACAAGTTCGCGACTCAGCGGCGGCGTTAACGCGGTCACCCGACATCAATCCGTCACGCCGTGCCACCTCCCAATGAGGCCGCGCGGCGCTTAGTCGTTCGACTTGTTCCCGCCGGTGCCATTGGGATGGCAATTCCAAACCTGGCGAATCTGGCCTAGTTCGTCAGCAACATTGGCGATGATGTCGTCCAAGCTCAAGATTCCGACGAGCTTGTCCTCGTCCGTGACGACGGGCAAACGCCGACATCCGCGGGCTTTCATTTCAGCAACCGCAACATCAATGGGTGCGTCCTGCTGAATCGTGGCCGGCCACGCCGTCATCACGCCAGCTACCGTTGTCGTGCGCGGGTCAAGTGCTGCGCCCAGGACGCGTATCGCCAGGTCACGATCGGAAAGGA
>DATATB010000045.1:0-22060 GCA_036268995.1 Pirellulales bacterium | reverse complement strand
TACCAGACGGCCGACGATCTGGCTGCCGATCTCGAACGGTTCCTCAACGACGAACCGATCCAGGCCCGGCGGATTTCACCCGTCGAACGATTCCGGCGCTGGTGCCGCCGGAATCCCACGATCGCCGGGCTGGCCGCCATGCTGGTGCTGGTGTTTGTCACGGGCTTTGCGGGCGTAACTTGGAAATGGCGCGAAGCCGAGCAGCAGAAAACGCGGCTGGCCGCGGCCAAGGAAGAGCTGGCCACTGAGCGCAACTCGGCTATCGGCGCCCGCGACCAGGCCCGTAAGGCGCGTGACGAGGCCGAGCGGTCGCGGGGCCAGGCCGAAACCTCCGAGGCCGATGCCCGCGACTCGGCGCGGCGAGCCAGCGCGCTCAATCATTTTCTGATCGAAGACGTGCTAGCAGCCGCGTCGCCCGAGCGAGCCCGCGGCACGAAGCTGTCGGTCGAAGACGTCGTGCGAGCGGCCGGGCAGCGCGTGGATCAGACGCTGGCCAGCCAGCCCGACGCCGAGGCGGCCGTACACAATGCCATTGGCATCACGCTGGTACGAATGGGCCTGTACGCCGATGCCGAGGCGCATTTGCGCAAGGCGTTGGCGCTCGATCGCAAGTCGCTGGATCCCGAAGCGCCCGAAACCATCGAGGTGATGAACAACCTGGCGCAGCTGCTCAAGGACGAGGGCAAGCTGACGGAAGCCGAGCAGCTTTTGCGGCAAACGCTCGCAGCCCGGCGCCGCAAGCTGGGAGCCGATCATCCCGACGTGTTGGGCACCGAGAGCAACCTGGCCCAGTTGCTGCAAGCGCAGGGCAGGCTAACCGAGGCCGAGAAACTGGCGGAGCAAAACCTCGAGCATTACCGCAAAGTGCTGGGCCCCACGGATGTTGACACGCTGGTGGCCCAGCAGAATTTGGCGCTGGTGCTCGACAAGCAAGGCCGATCGAAAGAGGCCGAGCCGCTGCTCCGCAATACGATCGCAGGCTTCCTGAAGAACAAACAAATCGGTCCCGATCATCCTTACACGTTGAGCGCCGAGCACAACCTGGCCCGGCTGCTGCAAACGCGGGGCGAGTTGGCAGAAGCCGAAAAACTGTACCGCAAAGTGGTGGCCGTGCGGCGCCGCGTGCTGGGGTCCGAGCATCCCGACACGCTGACGACGGAAAATCAATTGGCCACGGTCTTGCTGGATCGCGGTAAGTTGCAGGAGAGCCAGGCGCTGGTCGAGCAATTGCTTGCCTCGACGCTCAAGGTGCTGGGCGACGATCATCCCCAGTCGATCATGGCCCGACAGAATATGGCCCGCCTCTTGCAAATCGAAGGCCAGCCGCAGGCGGCCGAACCGCTGCTGCGCAAGAACGTCCAGGCTTGCTTGAAAGTCTACGGGGCCGACCATCCCGACACGTTGATGGCCGAGGGCAACCTGGCCGTTGCCTTGCAGGCCGAGGGCAAGCTGGCCGAGGCCGAGCCGCTGGTGCGCGACGTCGTCAAACAGCAGACATCGCTGCTGGGGCCCGATCATCCGAACACGCTGGTCTCGATTAATAACCTGGTGGTTCTGCTGGAAGCCGAAGGCAAGCTGGCCGAAGCCGAGCCGCTGGCGCGCAAGAATCTCGAGGATTGCCGACGCGTGCTGGGCCCCAACCATCCCGATACGCTGCTGGCGATGAGCAATATCGCGCAGATGATGATGGCCCGGGGCCAATGGGCGGATGCCGAGCCGCTGCTGCGTGAAAGCTTGGAAGCCCGCCGTCAAGAGTTAGGCGCCACGCATCCCGACACGCTCAACGCCATGGACGACCTGATCATGGTGCTCTCGGCCGAAAACAAGCTGCCCGAGGCCGAGCAACTGCTGCACCAGGTGCTCGAGATTCGCCGCCGCGTGCTGGGCCCCGAGCATAGCGATACGCTCAAGAGCGTGCGTTCGCTGGCCCAGGTGCTGGATGCGCGCGGCGAATATGCCAAGGCTGAGCCGCTGCTGCGCGCGCTGGTCGAGCAAGACCGCCGCAAGCCGGGAACGGCCGACGCGCCGGCCGATATCACGGCCTTGGCCCTGAACCTCGAACATGGCAAGCAGTCGGCCGAAGCCGAAAAGCTGCTGCGCGAACTCGTGACGCAACTCGAACAGCAAAAGCCGCCGCCCGGCGCGCCGAGCGTCGAGGCCTTGACGGTGCTGGCCGAGTTTCTGCTGCGTGCCAACCGGGCCGCCGATGCGGAGCCACCCGCCCGGCAAGCCGTCGACCTCAGCCGAAAAGTCTCGGGCGAGGGACATTGGCAAACCGCATTGGCCGAAAACGCCCTGGGCGAGTCGCTCGCCAAATTGGGCCGTTACAGCGAGGCCGAGCCGCTGCTGGTCTCGAGTCTGGGCATTCTGCAAGTCCACGGCAGTGCCCGCAGCGGGCTGGCGCGGCAGGCGCTTAAGCGCGTGGTCGCGCTCTACCAGGCTTGGGACAAGCCCGAGCAGGCCAAGCAATGGCAGCAGCGGCTGACAGCCACCGAGCAATCGACGGCCGAAAAGCCGGACAAGTAAAATGATCCCAGCAGGGTCCGTTGTCAGTGGTCCGTTGTCCGTTGATATTTGCGACTGACAACTGACAACGGACCACGGACAACGGACCACGGACAATCCCCCCACCCATAGGTTTGCCATGCCGTCGCGACTTGCCGCCCTGTTTGTTGTCATCGGTTCGGTCCTGTTGCCGTGTTCGGCCCGTGCCGCCGAGCGTCCCAATGTGGTGGTCATCTTGTCGGATGACCAGGGTTGGGGCGATCTGAGCGTGCATGGCAACACGAATCTGAGCACGCCTAGGATCGATTCGCTGGCTCGCGACGGAGCGATTTTCGACCGCTTTTTTGTCTGCCCCGTCTGCTCGCCGACGCGCGCCGAGTTCCTCACCGGGCGGTATCACGTCCGCGGCGGCGTGTTCGGCGTGTCGGAAGGCGGTGAGCGGCTCGATCTGGACGAACGGACCATCGCCCAGGTCTTCAAGCAGGGTGGCTATGCCACCGCCGTTTATGGCAAGTGGCACAACGGCATGCAGTATCCCTATCACCCGTTGGCGCGCGGTTTCAACGAGCATTACGGGTTTTGCTCGGGACATTGGGGAGAGTATTTCAGCCCCGCGCTGGAACATAACGGAGAGCCGGTGCGCGGCGACGGCTTCATTGCCGACGACCTGACCAATCACGCCCTGGGGTTCATCGAACAGCATCGGCAGCAGCCGTTCTTCTGCTACCTGGCGTTCAATACACCGCACACGCCGCTGCAAGTGCCCGACCGTTTTTACGACAAGTTCAACCACGCCGACCTGAAGATGCGTCACACGGGCGCGCCGCCGGAAGACATCGAGTTCACGCGAGCCGCTTTGGCCATGTGCGAAAACATCGACTGGAACGTCGGCCGGGTGCTCGACAAGCTGCATCAGTTGCAACTGGCCGACAATACGATCGTGCTGTATTTCGCCGACAATGGTCCAAATAGCTGGCGATGGAACGGCGGCATGCGTGGGCGCAAGGGCTCGACCGACGAAGGCGGCGTGCGCTCGCCGCTGCTGGTGCGCTGGCCGGGACACATTCCGGCCCAGACGCGCGTGACGCAAATCGCCGGCGCGATCGACCTATTGCCCACGCTGGCCGAACTGGCCGGCGTTTCGATCGAGGGAGGCAAACCGCTGGACGGCGTCAGCGTCGCGCCGCTGCTGCGAGGCAATGCGACGAATTGGCCCGAGCGGCTGATCTTTTCGTATTGGGGCCACAAGGTGAGCGTGCGCAGCCAGCAGTACCGGCTTGACGCGGCCGGCAAGCTGTACGACATGACCCAAGATCCCGGCCAAACGGCCGACGTGGCCGACAAGCAGCCGGAAGTGGCCGCCAAGCTTCGAGCGGCCGTCGAGCGCTGGCGCAGCGACGTGCTTTCGGAACTGACCGAGGAGGCACGCCCCTTTACGGTCGGTTATCGCGCCTTTCCGCTGACACAGTTGCCGGCCCGCGACGGCATCGAACACGGAACCGTGAAACGCAGCTCAAAGGCCCCCAACTGTTCGTTCTTCACCCACTGGACCAGCCCGCAGGACAGCATCACGTGGGACATCGAAGTGGCCACGGCCGGGCGTTACGAGGCGGTGGTGTACTACACTTGCGCAGCAGCCGACGTCGGCTCGCAGATCGTACTGAGTTTTGGCGACAGCCGCGTCGAGGCCAAAGTGACCGAGGCGCACGATCCGCCGCTCGTCGGCGCAGCGGACGACCGCGTGCCGCGCAAAGGCGAGTCGTATGTCAAGGATTTCAAGCCTATGCGGCTAGGCGAAATCCATCTCGACAACGGGCGCGGCCAGTTAACCCTGCGCGCCCCGCAAGTCGCCGGCAAGCAAGTGATGGACGTCCGCTCGATCTACCTCAAACTGCTCGATTAACAAAGACCTCCGGTCGCTCACGCTCCCGGCTCGCCTACGAACCGAACTCCGCACTCGCCAATTTCTACAGTTTCCCGACGCGGGCAATCAAATCGACAGTGCGGCAGCTATAGCCCCACTCGTTGTCGTACCAACTAACGACCTTGAGCAGGTTGCCGCCGATGACCTGCGTAAAGTCGGCGGCGAAGATCGAGCTGTGCGGATTGCCGATGATGTCGCTGGAGACGATCGGATCCTCGGTGTATTCGAGAATTCCCTTCAGCTTGCCTTCGGCCGCCGTCTTCATGGCCTGGTTGACTTCTTCCTTGGTCACGTTGCGCTTCATGACGGCGGTCAGATCGACCACGCTGCCGGTCGATACCGGCACCCGCAAGGCAATGCCGGTAAGCTTGCCCTGCAGCTCGGGAATCACCAGGCCCACGGCCTTGGCCGCGCCGGTGCTGGTGGGAATGATGTTGGCGGCCGCGGCACGGGCCCGGTAGGGGTCCTTGTGCGGCAGATCCTGCACGCTCTGATCGTTGGTGTAGGCGTGGACGGTGGTCATCAGGCCTTTTTCGATGCCGAACTGCTCGTGCAGCACCTTGGCCAGCGGGGCCAGGCAGTTGGTCGTGCAACTGGCGTTGGAAATGCAGCGGAGCGAGCTGTTGAGCTTGTCGTCGTTGACGCCCAAGACGCACGTCAGGTCGGCGCCGTCGTTGGCCGGGGCGCTGAGCACCACGCGCTTGGCACCCGCCTTGAGATGGGTGTCGTAGCCGGCCTTGGGGTCCACGGCCCGGCCGGTGAAGATGCCCGTGCTCTCGACGACCACGTCGATCTTATATTCTTCCCAAGGCAGCTTGTGCGGATCGCGTTCGGCCAGAGCGTGAATCTTCTTGCCGTCGACAGAGAGCGAATGCTCGTCGTAGCTGACGCTGCCGGGGTATCGCCGATGCGTGCTGTCGTATTTCAGCAGCGTGGCCAGCATTTTGTTGTCGGTCAGATCGTTGATGGCGACGACTTCGAATTCCTTCGAACGAGCCATCAGATTGCGAAACACGAGGCGTCCGATGCGGCCGAAACCATTGATTGCAACACGAATTGCCACGGCGATTCTCCCTTCGACGAAATTTCGCGCGCTCGCACTTGGAGCGCTTCTACGCAGCCGCAAATCGCTGCGGCTGATGATGAGTACGACGGTCAGTTCCGCCCCGCTGGCCAGTTGTGCGCCGGCGGGACGCAGGATTATAGTGGCCGCCGGGTCATTTGAGCAACCAGCCCCAAAAGTGTACGTTTGCCTGTCTTTCGCTCTTTGCCGCATTGGCGCCTGCCCGACGGAGTGACCAAAGGGCTCTGGGACTACTTCCAATCGCCGCATATTGCCCGCGACTACGACGACTATTTTCGCGGTAACAGCCTGTTCGATTTCGACGAAGCCGTGCTGTTGCGGCACTTCACGCGGCCGGGGCTGGTCGTCGATCTGGGCTGCGGCACGGGGCGGCTGCTGGTGCCGCTGGCCCGGCGAGGTTTCTCCGGCCTGGCGATCGACCTGTCGGCACACATGCTGGGCGTCGTCGGCGAAAAAGCGGCCGCCGAAGGGCTGCCCATCGAGCGGCTGTTGGCCAATATCGTCGAGCTCGACTGCCTGCGCGACCAGGTGGCCGAGTATTGCATTTGCATGTTCAGCACGCTGGGCATGGTGCGCGGGCATGCCAACCGGCTGCGCGTGCTCGGACATGTGCGCCGCTTGCTCAAGCCCGGCGGCCGCTTCGTGCTGCACGTCCACAACCGCTGGTACAACCTGTTCAGCGCCGAGGGGCGGCACTGGCTGCTAGCGACCTTGTTCGGCTGGGTCGTGGGGCGCGGGGTCGAGCCGGGCGACAAGTTCTTCAGCTATCGCGGCATTCCGCAGATGTATCTGCATGTGTTTACGCGACGCGAGCTGCGGCAGATTTTGCGCTCTGCTGGCTTGCGGGTGGTCGAGTTCATTCCGCTCAATACCCAGCGGCGTCACCGCCTCCGATGTGCTTGGTGGCTAGGGCGGTTGCGCGCCAACGGCTGGATTGTCGTCTGCGAACCATCCCCCGATTGCTGATCGCTATCAGTACCTCGGGCGAGGTTTAATCGGCAAGATTTGCTCCTAATTGCTGATTGTTCCCGCCGATACATCCGTCAAAGTCTTCTTTTGTGGGCGCAACTGCGCAGTCGTAAAATGCCCTGTTCCGGCAAACTGGCGAGCCTGGCTGCCGCACTGCTGACTCTGTCGGCAGCCTGCGATGCTGCGTATTGCCAGTACCGCGACGTGGTGCGCACCGCCGCCTACAACGCGACGAACACGGTCACCGTGCCGATTCTTCCGACCGACGCGTCGACATTGTCCGACGCCCGCGATATTGCCGGGTCCGACGCGAGTGACATTGCCGCCAGCGCGCCGATCGCCGCGAGCCCGCCGACGAGCGCACCCGCGGCCGGGACCGATTCGGCCGCGGTGCCCATGTATGCACCGACTGCTCCCGGCAACGTGTTTTCGCAGCCCACGATGGTTGACGGCACGGGCCCTACGACGTCGTTCTTTGCGCCGCCTCCGCCGGCTTTCAATCCCGGCGCGGTCGCGCCGCTGCCGGGTTCGATGCCCGTCCCCTATTACAGCAGCCTATTCGACCAGGCCGCCGCACCGCCTCCGCTCGTCTTGCTCGAGCAGCCGGGCTTGAAGCGGGGATGGTTGTTCGCCGCCGGCACGGGCCTGGTCAAGCCGTACATTCACAACTCGCTCAGCTCCAGTGGGCTGACGTTTGCGAATCCGAATCCGCATGTGCCCACCCCACTGTTCAGCGGGACGGTTCAATTGCCGGTGGCCCAGCCCAACTGGGCCGCGATGCCCGCGTTCGAGCTGGGCTACCGATTCGAGGGGGGCTTGGGCGAGGTGCGGACCGCGTTCCAATTCCTGGGCAGCCAGGGAACCGGCACGATTCCCGCCTTCGATCCGGGCGGCGCCGCGACGCTCACCAGCCGGCTGAACCTCGACGTGATCGATTTGCAATATGTCAACACCGAGGCCCTGCCCGTGCGGCTGCCGTGGCTCAGCCCGGTGTTCATGATCCCGGGACGCCTGGGTTTGAACGTCCACCAGGAAAATCAGCCCACGTATCCGCCGATTCTCTTCACGTACTACCTCGGCGCACGCATGGCGACGATTTTTAACGACTCGACGGCCGTGGGAGCCGTGTTGTCAGAGCGCACGATGAGCAACTTCACGGGAGCGGGCCCTGAGGTTGGATTGCAACTCCAGAACCCCACGCGCTGGAGGCCCATTTCGTTGCACAGCAAGCTGCTGGCCGCGGGCATGCTGGGCAAGTCCGAGCAGACTTTCAGTGCAGCCAGCACCCTGCCGGCCATCGGCTCGGGCGTCGCCGCGACGCGCGTCAGCGACGGCGCCATCAGCTTGAATGTCGAGTTGGGGCTCAGCTATGTGCCCAGTTGGCGTCAATGCCTGTGCCGTTTTACCGGCGGCTACAAGTTGCAGCAGTGGTGGGATCTCGGCCAGACACCGGTGGGCAACGCGGTCAGCGAACTGACGTTGCAAGGTTTGTTTTTTCGCGGAGAAGTCGGGTTTTAGGTCCGCTTGCTGAAGTGCCGCGTGAGCGATCGACGGCGATTGATTTGAACATAAGGGAAACACGGACGATGCGTCGCTGGTGTCGAGCAAGCTGGTTGGCCGCGGTGCTCTGCGGAGCATTGATGCTGCCGGCGCGCGCCCAGGACGTGCAGTTCCGCTACAGCGACAGTTATGCCAACGATCGCTATCCGCCGGCGCCGGCCCCCAGCGGCAACGCTGTGCAGTCCGTGTATCCCGGAGTGCAAACGCGATTTCAAATCCAGGCGGCCAGCGAGCGCGTCACGCAGCCGGCAACCGACACGGCTCCACCGGTCGGCATAGGGCAACCAGCCGGCGGCACGTTGCAACTACTGCCACCGCTGCCGGGCCAGCCCGCAGCACCCATCGAGCGGCAACCGCGATTGCTGCCACCGACGCAGATGCAGCCGGCGCCGGTTCAGTACGAAGCGCGCGTGGACGATCCCCAGCGGCCGACCTATCAGCCGCCGCCTCAATACTACCCGGTAGCTCCTGCGCAACCCAACTCGCCCGCGCTGGCCGCCCCGCAGTATCTGCCGCCAGCCGGCCAGGTTCCGGCGCAAATGAACCTGGAAATCGTGCCACCCGGTCGCACGCCGGCAACCACGGAGGCCGTGCAGCCGACCTGGTCGCTCGAGCAAGTGACGAACCTGGCCGAGCGTTACAACCCGATCTTGCGCCGTGCGCAAGCCCGCGTCGAGTCGGCCCGCGGCGATGCCTTGCAAGCCGCCATTTATCCCAATCCGCGGTTCGATACCAACAACCCGCAGGTGTTCAACGGCAGCAATAGCACCTTCAACGTCGGCTTCCAGCAGCAAATCCTGGTGAAGGGCAAGTTCCGGCTGCAAAAGTCGGCCGCCAACCTGTTGGTCGAGCAGAAGCAGTACACGATGGTGTCCGACCGCTTCGACATGCTCACGGCCGTGCGGCAGCAATTCTATACCGTGCTGGCCGCCGAGCGGCGCGTGCAGGTGCTGACCGAGCTGCTGAACATTTCCACCGGCTCGCTGAAGGCGGCCGAGGGACGCGTGCAAGCCGGCGAGGGCACGCTGCCCGAGGTCTTGCTGCTGCGCACCGAATTTCAACGGGCCCAGATCAACCTGAAGAACGCCGAGACGCTGCTGGACGGCGAGCGCAAGCAGTTGGCCGCCGTGATCGGCCTGCCGGAGATGCAGGTGGTCAGCGTCGTGGGCGATTTCGAACACGGCATGCCCGACTTCGACGAGCAAGGGCTGCGGCGGTTTGTCGTGTCGGAAAATGCCGACGTGCAAATCGCCCGCCGCGAGCTGACGCGCAACCAGGTGCTGCACCAGCGTGCTCGGGCCGACGCGTATCCCAACGTGACGACCGGCCCGGCCTATCAGTTTTCGCCCTACGCTCAGGGCAACCAGCAGTTCTGGTTTAACATCCAATTCGATATTCCTACTTGGGACCGCAACCAGGGCAATATCCGTTCGGCGCAGGCCGACGTGCTCGACGCGCTGTCGAACCTGGGCACGGTGCAAAACGAATTGCTGCGGCAGGCGGCCGACGCCATCAGCCGCTACCGCGCCGCCCGCGATCGGGCCGACCGGATCGCCACCCAGATCCTGCCCAACGCGCGTCGCGCCCAGGAGCTGGTGAAGGACGGCTTCATCAAAGGCCTGCTCGACGTCTCGACCTTCCTGCAAGCGCAGCGCACGCTGACCGAGACGAACCAGGACTACATCGACGCGCTCGAGGAAGTCTGGACCACGGCCGCCGAAATCGCCAACCTGCTGCAGCTCGAGCGTTTCCCCTGATCGGCCCAGCGTTGACCGATCTGCCGGCCGGCGCTATATTTGACGTTTCCCACGGTGGCTATAGCTCAGTTGGTTAGAGCACCAGATTGTGGATCTGGGGGTCGTGGGTTCAAGTCCCATTAGCCACCCGTTTTCTAACACCCGCCGAAGCCTCGCTTTAGGTTACCTGCCGACCGCCGGCAGTGCGGCCCCAAGAACTCGGGAAACCCGGTAATTACCGGATTCCCTTTTCAAGGAGCCCTAACCTATGGCACGGCTTGCTTCTCCGCACACGCCCACCTATCGCCGCCATAAGCCCAGCGGGCAAGCGGTCACGACGCTTAGCGGCCGTGACGTTTACCTGGGCAAGTGGGGCACTGCGGCCAGCAAGGCCGCGTATGATCGGGTAGTCGGGGAGTGGCTCGCTCGAGGCAGAACGCTGCCTGTTGAGCCGTCCACTCTCACGATCGTCGAGTTGGCAGCTGGTTACAAGCGGTGGGCCAAGACCCACTACATTCAGAACGGTCAGCTGACGAAGACGTACGACACGGTTGTCTATGCGATGCGGTTACTTGGCAAGTCGGCGTATGCCCGCACCCTGGCCGGCGAGTTTGGTCCTCTAGCGCTCAAGGTGTTCCGGGAAAAACTTGTGAGCCGCAACTTATCGCGTGGCTATGTCAATCAGCTGATCGCCGAGGTTCGCCGTGCCTTCAAGTGGGCAGTGGCCCAAGAACTTCTGCCGCCATCCGTTCACCAATCGCTTGGCTGCCTGCCCGGTTTGCAGCGAGGCCGCAGCGCCGCTCGGGAGACGGCCGCGATTGAGCCTATCGAGGACGCAATTGTCCAGGCTGTTTTGCCGGAGCTGCCCTTTGTCGTGGCCGATATGGTGCGTCTTCAACGTCTGACCGGTGCCCGCCCCGCCGAGATCTGCATTCTTCGGCCAGGCGACGTTTGCTGCGAGGGTGCGGTCTGGGAGTATCGACCCCAGCACCATAAGACGGAGAACAAGGGCCGGCAGCGCGTAATCTTTTTTGGCCCCAAAGCACAAGACGTCCTGCGGCCCTACCTTTTGCGAGCTGCCGATGCTTATTGCTTCCAGCCGGCCGAAAGCGAAAAAAGGCGTCGAGATGCCGCCCATGAGCAGCGCACAACACTGCCGTCTTATGGCAACTGTCCCGGGACTAACCGTAAGCGAAACCCGAAGCGGGCACCAGGTTCGAGATACACCACGGCCAGTTATCGCCGGGCAATCCATCGGGCCTGCGATAAGGCAGACCTAAAGGCTCATAACGAGCGGCCCGACGTGGCGGATGATGAACGGATTGTCCCGCGATGGAGTCCGAACAGGCTACGCCATACTGCCGGCACAGAAATCCGAAAACGATTTGGTTTGGAAGCCGCCCAAGTCGCTCTGGGCCACAGCCGGGCCGACGTCACGCAGATTTACGCCGAAAGAGATTTGAGCAAGGCTGCCGCAATTATGAGTGAAGTGGGCTAGCCCGTGTCGACTCATGTTCGTTGCAGGTCTGCCGGCGGGAAGGTGGGTATCGAGTGGCCAATAAACTTCGACGTGCGCATAAGCTGACCAGTGACGTGCTGGAGCGTCTTCGAATCAGCTGCTGTTTTTTCCAGAAGCGTTCGAAACCTTCCAGATTAGATTCTGAACCGCCGACCGAAGAGGCTCGACAAGACTGGGACGAACGGACTCGAGCATACGTCCGTGAAGCCAAGCAGGCCTTGCAAGCGTTGTCTCACGTAACGATCGAATTCGACCGAGTCGCAGAAAAGAACCTAGTCTTCTGGGGTCTTTCCGATTCAAACGCGCATGCTCTTGCAGTAAACATTGCGCTAAGGTTTTATCAGACGATGGGCTACCTGACGGTCGTTAAAGGTGAGCCTAAAAACAAAGTGCGCCGCATTTTGCCAAAACCCACGAGCATCGAGTTCGGCAAATTGCGAGCCAAGATTAATCGAGAGTATGCGCTGGCGTCGGAACGTCGCATTCAAGGACGCAGCAGGCATGCCGATGGGCAAGAATGCAAAGACAACGGCACCAAGCAAAAGGCCAAGCCGCACTGGAATCGTCAATCCGGGAAACTGCTCTTCAATGACCGGGTCGTAAAGACGATTCGACGCCTCGGCATCGCAACGAATGTAGTGCCGGTGCTGGATGCTTTTGAGGAGCTGGGCTGGCCAGAAAGAATCGACGATCCGCTGCCAGGTGGCGCGGACAGCCAGCGATTACAGGACACGGTCAAGTCCTTGAATAGCGGCTTGGATCAAGAGCTACACTTCCGAGCCGATGGCGCGGGTAGGGGATTCGTGTGGGAGCATCTCCCCGGTGACTCCCCGGTGTCTCCCCCGTCCCACCCTTAGCATATTCTCGCAGGCTGAGGTAAGCAGTTCCTAGTGGATGCAAGTTGTTGCATTAGGAATATGCTCATGCCCATCGATCTGTTCAAAGAAAAGATTCTCTCGCTGACCGAGGCCGCCAAGTTGAAGTCGCTGCCGACGCGCCGCGGTGGCAAACGCCCTCACGTCTCCTGTTTCTATCGGTGGACAGGTCCGGGCTGCCGAGGGGTGGTCCTCGAGTCCGTGCAGATCGGTGGCACACGCTGCACGAGCCTCGAGGCTCTGTCCCGCTTCTTCGCGAGGCTGACCGAGGAGCGAACGCACTTGACCCATTTGCCGCGCGTCGGCACAGCTCGCGAACCAGACATTGCCGCAGCCGAGCGGGAGCTCGCCAGCGATTAACGTCCGAACCAGCGGATCGCGAATAATCAGGAGCTGTGGCACCATCAGTCCGCGGGGAACTATCACACCGCCACGGCCGCCGTCCTGAAGGATGTACGAGAGAAACGGATGTCGAACAATCCTATTTATGCGACTGTGCAGAACAACGGCGATGCCAGGGCGACGGGCGCCAATGGCGTGGGTGCCGCCACCCATGGTAGCACGCCGCCTAGCGGCGAGTTGGTCCGCCCCAACCACCCGCTCGTCGTTGTGCGTAACGGCCAACGAGACGAGCTCGCGCCTGGCATTCTTCTCGACGAGCAAGGCACGTTGGAATTGCAAGCCTACTTGCAAAGCCGGAGTGCGACATTGATGTTTGACCTACGGCACTTGCCCGACTGGCAACCGAATATATGCCTTGCGGTGCTGACATTTATTGCGCGCTTGACAATCCCCTACACGGTGTGCAGCGCCGATGGAACAGGTATCGATCTATTCAGTGTAGTAGTCGAGCTGATCCTGGCCCCCGAAAACATCGAGCGCTGCAAGGCGGCGATCAACTCAGCAACGTACGCGGCAGCGCTACTCCACGCCGATGCTGTGCCGCTGGCCGCAGAAAGAATTGCCGCGCGGTTGCACGAGATTGGTATCAGGGGATACACGGTTGCGGCGCTGGCAAAGTCGATCAACCAAAGTGTCGCGAGTTTACGCCATGCGCAAGTTGCGTCCGACGAGCCGCCACTACTGGTCATAAACATTCTTCCTGACGCACCAGTTGGTGACGGCATTGTTGTACCGGACGGCTGGGAGCTCAGCCCTGCTGGTATACGACAGGCTGGAACCGATGCTGCCGAGAGGAGCATTCCGGCAGCCGTAGTGATCAGTGAGCGGCTGCACAACGTGCGCACCGGGGCCGAGCATTTGCGCATCGCCTGGAGCCGCGGTCAAGGCTGGCGGTCTCGAGTTGTGCCGCGTGCGACGATCGCTACGTCCCGCACCATCACGGCGTTTGCGGAGTTCGGTTTACCGATCACGAGTAACAATGCGCCGACGGCCGTCCAGTTTTTGGCAGATTTCGAGACGTACAACTTCGACGAGCTACGTCTGACTGAAGTTACGGAGCAGCTCGGGTGGCACGGCGGTAACACTCCTGACCGATTCCTGCTGGGTAATCAGACACTTTGCGGCCGCGAGGCCAGCACTGGGCACGGAGACGGCCAGTCCCTGCAATTCCTCGGTGCTGACGAGGGCGATGACCAGCTGGTCGAGGGATATCACTGCGCCGGATCCTTTGCCGACTGGCGAGAGGCAGTCGCTCAGGCAGGCACTCTACCCGCCGTTGCTTTGATTTGCTACGTATCGCTCACAGTACCGATGCTCCGATTGCTCGAGTCACCGAATTTTGTTTTCAGTCTGGCGGGCGCCACCAGCCGCGGCAAGACATCCACATTACGCGTTGCCGCCAGTATATGGGGTCGCCCCGATGAAAAGTCTCCTGCGGCGGCCATCGCCACCTGGGACTCGACCCGCGTTTACATTGAGCGGGCGATGGCCGTGCGCTGCGACACACCCTTCATTCTCGACGATACCAAACTCGCCAAGCACCCACAGGATGTCACGCAGGCCATCTATGATGCGGCTGCGGGACGCGGAAAAGGTCGCGGAAGCCTGACCGGCACGCGTAAGACCTTGACGTGGCACACGGTGCTCATGATGAGCGGCGAGACGCCGGCCACGGCGTTTACCGAGGCCGGCGGTACGAGATCGCGAGTCTTGGAGTTGTGGGGATCGCCATTCGGCAACATAAACGTCGAAACTGCGAGGCTGATCAATACCATCAACGCCGGCATTCTCCGGAACTTTGGGCACGCGGGCCCTGCATTTATTCAGTTCCTGCTCACGAACCGTGACCAATGGGCGGAGCTACGACAACAGTATGCCATGCTGCGAGACGGCTACCAAGCACGGGCTGGCGATAATAGTGTTGCCCTCCGTATGGCCGACCATTTTGCTGCAATACACCTCACGGCCATCCTCGCCCACCAAGCCAGCATCGTCCCGTGGCCGTACCGGGACGCGGTGGCCGAACTGTGGACCGTGTTGACCGCCGATAGCCATGAGGCCGACCGCGCTGCGGTGGCCTTGCGGTACGTGATGAGCTGGGCGTTCTCGCACCGCGAGGAATTCTCCAAGCATTTGCACACCAACGGGACGCCACCCCATGCTGGCTGGGCTGGGCGTTGGGGGTCTCTTGATGACTTCGTCGGATTCATGCCGCACAAACTCGACGAACTGCTCCGACAAGGGAATTTTGATGCCGAAGCTACGCGCCGCATGTGGCGGGACCGTGAGTGGCTTCGCCTGACAGAGGGGAAAAACTTCTACCGCGCGCGAATGCTTCCCCGAGGCGACGTAGTATCGCTCGTTGCGATTAAACAAGCCGCGATCACCGAGGTGATGGGCGGGGATGCCGAGGCTGATGTTGAGGATTGCGGGATCACGCCGAGCCTGCCGACGAGGCCGGCGAGGGGGTGATCCTGAACAGGAACGGGTAGGAACACAACGGGAACAGCGCAAGTCGTTATCCATTGGAGGCTTTAGTATGGTCGATACATTCTGTTCCTATGTTCCTTGAGGTAACCGTCATATTTGACTCGCGCCATTCACAAGGGCCTCAACATGTGAATGAAAATTCTGAGAGGATCATTCCACCATCGGGAACCAGGAACATGGGAACAGATCCACTAACTGCTTTGGAGGTCGGTAGTTATTTGTTCCCGCTGGCCAGGAATTGGCCGCGGTCGTTGTACGTTGAACCGTTTCAGTAGAAGGGTGTCGGCCCGCGTTAGTTCGTTCCGTTCCGTGTGCCCTTGCCTTCGCCGGAAGGCACAACGCCCCCAGAAGAGGTGCCGCCGATGCCGTTGAACGAACCTCTTTTTGAGTTGCTTCAGTCTCGCTTTCCAGTTGTGAAGATCGTCAATGAGGGTCAGCCGCGCATCGTCACCTACATACCCGACCCTGTGAAGCCTGGAAAGCTGCTCGTCCGTGCTTACCGGCGCGGGGAACAGTACGCCGTCGACTGCCGATTTTGCGGTGATCGCCGGCAGCGGCTCTACATCAGTTATCAGTACGGTCAGCGAGACCGCGTGACCGGCACCGCGAACAACCTGTGGTGCTGTCATAACGAGCGGTGCCATGAGTCGGCTGGCAATCGTGCACTCCTCCGCAGCGTCTTGACTCTTCCGCTCAGCCGTCGCGCCCGGCAGCGCTACGCTACGGGTGCCGTTGCAGACACAACTTCGCCCGCTTTTGCATCGACGCCGCAAGTCGAAATGTCGCTGCCCAACGACCTGTGGCCTCTCGTCGATCTGCCGTCCTCGCATTCAGCGATCTCCTATGTCCTGAGCCGCGGTTTCCAGCCTGCTGAGCTCTGGCGCAACTGGCAGGCGTACTATTGCTGCCGCGCGAGTGAATCTCGCCCTGCCGTCTATGACCGCCTCATTATTCCGGTCTGGCGCCCCGCGGTCACTTTCGCCGCCAGCCTAGCCGACACGATGCTGCCGCTGGTGCTCGCGGGTTGGCAGGCGCGTGCCATCGGACCAGCGCCCGATCATGTACCGCGCTACTTATCGGCGGCCGGCATGCAAAAGTCTCGGTTGTTGTACGGACTGCCGCAGGCCCTGCAGACCGCGGGTCCGGTATTTGTCTGCGAGGGTGTCACGGACTGTTGGAGGATTGGTCCTTGGGCTGTGGCGCTCTTCGGAAAAGACCTGTCGCAGCACCAAAAGATACTGCTTGTCCATCATTTTCCGGGGCGCCCGCTGATTGTCGCCCTTGATGCCGACGCCCGCGACCAAGCCCAACAAATCGTTGATGAATTGCGGCAAGCCCGAACTGGCCAGCAAGGCGACAACCGTGTTGTGCTGCTCGAGCTACCGCGCGGGCGTAACGACCCGGGCGAGTGCACGCAAGAAGAAGTCTTGGCCGCGGGCCTCACTCCCCTCGGTAACCTCGTATGAACTGTTCGCCAAAACACAATCATGCGTTTGTCGTCGTCGATTACCTGGTCGACGGGGCCCGCACGGTTGCCGGCTTGATGGACGGTAAAGCCCGCTTGCTGGGTACGTCGGTCGTCGGAAGTGCTGGCGAGGCGCGATTCGTTGTCGGCGATGGGGTACGCCATCTGCAGACACTGGAAGGCTGCCGCCGCGTCTATTTCGACGCCGTGTTTGGTCGCGCAGTCGAGCAAAAATTCGGATTGCCAGTCTCAAACGACTTTGACGATGTCAAGGTCGTGGGCCGGTTGTTGGAGGATGAGAGATTCCATGAACTTGAAAGGCAGTGCTGCCCCGCGCCCGCATCGGCAAACGGCGCTGTGGGGCCGCCGGTCGTTTCGCCCTTGTCTATGGCAGTGGAGAGGTCTTTGCATCGCGCACGGCAGATTTGGTCGGCCTTTGCGCCTGGACAACTGATGGGTCGATTGGTTGCAGCGCAACTGCAGACCGTCTACCGCGACATCGAGCTGCCGGTTGTGGACGCCACCATCCACATGATTCGCAATGGCATACCTGTTGATCTTGAGCTGCTGCGAGGCATCGAGGCAAGTCATGCCGTGCAGGTCGAGATCGCACGCTGCCAGCTTAGCGAGGCCGCGGGCCGTGAAGTGAACGCAGACTCTCTACCTGACGTGTCGGCGCTCCTATTCGAACAGGCTGGCCTGCCGGTTTTGGCACGGAATCGTGACGGCTCACCCGCGACCAGCGACATTGTATTGCGTCAGCTGGAGCCCTTGCACCGCGCCGTCGGCCCGCTGCGTGCTTACCGCACTGCCAAGCCGGTCCTGGACGCCGCGCACCAACTGTTGTCTCACTACGACGCCGTTACGGGCTGCGTCCATGCGGAACTCGATCCTTTGGGTACCGTGACGGGCCGGTTCAGCTGCAGCAAGCCAGCCTTGCAGGCCTTGCCACCGGCGCTCATGGGAGTGTTCCGGGCACCGCCGGGCTATGGGTTCATCGAGGCTGACTTTTCGCAAATCGAGTTGCGGGTCTTGGCGCAACTTTCCGGCGACCAGGCATTTGTGGGAGCTTTCCAAGATCCCGGAACTGATATTCACCGCCGTACGGCCGCGGCCGTGTTGGCCATCCCCGAGGAGCAAGTTTCCATCGAGGATCGCCAGACCGTAGGGAAGGCCGTCAATTTCGGCATCATTTACGGGGAAACCTCGCAGGGCCTGGCGCACAAGCTCGACATTCTCTGCAGCGCGGCGCAGTCGCTCATCGATGCGTTCTACGGGTGCTATCCCACCGTGGCGACATGGATCAATTTCGTGCAGCAGCAGGCTTGCACCTCAGGCATCGTCACCACAGCCTACGGTCGTCCCCGGCGCCTTGGGGATGTCCGGTCACGGGACCCCGGACGGGCCAGTCACGCCTTGCGGCAGGCAGTGAACACGGTTGTCCAGGGCACGGCGGCGGACCTCAACAAGTTCGCGCTAGTCCGGCTGTTCCGCGCGTTGCCTGATGACTGCCGTCTGCTCCTGACAATCCACGACTCCTTTTTGCTCGCGGCCCCCGTTCACCGGCTGCAAGAAGTGGTCGGTGTAGTCCGCCAGATACTGGAATCGCCGCCCCCCGGGTTTTCGGTCCCAATCAAGGCAAGCATACGCACTGGCACGACATGGGCGCAGTGCAAGGAATACTCATGACAGCTCGGGCGAGTTAACCAATGTGGCCGGGTGGTCGTGCTCTGCCAAAAAGACATCGTGTCCCGCGTGAACGGGACGGTTACCAAGCACAATCCTCCCTGCGACTAGTTCAAGCTCAGGTAAGCCGGAACACTATTCCCAAATCCAGGAGCCCGCCCATGAAGAAGAACCAACGGAAACCGCAACACTCCCGTCCCGACCCAGACGTGCACTTGCTCTTCGGCGATGTTGCTGATCGCGGGATGGCCCAGCTCTCCATTCAGATCGATGCCGCCACTGACCGCGAGTGGTTTCGCCAGCACCCGGACGCCCAGGAATTCGAGCGCCCCGCCACTGTCCGGGAGGTAGCCGCGACCGGTCATCCGCCCGGAACCCGGGTTCGCGTCGTCCGCGGGCAGTTGGGCAGTCAATTCCGCGTGTTCTTACTGCCGAAGCGTCGCGGTTTCTTTGATGACGTGATCGGCGGACCGAATTGAACGAAATGTCCAAGATCGAGAAGCCAGCGCGAGTCGGACAGTCCAATGATTGATTCAACGCTTTGGCCCGAGGTGACCTAATGAGCAAAAAAACCAAGATTCAATGGTGCGATTCGACAGCTAACCCGTCGATGGGTTGTCGCGGCTGTGAGCTATGGGGCAAACACCACAAAACATGCTACGCCGGGTTGCTGCACAGACGTTTCGGCGGAGTGACGCCGGGCTATGCGCCGACATTCGAGCAAGTCACGCTTTTCCCCGGCCGCATGGCTGAGGCGGCCCGATGGGCCGACTTGAATGGTAAAAAACGCGAGGAGAAACCCTGGCTCGATCGAATGCCCAGGACAATCTTTGTTTCGGATATGTCCGACTCGTTGTCGTCGGGTGTTCCGTTTGGCTACCTCGAGGCCGAAATTATTGACAACGTCATGAGTGACGTCGGCCAGCGGCACCGATGGCTGTGGCTCTCGAAGCGACCCGATCGCATGGCCGAATTTTCGGCCTGGCTGACGAAGCGTGGCAAATCGTGGCCGTCCAATCTCTGGGCGGGCACCAGCGTCACGTCGCAGGCTACTGATGGTCGGCGACGCCAGCACGACTCGTTTCTTGTCGGTGGAGCCCCAGATCGAGGCCGTCGACCTGAATCAGTGGTTGCCACGACTCGACTGGATCATCCAGGGCGGCGAGTCCGGCCGCGGTGCTCGCCCTTTTGACGTCCAATGGTCAGTCGACCTGATCGGCGAATGCAAGAAGCACGGCATTCCGTTTTTCTTGAAGCAACTCGGCTCGAAGCCCGTTCGGAACAACAAGCCGCTAACCTTTGAGGACGACCATGCGGGCAATTGGGGCGAGTGGTCCTGTGCCCTTCGGGTTCGACAGATGCCGGCAGCCTGAACCGGTCTGCAGCGGCTTGAACTACCGGGGGACTGGCAATTGTGAGTGCGAACCGGCGTCGCAAAGACGATCCAGTAAAGCGCCCATGCAGAAGAAAGAGAAACTAGCGTGAAACGAAAGCCGGCAATTCGCCAAAGCAACGGCAGCGAGTCGAGCACTCTGCGGACGTGCAATGCGAAAGCAGGCGCAGCGCGAGCTTCACAGCCGCTGTCTGCTGATTTGGTCGCAGAACTCCCGAAGGATCTGTTGTCCAGATACCGAAAGTTGCATGCGCTTTGTGACAGGGAATCCCGACTGATGTCGTTCTTCCGCGTCGGCCAGATTGTGCGCAATTGCCGAACCGAGACCGAGGCCCTCGGCAAGCGTTTTCGATTGACCAGCCAGCTCGATTTTTTGGCCGATGCACTGCAGGTTGATGCTCATTTCCTTCGTGACACTCAAAAGCTCGTCGACACGTACTCGGAACAAGAATACGTGGCTTTAATACAGCAGCCGTCGATTACCTGGGGCCATCTATTGAACCTTTTGGCTGTGCCGGTCGCGGTCGAGCGAGAAAAATTGGTCGCTCGCGTGATCGCCGAAAAGTGGTCGTCGAACAAATTGGCCCGAGAGATTCATAAGCAATGGCCACGGCCACCGCAGTCCCCAACTCGCAGAGTGAAGCCACCGCAGAATTTGAAAGCGGGCCTCGAACGGGCTATCCGGATGGCAAAGTCCCTGAGCAACACTTTCGACGATGCCCTCTTCGGCGACCAGTTCGATTTGACCACGCGCGTTCTGGAAACTGCCCCGGATGACGTGACCCCGGCGATGGAACAGCAAGTCAGAGAGGCGATCGAGACACTTGCCCGCCTCTCGAAAACTGCCGACGAGAACAGTCGGCGTCTCCGCGAGGCCTTGGTTTGGATCGAGATGGTGCTCAAGGTGCGAAACTCGATACCGGGAGGCGCCGGTCAACTCGACGTCGAACGTGACGAAGGTGACGCGCCCCGCCACCGGTGAAATCGCAAAAAGAAGGCGGTACCCTCGGGTACGGCGTTGGAGAAATTGGCCAATTATCCCAATGGCCGTGTGCCGAGCTCAGATTCCTCCTCGTGGATTTCGTTGATTCTGGGCCCATCGTCCATCAAGTAGAGCACGGCCTCCACCTTGGTTTCACCCATCGTAAAGGGGGCTGAGGCGGTAAAACCCAGTCCGTCCGTACTGGAGGACCTAAATTTATGCGATGAGCTAAACGACCATAAATTTGATCCAACCCTGTACCGGCAGCAGTTTTGTGCCAAACTGGCCGCGTTTCTGTGTCCCACTGCCGGGGGGAATGGTGGGTGGCAGCCGGATGAGATGCGAGTTGCGACATCGAAAACTGCCGCGGCGGGCTGGATGCCCAGCGTGGAAATGCCCCTATTAAATCACAGCGTGGCGCCGACCAACGGGGCAACCTGCAGCTTCTGCTTACGACCCAGTGGTCATCGCACTTGGGTTGACACACCCTCGCCCGCCTGTGAAGGTAGCGTGCGGTCAGTCCATCCCCGGCCGCACGCCCAATTACGGGGTGCCGGCACATACGGTGTCCCGGGGCCGAGCTGGGACAACGGACCATTGTGCCGGACCGCCGCCCCCCTGGCGGCCTACAACCGGGCGTCCGTGCTGGCCGCCATGTCGCGCGAAGTCAACGCAAAGCCGGTTTCGGCGCCGCCGGTGAAGGAGCCGGCGCATGCATCGGTACAAGAGTTACAACGGCGAAAATCACCGGGATTATGGCTGTACGCGGGGCGCCGAATGCGATATTCAGCTCATATGCTTAGCGAGTATGCCATAAACGTCGCCATGGCCCGTCGATGCGTGGACGGTTCGTTCATGATCCTTGACGGCGTGATCGGCGGCTCGTTGGGCGGTGTAAGCCACCAAATCGCACGACTGGTTTCTGGCCCTGACACCCCCCACCGCCCCTCTGCCGCGTGGAACTTGATGCAGTCGGCCACCAGTGCTCCGAAAACAGTGAAGATAGGCCGGGCCCCACGCAATGTTGCGGCATCCTGCGGGATCTATGGGGCTTTGCGCCGAGATTTCACTGAGTCGTTGCGGGTGCTCCAGCGTAGATCGAGGATGACCGGCTCGATCCGCAGACCGCTGCCCCGGCTGGCCGGTTCCGCAGTAGTAGTCTCGCTGGGACTTCAGATAATCCTGTAACTGGCCGACACCTTGGTGGATCGGCTCGCCGGTGTCTCGGCGGCGGAAGCCCGGCGGTTGCAAGTACGCGAAGCCGCGGGCCGCTTGCGGCTGGCAGCAGCCGAATATCGGGTGCGGCGAGCGCGGCAAGATCACCCCCGCCTAGCCCAACTTCCCCAGCGTTGAAACAAAATCGGGCAGGGGAGTGATTTTCCGGAACTTGGTTGTGGCGTAAGTCGTTTCGCGATGGGGATTCGACGGGACGCCGGCGAGTTTTTTCTGGCCCGGGGCGTGTAGTGGAAA
>DATATB010000044.1:0-2146 GCA_036268995.1 Pirellulales bacterium | reverse complement strand
TTCCGGATCATTGTTCATGCGGCACGGAAATGTTGTTGCAGTAACGCTTTCTGGTCGTCTCGCAGGGTTAGGAATTTTGGCTCATCCGACTAAAGCGTACCTAGCCCTTAAACAAGCGTACCCGGAGCGGCAATTCGCGATATAAAACGAAAAAACTCGAAATCCTTCGGCGTTTTGTGGTGTTTCATTTGTGTTGAATAAACGAAGCGCCACATTCACGGAGGGATTTCGAGTGAACGGAATTATGACGAGTCGGAGTCGGGCACGCCAGCGGCGAATCTTGGAGCGGCTGGATAAATTCAACTTTCCCGATGATCTGGAGCAGCCCATGTTCCGGGCTGCCAATATTCACTATGAAGTGGCGCAGCGGTCAGTCGGGACCGCATACGGTGGTATCGGTCTCATGCATCAATTGGCGAAATCACTCGGCTTGCCCGAAGCCATCAATCAGCGGTTGCATCTATTCAAGGTGCACTTGCCGTATCACGAATCCGATCATGTGTTGAACATCTGCTATAACGCGCTGTGTGATGGACGCTGTCTACAAGACCTGGAACTGCGGCGGCAGGACGAAGCCTACCTCAATGCGCTGGACGCCTCGCGCATTCCCGATCCCACGACGGCCGGCGACTTCTGTCGCCGCTTTGGAGAGGAAGACCTGGAGTCCCTGCAGGCCGCCATCGACGTCGCGCGGCGCAAGGCGTGGGCTGGCCAGGCTGATTCCTTTTATGACCAGGCGATCCTCGACGCCGACGGAACGATGGTCGAAACCGACGGCGAGTGCAAACAAGGAATGGACATTTCCTACAAAGGGCAGTGGGGATATCATCCGCTGGCGGTCACGCTGGCCAACACCGGGGAAGTCATGCGGCTGGTGAATCGTTCCGGCAACCGTCCGTCACACGAAGGCGCTGCCGCCAAACTCGACGAAAGCATCGCTGTCTGTCGCACCGCGGGGTTCCGGTCGATCCGGCTGCGGGGCGACACGGACTTCTCGCAGACGAAGTATCTGGATGGCTGGAACGACCAGGGGGTGACGTTCTGCTTCGGGCTGGATGCCATCGCACAGCGCGACATCCTGGCCGACGATCTGCCGGATTCGGCCTATAAACCGCTGAAACGGCCGGCAAGATACGAGGTCCAAACAACACCGCGGAAGCGGCCCGAGCGGGTCAAGCAGAAAATCGTGGATGAGCGCGGCTTCAAGGACATCCGGCTGGTGGAGGAATTGGTCGCCGAGACGAAGTATCGACCGGTCGCCTGCCGACAGGACTATCGTCTGATCATCGTCTGCAAGATTCTGAAGGTTCGTGAGGCGGGACAAAAGCAACTCTTCGACGACTACCGGTACTTCTTCTATCTGACCAATGACTGGCTGAGCACTCCCGAGGAGGTCGTGTTTGACGCCAACGACCGTTGCCAGCAAGAGAACGTCTTAGCGCAGCTCAATGCCGTTCGCGCCTTGCACGCTCCGCTCGACAATCTGCTCAGCAACAACGCCTACATGTTGATCACGTCGTTGGCGTGGAATCTCAAAGCCTGGCTGGCGCTGTCCTTGCCGCAGCCTTGCGGGTTCGGAAAGGAAAAACAGGCCGAGCAAAAACACGACCTGTTGATGATGGAGTTTCGCACATTCGTCAATTCCATCATGCGTGTGCCGGCCCAGATCCTGCACACTGGTGGTCGGCTGGTGTTTCGCCTGCTGGCCTGGAACGAGTGGCAACCCGTGTTCCTGAAACTGGCCGCGCGACTGTGTCGGCCATTGCGATGTTGACGCCGGCTCGCCGGGCGCCGCACGGCCGACGCCCAGGCGAGCTTCTCGAAACGGGAATGCGGATGTTCCCGTCAGCCGCGGCGCCCAACCCAAGAAAGCACACTACTCAACTGCAACACTCAACAACCTGACACAGGCAACGGCCGCCGAACTCGGCAGCCCGCTCCCGGTCCGCACGCCCTGCGGCCGCACAATTCCGACTTTTGCCGATCCGCATTCGCTTATTTAAGGCCTAGCTGCAAATAGTAATCCTGAAGCGCCAGATCATGAACTTCGCGCCACAACGGCGCACAAGCCAGGCATATTTGCGCAGGCAAGTTCCTGCGGTCGCCTGGGCCAAGGATGACACTGCCTGTCTTCGTCGCAGCTCGT
>DATATB010000043.1:0-2504 GCA_036268995.1 Pirellulales bacterium | reverse complement strand
TGCGAAGCGCCGTACGCCGAGGAACTATAGGCCGGCGCGTTCTGGCTACCGGCATCGTGTCCCGGGTCCGCGCCGTAGTCCGTGGGGGGGGCGTGACTCAACGCCAAACGCGGCTCCAGCAGCTCGGCTTGCAGGGCACGGAAGGCTGCCAGCCGCGATTTCTTGGGGCTCGGCGCGCAGTTCCAGGGCGTCCAGCGCATGAGCAAGTGTTCCTGTGGAGAATTGCAATCCGCGGCCTCTCGCGGAGATGTTTATTCTATTCGCTTTAATCGTTGACTGTCAAATCTGCGGGTCGGGCGGATCGCCTGCCGGCAACGGCCCCTCCTTCCAGTCGCCAAATCGGTCCAGGTTTCCCAGATCGAATTTTTGGCGCGCGCCTTCGGCACCTCAATACGTTCATATCTGATGTTGGGCGGACACTTTGACCATGCTGGCGACACTTCACATCAATTTTGCCCAAACTACGGCCAGCCTTTCTCCCCCAGGAAGCAGTCATGTGGCATCCTAATCAACACTCAGAACCGTTGCGTGGTTCGGCTTCTCGCGGGCCGAAGTCGCTTGGGCGGTTAGGCTTCGAAGCGCTCGAGATTCGGGCCATGCTGTCAGCCGATGCGCTGACGTCCGACCTGGTCGAATTCTCCAAAGCCGCCGCCGGCTCTGTCGGAGGCGGCTATACTCCGGCCGAAATCCGCACCGCGTACGGCTTCAACAACGTCTCGTTCGGCTCGACCGCCGCCAACGGCGCCGGCCAGACGATCGCCATCATCGATGCCTACAACGATCCGAACATCGCCTCGGACCTGGCCACCTTCGATGCCCAATTCGGCATCGCCGCGCCGGCCAGCCTGAAAGTCGTCAACCAAAGCGGCGGCAGCAACCTGCCCGGCACCGATTCGTCTGGCGGCTGGGAAGTCGAGACCGCCCTGGACGTCGAGTGGGCTCACGCCATCGCTCCGGCGGCCAACATCCTGCTGGTCGAAGCCAACAACGATTCGGACAGCAATCTGTTCGGGGCCGTCAACTATGCCCGAGAGCAGGCCGGCGTCTCGGTCATCTCGATGAGCTGGGGCAGCGACGACAACGCCGTGTATGCCTCGAGCGATCAGTCGCTGGCTGCCCAATATCTGGTGACGCCCGCTGGACATCAAGGCATCACGTTCGTGGCCGCGGCGGGCGACACCGGCGTGGCGGAGTTTCCCTCGACTTCGCCCAACGTGCTGGCCGTGGGCGGAACCGACCTGTACTTGAATTCCAGCGGATCGATCAGCAGCGAGACTTACTGGACACCCCAGACGATCGACGGCGTCGCCTACAGCGGCGGCGGCGGCGTCAGCAAAGAATTTTCGGGACGTGTCGTGCCCGACGTCTCGTACGACGCCGGAGTCAGCTACGACGTCTACGATTCGTTCAGCGGCGGCGGTGGTTGGATCACGGTCGGCGGCACCAGCGCCGGCTCGCCCCAGTGGGCGGGTTTGGTGGCCGTTGCCGATCAAGGGCGGGTCCTGGCCGGCCAAACGACGTTGAACGGTGCGACCCAAACGATCAGCGCGTTGCACTCGGCCTCGTCGAGCGATTTCAACACCATCACCGGCGGCACCACCGACACGACCGGTTTGGGCAGCCCCAAAGCCAATCTGCTGATTCCCTATCTGGCCAGCTACGGCAGCAGCACGACGACCCCCACGCCCACGCCCACCGCGCCTGCGGCGCCGGCCAGCGCGTCGGCCGCGGCCGGCAGCTCCAGTTCGGTGACGGTCACCTGGTCGACGTCGACGGGAGCCACCGGCTACGACCTGTACGAAGTGGAAAACGGCAAAGACGTGCTGATCAGCACCTATGCGGCCGGCACCACGTCGGCGGTGGTCAACGGATTGTCGGCCAGCACCAGCTACACGTTCCAGGTTGCGGCCTACAACAGCGGCGGGACGAGCGGCGCGGTCTCGGCACAGGTGACGACGCCCGCGGCCGCGGTGACGGTCACGGCGCCGCAGAGTTTCAAAGTATCGGCCACCAGCAGCACGACCGCCACGCTTTCGTGGCAAGCGGTCAGCGGAGCCACCGGCTACCAGGTTTATCAGTGGAACGGCAGCGTTGGGGTGTTGATCGGCAACCTGCCGGCCGGCAGCAGCTCGCTCAACGTCAGCGGATTGGCGGCCGGCTCGACCCAGTATTTTTATGTCAGTGCCTACAACGCCACGTCGAGCGCATCGACTGCCTGGGTGAGCGTGGTGATGCCGGCGGCCGCGACCACCTCCACGCTCACCGCCCCGGTGCTCACCGCCACGGCCACGTCCAACACCACCGGCAGACTGTCGTGGACCGCTTCGCCGGGCGCGACCGGCTACGACATTTACTACATGAAAGGTGGACAAACCGCTTCGCTCGGATCGGTCGGCGGCGGCACCACGGCGGTTTCCATCTCGGGAATGGCCCCTGGCACAACCTACGAGTTCCTGGTGCTGGCCTATAACAGCACGAGTCAGGCGTCCTCGAAATGGACCATG
>DATATB010000042.1:0-2057 GCA_036268995.1 Pirellulales bacterium | reverse complement strand
GTTGAAAACCGACCGGGCGGAGCTGGTGATCCGCAAGGGCTTCCGGCCGGAAATCGATTCCTATTCCGCGTTTTACGAAAATGACCGGCGAACCCCGACGGGCCTTTCGGGCTATCTGCGCGAGCGCGGCATGCGGCGGATCTTTTTGGCCGGGCTCGCCACCGATTTCTGTGTGTATTATTCCGCGATCGACGCCCGCCGGCTTGGCTTCGATGTGGTGCTGCTCGAGGCGGGCTGCAGGGCGATCGATCTGGCGGGGTCGCTCGAAGCCGCCCACCAGGCGATGGCCGCCGCCGGCGTCCAGCGCGTCGGCGACCTGGCCTGGTGATACCCACCCTTGGCATTTTTACTTCATGCGGCCTGCGATGCGTGCCGACCAAACCTGAATAGCAACTGTTCGACCTCGGCCGCGGGCCTGGCCGCACTTCGTCTGATGGTTGGTGCGCGTTTAGAGACTGTGACCGACAGCATGACGTCGATCAGATTCCTCCTGATGGCAGCTCCCGGCTGCAAGCCCCGAATCAACGGTGATTCGGAGCACACCTTCAGGTATGATCGTGCCAACTGCGGATGGCGGTGCGGTTCATGGCAGAGTGCGCTGGCGGGACGCAGCTTCGGGCCGCGTCTGTTCAAAGTCGCGGCTCCAGCCACGTAACCAAAGCGCGGCGGATGTGATCCCCCCGGAGGCAATTGAAGCCGCGGCCGCCGCAGTAAAGAGTTCTCGCAACCCCCCGCCGAAATAAGCCACGACGATCCAGCCGACGACTCCGGCGATGAGCAGCCGCACGGTTCCCGCGAGAACCGGCCACATCACGCGGCCTGCGCCTTGACCGGCGAAATAGAGCAACATCCCAAGGCCGGATATTCCGTAGAAAGGTGCCACAGTACGAAAGTAGATCGAGCCGGCTGCAAGAACCCCGGGTTCAGTGCTGAACAGCGTCAACCAGGCATGGGGAAATATTGCCACGATAAGTCCGAGGAGTTCGGTTGCACCAGCCGCGAGAAACGCGGCAACCCACGCGATGCGTTCCGCCCTCTTCACCCGGCCGGCCCCGATATTCACACCGACCATGGTCAGCGCCGCGCTGCCAAGCGCGAAGAGCAGCGGAATCTGGATGTAATCGAGCCGAGACGCTATTCCGTACCCTGCGATTGCGTCAGTGCCGAACAGCCCGACCGTGCCGGTGACCAAAACGACAGTCAAATTGGACTGGATGGTGCCGATGGCTGACAATCCGCCGACGCGAAGGATGTCGCCGAGCAACCGCAACTTGATGAGCCTTACGTCGAAGGGCAAGCGCAACGTGGCCCGCGCGGAACGCAGGTAGACGATCAACACGATCGCAGCGACGAGATAATAGACCACGATAGCGACGCCGGCTCCCGCCACGCCGAGCCGGGCAAAAGGCCCCCAGCCAAAAATCAGCGCCGGCGAAAGCGGAAGAAGCACGAAAACGCCCAGCAGTATGACGACCGCAGGCGCTACCGTGTTGCCTGCGCCGCGAAGGGCCGCCGCCAGAAGGCTGACGATCCAGACGAAAGCCGCTCCGGAAAAGATAACGTGGCCATATTCGAGGGCCGCGCTGAGAGCAGCCGCCTGACCGCCGAGCGACCGGTAGATGGCCTCGCCAAACAGCCGTTCGGCCCCCGCAAACATAACCCCGAACACAATGGCAAGAACCAATGCGTTCAGTGCGAGTGCCTCGGCTTCGGCCGCCTGGCCCGCGCCCATCGCACGCGCGATCGACGATGCGACGCCGCCGCCGATGCCCCCGTTCGACATCATCTGCATCAGCATGAATATGGGAAACACCAGGGTGACTCCAGCCAGGGCTTCAGTCCCAAGGAAGCTGACGAAATACGTCTCCGCCACCCCGACAAGCGTTTGCACGACCAGGACTACGATGGTCGGCAGCGCGAGCTTCAGGAGCGTCGGCAGGACCGGGCCGTCGAGCATCGCCCGCTGCGTGACCTTCGTCGCTTCACTCCCGTTCCGACTGCTAGTCACGCCACCAGAGGCTTTGCCTCCCTCTCCCGCGCGACCGGAGTCGGTTTGT
>DATATB010000041.1:0-27240 GCA_036268995.1 Pirellulales bacterium | reverse complement strand
GGTCGAGCAGCTCGGGGTGGCGGTCGCAAAACGATTCGGAATCAGGAAACGGACCATTACGCGTGAGGCCGTCGTGCACAAGACGCATGAAGGCCACGGTCATCGTCTCGTGATAACCGCGATCGAGCGCTTCGGGAACCTGCTGCGAGGCGTTGTAGGCCTGGATGCCTTGCCGCATTTGTGCCAGAGCCGACGCCGGCGGCTGCCGGCTGGCGTAAACAAACGCCATGCGCACATGCGCCCGATGATTCCACGCCGCGCGCGGAAGCGTGCAACTCTCGAATGCCGCCTGCAGCTCGACATCCGTTAGGAGTTCATTGGTGCTCATGGCACTCCCTTCGCGAGCGCCCGACGATCAGCGCACATCGACCAGTTCGCGCCGTTTCCTGTGGACATAGACCGCCGCGCCTGTCAGCCCCAGCAGGCCGCCGAAATAACTGGCGACGTGCAGATACGCGACAATCACGAAGGCCCGCGGATCGTGCAACCGGAGGCCGGTTTGCCACTCCTGCCAACCATTGAGGCCCGCCAGTTGGATCCTTACTACTGCCGCGAGCACTCCCAGAGCACCAACAGCCGCGGCGATCGTTGCTGCCAGCGTGAAGACGCGGAGCATGCAACTTCGCCTCCCGCTGATCCACAACTCGGCGAGACCAAGTCGAGCGAGGAGCCAACCCCCGACGAGCCCGAACCACCAGGTCGCAAGCACACCGACCTCCGCCGCGAACAGCCGCGGCGGCCAGCCGAAGTTCGCATAAGCGAACTGATAGAATTTCAGCTTCGTGAAGTACTCCTCCGAGATGGAGTAGCTGATCTGGTCATGGAGTGCCCCATACAGCCCCGCGAAGAGCGCCCCCGCCGCGGTGATGCCGACAATGGTCGGCAGCCGTCTCAGCGGAAACTCGGGATACCAGAAGTTCACGGCAATTTTGCCCCGATTGGGCTCAGCCAGCTAAGAAATGAGGCTGTCGGGGCTCGAACCCGAGACCTACGGATTAAAAGTCCGTTGCTCTACCGACTGAGCTACAGCCTCTCGGTCGGGCAAAAAAGACGGCCGCGGTCGCTCGCTGGGCGAGGGCGCGGCGGCTTGTGGGCCCGATCAATCGGCCATTCTATTGGCTTTTGGCTGTTTTGCGAGGGGCCAACGAGGGCGATTGAGCGGCGATCGGTTGGGCCGACGCGGGAGAAAAAATGCGGTGAACGGCTGCAAAGTCGGTTAGAATGCGGACACCGCGGCCACGGCCGGCTCCCCTGCAAACCCCCGCCTTTTGGCCGGCCGCGGACGTATTGGATTGGCAAGCTTGGCAGCGGCCAATTTGCCCCACCCGCCGCCCCTGCGTGCCACCTGCATCCGGACCGTGCCGATGGATCGAAAACGCATGATTCCCGTCAAAAAACTCGCCGCTGACTGCTTGCCGACATCGCGCTATTTCGCACTGGTCGCGGTGCTGATGCTCAATTGCCTCGCTGCCCGAAGCGCAATCGCTGCCGCGCCGTCGGAGACCGCCGCCACGACCAAGATCAAGCAGGCGGACGCCGCAAAGCTCGATCGTTCGGACGAGGCGTTTTTCGAGCAGCATGTGCGGCCGCTGTTGGCCACGCACTGCTACGAGTGCCATTCGAACCAGTCAAAAATCGTGCAGGGCGGATTGCTGCTGGATAGCAAGCCCGGCTGGCAAAAAGGGGGCGACTCGGGACCGGTCATCGTGCCGGGCCAGCCGGATAAGAGCTTGCTGGTGAAGGCGCTGGAGTATTCCGACGAAGACGTGCAGATGCCGCCGAAGGGCAAGCTTGCGACGAGCGAGATTGCACTGGTGAGCGAATGGGTGCGGCGCGGGGCGCCCGACCCGCGGATCGCAGCGGCTCCTGTTGCAACCAAACGGACAATCGACCTGGCGACCGGCCGCAAGCATTGGGCCTTCCAGCCGCTCGCTTTGGCCAAGCCGCCGGCATTGCCGGAAGCGAACTGGTGCCGCACGCCGCTCGATCGGTTCGTGCTCGACCGGCAGCGGCAGGCGCATGTTTCGCCAAACCCGGTGGCCGATCGCCACACGCTCATTCGCCGGGCCTACTTCGATCTGCTGGGATTGCCGCCCGAGCCAGAAGCGATCGCCGCATTTGTCAATGACCCGGCGGCCGATGCCTACGAGCGCCTGCTCGATCGGCTGTTGGCCAGCCCGCACTTCGGCGAACGTTGGGCCCGGCATTGGCTCGACCTGGCTCGCTGGGCCGAGAGTCACGGCTTCGAGCAGGATTACGACCGGCCGCACGCGTACGCGTATCGCGATTTCGTCATCCGGGCGCTGAACCAGGATCTGCCTTACGACACGTTCGTGAAGTGGCAGTTGGCCGGCGATGAGTTCGAGCCAAACAACCCGCTGGCGCTGGCGGCCACGGGCTTTCTGGCGGCCGGCGTTCACGCCACGCAGATCACGGCCAATCAGGCCGAGAAGGAACGCTACGACGAGTTGGACGACATGGCCCGTACGACGGGCACGGCCATGCTGGGGTTGACCGTCGGCTGCGCCCGCTGCCACGATCACAAGTACGACCCGGTCACCAATGAAGATTACTACCGGATTGTTTCGACGTTCACGACCACGGTCCGCTCGCATCAACTGATCAACACCGCCCCGGCCGATTACCACCGGCGGCTGGCCAGCTTTAATGCGCAGCATCTTCCTTTGGCTGCGGCACTCGAGAAGTACGAGCAAGACGAACTGCGTGGCAAGTTCGATGCATGGCTGGCCGAGCAGGCGAAGCGGCCGCACGCACTGCCGCGATGGCTTGTGCTCGACCAGCTCTCGGTTAGCAGTGCGTCGAAGATGGATTTCCGCCGGCAGGACGACGGCTCGTACCTGGCCGGCAATCTCACGCAGCAGTTCAAAGAAATATACACGATCACGGCTGAGCTGCCCGCGGGCAAGATTTTTTCCGTCCGCATTGAAGCGCCGCCCGACGATTCGCTGCCGGCCGGCGGGCCGGGACTGGGCGCAGATGGCAGCTTTGGCTTGACGAAGATCAAGGCAGTACTGGCGACAAGGGAAAAGAAACCACGGCGCACGACAATCGATTTGGCGATCGCCCCGCGGCCAGACAATGCGGCCGCCGGCGGGGGCAGAGAGCCCTCTGGTCGTAGCTGGATGGTCTCCAAACCGGCCGGCAGACGGCAAACAGCTATTTGGGCGCCGGTCCCCCCGAATGCAAACCAGCCGTCCCGCATGTTGGTTGAGCCTATCGGGTTCTACACGCCATCGAGCCTGACACTGACGTTGGATTTTGACAGTTACCGGGCGCTCGGGCGATTCCGCATTTCAGTTGAGGTTGAAGGCGGGGGAATAGGAGTCCTGGATGTGGCCCTTTCGCCCACCGGCATGCAAGGGTTGCTAGATCGCGCGCGCAGCGAACTGACCGCTACGGCCTTGACCGCCTTCGAAGACTTGCGCGCGAAGTCCGTGAAGCCGACAAAACTTTCGGACGAAAAGCGGCAGGCATTGTTCAAACAGTTCTGCAGCGAGGATTCCCGTTGGCTGGAGTTGCGGGGTGCGGTCGAGCACAGCCTGGCCCAAAAACCGCGGCCGCAGTGGCAATGGATGATGATTGCCAGCGAGGGCGTGCCGGCCATTCGTCTGAACACGCAGGGGCCGGACTTTTATGAAAAGACCTACCAGGTCAAGCGGGGCGATCCAAACCAGAAGCTGGGCGAGGCCTCGCCCGGGTTCTTGCAGGTCTTGCTGCGGCCCGGCGTACAGCCGAGCAAATGGCAGCAGGCGCCGCCGGCCGGGGCTCACACCTCGTATCACCGTCGGGCATTGGCCAATTGGATGACCGACGTCGACGACGGAGCCGGGAATTTGCTGGCGCGGGTCGTCGTCAACCGCCTGTGGCAGCATCATCTGAGCCGCGGCCTGGTGCCCACGCCCAGCGATTTCGGCCTGGCCGGCGAGAAGCCGACGCATCCCGAGTTGCTCGATTACCTGGCTGGCGAGCTGGTGCGAAGCGGTTGGCGGCTCAAGCCGATTCACAAGCTGATCATGACCAGCGCCGTCTACATGCAGACTTCCGACACTGACGCCGCGCGGCTCAAGGCGGATCTCGATAATCGGACGCTCTGGCATCACGAGCCGCAGCGGCTCGAGGCTGAAACGGTGCGCGACGCGATGCTGGCCGTCAGCGGCACGCTCGATCGCGCGCTGCTGGGGCCTGGATTGAACGAGCCGGACCATCATCGCCGCAGCATCTATTTCTTCGTCAAACGCAGCCGGCTGGTGCCGATGCTGATGCTCTTTGATGCTCCCGACACGCTGCAGGATCTGTCGGTGCGGTCCGAGACGACCGTCGCGCCGCAAGCGCTGATGCTGTTGAACAGCCCGCTGGTGCGGCAATATGCCGAGGGCCTGGCCGGCCGCGTCATCACCGGCAAAGCGGGCGAGGCGGACAGCGGCATCATTCAAGCGTACATGGCGGCGCTGGGGCGCGAGCCAACCCCGGCGGAGCGAAAGGCCACGGCCGAGTTCTTGACGGCGCAAACAGCGGCCTATCGCGCCGAACATCGCGAGCGGCCCGAGGCGCTAGCCTGGGGCGATTTTTGCCAGGTGCTGCTGGGGATGAACGAGTTTATTTACGTCCGTTAGTACGCGAGAAGCCGGATGAGAAACAATCAAGCGGACACGCACGAATCGATACGAAGTGTTTCCCGCCGGCGCTTTCTGGCGACGACCGGCCAGGGTTTCGGCATGTTGGCATTGGCCGATCTGCTGGCCCGCGATGGGCTGCTGACCGTCCCGGCCGAAGCGGCGACGTCGCGGCTGACGCATCCGCTGGCTCCGCAAAAACCGCATCTGCCGGCCAAAGCCCGTAGCGTGATCTGGCTGTTCATGAACGGCGGCCAAAGCCAGGTGGATACCTGGGACTACAAGCCGGAACTGGCCAAACGCGACGGCAAGGAACTGGAGGGCTTTGACAAGAACACGGGCTTCTTTACTGGCGCGGTCGGCCCGCTGATGCGGTCGCCGTTCAAGTTCCAGCAATACGGCAGTAGCGGCACATGGGCGTCGGAAATCTTTCCGGCCACGAGCCAGCACGTGGACCGCATGGCGTTCATTCACTCGTGCTACACCGAGACCAACAACCACTCGCCGGCCCTGTTCCAGATCAATACGGGTTCGAGCCGCATGGGATTTCCCTGCGTCGGCTCGTGGGTCACCTACG
The DNA here is from genome assembly GCA_036268995.1 of Pirellulales bacterium. Classification (GTDB taxonomy): domain Bacteria; phylum Planctomycetota; class Planctomycetia; order Pirellulales; family PNKZ01; genus DATATB01. The sequence continues at coordinate 22,029 of DATATB010000041.1, read as the reverse complement.
GGCTAGGCACCGAAAACGAGAACCTGCCGGCGTTCGTGGTGATGTACGACACGCTGGGCCGCGGCCTGCCCAAGGGACACGCGCAGAATTGGGGCGCCGGCTTTTTGCCCGGCGTGTACCAGGGAACCGCTTTGAACCCGCACGGTGCGCCGATCGACAACCTCGAACGGCTGGGCCACATGTCCGACGCCGATCAGCGACGGCAGCTCGCGCTGTTGTCGCAATTGAACAAGATGGACCAGCAGCAACATCGCGGCGAAGAAGAGTTGGCGGCCCGGATTCAGAGTTTCGAGCTGGCTTACCGCATGCAATTGTCGGCACCCGAGGCTTTTGACATCGAAGACGAGCCGGCGTCGATTCGCAAGCTCTACGGCCTGGATGATAAGCGCTGCGCCCATTTTGCCCGGCAGGCGCTCGTGGCGCGTCGCATGGTGGAACGCGGCGTGCGGTTCGTGCAGATTTATAGCGGCGGCATGGAGAACGAACGCAGTTGGGACGGCCACGTTGACATTGAGCGCAACCATCGGCAATTTGCCGGCGAGACCGATACGCCGATCGCCGCGCTGCTGACCGATCTGGCAGCGCGGGGCCTGCTGGACTCGACGCTGGTCGTATGCTGCGGCGAGTTCGGGCGGCTGCCCATCTCGCAGAAATCGGCCAAGCCGGGCCGCGACCACAATCCGCACGCCTTTACCACGTGGTTTGCCGGTGGCGGCGTGAAAGGCGGCTACCACTACGGCGAGACCGATCCGATCGGCTTCAAGGCCGCCGTCAACCGGGTCAGCATCAACGACCTGCACGCCACCATCCTGCGCCTGCTGGGCATGGACCACACGCGTCTCACCTACCGTTACAGCGGCCGCGATTTCCGGCTGACCGACGTGGCCGGGCAGGTGGTGAAGGAAATCATCGCGTAAATGACTGGGGGAATTACAGCAGGACGCGGGGGGAATTGAACAGAAGATCGCAAAGGACGCGAAGAAAAGGCCAGGAAGAAAGGCCGGAAAACGAAAGCTGACCGGCGAACGTCTCTTTACCGCGCGTGCACCCATCGCTACTCGTATTCATCTTCCTTCTTCCTTCGTAATCTTCTTCGCGTTCTTCGCGACCTTCTGTTCAACTCCCCCCGCGATCTTCTGTTCAAATCCCCCTGTCTCATCCGTGGATTTGCCGGAATTTTCTTGACTTGCCGGGCACGGATTTGGGAACCTGACGGGTGGAACAGTTCCCGCAGTTCTTCTGCCGGGGAGGCAATCATGAATGCGCGCGGCGTTGGCCCGTTGGGCCACGGTTGGAGTCGTCGTTTCATAGCGGTACTGGCCGCTGCGGCCCTGGCCATCTCGGCCTCGAGTGCATGGGCCGATGATCCTGCGAGTTCGGGCTTGCTGGCCGAACAACTGGCGGCGGGCGAATTCGCACCGGCCATTGCCGATGCGGCCAAGGCGCCGCCGGCCCAACGCGATGCGCAGCTGGCGCAAATCGCCGGCGCGCAGGCCGAGGTGGGCGACCGCGACGCGGCGCTTTCGACCGTCGGCGATATCGGCGACGACAGGGCTCGCTACAACGCGATCGAGCGAGTGAAACGCGAGCCAGTGGGCGGCCGGGGTGGCGGCGTCCAGCCAGATTTTGACTCGCTGATTGAACTGATCACTTCGACGATCGCTCCCACGACTTGGAGCGAAGTCGGCGGGGCCGGGGCGGTGAAGCAGTTTCCCACCGGCGTGTATGTCGACCCGGCCGGCATGCTGTGCCGGGCGGTGAAGCCGGCCGCCAAGGACGACTTGCTCGCGTGGGCCGCTGCGCCTGCACAGGCCGGCGGCAATCGCCGGGCCAGCCAGGCATCACGGCTGCGCAAGATTTCGCTCACGCGGCTCGAGCGGCAAGTTCAATTGCAATTGGCCGCCGGCCGGCCACTCGACGACGAGATGCTGCTGCTGGCCGGACTGGAGCGCATCGAATACGTAGTGGCCAATCGCGAGACGGGCGATCTGGTGATTGCCGGACCTGCCGGAGATTGGCAGGCAGGGCCGGAAGCGCGCATGGTGTCGCGCGCAAACGGCCGACCGGTCGTGCGCCTGGATGACCTGGTCGCGGTGCTGCGGCACGTATCGGCCTCGTCCGACATGCGTTTTGGCTGCACGATTACGCCCACTCAGGCGGCGCTGGCTCGCACGCAGCAATTCGTCGCCGACAGCAGCCGGCAGCCGCTGGGCGCCGGGAAGCGCAAAGCCTGGCTTCGCGACCTGCGCGATAAGCTCGGCGCCCAGGAAGTTGAAGTGCAGGGCATCGATCCGCGAACGCGCGTCGCCCAAGTGCTGGTCGAGGCCGATTACCGCATGAAGCTGGTGGGCATCGGGCTGGAAGAAGGCACGCTGGGAGTGCCCAGCTACTTGGACATGATCCACGTCAAGCCGGGCGAGGCCCCGCCGGCCATGGACGTGCTACGCTGGTGGTTCACGATGAACTACCAGGCCGTGCTCGCCAGCCCCGACCGGCAGATGTTTCAACTGCGCGGCACGGGCGTGAAAGTGCTGAGCGAAAACGAACTGCTCAACGAAACGGGCGGTCGCGTGCATACCGGACAGTCTGACGCGCTCAACCAGCAATTCGCCGACAACTTCACCGCCCATTTTGCCGACCTGGCCGCCCGCTACCCGGTGTATGCGGAGTTGCAGAACATCTTCGACCTGGCGCTGGTCTCGGCCTTGATCAAGACCGAAGGCCTGGCCGAGCAGGTCGGCTGGCACATGACCTGTTTTAAAGATCCCAACCAGTATCGGGCGAGCCTGGGACAGGCGCCCCGGGCGGTCGAGACGGTGATCAATCACCGTGTGGTGAACCGGGTACACGTGCTGGCGGCCGTCAGCGGCGGCGTGAGCATCGACCCGGCGCCGCTAGTGAGCCACAACGCGATCCAACTCGACCGGCAGGGCCGAATGCAGTCAGCCTATCGATTGACGCCGGCGCCGCCGGTGAAAGATCGCTGGTGGTGGGATTGATACGGCAGCGCGGCGCCGAGCTCACGTGCCGCGTGGGCTCGGCGCCGGTGTAATACCCGCCGGTGCATTGACCGGCTGTTACTTGGTTTGGGTCTTCGCGGCCTGGTCCAACTGCCGCTCGGCTTCGTGCAGCACTTCGTCACCGACGCGGACCGCCTTTTCGGTGGTCGCGTGCAGCTTATCCTTGTCGACGGTGATGTTAATGGTGTCGCTGCCCTTTTGGATGTGAATCACGCCGGCCGCCACCAAGCCCGCCACGACCAGCCCTGCCAAGATGAGCGTACGCATACAATTGCTCCTTCAATCTCTTGCCCCGGCGCCGAAATGGCGGCTCGGAAAATCGGTTTCGATACGTTCGCCCGACAAAGCCGCCAGCACGAGCCACGCGCTCACGGGCGACCTCGAAGGGCCGGCAAGTCTAGGAAGCGCTGCTGGGCCGGTCAATGCCAACGGGCAAGCGCCACACAAGCCCACGGACTGCGGTCCGTGGGGGCATTGCAATGCGGCCGCCCATGCGTGCTAGCGGCGCATTCAATCAATCGGTCGGAAAGAGCGATTCGTAGGCCTGCTTGGCGGCGGCCACTCCCAAACGCATGGCCAACACGTCGCCGGTGATGCTGATCATGCGGCAGCCCATCTCGACGCAGCGCTCGGCAAAGGCCGGATCGGCCGGCACGGTGCCCCAATGCTTGCCGTGCTCGCGGCAGGCGGCGGCGACCTTGGCGTAGGCCTCCCAGACGCGAGGATGGTCCTTTTGCACGCCTAAGGCCTGCGAAAGGTCGGCCGGCCCGACAAATAGCAGATCGACCGCATCGTTGGCGGCGATGGCATCGGCATCGGCCAAGGCGCCGAGCGTTTCGATCTGGATGGCTACAAAATGTTCGCGGTTGGCGGCGACCGTGAATTCGCCCTGGCTGCGATGCGTGTACCAGCCATCACGGCCGGAAGTGTTGACGCCGCGCATGCCGCGCGGGCCGAACTTGGCCCAAGTGACGAACTCCTCGGCATGTTCGGCCGAGACGATTTGGGCCGCCATCACGCCGCCGGCCCCGGCCTCGAGGTTCTGCGTGACCTGGGCATAGTTCGTGGGGGCCATCCGCACAAAGCAGTCGAAGCCATTGGCCCGGGCCGCAACGGCCGCCTGCTGGATCTCGGCATACGACAGGCCCACGTGCTCCTGGTCGAGCCAGAAGCCATGAAAACCGCCGGCCAGCGCGAACAGGTCCACGGTCACGGGATTCAAAAACCGGCCCAAGGCGAACACCCGGACCAGTTCGTCACGTGCCAGCAGTTCTTTGAAACGAAAGGCCATGGACCGTTCCTTTGCGGGCAAAGCGTACAGTCTGGCGCTGGACGAGAGCCGTGTCAAACGTGCCTCGGCCAATGCGCTAACTGTAGTTTGGGGCTAAACTTAGCGATGGCCAGCCCATAGCTTGCATGCTGTCTGGGAACGGCAGATTCTTTGGCGAATGGAATTTTTTCGGCTGCAAGTGAACCTTTTGCCATCCTGGGGCGTCTGATGGATACACGCCGGGTTTAACACCCGGCGGGCACCAGCGGAGGCTTTCGGCGCGAAGGCGGCTGATGCATCCGCTCGGTGTTGACCGAAGTAGAATGGAATGTCAAGCTTCAGATAGTTGGCAGCCAACCGGCACGTAGCCGAGGCTGCGATTTTTTTCTCTCCAGACGCGCAGAACAACAGCGCAGGAGTCTTGTCATGCGGAGCCAAATCCAACGTGTAGGTAAGTGCAGCGTTCTTGGTGTATGCCAAGTGCGTATTGCCGCCGTCACGACCGGGATTTGGGCTGCGCTGCGGGATACCGCGAGTTTTGCGCGTCACGGGCATTTGCGCGCCGAATCGCTAGCGAATCGATCGCGGCGAAATCGGCGACTGCCCCAGGCAGCCAGCATGCGTCGGGCGTATCAGACACGCCTGGGCATGCTGCTCGCGCGGTGCCGGCACCTGTGCAAAGCACTGGTGCCGCAGCCGGTCGGCTTAGGCGGCTAGGGTCGGGCGCGCTTTTAACGGCGCGCACGATCAGCCAGTCCAGTCGACCGAGCCAGCGCGAGTGAGTCCGCCTTTCAGGCCCCGGGCTTGAGCCATCTTTTTGTTGGCTTAATCCCAAAACCTGATGCGGATTCTTCGGCTGGCTCGCGGCGCTCGTTTGGCCAGGTGCGGATTCCTGGCCGTTCATTGCCTGCTTTCAGATGGGAGAGAAATCGTGTCTGGGTTTGCTGCTTGCGAAATCGTTGACGCCAACACGCCGCTGGCCACGCTCGTCGAACTGGGCCAGGCCGGTGATCGCGACGCTTTGGGCGAGATCGTTCGCCGCTACGAGCGGGTGGTCTACGTCACCGCTCTGCGCCGCCTGGGCAGCGACAGCGACGCGCGGGAAGTCGCGCAAGAGGTGTTCATCCAGTTGCTGCGCAAGATCGGCCAGCTTCGCGAGCCGGCCGCGCTGGGCGGCTGGCTGCGCTCGATTACGCACCGGCTGGCGCTCAACCGGTTGGCACGAGGCGGGCATGAGCTCGCCAGCGAGCCCGAGGCGCTCGAAGCGCGCTCGGCGAGCCTGCAAACTCCGTTGACCAGTGCGCTGGCCCAGGAGCGGGCTTGCCAGGTGCGTGCCGGCTTGGGCCGGCTGCGTCCGCTGGACCGCGCGACGCTCGAGGCGTTTTACGTCGAGGGTCAGTCGCTGGTCGAGATGGCCAACGCCTTCGACTCGCCGGTCGGCACCATCAAGCGCCGGCTGCACGTCGCCCGGCAGCGGTTGGGCAAGGAATTGGAAACGATGAATGTTGAATGATGAATGACGGAGGGATGAATGCACGGCTACCGGCATTCATCCCCTCCGTCGTCATCTTTCATCGTTTTTTTGCCTCGCCGCCACGGCCAGCATGAGCCAGCCGAGGATAAAGGCAACACCGCCCAGCGGCGTAATGGCGCCCAGCAGCTTGATCCCCGTGAGCACCAGGGCGTAGAGCGAGCCGCAGAACAGTACGACGCCGACGGCAAAGAGTCCGCCCGCCGCCTGCAACGCGGTTGAATGCCGGCGCTGGGCCATCAAGCCCACCAGGACCAGGGCCAGAGCATGGTACATCTGGTAACGGGCGGCCGTCTCGAAGACTTCGAGCTGCCGCAGCGACTCGGCCGTGGCCGTTCCACCGGGAATGAGGCGTGAGCGAAGGGCATGGGCGCCGAAGGCCCCCATGCCAATTGCCAAGGCCGCCAGCGCGGCCCCCAACGTGATCCAGTGGTTGGACTTCATGAAAGTGCAGAGTGACGAGTGCAGAGTGATGAGCCGTCGCCGCACCCGCCATTATGGCAAAGTGTTAACCACTCTGCACACTGCACTTCGCACTCATCACTTTTGCATCACTGTCCCGGCTGGACGCCCAAGGCGGCTTCTTCCTCTTCCTGGATGATGATGCGTGGCGTGACCATCATCATCAGGCTCGACGTGGAGCGGCCGGTGCCAATGTTGTCGAACAGGCGATTCAAGTAGGGGATCTTGTTGAGGATCGGCACGCCGTTTTCCAGGCGCTGCTCCGAGAGCCGCTTGATGCCGCCCAATAGCACGGTGCCGCCGTCGGGCACGCTGACCGTCGTGGTCACCGTGGTGAAGGCGAAGGTGGGCAACTGCACCGTGGTGCCCTGGTTTTGGTTGGTCACGCTGGCTTGCCGGCCCGTCGTGGTGTCGCTGGGACCGTCCGAGCTGCTGGTGGCGGTGCTCGACGACGAGCCGGTGAACGTGAACGTGTTCACGGCCCCGATCGAGCTGAAGAACGGCACGACCGTCAACCGCACGAACCGCCGGTCGCTGGAGACCACCGCCTGCACGGACAAGAAGGTGCCGGAGGAGAGCACGACGATCACCGGTTGCTGGGCCGCGGCAAAATCGCCCACGACGGGAATCACGCTGATCACGAACGGGCTTTGGGCCGTGTCCGACACAAAGGCCTGCTGGCCGTTGAACAGCGTGACCTTGGGCGCCTGGAGGATATTGGTGCGCGAATCCGATTGCACGGCTTCCATGAAGAAGTACGCCTGGATATCGCTGAGGATGGCAAAGCCCAGCGTGGCACCGCCCGCCATGCCGGCACCTGCGTAGTTGAACAATTGATTCGACGGGCTCGTGAGGCTGAAGCCGTTGTCGGTAATGGGAATCGACAGGTCTTGCGAAAAGATCGGCGGGCTCGACGCGCTGAACGCGTTCTGGATGCCGACCGTGGCGCTGTTGTTGGCCTTGTCGGGCAGCGTGCCGAAGTTGCGCAGCACGCCGGAGATGTTGCCGCTCGTGTCGTACTGGGTGGGAATGCCGCCGGGCCCGTTGGCAGCCTGGGTGGCATTGAGGGGCTGACCGAACGACGTGCCTGCCTGAATCGCATTGCTGGGCAGCGACAAGTCGAGATCGATGCCCATGCGCTCGTAGAAAATGTCGCTCAAATTGATGAAGCGGACTTCGATCGTCACCTGCAAGTCCTGCAAGCGGCGAAGCTGTTCGAGCAGGTCGGCGATCTCTTCGTGGACTTCCTGCGTCTGGCTGATGACCAGGCTCAAGTTCGTGGCAAACTGCTTGATGGCACCGGCGCCGCCCACTTCGCTCCAGGTGGTGGGGGCAATCGTGCCGGTAATCAGCTCGATGAGGCTGTCGAAGTCGGGCTGCACGCCGCCGCCCTGCCCGCCGGGGCCGAAACCGAACGGCTGGCTCATGCCCGTCATGGGGCCGCCCATGCCGCCACCCATGCCGCCCATACCGCCGCCCATGCCGCCCGTCGGATTGGGCACGTTGAATTGGGCCAGGACATTGGGATCGATCATGGCGTTGGTGCTGGCGCCGTCCTTGCTGGCCATGACGGCCAGCGGTGCCTGGCCGACTCCGGCCGTGCCGACGCCCAGGCTGCGGTGCGCGTCATCCAGAGCTCCGGACAGGCCCATGCGGCCGCTGGGAACAAAGTTGGGAATCGGAATCACCAGGTCGGCCACGTTGTAAGTCACCGTGTAGACTTCGCCGTCGCGCATCTGCTCGCTCGTGATCTTCAGCACTTCGTCCTTGATCACGTAGCTCAAATGCAGCGGCTCGAGCACGAGAGCCAGCGCACTCTTGAGCGAAATCTCTTCGCTCAGGTCGATGGTCACCGGCGTGTCGGTGCTGACGCCTTCTTCGCTCAGCCCGCGCTGATCCAGAAACAAGTTAATGCGGGCCAGCTTGGCCAGGTTTTCCAACACCTGCGCCAGCGGCGTGTCCTTGAACTGGACGGAGACCGGCGTCTTCAGCCGGTGTTCGATCTCCATTTCCTTCTCGGAGCGCTTCGAGCGACCGAGCGCCTTGAGCTTGGCCCGGCTCATCGTCAGCTCGTCCCACTTTTTCTTGTCCGGGAAGGCGATGTTCTGGTCTTCCTTGAGGCCGTAGACGGCCGATTTTTCGACTTCGTGCAGCGAGACCCAGACGCCTTCCTCCGCGGCCGCCTTGACGTCGGAGTTATTGCGCAGGCGGCGGAGCACCAGGCTCTGCTGCTTAAGCTGCACGACGACCGGCTCTCTGGGCGCCAATTCGAAGGCCCGCTTGGCCACGACTTCGGCCTCTTCGTAGCGCTTTTGATCCACGAGGCCGTTGTACTCGTTGACGAGCAAGGCGAGCTTTTCCTGCACCTCGACCTTGTGCTTTTGCTCGCGATCCATCTGGCCGCGCACCTCGTCGTTGCGTTCGTCCAGTTCGATGCGGCCGCGATTGGCGTTCATGTACGTGTCCAGCTCGGCCAGGTCGCGGGTCACGCGGCGCTGAAGCAAATCGCGCAGGGAGCTTTCGAGCTGCGCTTTGTCGAGCAGAGTTTGCGCTTCTTCGAGCGTAGCCTTGGCCCGCTTGGGGTCTTTTTCCTGCTGCTGCTTGGCCTGGTTTTCCAGCCGCGAGATTTCGAGCGACAGTTGGCGATACTTCACCTGCTCGGCGGCCGCGGCCTCTTTCATCAGCGAGCCATCGCTCGCGGGGCGGCCAGGGGTGGGAAGCTGTGCGCCCAATTGCAGATGGTCTTGCAAACGCTGCTGAGTAGCCGGATCGAGATCTTCGCGATGCACCTGGGCCTGGCGGAAGAAGCTCATGGCGGCTTTCAGATCGTGCTGCCGCAGGGCTTCCTCGCCTTGCTGAAACATCACCATTCCCACACTCGCCTGGCCGGGACCGCCGGGGCTAAGCGTCTGCCGACCAGCGCTTTGGCCGCCAATCGGAGTCGCGCCCGAGGGATCGATCGTCTCCTGGCTGGCGGCGGGAACATTGCGCGTCGGATCATTGGACGCATCATAAACGGCCTTCATGGCCGCCGGCGCCGCTGCTTCACCGGTGCCGGCAATCGGCATCACAGCCTGCGCGGGAGTCACGGCCCGGCGGCGCTCGCTTTGAATCTTCAACAGCACCAGGAAGGGCCGGTCGTCGCGCGGACCAAAGGCCGAGTCGGGCACGCCCAGATCCTGGGCCGACTGGGCCAATACGGCGGCCTGGTCCAGATCGCCGTGCCGCATGGCGTCGCGAGCTTGCCGCACCAGGTCGAGCGTCTTGGCCTTCTTGACAGCCAGGGCCGCATCAGCCGACGAGGCGCCGCTGGCGGCAGCACCCGACCCGGGGGCTTGGGCCGCGACCGTCGCAGCGGCCGTTGCGCCCAGCGGTGGCAGCGGCTCGATGCGGGTCGGCGCCGCATGCTTACGGCCTTCAGCAATGCGGCCCAGCAGTACGTCGGGATTCGACTCGAACGGCCCGTAGTTGAGCCCCAACTGCTTGGCTTCGGTCACCAGGCGTTCGGCTTCGTCGAAATCGCGCCAGCGGAGCAGGTCTTCGGCCTGTTGCATTTGCAGTTCGGCGTAGCGGCGGCGGTAGCTTTCGCTCGTGCGTTCGCCGGCCGGCCGTTGCACCAATTCGTTGAACTTGTAAATGGCCGCCTCGACCTTGCCAGGGCTGTCTTCGTGAAATTCGTATTTCACGCCCGTCGCCTTGGCCTGGTTGGTTGCGTCGGTCGCGCGGCGCACGTCGCCCACCGCCAATGCGCGGCGCGCCGCCAGCAGCAGGCGATCGCACTGTGCGCGCTGCTCGGAGCCGCTGCCTTGCGCAACCGGATAAGCCGGCGATGCAGCCGCCAATCCCTGCGAGGCAGCCGAAGTCGGGTCCGACGGACGATTCTCGCGATCCGTAAACTTGGGCTTGATGTCCCCCGGCGGCGGCTCTTGCTGCATCGGCCGGGCAAACGGCGACCGCTCTGGAAACTGCGACCGGCCCGCCAAGGCCGGATCGGCCGGCGGCAGCGTCTCGGGCGTCATCTCGCCGGGCGCGGCGAGCCTGGCCCCGGCCTTGCGCAGATCGGCCGCCAATTTTTGCGGCGAATCCTCGTCGTCGGAGTACTGCACGGCCGTCGCAGCCGCCTTCTGATACCAGTAGACCGCGCCGTTGAGATTGCCTTGGGCCAGTTCGCCGCGGCTCTTGTTCAAATAATTCTTGGCATAACCTTTCGAGTCGGACAGCGGGGTGGACGGTCCGGTGCTGGGAGGGACAGCGTCCATTGCCGCTTCGACCTTGACCGCCGCGGCGTGGGCTTGCTCGCGCGGTTTATCGGCCTGCGCATCGGCATCGTTGACCGTCTGCGGCTTAAATCTTTCGCTGGGCTTCTTGGCGGGGGCGGCCGCCGGCGCGGACGCGGCGGCACCCTTGGCCGGCCGGGCGCGCTCCAAATCGCGGCGAACCTTCTTGGGCGAGTCGCCGAAATAAATCATGCCAAAATTGGCATGCAGCGCCTCGGCGCGCGATAAAAAGGATTCGGCCGTCTCGAAATTGCCCTCGTTCATGGCCTGGCGGGACCGCTTGCACAGGTCGATGACCTTGAGCCTGACCAGTTCGGGGCTATCGTCTGGCAACGGCGTTTGGCTGGTCGCCGCGACGGCCAGGCAAAGACTCGAGGCTGCCGGCGGAGCTGCCCATGTCCGGGTACACACACTCAGGCAGACCCCCGCGACCATCCATGCGGCGAGGATTCGAGACATCGTTTTCAACCCAAATCTCCTTTCGAGATTCGCATCATCCGCGAGAATCCGTTCCCGCGAATTTTCCATCGCCTGGTCGATCGGCGGCTGCCTGCGGTCTGGCAGGCAAACACTTGAGCGACGAGCGAGGGATCGGATCTCAGGCCGACAACGGCATGACGGCCCAGACTGTTTGCGGCTCAACTGAGGCGCCGTCAGCACGGCTGCCCTGCTGCTCCGAATCGAACGATCACAAAGATAGGTAGATGAGAGGCGGTTAAATACCGCCGGCCCCTGGACGGGTCAAGGGCACTTGCGAAAAAGGGCGCGATTTCACCGCCCGGCGGCAAGCGATCGCAGCCGCGCGCTGAGGCATCCTGCGCGGAATGGGGACGATAGTCACTGGCCAGTTGTCACTGGTCACTGGCCAGTTGTCAGTGGAAGTAGCTGGCAAGCGGCGCGCCGCCTGCTGCCGTCACACTGGCGCGCACCGGTCGTCTTTGGCACAACGGACCACGGACAACTGACAACTTCTTGCTAGACTAGCCAGCTTACCTGGGCGGCTTGATATCGAAGATCGAGCGCTTCTTGCCTTTGGTTGCCGGCTCATCCCCAGGAGCAAAGGGATCGTTGACTTCCGCCTCTTTGTCCGCATCGGCCTTTCTGACCTTGGCGGGCGTGGGCGGACGACGCGCGGTAAACTCGACGAAATCGGTGACATGCGCATGGATGGCGAGCTGCCCAAACGGATCCATGAAGAGCATCAGCGAGGGCGTCTTGATCGGCTTTTCGCCTGGCCTGGTGACTTGATCGCCGCCCATCATATCCACCAGCATGGTGTTGGTCTCGAAGCTCACCTTGCCCGCATCAGTCTTGTCTGGCTGGCCGGGCACAGGAATCGGAGTTTCGGTATCCGGGAAGTTGATGAATGCGCCACGTGACAGGTCGAATTCGTGCGGCACTTCCACCGCTTTTGCGGCCTCCCACTTGATGACCAGGACCTTGGCCCGCGCTTCGTTCAGCCCGCGCGGCGCCAGCACGTCGCCAGCCAGCACACGGCTGTTCGGCGGAACGATTGCCACGGGCGACGGCTCGCTGAACGGTGATTCGCGGCGCTCGCCGACGGCCAACTCGGCGCGCTTGAGATACCGCTTGGCGACGCCGAGATTCGGGTTCTTGAGCACCACTTTCACGCGATAGCGGTACATGCGGTCGTTTTCGACCGTGTAGTCAAAAAAGCGGAACATTCGATAGGGAATTGTCTCGACCGCGGCCACTTTGCCGTCGTTGTTTTGAGCCACGACCACGCGCCGCTGCTGCTCGTTGCCGCCTAGCAGCGGATTGACCGCCTTGTCGGCCACCGGCTCCGGCGGCTTTTGCTGGTTCTCCTTGTCCTTGGCCTGCAAGGCGAACGGGATTTCCGGTGGATGGGCCATGCTGTCGTCCGGCTCGCGTCCCAAGAGCGGCGGCACCGGGTCGCACACGGCCCGCTCCTGGAATTTCTTGTCAATCACTTCGGGCCGTTCCTGGGCAAACTGCTCGAACTCCTTGCCGATGGCGTCGTGTACGTCGATCGCCGTCCATTGCTCATTGCCGCCGCCGGCCGACTTGACCACTGCCCGCTCGACTTGGAAGTCGAGCCACTGCGGATTGTCCAGGTCGGGATTGTTGTACCAAGCATTCTCGAACAGCTTTTGATACTCGGCCGCCTGATCGGCCACCGGCACCAGGCCCGTGATCACCACCCACTGCTTGCCCAGCGGAATTTCCTTCCTGGGTTTCACGGCACCGAAACCGAAGCTCGCCCGCAGTTCGCGGACGGCCAGGAACTTCGGCTCGTCGCGACGGACTTTGTTTTCGCGAATCGGCACATTGAAGAGCGTGGCCAGCATGAACGGCTTGTAGTCCACCGGATGCATGGCCACTTCCACCTGCTTGACGTAGGGCGGGTTGGGGATCTTGACCTGCCATTCGTCCGGATTCCACGGCCGGCCTTCCACTAAGCTCCGCGTCGACTGGGCGTCCTCGGCGAGGTCCTTGGGCACTTTGTCATAGCCGCCCGTCTTGTAGGCCGAATAACACAACCACACGAACGTCAGGCCGAAAAAGCCGAAGGCGATCTTCTCGCCGTGCGCGACAAAAAACGCCTTTATCCGGGCGGAATCAATTCGTTTGGCCTTCATGGGCAGTGCTCCGCGAAGTGCGGTTCAAAAATCGAGTAATCGGGATCAACCTTGCCAGGTCACACGCGTCTCAGGCAAGCAACACATCAGTATGCCGGCTGCTCTTCCTCCACCGGCGGCTTGGCCACTTCGATCTTGGGCACCGGAATGCCCAGCTCGCGCTGCGCGGGCTGGGGCGCCGAGCCGGTGCCCAGCTTTGCCTCCTGCGGCTCGTTGTAGATGTACACGATGCCGCGGATCTCGAGCACGCAATCGTACGGGCCGCGCTCGAGGTGCGGCCCGCTGTTTTCCACGAATTCGCCCTCGCTGACTTTGGCCTTGTGATCGATGTCCATGAACTTCATCAGCACCTGTCGCGGCTCGATGCGCAGCGGCGAATTGGCGCATTCGGCCAGCAACTCGGGAATCCGGCGCTGATCCATCACAAACTGCATGCTGACGAACATCTGCTTGAACTCGGCGAACGGCGGATTCTTCAGCGCGTCGTCGGCGCTGATCGGCTGGTTCTTCTGATCCAGATAGCGGCCTTCGAGCAACCACTTGTCTTCCTTATGATCCTGCGCGCCGGGCAGCGCCACGATCGCCTGTTCGCCGGCCATGGGGGCCATGGGGGCGGCAGCGGCTATCTCGTTTTCTCCTTCCGCTTTTTTCGCTTTCAGGTCGGCGCCGGGGTTCTTTTGGGCGTCGGCAACCGCCCATTGGGCCAGCTCCAACTTGTCGATGCGTTTGACCGTGGCCGCCAAGGTGTCCGTGGCTCCGTCGTTCAGCCGCACGACCAGGTCGATCATCGACTGGAAAACCCACATGTCTTCCTGCGTCACGCGCACGCGCAAATCGGAGGGGATTTCCTGCACCTGGTAGCGTTTGACCAACGCCTCGCGCTGCTCCTGGTCCCAGACAACGATGCCTTCGTACTCGACCGTTTGCCCTCGCGCGGGCTGATCGTCCGGGTTGCCCTGCCCCTTGGGATGGCGAATCTGCACCGCCTTGAACAAGCGATCCCATTCGGCTGGCAGTGCGGAGCTCATGTAGTTCTGCCGCAAATCCTCGGGGATGCGCTCATTGGGCGCAAGCTTGTTGATGTCGTCCACTTCGGGCGGCCACACCGTGATTCCCTCGATCTTTTCCTTCTTGTCGCCCTTCTGCTTGAGCGACACGTCCTTCCAGGCATCGAACACCTGGCTGCGCAGCGTGGTGCGCTCATTGCGCAGGCCCTCGGTGAACTTTTCGTTCGGCTTCGTCCCATCGCGTAAGCCCGCCAGCATCGTAAACGTGCTTTTGAGCTTGTTGCGGTTGTCGTCGAACCGCGTTTGCAAGTCACGCGAAGCGCGGGCCCAGGTCGTGAGCCCGACGATCAGGATCAAGCCGCTGAGCACCCAAAAGTGGTGCTTCCGCAGCGCGGCCAGATAGCGTTTCAAGTCTTTCATCGCACAAGCACCTGGTTCTCAAAAACAACGTACAAAACAGCCGCCGACTAGATGGACTCCGCAATCTATGGCTGCGCCGCCTGGTCATTGGCCCCCGCCGCCGGCTGCCCCTCGGGAGTCGCCGAGCCGGCATCCTGCACCGCCGGCTTCTGATCGCTCGGCGGACGCCAGCAAAACTCGATGGTGAAGTCCAGCCGGGTCAGCGTCTGAAATTTCGATTGCTGCTGCTGTTCGCCGAACATCGCGCCGTTGTTATCGCCCTGCTCTTCTTCGCTCAGCGCCAGTTGGTACTGCTCGGGCAGCGGCCGACCGAGCATCATGGGATACTCGATGCCCAGCTTTTTGACCGGAAAGAATTTTGGCCCGCCGTCGACGCGTTGACTTGTCGGCAGGGGCATTTCGTCCTGCGCCAAGTTCTTCAACAGCGTGTTGCGGACAAAGGTCACGCCCTCGTTGCGCGGGTCGCCGTTGTGATAATGATGCGCATCGACCTTAAACACCCAGCCAGGGCCCGTAGGCCCTGCCGGCATGGCCGGCGGGGGCGGAGCATTCGGATCCGGCGGCGGGGCATTCGCGTCTTCGGCCATGGCGGTCGGATCCATCGGGGGAGGCACGGCAGCGTCGGCAGGCGGCGACGTCCCCTTCTGGTTGTGCTTCAGGGTTTCCGCATGCCAGTCTTCGAGCCGCTCCACCCAGCGGCACTCGAAGGCATCGCACTTGATTTCTTCGCGCTTGGCGATGTCTTTGGGCCGCTCCTTGGCGTCGCCGTTGCGCGGCAGGCACACGTTCACGGCCTTCAGCAGCCGCAGCCAGAGCTCGCGATGGGTCATGTTTTGCAGCAGGCTTTGTCCGACTTCGTCGGTTTTGACGAACACCGTCTTGGCCTCGTCGAAATGCTGCTCCCATTCGCCGGCATCGCGGATAAAGCCGTCGGCACTCTGCTTGGCCGTGCTGAACGAATTCGGGCTGGCCGGGTCCAGCGATACGCTCTCCAACGCCGTAAAATGCCGGAAATAACTGGCGCTACAGCCCAGCAGCAGCAGCGCGGCCGCCGCGGCGACCCAGGGCTTTTTGGCCCGGATCATCCGATACCGCATGATCTCGCGCGGCAGCAGGTTGGTATCGAGCTTGCCCGCGCGCAGCCCTTGCAGACACAGGCCGTAGCACACGCCGTAGGCCAGCAGGTTTTCCTTGAAGGCGGGCGCATCGACCACGCCGCTGCCAGAGAGCCCGCGGAAGCTGTCGACCTTGGCCAGGTCGTAACCCAGGTTCTGCTGCAAGTAGCGCTGCAGGCCGGGCAGCTTCATCACGTTGCCGAGCGCCACTACCCGGCTGATGTCCGCCGTGCGGTCGATATTCTTGAAGTATCCCAACGAGCGCTGCACTTCGGTCAGCAGGTCGTTGAACACCGGCCGCATGGCCTGGAACAGGGCCTTGGGGTCTTCGGCCTGCGAGGCATTCCGCTTCAAGTGCTCGGCCGTGGCGAAGTTGAGCTTCAGCTCCTTGGTCAGCGCCTTGGTAAAATGATTGCCACCGATCGGGATGCTCCGCTGCCAGACGCGGAAGCCGTTGGTCACTACCAGGTCCGTCGTCTCGGTCCCCAGCGACAAGACCACCAGCGATTTCGGCGGGTTCTCTGGGTCGTAGTCGTCGATCGAGGGCAAATCCGTGAACTGGTCGAACACGACGTAGTTGTACAGGGCCAGCGGCGTGAGCTGGATCACGTCGACTTCCACGTCCACCCGATCGAACGGCTGCAACACCTTGTACACCTGGTCGCGCTTCATGGCGAACAGGCCCACCTCGGCGTCCAGAGCGAAGCCTTCGCTGGTGCTCGAGCCCATCATCTGCTGATAGTCCCAGACCACGTCTTCCAGCGGAAAGGGAATCTGCTGCTTGGCCTCGTATTTGACGATGTCCGGAATCTTGCTGGACTCGACCGGCGGAAGCTTGATGAAGCGGGCCAGGCCGCTCTGGCCCGACACGCTGATCACGACCCGATCGCCACGCAGCGAGTTGCGCGACAGAAACGTCTTCAAGGCATCGTGAACGAGCTCCGAGGCATCGGCGTCGGGCTGGCTCAGCAGCTTGGGATACTCGATGTAATCGAACGCGTCGGCAGTGATTCGGCCGCCTTCTTCGCCTGGCCGGCAACGCAATGCCTTGAGGGCCGACTGACCGATATCAATTCCCCACACGGCGCTTGGTTTCGCCATGACGACCTCTTTTTTCGTTGTTCCGACGTCAGGGGACAATCGCGCGCTGGTCAGCAGCCGGGTGGACCAGGACAGGTCGCAGATGGGCAGATACGCGCGATTGGCTGCCGACGATTTCCCCAATCATCAAATCTAAGGGCTGCCCGCGGCGGCTGTCAACGAAAAACGAATTCTCGGCCCGGTTTACCCCCACAAAGCCGCGGTCCATCGCCCCATAAAGCCGCGACCGGTGGTCGCGGTTCATGCCCCCCGCGACCACCGGTCGCGGCTTTATGGGCTGCGCCGCACGGCCCACCCGCTCGACGCAGCCGGTGGCAGGGACTATCGTGTGACCGATGAAATTCGATGAACTGATCGTCCTGCTCCCCTGCCATAGCCTCGAAGACTTTCCGGTCCACCACGAGGCCGCCGAAGCCGAAGGCCTGTTGGCCGCCTGGTCGGCGCTCTGGCACCCCGCCCTGATCGCCTCGGCCGACCGCCTGCCCACCTGGTATCGGGCCGACAGCCCACCGGACAACCTGGCCGGCCGCCTGATCCTTATTCCCGAGGCCAGCGAATCGCTGCTGCTGGCCGGCTGGCCGGCCCGGGCCAAAAGCGAGGGGGCGCACGTGGTGCGCCGCCTGGCCGACCGCCGACAGATTGTCACGGCTGCCCTGGAGCCGCTCACCGGCGGAGATGGCGGCGTCGAGCCGGCCTTGGCCGAGGACTTTCTAGCCTTCGGCACCGGTTACCTGCTCACCGAGCTGCTGACCCGGCAGATGCGGTACATGAGCAACATCGATGAAACGCAGTTGGCCAATGAGCTGCGTGCCGCCGCGGCCGCGGCCATGGCGCACGACGGCGAGCAGGCCCGCTTGCACCTCCGCAATGCGTTCGAGGTGCTCACAGAAGCCCGCGAACGCTTTTATCCGGTTAACTCGTACTTTATCGATCTCACGCTGGTGGCCCGCACCACCTTGGGCACCGACTTGCAGCAAGAGTTGACCGGTGGGACGCCGACAAACCTGCTGCTCACCGGCGAAGCGCTCGAGCGCATGGCGGCCGACGAGCCGCAAACGCTCGCGGCTTTGCGCCTGGCGCTGGATCATCAAACGGCCGATATCGTCGGCGGCGAGTTCGACGAAGCCGAGTTGCCGCTGCTGCCGCTGGAGTCCATTCTGGACGAGTTCCGCCGCGGGCTAGCAGCTTTCGACCGCGTGCTGGGCCGCCGGCCGACCGTGTACGGCAGGCGGCGCTTCGGCCTATCGCCCGCGCTGCCGCTGGTGCTCAGCCAATTGGGCTATCAGGGCGCGTTGCACCTGACACTCGATGACGGCCAATTCCCGCAAAGCGATCAGTGCAAAACCCGCTGGGAAGGCTTTGGCTCTACCGCGATCGACGCGCTCTGCCGGCTGCCGCTGGACGCCCACGCGCCGGGCAGTTTCTTAAACCTGCCACGCCGCATCGGTGAATCCATGGACATGGATCACGTGGCGACCATCGTGTTTGCCCATTGGCCCGGGCGCGTCAGCCCGTTTTTCAGCGACCTGAAGCGGATGTCGGCCTACGGGGCGGTGCTGGGCAAATTCATGACGCTTTCCGACTATTTCAGCCAAACCGATCGGCCGGGCGATCTGACGCGGTTCAAGCCCGACCAGTACCGCGCGCCATACTTGCGGCAGGCAATCATTCGTGAGCACTCCGATTCGCTATCGCGTTCGATCGATCTGCACGCCCGGCGATCGATGCACGCATCCCGCGAGGCGATCGAGGTGTTCGAAGGCCTGGCGACCGGCCGCCGCGAGCCGGCATCGAGCGTCGGCGAAGTAGCCGAACCCGCGGAAGCCGAACCCACACCGCTCGTCGAGTTGGCCCGCCAGCGCGACGTGGCGGCCGCGCGGCTGGCAGCTGCGTTGTCCGGCAGCCGAAGTGGCGGCCCGCGCGGATATGCGATCGTCAATGCCAGCAGTTTCAGCCGCCGCGCGGCGGTCGACGTTTCCGGCCTGGCGTCGCTGCCTGCTTGCCAGGGCCCGGTGCTGGCCGTCCAACAGGATGGCCAGCGCAAGCTGGCGATGGTCGACGTGCCGGCCTGCGGCGTGGCGTGGATGGTGGCCGGCCAGGAACCGCCGAAGCGCGGCAAGCCGCTGGCCGAAGCGCTCGCGCTGCGCAACGAATTCTTCGAAGTCAGCATCCACCCGACCACCGGCGGCATCCGCTCGATCTACGTTCCCGGCCAGCGCGGCAACCGCGTGAGCCAGCAACTGGCCCTGCGCCTGCCTGCCCCGCGTCCCAAGCCGGGCGACGTCTGGCGTGATCCCGACGAGACGGCCCAATACTCGCGGATGGTGGCCGAAAAGATCGAAGTCACCGCGGCGGGCACGGCGTTTGGCGAAATCATCAGCCGGGGCCAGCTCGTCGATCCCGAAAACCGGCCGCTGGCTGCATTTGTGCAACGGCTGCAAATCTGGCGGGGCGTGCGCGTCGTGCGGCTCGAAGTCGAACTCGACGTGCGCGAAGAGCCTCGCGCCGATCCGTGGAATTCGTATTATGCCGCGCGTTTTGCCTGGGCCGACGAGGCGGCCGAAATGTTGCGCAGCGTGGCCGGCACCGTGCAGCCGACCAGCAATCGCCGGCTCGAAGCTCCCGAGTTCATCGAGCTGCGCGAAGGCGCCGCGCGAACCGCCATCTTTTCCGGCGGCCTTCCCTATCACCGCTTTAACGGCGAGCGCATGCTCGATACGCTGCTGGTGGTGCGCGGCGAAAGCCGGCGGACTTTTTCGCTGGGTATCGGCGTTGACGTCGCCCATCCCGCCGCTGCGGCATTGGAATGGCATGATCCCCTGAGCGTGGTGACCGATGCGCCTGTGCCGAGCGCGGAAAATAGCTCGCGTTGGCTGTTCCACGTGGATGTTCGCAACGTGATCGCCACGCATTGGGAGGTGACCGGCGAGGCTGGGTCGGCCACCGGTTTTCGCGTGCGGTTGTTGGAAACCGAGGGCCGCGCCGGCCGCGTACACTTGCGCACGTTCCGCACGCCGCGGCTGGCCCGGCAAGTGGACTTGCTCGGCAATCCACTGACCGACCTGCCGATCGAAGGCGATCGCGTGGCCGTCGACTTGTCGGCATACGAATGGGTACAGATCGAAGCGCTATGGTAATGGTAAACGTCGCCTCCTCTCCCCTTGCCTCGGCCTGAGCTCGGGCCGAAGGCGGGAGAGGGTAGGGTCAGGGGTATGAATACGGTCAACTTATGATTGTCGTCATCGATGGCC
This sequence comes from Pirellulales bacterium, assembly GCA_036268995.1. GTDB lineage: Bacteria > Planctomycetota > Planctomycetia > Pirellulales > PNKZ01 > DATATB01. The sequence goes on along the minus strand of DATATB010000041.1, from coordinate 1,954 downwards.
CGGCCGGTGCCGGCAAAAGCAGCGCAGCTCGGGCCTTGGCCCGCCGGCTGGGATTTCGGTTTCTCGATACCGGCGCGATGTACCGCGCCGTCGTGCTGGCCGCCCTGCGTCAAAAGCTCGAGCTGGCCGATGCCGCGGCCCTGGCGGCCCTGGCCCGGACGCTGCACATCGAGCTCGCCGGCGATCGCGTGCTGCTGGCGGGCGAAGACGTGACCAGCACGATTCGGTCGGCCGACATCACCGCGTTGACGCATTACGCGGCCGACAATCCGGCCGTGCGCGAGCACCTGGTCGAGCTGCAACGCGCGGCCGCCGGACAGCACAACGTGGTGAGCGAAGGCCGCGACCAGGGAACCGTCGTCTTTCCACATGCCGAGTGCAAGTTTTTTGTCACCGCCAGTCCCGCCGAACGTGCCCGCCGCCGGATGCGGGATCTCGAAGCCCGCGGCGAACACTTGGGCTTCGACGAGGTGCTGGCGGCCCAGGAACTGCGCGACACGCGCGATCGCACCCGGGCCGTCGGGCCGCTCATCCCGGCTGCCGATGCCCTGGAGATCTGGACCGACGGCCTATCGCCCGACGAAGTCGTCGCCCGGCTCGAGAGCATCGTGCGAGCTAAAATGGCGCAGTAGGTGCCGCGAGCCGAGCGGCACCCCCAGCGCAGCTCGCGACCAAACGTCACTCCCGTCCGGCTCGGCTCGCCGGACCTACGATGATTCGATAATGATCCAACGGTCGGTTGCCAAACGCTTCGAGTATCGCGTCATCCAGACGCTTTGCTGGCTCGTCGGCGTGATGGCCTTTGGTGTCCGCTGTCGAGGCCGGCAGTTGGTCCCGCCGCGCGGCGGAGCCCTGCTCTTGTGCAACCACCAAAGCCACTTGGATCCTATGCTGTTGGGCATGGCGTGCCAACGTCGCCTGAATTTTCTGGCGCGTGAAACCCTGTTCGCGTTCGGACCGTTCGGCTGGTTGATCCATTCGCTGGACGCCATCCCCATCGACCGCGAAGGGCTGGGCCTCTCCGGCCTCAAGGAAACGCTACGGCGCGTGCGCGATGACGAGATGGTGTTGATCTTTCCGGAAGGCACACGCTCGCGCGACGGCGAAATCGTGCAGCTCAAAGGCGGGTTTGCCGCCCTGGCCCGACGGGCCCGCGTGCCGCTGGTGCCGGTGGCCATCGAAGGCGCGTTTCAAGCCTGGCCGCGACAGCGGCAATTCCCACGTCCCGGCACGATCGAAGTCGTCTTCGGCCAGCCGCTAGGGCCCGAGCAAGTCGCCGCGCTGGACGACGCCCAGCTTCTCGCCGAAATCGAGCGCCGCCTCCGCGCCTGTCACGCCGCCGCGCGCGCCAACCGCAACCGGCGCCTCGCGGAATCTCAACTCGGTGGCCCAATCCTTCGTTGAAATTGGCCACTGCCTGCGCTATCATCTCGCAATACATCGCTGAGGTGGGTATCCGCAGGGCCTGACGTAAGATCAGGTATCAAAAAGAGCCCGTCGCAAGCTGGTCGACTTCGACCATTGCTTGCGCCGGGCTCTTTTTTTTTGCTTCGAGCCAAGCTCCGGCCCGAGCAACCGTTCCGCCACCCGCGCTGCCGTCTCATCCCGATTTTCCGAGGCCGCAATGAACGAAAAAAATCCCGATCTGGAAAAACTCGTCCCCGCCGACCTGCTTCCGCGTTCTGACGTCAACTCGCCCCGGCCGCCTGGCCACGACGCAATTCTCGATCTGCTCGCAGCGGAGCCGGCGGTATTTGGCGCGCCGCAATCCGGAGCAGTCGACGCGTTGAACCATCCCGCCGACGTGCTTACTTCGGCCGAGCCGCCGTCGATTTTTCGCGCGGGCAATACCGGCATCATGTCGCCCGACCCCACGTTCCCCGGCATCGCGCCGCCCAGCGTCCCCAGCCTGCCGCCGTTTGTGTCGCCATCGATTCCCGGGACAGGCGAAACT
>DATATB010000040.1:0-97190 GCA_036268995.1 Pirellulales bacterium | reverse complement strand
CTCCGGCGGTCAGTCATAAAGCTCCACCGAGAAGCACTTGCCGGAGCGATCGACCCAGTAATCGCATCCAGCAAGTTAAATGCTCCTACCCAGGAGGGAGGGCGGCGACTCAAGTTCCCGCAAACTCAAGTCACCTGCGGTGGAGCTTTCAGCTAGTTTGTTGTGCGGCTGAGTTCCTTCGTTGGTTTCGGGCAATCCGTCAAAAACGTCTCACGCCGCTTTTGCCAAAACTTCGACACAGCGGTCCATCTCCGTGGCCCGCGATCCTTTGACCAGCACCACGTCGCCGGGGGCCAGCAGGCGGTTGACATGCCGCGCGGCTTCCTCGGGCTGGTGACAAATAATCGTCCGCGCGGGCGGCATGCCCGCGGCCCGGGCACCGGCGGCGACTTCGTCGGCGAACTGGCCGCAGGCCACCAGTACGTCGGCGCCGCACAGCGTGACGACTTCGTCGCCCAGCGTGCGGTGCAGCTTGATCGATTCGCGGCCCAGCTCGCGCATGTCGCCACAGACGATAATTCGCTGGCCGGGCGAATCGAAATCCCGCAGCAACTCCAACGCGGCCCGCATCGCCGTCGGATTCGAGTTGTAAGCGTCGTTGATCAGCGTCGCCCCGCGCACGCCGCTGACTTCACAGCGCATCGGCGGGCAATGGAACTCGGCCAGTGCGGCGGCAATCTCCGCGTCGCTCAAGCCGAACTCGCGGCCGACGGCCACGGCCGCCAGCACGCCGACCACGTGATGCCGGCCCCAGATCGGCACACGCAGCGGTTGCTTGTCGACGCATAATTCGAGCTGTCCATTGGAGCTGCGAATGCGCGTAGCCGCGATGTCGTTGTTCAGCCCGCGGCCGACCCACACGGCGCGAACGCCGGCCCGAACGGCCAGTCGCCGCAATTGCGAATCGTCGCCGTTGAGCACGGCCACGCCGCTCATGGGCAGGCAGCTTAGCAACTCGGCCTTGGCCGAAAGAATCGCCTCGCGGCTGCCGAAGCCGGCCAGGTGCGCCTCGCCGATGCGCGTGATGACACCGACGTGCGGAGCGGCCAATTCGGCGAGCGCGCCGATTTCGCCGACGGCGCTGGCGCCCAGTTCGAGCACGGCATAATCCTGGTCGGCCGACCAGGCAAGCATGCTGAGTGGCACGCCCAGATGATTGTTATGGTTGCGGCGGCTGGCCGTACCCTTGAGCGAACGGCCGAGCACCTGGTCGATCAGTTGCCGCGTCGTGGTCTTGCCCACGCTGCCGGTGACGGCCACCACGCGGCCGTCAAAATGCCGGCGCCGCCAGGCAGCCGCATGACCCAGGGCCTCGACCGCGTCGTTGACGATGATCGCGAACTTGTCGGGCGGCACTTCGCCCGGCAGTTGATCGGTGACCACTCCGGCCGCACCGCGGGCAAACGCCTCGGCCACGAACTTGACGCCGTGCGTGCGAGCGCCGCCAAGCGCCCAGAACACGTCGCCCCGGCCGGCTTCGCGGCTGTCGATGACGAACCCGCCCGACAGCGGCTCATCGGCGGCCGGCGGCGCGCTGGCCTGCCAGCGTCCGGAGGTCGCGTCGAGCAGTTGGGTGGGCGTCATGCGAGTCATGGCAATCCGTGGTCGTTTAGCGATGGACAGTGAATCGGTTCAGGCGCTGGCTCGATATCCCAGCGGGCGCTCGGCCGACTCGTAGAGCCAGCGGCAAGCCACCTCGCGGTCGTCGAACTCGTACACTTGCTTTCCGATGATTTGATAATCTTCGTGACCCTTGCCGGCGATCAGCACGCAATCACCCGCTCGGGCTTGGGCTAAGGCAAAATGAATGGCTTCGGCCCGGTCGACAATCGCCTGCACGCGTTCGGGGCGGCGAATGCCTTGCATGATCTCGGCCATGATGTCGCGCGGCTCTTCGCTGCGTGGATTGTCGCTGGTGACCACGGCCAGGTCGGCGGCGCGGTCGACCGCTTGTCCCATCCACGGCCGCTTCGAGCGGTCGCGATCGCCCCCGGCGCCGAACACGCAAATCAACCGGCCGTCCGTGACTTCGCGCAGCGTCCCCAGCACGCCGGACAAGGCATCGGGCGTATGGGCATAATCGACAAACACGCCGAACGGCTGGCCGCACTCCAACCGCTCGAGCCGGCCCGGCAGGCGATCGATCGCCTCCAAACCTCGCACGATCGTGTGCAGATCGATGCCGTAGGTAAAACCGACGGCGGCCGCCATCAGGCAGTTGTAAATGTTGTGCCGGCCGATGAGCGGGGTGCGGACCGGAATGGCCTCGTCGCCCATCGACAGCAAAAACGTCTGTTCGCTACGGCACCGCTCCAGCGGTGTGGCACTGAGCTCGGCCGGCGAATCCAGGCCCACGGTCAGGCACGGGCCGTCCACGCGGTCGAGATACGCCAGGGCCACCGGGTCGTCGGCATTGACGATCGCAAATCCTTCTGGGGCCAAGTGCTCGAACAGCCGGGCCTTGGCGCGGCGATAGTTGCTGTGCGAATGGTGGAAGTCGAGATGATCGTGGCTCACATTGGTGACGCAAGCAGCATCCAGCTCGACACCGGCGATGCGTCCCAGGGCCAGGGCATGGCTCGAGACTTCGATCGCGGCATGCGTGCAGCCGTTGGCTTCCAGACGCGCCAAGGTCGGCGCCAGCACGTGGGCCGGCGGCGTCGTCCAACGAGCCCGCGTGACTTCCGCACCGTCGTAATAACCCAGCGTGCCGACAATGCCCGATTGGTAGCCGGCCGCGTTCAGAATGCCGGCGACCAGGTAGCTGGTCGTGGTCTTGCCGTTGGTTCCGGTGATGCCGATGACCTTCATCCGCCGGCTGGGATTTCCGGCCAGGGCCTGGCACAGCCGCCCGCAAGCATCGTTGATTTCGTTCACCAGGCACACCGGCACCGGGCAATCGGGCAGCGGGCGATCGGAAAGCACGGCCGCCGCACCGGCACTGATTGCCTGGGGCACATACTCGCAGCCATCGACTCGCGAGCCGCGCACCGCCACGAACAGATCGCCCTCGCGACAATGCCGCGAATCGACCGCGCAGCTGCGAACACGGACATCCTCAGCGCCGAGAATCTCGGCGTCGGGAAACAATTCCCGCAAGCTGATGCCGTGGCCGCGTGCGGCAGAATCTGCCATGGCGGAAGGCCTCCATGCCGTCGCCGTATGCATGCAAAAAGCTCTGAATTGCGGACCGCTTGGGTCTCGGTCCGAATTGAGGCGGGCATTCTGGCGATTTTGTTTGTCGTGTCAAGCCCGCTCGTCGGGCGGAACGAAACGCCAATTCAGTTCCATCGCCATCCCCGCCCCATTAAGCCGCGACCGCCGGTCGCGGACCGAGAGTCCCGCCGCACGCTCGTGTAGCTTTTCTCAAATACGGAAACGTTTTGGGGTGCCACTGCTGGCTTGTCCAGCAGTGCGAGGGTCGACCAAATAGCGTCGTTCCAAGGCAAGGGCATCGGCGCAACCCGCCGGCAGGCCAGTGGCGAGCCCTGACAAAAACAAGCGTGAAAGGGTTGCCGCGCTTGTAGCGTCGGCACTGCTGGACAAGCCAGCAGTGGCACCCGTTGCCCCTCCGCCATCGTCCAAAGTAGCAGACACACTCCGCTGTGCAGTCGCTCGCTAGCGGACGATTCGCAAAGCGAGACCCGTTTCTCGCCCAGCTACGGCTCACGAAAATGAGCAATTACTTTTGCCGCGTCGTGCCGGCAGCGGAATTCGTGAGAATTCCGCTACCAGGAAGAGTTTTGTGCGGCCGCACCGGGCCGGCCACTCGCCCCGGCTACCTCGCGGCGGGCCGTGTGGGTATGTTGAGCGGTTTGCCAGCCGCCGCCAGAACAAGAGCCTCGACGGAGCCGGAAGACCTTGGAACCGCACAAACCTGCCCGCTTGCTGCTGCCCCAGTTGATGCTGCGCGAGTGCCGCCGCAGCTTGTTCCGCTCGAAAGTCGCCGATTCGACCGGGACGGATTTCTCGGGCGGAACCCTGCTGCTCCGCTCGCTAATACTGCGGCGCATACTCCAGCGCGAGGTGCTGGCGGCGGATGAAAAGTTCGTCGCGGTGTTGCTGCCCCCTTCGGCCGCGGCGGTAGTGGTCAACGCCTGCCTGACGCTGATGGGCCGCATTCCGGTCAATCTGAATTACACCGCTTCGGAAACCATCCTCAAATCGTGCATCCAGCAGTGCGGCATCCGCCACGTGCTCACCAGCCGCAAGGTGATGGACAAACTTAAGATCGACCTCGGCACCGATCTAGTTTTTCTGGAGGACTTTCTGCCGCGCATCAAGGCCAGCGACAAACTCGCGGCCGCGGCGCTGGCGTACCTGACGCCCATTGCGGTGCTCGAGCGGATCCTGGGGCTCTCGCGACTGCGGCCCGACGACGTGATGACGATTATTTTCACCTCGGGTTCGACCGGCGACCCGAAGGGCGTGATGCTCAGCTTCGAGAACATCGGCTCGAACGTCGAAGCGATCGACGAGATCATCCAATTGAAGCGAACCGACGTGTTGCTGGGGATTCTGCCGTTTTTTCATTCTTTCGGCTATACGGTCACGGTGTGGACCGTGCTGACGCTGGCGCCCAAGGGGGCGTATCACTTCAGCCCGCTGGATGCGCACCAGGTGGGCAAGCTCACGCGCGAGCACAAGGGGACGATTCTGATCGGCACGCCGACGTTCCTGCGGTCGTATTTGCGGCGCTGTGCCCCGGAAGATTTTGCCTCGCTGGAGGTCGTGGTGGCCGGAGCGGAGAAGCTGCCCAAGGACTTGTCCGCCGCGTTCGAAGAGCGGTTCGGCGTGCGGCCGGTCGAGGGTTACGGGGCCACGGAATGCTCGCCGCTGGTGGCCGTGAATATTCCGGCCAGCCGCGCGCCCAGTGCCGGCCAGGTGGTCAGCAAAGAGGGCACCGTGGGTCGGGCCGTGCCCGGCGTGGTGGCCAAGGTCACGGATTTGGACAGCGGAGCCACTTTGGGCGTCGGCCAGGCCGGCATGCTCTGGATTCGCGGCCCCAACGTAATGCAAGGCTATCTTAATAAACCAGATGTGACTTCCAAGGTGCTGGTCGACGGCTGGTACATGACCGGCGACGTGGCGATGCTCGATGCCGATGGGTTTATCACCATCACCGGCCGCGAAAGCCGGTTCTCGAAGATCGGCGGCGAAATGGTGCCGCACATGAAGATTGAGGAAACGCTCGAAGGGCTGATCGGCGAAGTCGGCGACGAAGTGCGGCTGGCCGTGACGGCCGTGCCCGACGAGCGCAAGGGGGAGCGGTTGGTGGTTGTGCACACGGCCTTGGAAAAGCGGCCGGAGCAGTTGGTCAAGGAGCTGGCCGCCGCCGGGCTGCCGAACTTGTGGATTCCCGCGGCGGACAGTTTTGTGCAGGTCGAGGCCATTCCCGTGCTGGGCACCGGCAAGCTCGATCTCAAAGCGGTCAAGCAACTGGCGCTGGAAAAGTTCGGGGCCGGCGGATAGACGCGGATCGGGAAAAAACAAAGGCAATTGAACAGAAGGTCGCGAAGGTCGCTAAGGAGAAGCAGGAAGACGAGGAGAAGGTGAAGAAAAAATGCGGAACCAATCGTTCTTCGTTTCTTTCTTCGCGCTCTTCGCGAGCTTCTGTTCAGATCCTTTTCGAGCGAGTGCGGAATTCTCACGAATTCCGCTACGGGTAAATCGGGACCGATGCTGCCCACGGTTGCTGGCTCTGCTGGCGGCGGGTGGCTGGTCGAGTGTGGCCGGCAGGGGCATAATGTTTGCACGTCGGTGGAAGTGATTCTGCATGGCATCCTGTCTCAGGCGTGAAAGGCAGTCGCATGAGTACGTCCGATACCGCCCCAGCCACTCCGGCGGCTCCGCGCTGGCGGCCGATCTCGGCCATCGATCGCCGCGTGCTGGGCGTGCTGGTCGAGAAGGCCAAAACGACGGCCGACGCGTATCCCATGTCGGTCAACGCCATTACCTCCGCCGCCAACCAGAAGAACAACCGCTTTCCGGTGATGAATCTGCAAGCCGACGACGTGCAGGAATCGCTCGACCGGCTGAGGCAGTTGGGCGCCGTGGGCGAAGTCCAGGGTGGCGGCCGCGTGCCGCGTTTTCGGCACTATTTGTATGATTGGCTCGGCGTCGAGAAGGTCGAACTGGCCGTCATGGCCGAGCTGTTGCTGCGCGGGCAGCAGACCGAAGGCGAACTGCGAGGCCGGGCCGCGCGCATGGAGCCAATTACCGATCTGAGCGCGCTGCGGCCGATTCTGACGTCGCTCAAGGCCAAGCACCTGGTGATAGCGCTCACGCCCGAGGGGCGCGGCCACGTGGTGACGCACGCGCTCTATGAACCGCGCGAGCTGGAGCGTTTGCGGGCCGAACAGGGGGCCTTGGACAACGCGGCGGCAGCCCCATCGGCCGCGGGGGCCGAGTACGTCGCTCCGCATCAGCCGGCGCCCCACGCCGCCGATAGCTTGCAACCTCCGGCCGCTGCGACGGGCTCTGGCGCCGGCCATCTTCGGGCAGACGACGCCGCGAACATCCGCGCACAGGTGGCCACGCTCGTGGGGGAAGTGGAAACCCTACGACGGGAACTTGCCGAGTTGCGCGCGATGGTCGAGGCCCGCGGCGAGGCGGTTGCCGGCGAACACACGGCGCCAGCAGCGCGGTAACTGGTTCCGGCGTTTTTGCCGTAAATCAGCGGCAGGCAAGCGACTTTTGGCCTCCGGGCGATGGCTTCTGAGAAGGGCGTTTTCTGGGCTTTACGCGCGCGGCGCTTCTCGGCACAATACCGCCCGCGTTTTGGCCCCCCTTCTTAACAGCAATCAAGTCCATTTCGGCACACCGTCGGCAGCGAGTCCGGCGGGCGAATACGTCAAGGAAGACGCTGCCGAGCCAGCAAGGAGCGCGAAAGTGAAAAGACCCAATCTTGTGGCCGCTCTGGTGCCGCTAACCTCGCTGTTGTTGCCGTGGGCAACGGCGGCGTTGGCCCAGCAGGCGCCGCATCACGGCACCCCCGTGGTCGCCATCCTCGATCTGACCTACATCTTCAAGAACCATACCCGGTTCCAGCAGATGAGCAACGACATGCGCCGCGAAGTGGAAGCGGCCGAGAACGCCCTCAAGGGCGATCGCGAAGCCTACCAGCAGCTCACTCAGAAGCTGGAGCAGTACAAGCGCGGCACGCCGGAATACCGCGCCTTGGAAGAAGAGCTGGCCAAGAAGGCCGCCGAGTTGAACCTGCAGGTCAACATTCAGAAGAAGAACTTCCTGGAGCAAGAGGCCAAGATTTATTACACGGTCTACCAGGAAGTGATCGACTGCGTGAAGTACTACAGCGACACGGCCGGCGTGTCACTGGTCTTGCGTTTCAACGGCGACCCGATCGACCGCAACGATCCGCAGGAAGTGCTCAAGGAACTCAACAAGTCGGTGATCTACTACAATCGATCGATCGACATCACGCCCATCATCCTCGAAAAGCTGAATTCCTATCAGCCGAAGGCGGGCGGTTACTCCAACGCGAACCAGCAGATACCTGGCCAGCCGTTGCCGCCGCAGGGACTGCCGCGCCGCTAATTGGCGCGGCGGCCGGAAGATCGAGAACCTGTCCATCGCGGCGCGCCGCGCGGCAGCCGTGCGCAGTCCCTTACCCGTCACGTGCTAGTGCATTGGTCGCCATGCACCGCTCGTTAGAGGATGGCTCGACACTCTTGATGTATTCTCCCAGGCAACAGCGCACGATCGCCCGGCCCGTCGCGGTCGAAGGCTTCGGCTACTGGAGCGGCCGCGACGTTCGCGTCGAGTTCCGCCCGGCCCCGGCCGACACGGGCATTGTGTTCGTGCGTACCGATCTCGAGCGGCCGGTAAGGATTCGGGCCGTAGTGGGCAACCGGATCGAGACGCCACGCCGCACCACGCTGCGATTCGGCGGCGCGAGCGTCGAAATGGTCGAGCACGTCATGGCCGCACTGGGCGGGCTGCACGTCGACAACTGCGAGGTGCTAACCAGCGCGGCCGAAATGCCCGGTTGCGACGGCTCGAGCCTGCCCTATGCCGAGGCCTTGAGCGACGCCGGTTTTGTCGAGCAAGAGTCTCTGCGTTCGGCCCTGGTCGTCCGCGAGGTCACACGGCTGGGCAACGACGACAGTTGGGTCGAGGCGCGGCCCGCGCCGAGTTGGGGGCTGTCGCTGAAATTTCACCTGGACTATGGCGCGCACACTTCGATCGGCAAGCAGACGCTGACGCTGCCGGTCACGCCCGACAGTTTCCGCCGCGAACTGGCCCCCAGCCGCACGTTCATGCTCAAGAGCGAAGCGGACTGGCTCTTGGCGCAAGGGCTCGGCGGCCGCGTTACGGCCCAGGACCTGTTGATCTTCGACGCCCACGGACCGATCGACAACGCCTTGCGTTTTCACGACGAGTGCGTGCGGCACAAGGCATTGGACCTGGTGGGCGACCTGTCCTTGGCCGGCTGCGACTTGATCGGGCATTTCGTCGCGTACCGCAGTGGGCATCGCTTGAACGCCGACCTGGTGCGTATCTTGCTGACCGAAGGCGAAGTCCTGGGAGCACGGCGGCGCAGCGCCTGAAACTACTGCGGTCAACCGAAACGGACGCATTTTTTTACACGCATTGCCGGAGCAACGGTCATGGCCACGTACGTCGCAGAGCACTGCACGATCGACCCGCGAGCCGAAATCGACGACGACGTGGAAATCGGCCCCTATAGCTGCATCGGACCCAACGTGCGGATCGGCCGGGGCACTCGGCTGGAAAACGGCGTCACCGTCCGCGGCCGCGTCACCCTGGGCCGGCACAACCACGTGTTTCCCGGCGTGGTCATCGGTGGCGAGCCGCAGGACCTGAGCTACCAAGGCAGCGACACGCAAGTCATCATCGGCGACTCGAACACGATCCGCGAAGGCGTGACGATCAATCGCGCCACCGAAAAAGAAGACGGCATCACCTCGATCGGCAGCCACAACTACCTCATGGCCTGCTCGCACGTGGCCCACGACTGCCGCCTGGGCGACCACATCATCATCGCCAACGGCACGCTGTTGGGCGGCCATGTGCACATCCACGACTATGCTTCGCTCTCCGGCGGCGTGGCCGTACACCACTATGCCACCGTGGGCGGCTACAGCTTCGTCTCCGGCCTGAGCCGCGTGCTGCACGACGTGCCGCCGTTCATGCTCGTCGACGGCCATCCGTCGCGCCCGCGCTGCATCAACCTCGTTGCGCTCAAGCGGCATGCCTTCTCCAGCGAAGCCATCGACTGCCTGGCCGAAGCCCATCGCCTGCTGTATCGCGCCAAGGTCGGCCTGGACCACGCCCGCGATATTCTACGCGGCAACAACCAGCTTCTGCCGCAGGTCGCCGAACTGCTGAGCTTTGTCGGTGGGCAGCAACAAGGCAAACACGGCCGGGCTCGCGAGCGCAGCAGGAGAGCGGCGTGAAGCCGATCCGCATCGCCGTCGTCGGTGCCGGCCACTTGGGGCGGATTCACGCCCGGCTCCTGTCTGGCTTGCCGCAGTTTTCACTGGTCGCCATCGTAGATCCAGCCGAGGCCAGCCGGCGCGAAGCAAGCGAGCGCTATGCCACACGGGCGCTGGCCCATCATGGCGAGCTGGCCGGGCTAGTCGACGCGGCCATCGTCGCGACGCCCACTTCTGCGCACGCGGCCATCGCTGCCGATCTGCTCGGCCGAGGCATCCACTTGCTGGTGGAAAAGCCGCTGACGCCCACGCTGGCCCAAGCCGATCACCTGGTAGACCTGGCTCATCGCTCGCGCGTCGTGCTCCAGGTGGGCCACGTCGAGCGGTTCAATCCGCTGTGGACCGTGGCCTTGCCGCATCTGGATTCTCCGAGCGTGATCGAAGCCACGCGCTGCGGGCCGTTCAGTTTCCGCTCGACCGACATCGGCGTGGTGCTGGACCTGATGATCCACGACATCGACCTGACGCTGTCGCTCGTGGACTCGCCGCTGCGCCGTGTCGAAGCCACGGGCCTGGCACTGCTGGGTCGCCATGAAGATCTCGCCAACGCCCGGCTGATTTTCGAAAACGGCGCCGTCGCCAGCCTCACCGCCTCGCGGCTGCACCCGACGCCGGCGCGGACGATAAGCATCTGGTCGCGCGGCTGCCTGGCCAATCTCGATCTGGCGGCGCGCAGCGGAATCCTGACACACCCAAGCGAACCGCTCCGCCGCGGCCAGTTCAATATCGAGCAGCTTGGCCCCGCCGAAACGCAAGAATTCAAAGCCAACTTCAGCCAGCACCTGGCCGTGCAGCACATCGAAGCACCGCCGGCCGACGCCATCACGGCCGAGCTGGAAGATTTCGCCCGGGCCATTCACACCGGCAGCCTGCCGCGCGTGTCGGGCGTTCAAGGGCGCAACGCCATCGCCGTGGCCGAAGACATCTTGGCGCGGCTAAAGAAAACTCAACCCGCCTCGTCGTTGCCCTCGCAATCGCCTTCGCTGCCCAGCATTATTCCCGCCCCGCACTGGCTGATGAAGCCGGCGCTCGCGCCCCGCGAACATCGCGAAGCGGGCTGACGCGCGTAGTCCTGAGACGGCACATGAATGTGCCGGCTAATCTGGGACGCCGTAACGAAACCGGACGGCTTTCGTTTTACCCCCTGGCTGGCAGATTTTCCGCCGTACGTCGTGGGGGTATACTCCATCCACGGTGTGCCGCGGAACATCCGGGGACGACCTCATGAGCGACTTGCTGCTGGAATTGGCGAGGTCAAAATTCGGCGAATTGAACGCGGCCGAAGTTCGACTGTTTCAAGCAGTCGTCGAGGGGCAGTTTCCGGACTTCTCGACGCGCGCGGCGACGCTCGACGGCAGTTCGGATCCGCACCATGTGCTTTCCGGAGCCATCGGCGATGAGTCGCCGTCGCAGAGTGGCCTATCGCAGAGTGGCATCTCGCAAGGCGGAATTTTGCGAAGCGGTCCTTCGCCAAGCGGCACTTCGCAAAGTGGGGCCTCGCTGAAAAACATCGCGCTGGTTTCAGCAAACTGTACCGAGCGGGTTCTGCGCGCCGACCGCATCGCCTGGCTAGCGACCGAAGGCGGCAAGTTCGTCACGCATCGCGGTATTGGCATCAAAGGGGCTCACATCGAAGGCCGGCTTGATCTGCAAGCCACCAATATCGTGTTCGCCCTGTACTTCGAAAATTGCGACCTGCCCGCCGGCATCAGCCTGCTGGGGGCTGAGATCCACGCCTTGAATCTCTCGGGCTGCCAGACGGGACGGATCAGCGCCGATGGCATGAAGGTCGAGGCCGGCGTATTTCTGCGTGCCGGTTTCAAGTGTACGGGCCGCGTGCGCATGGCGGGGGCCCAGATCGGCGGCAGCCTGGACTGCGACCGCGGCCACTTCTTCAATCCAGGCAGCGAAGCCCTGGTGGCCGACGGCTGCAAGATCCAGGGCAGCGTGTCGCTCGGTGACGGCTTTCGGGCCGATGGCCAGGTTCGCATGCCGGGCGCCCAGGTGGGCGGTAGCATCAACTGTGCGGACGCGACGTTCGTGTTTCCGGGCGGCGACGCACTTTCGGCCGACCGGCTCAAGGTCGAGGGCAATGTGTTTTTCAGCTCGGGATTTGCGGCTGAAGGAAGAGTGGCGCTGCCCGGTGCGCAGATCGCGGGCTACTTCGTGTGGAGCGGCATCCGCGACCGGGCGTCGGCGACACTCGACTTGCGTTCGGCCCACGTCGGCACGCTGTGGATGGAGCGGGCCAGTTGGCCGAAGCCCGGCAAACTCTTGTTGCACGGACTGACCTACGACGAAATGGACGAGCGGGCCGCGGTCAATTCGGCCGAGCGCATCGCCTGGCTACGGCTGCAACCGCCGACGCCTTTCCGCCCGCAGCCCTACGAGCAACTGGCGGCCGTGTTGCGCAAAGATGGCTATACGGACGAGGCCAAGCGGATTCTGTACGCCAAGGAATTGGATCGTGCGCAGCGTACGCGACTGAGTTGGTCGGAGGTGCCCTGGTATCGGCTGTTCGGGCCGCTAATCGGCTATGGCTACAAGCCCTGGCGGGCGCTATGGCTGAGCGTGGCCGTGGTGCTGTTGGGCACCGCCTTGTTCGGCTGGGGCGCCAGCGTCGGAATCATGACGCCCACCAAGGCCGAAGCCTATTCGCATCCGGGCGCGAGTTCGAAGATCGCGGACTTTTATCCCGCCTTGCAGCCCTTTATGTATTCGCTGGACATGTTCACGCCGCTGATCAGCCTCGACCAGGCGGACTACTGGCTCCCCAATGCCCGGCTGGGCGACCAGGTCTGGTTCGGCCCCTCGAGCGTGACCACCGGCTCGTTGCTGCGCGCTTACATGTGGTTCCACATCATGGCCGGCTGGATCTTGTCGACGCTGCTCTTCGTCGGCCTCACCGGATCGGTGCCGGGTGCGTGAGAAAATGCGGAAGTAGGAATGACGAATGGGATTGGGAGCTGGGGCCAGCTCCGGCATTCATACTTCATACTTCATACTTCATCCTTTCCCTTCCATCCCGCTGGCCGGCCGACAAAGGGGTTCGACTCCTTCTCTGCGCCGATGGTCGTCGGTTCGCCGTGGCCGGAGAGGACGATGGTGTCGTCGGGGAGGCTGAACAGATGGCGATGAATGCCTTTGGCCAGTTGCGGCATACTGCCGTCGGGAAAGTCGGTGCGGCCGACGCTGCCGGCAAATAGCACGTCGCCGCCGAAGACGTACATCGGCCGGTGCTCGCGCCAAATGTAAACCACGTGGCCGAGCGAGTGGCCGGGGATTTCGCGCACCAGCAACTCGAAACCCGCCGCCTGGACAACTTCGCCATCGTCCAAAAGCCGATCGGCCGGAGGGCTGGTCAGCGGCAACCCTAGGTTCGCCGAAAGATTCAGCCGGGGATCTGCTAGCTTGGGGGCGTCGCCGCGGCCGATCATCAGCGGGCATTCCGGCCAGCGCTGCTTGAGCACCGCATTGCCGGCAATATGGTCGGCGTGCCCATGCGTCAGCAGAATCGCGGCTGGCGTCAGTTGCTTGCTATCAACGAGCGCGACAATCTGCTCCGGGTCCAGGCCCGGGTCGAAAATGAGACACTCCTGGCTGCCGGAGCGATAAGCCACGTAACTGTTTTCGTCAAACGGCGCCGACACGATGGTGGTCAGCTCGAAGTGGTCGGCGGTCACGGGAATTGCTCTTCTGCAAAAATGCTGGTAGCGATTAGACTGACATCGCGCCTGGGATCCTATTGAGCCGGCCGGTGCGCACACCAGTTGGCACGGACCCAGCCATTGTAATAATTGACAGCGCTGGCGGGGACGATCATTACTTAAAACAGGCCGACCGGGAAGCGGTCCGCAGTTTTTGGCGTGGCATTTTCATGAGGGAGCGCGTGTGATGCAGGGAATGAATCGCTGCCGAATCCGCTGCGGGTTGCCGGTCGCTCGACTGGGCGCGACGCTGATGTGCTTGACGCCACTGAGCTTGGCACTCGTGTGCCTGACGACGGTGTGTTTGACGAGCGTGGCCTGTGGACAAGCACCGGCCCCTTTGGCCGGCAATGGCGCGGACGCGCAATCCGCCGCTGCTGGGACCGGCGGCGCGGCCAAGAATCCTTTATTCACGGTAAAGCCCGGCGAACATCCGCTGGCGCCGGCCCTGCGTTGGGCCCGGATGGGCCTGACCGAGCTGGATAAGATTCAGGACTATTCGGCTACGCTGGTTAAACGCGAGCGGATCGACGGCGTGCTCAACGACCACGAATACGCCTTCGTCAAGGTGCGCAATAAGCCGTTCAGCGTTTACATGTATTTTCTCGGGCCTGCCAAGGTGAAAGGCCAAGAGGCCCTGTACGTGGCCGGCGCCAACGACGGCAACCTGCTCGCGCATCCCAATGGCCTGCGACATAAGCTCATTGGGACCGTGAGGTTAAAGCCGGACAGCATGCTGGCGATGGCCGGCAATCGTTACCCGATCACCCAGTTGGGGATTCGCCGGCTCACCGAGCGGCTAATCGAGGTGGGCGAGCACGACATGAAGTACGGCGAGTGCGAGGTCAAGATGCTCGAGGGGGCAAAGATCAACGGCCGCCAATGCACCTGTATTCAGGTTATCCACCCCACGCAGCGGAACTACTTCCTGTTCAACATGGCCCGGATCTATGTCGACAATCAGTTGAACGTGCCGATCCGGTATGAGGCCTACGAGTGGCCGAAGGAGCCTGGCGGCGAGCCGCAATTGACCGAAGAATACACGTACCTGAACCTCAAGCTGAACAACGGCTTTACGGATCAGGACTTCGATCCTAAGAATCCGAACTATCAGTTCGAATAATCTCAGCCGCCTGCGGCGCCGACGGAGCTCGCACGAATTCCGACACAGCGCCATCATCTGGCGAGCCGGGGGGCGTGAGCGACCGGAGTTCGTCAGAATTCGCACGAATTCCGCTGCCGCGCCGGTGGGCCCTTTTCCGGCCGCTTCTGTCAAACCTGGGTGCCGATTGATTTTCCGCCGCCCGCCCATTAGGCTTTGAGGCGGAAATGTTGACCTAACCCTGGGCGTCGCCGTGATGCGTTTATTCGTAATTGTCTGCGCCTTTTGCGCGCTGGGGGCCAATCCTGGCGGCGACGGGTCCGGCGGCAAATCTTCCGGCAGTGATTCTTCCAGCAGGCCGCGCCCCGCGAAGCACGCCGAGCCGTTCGACGGCTGGCAAGGTTTGCGGGTGATTCATCAGGAGGGCCTGCCGCAGCGGATCAAAGCGGCCGATCTGGATGGCACCGGCCGGCAGCAATTGATCGTGGTCAATGCGCGGCAATCGCGGTTGGATCTCTACGGTTGGCAGCCGCCGGGCAAACGCACCGCGGCGCCGGCGCCCGATCGCGACCGACCCAACGATTTGCCGATGGCGCCCGACTGGAAGCACAGCGAAGTGCCGCTGGACGAACTGCCTTCGGACGTGGCCGTATACGATCTCGACGGCGACAAGCGGCCGGAGCTGCTGGTGCTGGCCGCCACCGGCAACAAGGTGATCGTTTACGAGCGCGATGGCGAAGGCGGCTGGCGCAAGGGCTCGCATTGGGATTTGCTGCCCGGCGCGCCCACTGGCAAAACGCTGTTGCTGTTGCGTCATTTGAACAAAGGCCGCGCTCAGTTGCTGTTGAGTTTCGAGCAAGGCATCCAGACGCTCGACTTGGAAAAAGGGAGCCGTCCGAGTTGGCTTTCGCCCCGCGAAAGCCGGGGCCGGCTCGATTGGAAGCTGGTCGACCTGGATGGCGATGGCGACGAAGATCTACTCGAGTGGTCGTCGCAGCCACGACAAACGGTACGCTGGTTCGAGAACGCGGCCGGCAACCTGCTGCCTGCCCAAGTCCTCTACGACCGCACCGTACAAGAGGCCGGCGCGATCGTATTGAAAAAGCTGCCGGCCGAAGTGCTGCTCTTGGGCGGCACGCACGACGGACTGCTGCGGCGCTACGCCATGGCGCCCGGCGATGCCAACGAACTGGGCCGCCACGAATCGTTGCCCATGCCCAGCGGCGCGAAAACCGCCTGGTGCGGCGTGCAACTCGATGGCCGGCCATCGCTGGTGGCCTCGGATCCGAACCAGCCGCGGCTGCGGGTCCACGAGTTGAGCAAGACCGGCTGGCTCGGCGAGCAGAGCTTTCCTTCGTTGGGCGGGATTCGCAACCTCGTCGCTCCGCAGGCGCAGCCGGGTAGCGTGCTGCTGTGGATTAAAGATGCCGCCGATCTCTACGTCAGCACCTGGCACTCGGGCCGCTTGACCTATCCGGAAGTCATGCGCTCCGATGCATCCTCGCCGGCCGCGACTTCGAAAACCCACGAAACGGCGTACGCGTTGCCAGTGGCCAGCGCTCTGCCGGTAGCCAGCGGCGGCGAAACCGGCCGCAAGATTCTGACGCTGGACTCCGTCGGCTCGACCATCTGGTGGGTCCAACAAGTCGGGTCTGATCTGGATCTGCACGTTTGGCCGAAAACGGCCAAGACGGCGACCACGACACGCTTCAAAAACATCGGCACCAAAACCGAAAAGGTGCTCTGGCTGGGCGGCCAGCGGTTGCTCGTGCAAGACGCCTACGCCAGCGGCGCGCGCCTGGCCGAGATGCAAAAAGGCAAAACCACGCTGACCGATCCGCCCCACATGTCGAAAGTCGACCTCGGCGAGTTCGCGTTGTACGACGTGGATGGCCAGTTGAAGCCCGCCCGGCTGACCGACGGCGTGCTGCAATGGTTGTCGGCCGATTTGCGTCCCACGGATCAGATCATGCTGCCCGACGGCCAACGCATCGGCGCATACGTGCCATTGGCCGGCGGCCGGGCCTGGGCCTTAGAGCAAGGCGGCGGCTTTCTCGACAAGCTCGAACCGGACGACGCCGGCATTGCCCGCGTAACGGACCGGCTGCGCTTGCCGCACGGCGCGTTTTTGACGTTGGATCCGGTGCTGGGCCTGATGCTCGTGGATCAGGACCGCGTGATCCGGCTGAGCCGCGGCCAGTCGATGGAATTGAAACTGATCGACAGCATCGACGGGCGCGTCGGTCGGCCCAGCGGCGTAAAGGAAGCCACGATCCACCGGTTCCTGGTTGCCGACGTGACCGGCGACGGCGACGAAGACGTGGTGCTCTGCGATGACAAGCGGCATCAGTTGACGGTGCTCGTGCGCGGCGACAAGGAGCTCAAGCCGATCGTTTCGTGGCAGGTGTTCGAAGACCAGGCGTATCCCTACGGCGGCGAGCACGAGTCGCAAGTCACCGAGCCCCGTGCCATCGTGGGCTGCGATGCCGACGGCGACGGCCAGCCCGACCTGGCGCTGCTCTGCCAGGATCGCCTGCTGATCTACCTCGCCGCCGACAGCGGTCAACTGGAAAAGGGCATCGGCACGCTGACAGGGAGCGCCGGCCCACTGAAAAAGGATGCAGGTCCATGAACGTCGTGGTGAGAGTTCCATCGGCCGCGCCTGTGGTTCGAGCTGCCCGTCTGGCCCACGCCGTTCGCGGCTTTGTGGCCGGCGTGTGCGTGCTGGCCGCCGGCCAGGTTTGCCTGGCCGAACAAGTGACCGTCACGCTCGTGGGCGGATCGAAGATCACGGCCAACCTGCTGCGCGAAAGTCCCGAAGGCGTAGTGCTCGACCTGGGCTTCGACGTGCTCAACGTGCCGGCCAAGCGCGTGCTCGACATTCGCCGCAACAAGGTCGACGAGCGCACCGGCGCGAAGCAAGACAGCGGCATCTTTACCACCGGCCGGCTGGAAGCGGCCGACGTGCCGGAGCTGGTGAAGCGCTATGGCGACGCCGTGGTGATGGTGAAAAACGCGCTGGGCCGCGGCAGCGGTTTTCTGATCAGCAAGCAAGGCCATCTGATCACGAACTATCACGTCGTCGAGAACCAGACCAAAGTGCAGGTCACGATGTTCCGCTCGACGCGCCATGGTTACGAAAAGCACGAGCTGAAACGGGTGAAGATCCTGGCCCTGCAGCCGATGCGCGACATTGCGCTGCTGATGTTGGACCCCAGCGAACTGCCCGGCGAGCTGCCCACCCCGGTGGTGATCGACGACCGCGACGACCTGCGCGTCGGCGACCTGGTATTCGCCATCGGCAACCCGCTGGGACTGGAGCGCTCGGTGACCCAGGGCATCGTCAGCTCGACGACGCGCACCATCGGGCATTTGCGGATGGTGCAAACCGACGCCTCGATCAATCCGGGCAACTCGGGAGGGCCGCTGTTCAATGCGCGGGGCGAGGTCGTGGCCATCGTGTGCGCCGGCGCGACGATGTTCGATGGCCTGGCCTTTGGCATCCCGGCCTCGGACCTGGTCGATTTTCTCGTCCACCGCGACAGCTACTTATACGATTCGTCGCAGCCGCAAAATGGGGTCACGTACCTGCCGCCCCCGGCGCACGCCACGCGGACATCGGCCGCCGCCTCGCAGCCGGCTGCCAAGCCCAAGCAACGATCGGCTGAAAAATAACTGCTCCACGATCCGTCTCGACCTCGCGGAAGAGCGGACGGCGAGGGGCCGGAAACATGCCGAAGTTGTTTTTCGATCGATCCCCAGCCAAATCCACAACCAAAAAAGGGAGACATCTGATGCACGGACGGTTTCACTCTCGCCTATTGACGGCGGCAATCCTGATCGGCGCGCTGGCTTCGGCCGCGCGGGCCGACGAGGCGAAGCCCAGTTGGGCCTGCTTGCCCGAAGATACGCTCGCGCTAGTGCGCGTTCCTTCGGGCAACAAGGTTGCCGACGCGCTCCGCACCCGAACCAAGCTCGGCGCGATGCTGTTCGACCCCGGGCGGATTGCCAAAATCCGCGCGGCCGCCAAGGACGGCGGCGACGACTTTGAAGCAGCCTCCACGGCCCTGGGCGAATACGGCCTCAAGCTCGACGACTGCTACAAGCTGCTGGAAGGCGAAGCCGGCTTCGGCGTGCTGCTCCCCTCGGGCGAGACGCGGATGGTGGCGGTGCTCGCCTGGCTCGAGCCGGATGCCGAGCTCACCGGCCGGCTGATGACCGCGCTCGACAAGGTGCTCGAAGACACCAAGGACGAGGACCTGGTTAAGCGCACGGACATCGAGTTGGCCGGCCAGAAGGTCATTCAGTTGACCATCACGCCGCCCGACGTGGAAGAAGACGAGGTCGAAGTCAAGCCGGGCGAAGCGAAGATCACGATCGACCAATTCGACAATCTTCCCCAGATCGAAGTCCTGCTGACCAACAAAGACGGCCGGCTGCTTTCGGCTTATGGCGTGGTCATTCCTACGGGCGACGACGAAAAGGCCGACGAAAACCAAGAGGCGGCCCGCGATCGGCTCAAAGACGTGTTCGCGCGGTTTCTCGTGGCCCACGACGACAAGGACTCGGGTCCCAAGCTGCGCTACCTCGAGGCACCCGGCGTAAAGTCCTCGCTGGTCGGTGGTCTGCCGCTGGTGGAATTGATGTTCGATTTCCGCCCGCTGCTCAAGCTGCTGGACATGCCGGAAGCGAAGCAGGTTAAGCAGATCGTCAAGGCTTGCGGCCTGAACCAGTTGGGGCTCGTCGTCTCGCGGATGACGCTCGACAAGTCCTTGCTGCGGGCCAGCACCTTCATCAGCGCTCCCTCGCCGCGCGCCGGCCTGCTGGGACTGCTCGATCAGCAGACGCTCTCTGGCCAGCCGCCGGCTTGGGTGCCTGCCGAGATCAATAGTTTTTCGCAGGTCGGCTTTGACCTGGGCAAGGCCTACAGCCGCATCAAGCACATCGTCATCGAACAGGGTGGAGATGCCGCCCGCGAAAAATTCGACCAAGCCGAACTGACGGTCAACCAGTTGTTGCAGACCGACATCGCCACGCTGCTCAGCGGCATGGGCAACGAGCACGCGAGCGTCGATCTGCCGCCGCGCAAGACCGATGCGGCGGGCAACGAGGGACTGGCCGGACTCACCGGTTCGAATGTGTTTGTCTGGCGTCTGACCGACGAGGCGCTCTGGAAGCGAATCGTACAAACTGCCTCGGTGTTCATGCAAAAAGAGCTGGTCGAAGAGCAGGGCTTTTCGGGCATCCGCGTCGATCAGGGCCAGGTTCGGTTGGGATTGTTCGTCGGCCGGGGCTATCTCGTGGCTGGCGGCGGCGGCAGCGACACGGTCGAAACCGTGTTGTCAAACCTTCGCAATCCACCCAACGGCTCGGCCAGCCTCGCCGGCAGCAAGCTCTTTCAACGGGCCAGCGAATTGCTGCCGCCGCGTCCCTGCCTGAGCTATTCGATCGCGGATTTGAACCGCGCCGTGAAAGCGCTGCGGTCCGCGCTGGTCACGATTACCGATTTGGCTGCCGGCGATGAGGACAACGACCGCGCGATAATCGAATTGATCCGCTCGGTCATGCCCAGCGAGGAAGAGCTCAACGGCGTGCTCGGAGTCAGCACCACTCAGATCTGGGTAGACGATCACGGCGTCATCGGCCGCAGCGTCTACGAAGTGCCCGCCCCGTAAGGCCGGCCGATCCCTCGGCAGTTAAAAAACAGCGAGCGGCAAGCCAATGCTTGCCGCTCGCTTTATTGGTAGCGGAATTCGTGAGAATTCCGGCGCTCGATTATCCACGCCCGCTACCGCGTGGCGTCGCTGAATGCCTGTTGCAGGCAGGCCAGCCCTTGCGGGCCTTTGTCGCCGTCGATGGCGACGTTCACGCGCACTTCGCTGGTGTTGATCATCTCGATGTTGATGCCGCTCTCGGCCAGCGAGCGGAACATGCGGATCGACAGCCCGGTGTGGCTCCGCATGCCGATGCCCGAGACCGACAGCTTGGCCACACGCGGCGAGCTGCTCACCGGCCCGCAATGCAGCCGCCCGGCCAGTTCGCGGGCCACGTCCACCGCTTTTTGCAGGTCGGAGCGCGGGACCGTAAAGCTCAAATTCGCGCGGCCTTGCCGGCCGAAGCTCTGCACGATCATGTCGACGAAAATGCCGCCGACGGCAATCCGCTCGAAGACCTGCGCCGCGACGCCGGGGCTGTCAGGCACGTCGCTGATCGTGACGCGCGACTGGCTATCGTCGAGCTTGATGTCGCTGATGGTCAGGTCTTCCATGCCCTGCAGCCGGGCAACCACGGCGGCCGCGTCGCCGGCCTTGTGCTGCGCCATCGGCGGCGGAGCCGGCTTGCCAGCCTGTGGGGCGACGCCCGCGGGTGGCTTGTCCAGCTCGAACACCCTGTGTACCGTGCGCAGGGCGGTCAGTCCTTGCTCGCGGGCCACGAGTACCGAAATCTTGATTTCGCTGGTCGTGATCATTTGGATGTTCACGTCGGCGGCAGCCAAGGCGCGAAACATTTTCTGGGCCACGCCGGTCTGTGTGGCCATGCCCAGCCCCACGACCGAGACCTTCGACACGTTGTCGTCGTGCGAGACGCCCTCCGCGCCTAGTTCGTCGGCCGCTTCCTTCACGGCCCGCAACGTAGCCTTGAGATCGTCTTTGAGCACGGTGAAAGAAATGTCGGCCTTGTTGTCGGCGCCGACGTTTTGCACGATCATGTCGACCGAAATGTTCTTGGCGGCGATCTTGGAGAAAATCGTCAGGCTGGTGCCGGGCTTGTCGGGCACGCCCAGGATCGTGACTCGCGCTTCGCTTTTGACCAGCGTGGCCCCGCTCACGGCCAGGCCCGGCGCCTCCGGCTGGGCCGTAATCATCGATCCACGAATATCGGCAAAGCTGTTGCGCACGTGGATCGGCACGGAGAACTTTTTGGCGAATTCGATCGAGCGGCTGTGCATCACGCCGGCCCCTACGCTGGCCAGCTCGAGCATCTCGTCGTAGCTCACCTGCTTGACCATTCGGGCCTCGGGCAGGATGCGCGGATCGGTCGTGTAGACGCCGTCCACGTCGGTATAAATCTCGCAGGCATCGGCCCCCAGCACGGCGGCCAGGGCCACGGCTGTGGTATCGCTGCCGCCGCGGCCCAAGGTCGTGATGTTGTAGTCCTCGTCGATGCCCTGGAAACCGGCGGCGATCACAATCTTGCCCGCGGCCAGCGCCCGGCGAATCGTGTCGGTCGAGATCGAATGGATGCGGGCCTTGGTGTGCGTGCTGTCGGTCTTGATGCCGATCTGCGCGCCGGTCATGCTCACCGCCTGGCTGCCCAGCGACTCGATGGCCATGGCCATCAATGCCACGCTCACCTGCTCGCCGGTCGACAGCAGCATGTCCATCTCGCGGGCCGGCGGCTGGTCCGTAATCTGATTGGCCAGATCCACCAGCACGTCGGTGCTATGGCCCATGGCGCTCACGACCATCACCACCTGGTTGCCTTCCTGCTGCGCTCGGATCGCCTTGCGGGCAGCCGCCAGAATCTTGGAACAATCGGCAACGCTCGTGCCGCCGAACTTCTGCACAATCAATGGCATGGATTCAACTCTTACGATCCTAGAAAAAATCGCATCAACTTCCAGCCCTGGTCAAGTGCCAGATTGCTGGCGGCCGCGGTGCGATCGTCGTATGTCTGATTCCCATCGGGTTGGATGCCCGTGCCGGCGATCGCAAAGGGCACGTCGCCGTGGCTGTGCGTCTTGGTGCGCAGCGGCGTGGGATGGTCGGGCGAAACCAAGATGCGATATTCGCCCTGCTCGCGAAGCGCGGCGTGCAGCGGCCCGACGATCTTTTCGTCGATGGCTTCCAAGGCGGCAACCTTGGCCTGGCAGTCGCCCTCGTGGCTGGCTTCGTCGGTGGCTTCGACGTGGACGCAAATAATGTCGGTGTTGGGCAGCGCGTCGATGGCGTAGCGGCCTTTGGCGGCATAGTCGGTGTCGGTATAGCCGGTGGCCCCCGGCACTTCAATCCGCTGCCAGCCCAGCAGCACGGCCAGTCCTCGCAGCAGGTCGACGGCCGTGATCATCGCCCCGCGCTTGCCGTAAACTTCGGCAAACGGCCGCAAGGCGGGCGTACGTCCTTGGCCCCAAAGCCAGATGTTCGTGGCCGGCAGCTTGCCGGACTTCTGCCGGGCGGCGTTCACGGGATGATCGGCAAACAGCGCGACGCTCTCGCTCATCAGATGATTGAATAGATCGCTGCCGGGCCCGCGCGGATAATCGTCGAGCACCGATTTGTCCGTCAAGTCATGCGGCGGCGTGGCTCGCGTATCTCGCGAAAAGGGAGCCTTCTGGCCGGCGCCGCGATACAGGAGCAGATTGCGATAGCTCACGCCGGGGACAAACTCCAGCCGCTCGCTGCCCAAGTGTTCCTGGGCCGTGGCCAGCAGACGTTTGGCCTCGTCGGTCGAGATATGCCCGGCCGTGAAATCGCGCATCTGCTGGTTTTCGACCGTCACCAGGTTGCAGCGGATGGCCCAATCCTCGGGGCCCAGCGCGATGCCTTGCGCCGCGGCCTCGAGCGGAGCCCGGCCCGTGAAATACTGCATGGGATCGTAGCCCAGCAGGCTGAGATTGGCGACGTCGGAGCCGGGCGGCAGCGAGGCCGGCACGTTCGATGCCCGGCCGACCACTCCGGCCGCGGCGATCGCATCCATGTTGGGCACGCGGGCCGCCTCCAGCGGCGTGCGGCCGCCCAGCGACTCTTGCGGTTCGTCGGCACATCCGTCGGGAATGATGATGGCGTATTTCATGGTGTCTCGTTCAATCTCGAATGCGCATCCGCACGCTGCCGGGCCGCACACAGGGGAGCCGATCGATCTGTTCGACGGCCGACCCGGTCGCGCCTTCGGTCGTCGCGTGCGTAATGATCACCAGCGGCACGATCCCCTCATCGCGTTTGTCCGGCTCGTGCTGGATGACCGAGGCGATCGAAATCCCGTTGTCGCCCAGCACGCCAGTGATCTCGCTCATCACGCCGGGACGATCGTCCACATGGAACCGCAGGTAAAATCGCCCCTCGACGTTGGCTGGGTCGCGCGACGAGACGGGGCTTTCGCGCTGGCTCCACAGTTCGAGCGTGCGAAAGGTGATGCCCGTGCGTCCGACGACCGTGTCGATCATATCGGCCACGACGGCCGAGGCCGTCGGCATTTGGCCGGCTCCCAGGCCGTGAAAGAACAGGCGACCCACCGCGTCACCGCGGACCGTGATCGCGTTGTACGCGCCCCGGACTTCGGCCAGCGGCGTGCCGCTTTTGACCAGAGTCGGCGAAACGTGCAACTCCAGGCTCGCGCCCAGCAGTTGGGCAATCGCCAGCAGCTTGATGCGGTAACCCAGCTCGCGAGCGTACTTGATATCGGCCACGTCCAGCGTGTCGATGCCGCGCCGTGGGATCTCGTTCCAATGCACGCGCGCGCCGAAGGCCAGATGGGCCAGGATCGCCAGCTTCTGGGCCGCGTCGCTGCCGTCGACGTCCATCGTGGGATCCATTTCGGCATAGCCCAGCCGCTGGGCCTCTTTCAAGGCCCCGCTATAGGGCATTCCCTGCTCTTCCATCTCGGTGAGGATGAAGTTGCTGGTGCCATTGAGAATGGCCGTGAGCGATTCGATCTGGTTGGCCGAAAGACACTGGCTGATATTGGTGATGATCGGGATGCCGCCGGCCACCGAAGCCTCGAAGGCGATCGAGCGGCCAAGCTCGCGAGCCCGATCGAATAGCTCGGGACCGTGCTCGGCCAGCAAGGCCTTGTTGGCCGTGATCACGTCCTTGCCGCTCTCGAGCAGCTTGAGCATGATGCTCCGCGCCGGCTCCAGACCGCCCACCAGGTGAGCCACGGCCTTGATCTCGGGATTGCGGGTAATCCGCGTCAGGTCGTTGGAAAGGATGCCGGCGGGCAGTTCGCAGCCGCGCTCCTTCTTGACGTCGCGCACGACGACTTCTTCCAGCCACAGCGTGCGGCCGGCATGCCGCCCGGTGCGATCGCCATAGTCCAGCAGCAATTTGGCCACGCCCGAGCCGACCGTGCCCAACCCGACGATGGCGACCTTGGTTTTTTCCATGATCATGGACGATTCGTGCCAGTCCGTACTCACGAATGTTGAAACGCACCATAAAGCCGCGACCGCTGGTCGCGGGAAAACAATCGCAGCCCATCGTATCACCGTTTCGGCTGCAAATGAACCCCGGGGGGCAGGCGCTTGCCGGCCGCTCGGCGGGTTCCTACGCTATCGGATTGAGCAAACGAACCGACGACCGATCCCCGATGCAGGAAAATCACGGCCATGGACGACAAAGGCACTCAGCTACTGCGGCGGATTCTTTCCACTCCCAGCCCCTCGGGTTTCGAGCGGCCGGTGCAGGAGCACGTGCGGGCGTATCTCGCAGAATTTGCCGACGAAATCCGCACCGATCTGCACGGCAACGTCATCGCGGTGAAGAATCCGGGCGGCAAGTTGCGGCTGATGCTCGCCGGCCACTGCGACCAGATCGGCATGCTGGTCCAGCACGTGGATGCTGAAGGCTTTATTTACGCCCAGACGATCGGCGGCTGGGATCCGCAGGTGCTCATCGGCCAGCGAATGACGCTTTGGACCGCCAGCGGGCCGGTGCCCGGCATCATTGCCCGCAAGCCGATCCACTTGCTCACTGAAGAAGAACGCAAGCAAGTGACCAAGCTCAAGGACTTGTGGATCGACATCGGGGCCAAAGACCGTGCCGATGCCCTGGCCGTGGTCCGGATCGGAGACCCGATCACACTGGAACTCACTTACCAAGAGTTGAAAAACAACACGGCCTGTTCGCCTGCGATGGACGACAAGAGCGGACTGTGGGTGGTACTCGAGGCCTTTCGCCGGGCCAGCGCCGGGCCGCTCGATTGCGCGCTGGTGGTGGTCTCCACCGTCCAGGAAGAAATCGGCCTGCGCGGTGCGGCCACCAGTTCGTACAGCGTCCAGGCCCAGGTCGGCATTGCCGTGGACGTGACCCACGCCACCGACTGCCCCACGATTGACAAAAAGCAGGAAGGCGAAGTCAAGCTCGCCGGCGGACCGGTGATTTATCGCGGGCCGAACATGAATCCGGTTGTGGTCGAGCGGCTGATCCAAGTGGCCGAGAAACAGAGCATCGCCTACCAGCTTGCCGCCAGCGGCCGGGCCACGCCGACCGATGCCAACACCATGCAAGTCAGCCGCGGCGGCGTGGCCACCGCGCTGGTGAGCGTTCCCAACCGCTACATGCACAGCCCGGTCGAAATGATTTCGCTAGACGACATCGACCACACGGCCGACCTGCTCGCCGGCTTCGCCGCCAGCCTCAAAGCCAACGACGACTTCCGGCCGTAGGCCCTGTAGGCCCGGCGAGCCGAGCCGGGCCGGTCGAGAGTTGCGGCGCGTTTCGAGCAAACCGCCCTAATCTCGGACTGTTGATTGGTGGTGGATGGTGCGCGGCGGTAGAATAAAACGGTGGCAAAATTGCTTATGGCTCCGTTGAAGGCCACCCCGGATGGAGTTCCGTTACTACGTTGATCCAGAGACGGGCCTACCGCACATCTATGGGCACGGGGTGACGGAGGCTGAGGTTGAGCATGCCGTTCGACACGCTCAAGAGGATCGGCAGGGATTTGAGGGCAGCAGGAACGCGCTGGGCCAATCGGCGGCCGGTAGGTATCCTCGCGTAATTTACGTGCCCGACGACACGCCGCAGAGCATCTTCGTAATCAGCGCATACGAACTGCGGGGTAAGCCGCTTCAGGCGTTGCGGCGGAGGCGCAGGAGGAAAGGCAGATGACCGAACAAAAGTTTCCACCGGGTTGGGACGCGGACCGCGTCAAGCGAGTGCTCGAACAGTCTGAGGCGCTCTCCGAGGAGGAGCAGGTTGCGGAGGACGAGGCGGCCGTCGAGGCCGGCCGCGGCCAGGTCGTGATCGCGGTCCCGGAGCACCTCCTCCCCGCAATCCGGCAGCTACTGGCCGCTGACGCCAACCGGTAGCCAATGGATCGGCGGTCACTCGGCGATGTTGCTCCCGCAATTTTCTAATCCGCCGGCCCGGCGGGCACTTCTTCCGCGGCGGGTTGGCTGTCGGGCACAATCGGCTGCTCGGGCCGGAGGTAGCTGGGCGGCAGGGGCGGCGTTTCGAAGCTGGTTGGCTCGGGGCAAGGGCATTGCACGCCGCGGCATTGTTTGCAGCCACGCCGAGCACAGGGGAGCAACTGTTCCGCAAGTGACTGCGAGGCCACGAACACCCGATCGCCGGGCATGAGCTGATAATTCGTCGACGTATCGCCCAATTGCACGATTTGCCGATAGCAAATTGGGATCACCACGCGGCAGCTTTGCGGCTGCGTGGGCCGAGTGAGCAGCATGCGACACGGCGAGGCCCGCGCGGTGAGGCCCTTGGCGGCCGCGATCGCATCCAAGACGGTCTCGCGTCCGGTCAACGGATACGCGCCCGGCGCGTTGACTTCGCCCAGCACGTAATACACGGTGCTGGCCGGCTTGGACAACCGCACATTGACTCGAGCCGGGTGGTGCTCCACCGCTCCCACCGCCGCATCAACTTCCGCTTCGATTTGTTCCAGCGTCTGGCCCGCAACGACCAGCCGCCCATACTTGCCCAAGTCGATCGTGCCATCGGGCATGACGGTTTGTTCGCCCGAGAGCTTGATGGCGGGCTTGGTGGTGATCGGTTCCAGCATCAAACCATCGTCCGGCTGGACAATGTAAGGAGAGATGACGGTCTTTTGCAACTCGCGCGGCACGCTGGCCGACCGCGAGATGCCGCGCGTCACGTTTTTCGTGTCCTTCATCAGATAGTTGTTTGCCGGAAAGAGCGTGAAGCCGCTGGTAAACGAACTGGCCGTCGTGCCCGCAGTCACGGCCGTGCCGATGGATCCGCAGCCGACGATGCACACGAACAGTGCTACTCCCACGAGCAGCGAAAGCACGGTTGGCTTGGGCATGGCGGTCGAGGGGGCTGGAAGCTCTTGCAAGTCGTGCCGATTGCAACGGTCGTTCCGTCTCTATGACCTTTATCGGTTGCAGCGGGGCACGGCTCACGAGCCAAGCGAGCCGGGGAGCGGGAATCGTCCACCAGCAATGTGAAACTGTAGCGGTCGCGTTGAGTTTTTCGCGAGAGCCAGCGGCAACTCGATGGCAGTGCTTGCCACGGCTTTTTTTTGGCCGTGGGCTAACTGCCGGGCACGAGCTGCGGCTCGGGCAGGGTGTCGATCGGCGTGGACGCGGCCGGGTCCAAGGCTGCCGGCTCCGGCAGTTGCGCTTCCCGGCAGTGCGGGCAGCGGTTTCGATAAGCAGGGAGCACCTGCTCCACGATCGATAGCGAGGGAACAGAAATGCGGTCGCCGGGCATGAGCTGCACGTTGCCCACAGCGCCGCCCGATTGCACGATCTGCCGGTAGCAGATCGGAATCTCGGTCTGACCGCTTTGCGACGGCGCCAGCCGCGTGAGCATCATCCGGCAGGGCGATGCGTGCTCCGTGAGGCCTTTGGCGGCGGCGATCGCATCCATGACCGTTTCGTGCCCGGACAATAAATAGGCGCCCGGCGCGTTGACCTCGCCGAGCACGTAATAGACGTGGTCGGCCGGCTTCGACAACCGCACGCTAATGCGAACGCGCTTCAGTTCCACGGCCTCGACCGCCGCGGCGACGTCGACTTCGACCTGTTCGAGCGTCTGACCGGCCACTAACAGCCTTCCATACTTGCCCAAGTCGATCGAGCCGTCGAGCCGTACGATCTGCTCGCCGGAGAACTTCACCGATCGCTTGCGCGTAAGCGGTTCGAGCGTCAAGCCGTCGGCTGCCCGGACGGTGTAGTGAACGGCAAGTTTCTTTTCCGACTCGCTCGGCAAACTCGCCGAGGTTGCCACGCCGTCAATGATGCCCTTCGTGTCCTCCTTCATGTATTTATATGCGGGCAACATCACGAACCCGCTGGTGAATGAACTGACCGGGCTGCCTGCGGTGATGGCTGTTCCGTAGATCCCGCAGCCCGCGATGCATGCCAGCAACGTGGCGAGCACAACGATCGATAGGAGCTTTGATCTGGGCATTCGCAAGCAGTTCAGCCGAAGGATCTGCCGGTTGTGCCAATTACGGCGGCAAGCGGCTGTCTGCAAACTTTATCGGTCGTAGGGTCCGGCCAGGCGGAGCCAACCGGGCCGCCGGTCTCAGATTTGGGGCCGCGCACGGACGAATGCGTAAATTGCGTAGAGTTTTCCGTGTATTCCCCACGAGCCCGGCTTGGTACGCGGGTGTCTCTTCGCAGGCGGCCGCTTGCGAATGCCCTGCCCACGGCTGCCATTTCGCGCAGCCGAAGCGAGTTTCCTCCGGCCATAATGGCATACTGGACACTTGTGAACTATTTCACAAACTCGGCACCACTCGGCGGATTATTTCGTAAATTCGCACCCGCGTGAACCTTCGATGTCGTCGAGGCGTCTTGCGCACATCGTTCGGCACGGCGTCTGCTTTCCACCGCCGCCCATTGCCAAGGCGCGCGGGAGTAACTTTGGCAGTCGTTTGTAGAACACAGGTCCAATGGAGGTTGCGATGGGACGACGCACGCATGAGCACGAACAGAGCTCGGACCGAAGTAAGATCCGAGTCTTTTACGCCGAGGTGGATGGGAGCAGCCAGAGTGTGCAGGACTTGATGCGCACTCTGACAGCCGCAATCGGCCGCCCGGCCCAAACCGTGCTCCTCCCGCCACGGGTTCTCCAGGAAAGCTCCGTCGGAATTGACGGCGACGCCAACGCGCGTCCGTCATTTGTCGAGGCGGAGGTGGTCGAACAAACAGACGCAACCCCATCGGAGGATCCCGCCCCGACGTATGGCCCGCAGCCGGCCGCAAAACGAAAGCGCGGGCAGGGGCAAAAAATTGACCGAAACGCGGGCGTCGCGATGGTGCCGCACCTTGACTTTTTGCCAAACGGGAAGACGCCACTTAAAGTCTTCTTCAGCGAAAAATCGCCCAGCAGCGACATGGAGCAAGTTCTTGTTCTTTCGCACTACCTCCAGCACGTGATGGGCATTGATGAGTTTGGGCCGGGCCATATTTTCACGGCATTTAAGCACGTCGTTAAGCCAGTGCCCGCCGACTTGAAAGGGACGGTTCGGAACATGAAAAAATTCAAAGCGTGGCTAACTTTCACCGACATTGAACGCATCCGAGTGAGCACAGTGGGCGACAACTTCGTTGAACACGAGCTGCCCAAGGCGTCAGCCAACGGCGAGAAGGGGACGAGGTAGCCTTGCACACTTCCCTTGAGGACTTCTGTCGGAACGTCAAGGGCCTCCAGAAGACTAACGCGGAAAAGGCGCTGATGGTACTGTGGTATCACGACCGCGCGCAGCCCGGCGTCGAATTGACGGCCGGGTGCCTAGCCAAGGTGCTCGATGATCATCACGTCGGCAGGCCCAACTCGACGCTTTTGGGGGCGGGAATTCGAAAGACGAGACTAGCAAACGAGTCGAAGGCCGGCTTCTCACTCAAGCCCGGCTCACGGCGGCTGGTTCACGATTGGCTGCCTTGCGGAATCGACGGCATCCAGCCCGAGATGGACCACTCATCGGGCTACATCCCCGACGCAATCTGGGCGGGCACCCGCGGGTATATCGAAGCTGTGTGCAAGCAACTCAACGGCTGTGTCAGGTCAGCATTCTATGATGCGGCCGCGGTGATGCTCCGGCGGCTCCTCGAGACACTCATCATTGAGGCATATGAACACGGCAAGCGCGAAGCCGAAATCAAGGACGGCGGCGGAGTGGGCAACTACTTTCTGCTAAAGGAGTTGGTCGAACGCGCATGCGGTGAAAAGGGGCATGCGGGATTAAATCTTGGGCGCGATACGAAGGCTGCGTTGAAGGAAGCCCGGGACATTGGGAATTGGTCGGCGCACGCGCGGCGATACCTCGCAGTGCATACCGACCTCGGAAAGATTCAGCCCGGCGTGCGGGTCGGGGTGCAAGAGTTGATTCAGATCGCAGGACTGAAAAAAGCCCCCGCGTGAATAGCCACGCTTCGCCCTCCGCGGGACCCGAGTCCCAGCGACCCGGTGAGGGGCCCCACTCCTGCCATTTTGGCACACCGCCTCGCGTCGATGGGGCCCGTATCGCACGCCCGAGGACAGACGATATGCCATAAGCTACACTCCCCGAGTGCCTTATGGCGGATCGCCAACTTCTTGGCACGTCGCTTGCTTTAACACGGCCGCGCAGATTCCGGGCTGCCACTCCAGGCGTTGGCCGGGGTTGTAAGCTGCCGTCTGCCAAAATACGGGTAACCGCACAAAACTCGCCAATCGCCTGCCGGCCGTGGGTCACGACTGTTTTCAGTGACTCGCGTCGGCGTCCTAGTCGGAAGAACTAACGAAGCAACAGGAGGAAATCACTGTGGCAAAACAGATGGTCTTTGACGACGAAGCCCGCCAGCCGCTGTTGGCCGGTGTGTCGAAACTAGCCCGGGCCGTTCGCAGCACGCTGGGCCCCCGCGGCCGCAATGCGGTGCTCGACAAGGGCTGGGGCGCTCCCAAGGTCACTAAGGACGGCGTGACCGTCGCCGAAGACGTGGAGCTGGACGACCCGTACGAGAACCTGGGCGCGCAACTGGTCAAAGAGGCCGCCAGCAAGACCAACGACGTGGCCGGCGACGGCACGACCACGGCCACCGTGCTGGCCGAAGCCATCTTCCGCGAAGGCTTGAAGATGATTGCGGCCGGCGCCGATCCGATGGCGCTCAGTCGCGGCATCAACAAGGCCACGGCCGCCGTGGTCGAGGCGGTGGGCAAGCTGGCCACGCCCATCAACGAAAAGAACCGCACCGAGATCAAGCAGATCGCCACGATCGCCGGCAACAACGATGCGAGCATTGGCGAAGTGCTGGCCGATGCCTTTTTGAAGGTCGGCAAGGACGGCGTGATCACGGTCGAAGAAGGCAAGCAGTCCGAGACCACGGTGGAAGTGGTCGAAGGCATGCAGTTCGATCGCGGCTATCTCTCGCCGCATTTCGTCACCAACCAGGACGCACAGACCGTCGAGTTGGAAAACGTCCAGATTCTGATCTATGAAGAAAAAATCTCCAGCGCCAAGAACCTGGTGCCGCTGCTGGAAGCCATCAGCAAGGCCAACAAGCCGCTGCTGATCATCGCCGAAGACGTCGAGGGCGAAGCGCTGGCCACCCTGGTGGTGAACAAGATGCGCGGCATCCTCAACGTGTGCGCCGTCAAGGCTCCCGGCTATGGCGACCGCCGCAAGGCCATGCTCGGCGACCTGGCCGCGCTGACGGCCGGCACGGCCATCTTCAAGGACCTCGGCATTCAGTTGGAAGCCGTCAAGCTGACCGACCTGGGCCGGGCCAAGAAGGTGATCATCGACGCCGAGAACACCACGATCGTGGGCGGTGGCGGCAAGAAGGCCGAAATCGATGGCCGGGCCGAACAGATTCGCCGCGAAATCACGGTGACCGACAGCGAGTACGATCGCGAGAAGCTGCAAGAGCGGCTGGCCAAGCTGGCCGGCGGCGTGGCCCAGATCAATTGCGGTGCCGCGACCGAAACCGAGATGAAGGAGCGCAAGTACCTGCTCGAGGATGCCAAGAACGCCACCCAAGCCGCGCTGGAAGAGGGCATTGTGCCCGGCGGCGGCGTTGCGTTGATCCGCAGCGAGAAGGCCCTGGACAAGCTCGACGTCAGCGGTGACGAAGAGCTGGGCGCCCGGATCATTCGCAACGTGCTCGACTATCCGCTGCGTTGCATTGCCGAGAACGCCGGCGTGGACGGCGCGGTGGTGGTGAATCGCGTGCGGCAGTTGAAGAACAAGAACGAAGGCTACGACGCTGATCGCGATCAGTACACCGACATGCTCGCGGCCGGCATCATCGATCCGGCCAAGGTCGTGCGGACGGCACTACAAAACGCCGCCAGCGTGGCCAGCCTGCTGCTGACGACCGAGTCGCTGATCACCGAAATTCCCAAGGAAGAGGAAGAGGGCGGCGACCACGCCGGCCACGACCACGGCATGGGCGGTGGCATGGGCGGAATGGGCGGCGGCATGGGTGGCATGGGCGGCATGGGAATGGGTGGTATGGGCGGCATGATGTAAGCCGCTCGCCCGGCAACACGTAAACATTCCGCGGCCCACGGTCGCGGCTTTATGACACGCTTTTCAAAAGGAAATTGAACTCATGGCCAAAGATTTGAAGCTCCGTCCGCTGGATGATCGCGTGGTGGTGGAACCCAACGAAGCCGAGGAAACGACCGCCGGCGGCATCGTGCTGCCCGACACGGCCAAGGAAAAGCCGCAGCGCGGCACCGTGATCTCGATCGGTCCCGGCAAGCTGCTGGATAGCGGCGAGCGCGGAACGCTGTCGGTCGCCGTCGGCGACGAAGTGATTTACGGCAAGTACTCGGGCACCGAGGTGGAAGTGGGCGGCCGCGACGTGAAGATTCTGCGCGAGTCGGACATTCTGGCCAAGGTTCTCGGATAATCGTGCTCGGCGCGCCCCGCGATCACCGGTCGCGGCTTGATGGCACTCCGTTCATCACCCATACCATTCCAATCCAAGGAAACGATTATCGTGGCGAAACAACTTTTGTTCGAAGACCAGGCCCGGGCCAAGATGCTCAAGGGCGTGGACAAGCTGGCCGACGCGGTCGCCGTGACGATGGGCCCGACCGGCCGTAATGTGATCATCAACAAATCCTTCGGCGGCCCCACGGTGACCAAAGACGGCGTCACCGTGAGCAAGGAAGTCGAGCTGGAAGACCGCTTCGAGAACATGGGGGCCAAGCTCGTCAACGAGGTGGCCAGCAAGACCTCGGACATTGCCGGCGACGGCACGACCACGGCCACCGTGCTGGCCCGGGCCATCTTCCGCGAGGGCACGCGCAACGTGGCCGCCGGCAGCAATCCGATGGCCGTGCGCCGCGGAATTGACAAGGCGGTCGATGCGGCCATCGAACACCTGAAGTCGATCGCCAAGCCCGTTTCCAACAAGTCGGAAATCGCGCAGGTGGCCGCCATCAGCGCCAACAACGACAAGGAAATCGGCGAGCTGCTGGCCGACGTGATGGAAAAGGTCGGCAAGGACGGCGTGATCACGGTGGAAGAGGGCAAGAGCATGGAAACGACCAAGGATTTGGTCGAGGGCATGCAGTTCGACAAGGGTTACCTGTCGCCCTACTTCATCAACCGCCCGGCCGAGATGGACTGCGTCCTGGATGACGCCTACATCCTGATCCACGAAAAGAAGATCGCCAACCTGCGCGAGCTGATCCCGATTCTCGAGAAGGTCATGCAGACCGGCAAGCCGCTGCTGATCATCGCCGAGGACGTCGAGGGCGAAGCGCTGACCACGCTGGTGGTCAACAAGCTGCGCGGCGTGCTCAATATCTGCGCCGTCAAAGCACCGGGCTTCGGTGATCGCCGCAAGGCGATGCTCGGCGATATCGCCGTGCTCACCAGCGGCACGATGATCAGCGAAGACCTGGGGCTGAAGCTCGAAAACCTGGGACTCGAGCACCTGGGCCGTGCCAAGCAGATCACGGTGGACAAGAACGACACGACCATCGTGCAAGGCGCCGGCAAGCAGGCCGACATCCAGAACCGGATCCAGCAGATCCGCAACCAGATCGAGGCCACCGAGAGCGAGTACGACCGCGAGAAGTTCCAGGAGCGCCTGGCCAAGCTCACCGGCGGCGTGGCGATCATCTCGGTCGGCGCTAGCAGCGAAGCCGACATGAAGCAGAAGAAGGCCCGCGTGGAAGATGCCCTGCACGCCACGCGTGCCGCGGTCGAAGAAGGCATTCTGCCCGGCGGCGGCGTGGCGCTGTTGCGCTGCCGCGAAGCCGTGGAGAAGGCCCGCAATTCGGCCAAGGGCGACGAAAAGATCGGCGTGGACATCATCCTGCACGCCTTGAGCGCCCCGATGAAGCAGATCGTCGACAATTGCGGCGGGCTGCGTGGCTCGGTCGTCGTCGACGAGGTCAGCCGCAAGGCGACCAACGTCGGCTACGACGCCAATGCCGGCGAATACGTCGACATGCTCAAGGCCGGCATCATCGATCCGCTGAAGGTGGTCCGCAGCGCGCTGAGCAACGCGGCCAGCATTTCGGCCCTGATGCTCACCACCGAGGCCCTGGTCACGAACCTCGACAAGGACGACAAGGAAAAGACCCGCGTCGAGGGGAGCGTCCGCTAACGGCAGCTCGCGGGCGAGACAAAGCGCGACTGCAAGAACGTGCATCCCACGGGCCACGTGCCGGCCGCGAGCCGGCATGTGGCCCGTTTTTTCGAGGTCGGCCGCGACCCTTGCAGCACGAGCTAGAATGATGGTAAGTGGGTAAGTCTTTGCGTTACGAACATGGCCACGGAAGCTATGGCAGCCAAGCGCGACTATTACGAAGTGCTGAGCGTCACGCGGACAGCAAGCGACGGTGAAATTGCCGCTGCGTATCGCAAAATGGCCATTCAATATCACCCGGACAAAAACCCGGGCGACGACGACGCCGTCAAGCGATTCAAGGAGTGCGCCGAAGCCTACGAGGTGCTCAGCGACGGCGACAAGCGGGCGCGTTACGATCGCTACGGCCATGCGGGCGTCGATGGGCCAGGCGGCGGGGCGCCGCACTTCAGCGACGTCAACGACATCTTCCAGGCGTTCGGCGACATTTTCGGCGATAGCGTGTTCGGCGACCTGTTCGGTGGCGGCCGCCGGGGTGGCGGTGGCCGGCGCGTACAGCGCGGCAACGACGTGCGCTGCGATTTGTCGCTCGACCTGCTCGAAACGGCCCGCGGCTGCACGAAGCAGGTGCAATACAAGCGGCATCAGCGCTGCACCGATTGCCAGGGCTCGGGCGCCAAGCCGGGCAGCAAGCCGGAAAAGTGCCGCTACTGCGGCGGCCAGGGCCAGGTGATCCAGTCGACCGGCATCTTCCGTGTGCAGACCACGTGTCCGGCCTGCCGCGGCGCGGGCACGACGATCAAAGACCCCTGCGACGCGTGCCACGGCGAAGGCGTCGTGTTGCAATCCGTGAGCCGCGAAGTGAGCATCCCGGCCGGAGTCGACAACCAGACCCGGCTGCGGATGGCCGGCGAGGGCGATCCGAGCCCCAACGGTGGCCCGCCGGGCGACTGCTATTGCTTCATCACCGTCCGCGAACATCCGCTGTTTGTCCGCGACGGTCAGAACCTGATCTGCCGCCTGCCGATCACCTATTCGCAAGCCGCGCTGGGCGCCGTGGTCGAAGTGCCCACGT
Source organism: Pirellulales bacterium (assembly GCA_036268995.1). Classification (GTDB taxonomy): domain Bacteria; phylum Planctomycetota; class Planctomycetia; order Pirellulales; family PNKZ01; genus DATATB01. Next base: position 61,591 of record DATATB010000040.1, on the reverse strand, counting down.
TGGCCGGCCGCGAGGAGCTGCGAATTGCGGCCGGCACGCAGCCCGGCGACGTCTTCAAGCTGCGCGGCCGCGGCATGCCCGACCCGCGCGGTCGCGGCACCGGCGACCTGCTCGTGCAGGTCGAGTTGGAAATTCCCAAAAAGCTGACCGAGCGCCAACAGCAACTGCTGCGCGAGTTGGCTGCCGAAGAACATGCCAATGTCAGCCCGCAGCGCAAGACATTTTTCGAAAAGCTCAAAGAATACTTCGTACCCGAGGACAGTGCCGGCGTAGAAGAAAAATAGCCGGCCGGCGCGAGCCAGGCCGAGCCCGGCTTCGTCTGCGCCCAGCGACTCTTGAACGCGAGAACCAATCCGATGACAGATAAATCCCAAGCTCCGGGCAAAACGGCCGAAGCGCCGCACGGGTCCGATGTCCCTCGGCCGGTCGAGAGCAGCGAAACCGACCGTCTGCGCCGCGAGGCGGACGAGGCCCAGGACCGCGCGCTGCGGGCCCTCGCCGAATTGGAAAACTATCGTAAGCGCGCGCGGCGCGAACTGGACGACGAGCGCCGCTTTGCCAATCAGAACCTGCTGCACGATCTGCTGCCCGTGGTGGATAACGTCGGCCGGGCGATCGAGGCGGCCGAGAAATCGCCCGAGGCCGCGGCCGTGACGGCCGGCTTCAAGATGGTGGCCCAGCAGCTCGAGCAGATTCTGGCGCGTTATCATTGCACCGTCATTCCTGCCTTGCACGAGCCGTTCGATCCGCACCGGCACCAGGCCATTGCACAGCAGCCCAGTGCCGAGTGGCCGGCCGGCACAGTGCTGCTGGTCGCACAGCAAGGCTACCAGTTACACGACCGGGTCCTGCGGCCGTCCCAGGTGATCGTTTCGACCGGCTCGGCCGGCTAGCCGCGCCCGAAAGCAACCCTGTTGAGAGCAACCTTGAGGGAGACACGCGATTATGCCGACCTATGACTACGTGTGCGACGCGTGCGAGCATGAGTTCGAGCTGTTTCAGTCGATGAAGGACCCGATCCTGAAGAAGTGCCCCAAGTGCGGCAAGCTCAAGTTGCGGCGGCTGTTCGGCACCGGCGCGGCGATTGTCTTCAAAGGCTCGGGCTTTTATCAAACCGACTATCGCAGCGAGTCGTACAAGAAAAAGGCCGCCGCGGAGAAAAGCAGCGAAAGCAAAAGTTCGGACAGTAAGGGTTCCGAAACCCAAAGCTCCGAGAGCAAGAGTTCTGGCGAATCGAAGTCCGGCGATTCCAAGAAGGGCGATTCGAAATCTGGCGGCAAGCGGTCCAAAGGCGATTCGTAGTCTTTGCCACTCGTCCGGCGGCGGCCGTTTGCGTGCTACGCATCTGGGTGATATGCATCTGGCAACCTGTCCCGTCTGCGGCGTGCGATTCGATCTGCACGCATCGAGCGCGCCCCCTTTTTGCAGCCCCCGCTGCCGGCGCGTCGACCTGGGCCGCTGGTTCAGTGAGGACTATGCCATGCCGGTTCCGCGCGACGAAGACGAACCCGAAGAAGTCGAACCCGGCGCCGACGAGCAACACGATTCGGAATCAGCCGACGCTGACGAGTAGCGTTGTATAGCTCGGGTGCCATGCCCACGCTCGCCGTTAATCCCCCCCAGCTTGCGAAAGTTACCCGGCTGCCTATAATCCGACAGCGGGGGTTCGGATCCCGGGGATTTCCAAAGGGATGACACGAGCATGGCGGAAGACGCGGGCATGGTCAGAGCCGTCGCCTGGACCGAGCTGTTTGCCTGGCTCAACCTGGTCAGGTGTCTCAAGCTCGCCCTGCGCATGCGGGCAATGCTCTTGGCGGCCGCCGGCCTGCTATTGACGATCGGCGGCTGGGCCCTGTTGGGCGCCATTTTCTCTGGCACTGCCGATCTGCAGCTTCAGAACTGGATTCCTTGGTACCAAAGCTCTCCCTGGCGAACCACTGAGCGGCCCATGCTGCCGCCGCAGCGACTCGAAGGCGTGCTCCAAATTCAGGACAGCGTCTTCAGCCCGCCGGATTTGGGCCAGCCTCCTGTTTCGCCCTATCACGCCGGCTGGTGGGAGCTGAGTGCTCCAGTGCGCGAGATGTTTTTTCTCGACTTTGCACCGCGGGGCACGGCCGAGGCGCACCTCTCGTGGGAGGGGCTGGCCTTCATGCTGCTGTGCGGGCTGTGGGCCACGCTGGTCTGGAGCTTTTTTGGCGGCGCCCTGACACGCATGGCCGCCGTGCAATTGGCACGCGGCGAACCGGCCGGCTGGCGCGAATCGCTCAGCTATGCGAGCTCGAAATGGCGGAGCTACTTCGCATCGCCCTGGCTGCCCATGCTGGGCATCCTGCTGATCACGATTCCGACAGCCATCATCGGGCTGCTGTTGCGGCTGGACTTTGGCGTATTGCTGGTGGGCATCGTCTGGCCAGTGCTGCTAGTCGGCGGCCTGCTGATGGCCATCTTCCTGCTGGGTTTATTCTTCGGCTGGCCGCTGATGTGGGGCGCCATCAGCACCGAAGGCACCGACAGTTTCGACGCCTTGAGCCGTTCCTATTCCTACGTCTACCAGCGACCGCTCCAGTATCTGTTCTACGCGGTGGTCGCGGCATTGCTAGGCGTGCTGGGGGCCATGCTCGCCTATTGGTTTGCCGATGCAGTCATACACTTGACGCTCTGGGCCGTGAGCTGGGGCAGCGGTGGTCAACGGCTGGGCGACGTGCTGCGCGGCGGTCCCAGCGTGTTGGGCGGCGCCGGCACTTTTGGCGTGGCATTGATTCACTTCTGGATCGGCTGCGTCAGGCTGATGGCCGTCGCCTTTGCCTACAGTTATTTCTGGACCGCCTCGACCGCCATTTATCTGCTGCTGCGCTTTCAAGTCGACGGCACGGAAATGGACGAGATCTACATGGACGAAAAATCCGAGAGCCTCGACCCGCCGCTGCTGGCCACCGAGCCGACCGCCGGGGAATCGATTACGCCGCCGCCCGAATGATTTGAGAGTCATGCATCGAGAGCACAGCAGCCAGGCGTTTGCCCGCGCCAAGCAACTCATTCCCGGCGGCGTCAACAGCCCGGCCCGTGCGTTTGGCGGCGTGGGCGGCGAGCCGCTGTTTTTCGAACGCGGCGAGGGCGCGTACCTCGTCGACATCGACGGCAATCGCTACCTCGATTACATCGGCTCGTGGGGCCCGATGATCCTGGGCCACGCCCATCCGCGCGTGACCGCAGCACTCGAGCGGGCCACGCGCCGCGGCACCAGCTTCGGCGCTCCCACGCTGGCCGAGACGCACCTGGCCGAGTTGATCGTCGAGGCCGTGCCTTCGATCGAAAAGGTGCGGCTTGTCAATTCAGGCACCGAAGCCACGATGAGCGCCATCCGCCTGGCACGCGGCTTCACCGGCCGCGAGCTGATCGTCAAGTTCGCCGGTAACTACCACGGCCACGTCGACAGCCTGCTGGTGGCCGCCGGAAGTGCGGCCGCGACGCTGGCCGTGCCCAACTCGCCGGGCGTGACCGCCGGCACGGCCGCCGACACCCTCGTCCTGCAATACAACGACGTGCCGGGACTGCGACAAGCATTTGCCGAGCACGGCCAGCGGATCGCCTGCGTGATTGTCGAGCCGGTGGTCGGCAACATGGGCTGCGTGATTCCCACCGACGAATTCCTGACCGCGCTGCGTGCCTCGACGGAGCAGCACGGCGCATTGCTGATTTTCGACGAAGTGATGACCGGTTTCCGCGTGGCCTACGGCGGAGCGCAGGAGATTTTCGGCATCCAGCCCGACCTGACGACGCTGGGAAAAATCGTCGGCGGCGGACTGCCGGTGGGGGCTTACGGCGGCCGCGCAGAAATCATGGACCGCGTGCTGCCGGCCGGTCCCGTATTTCAAGCCGGCACTTTATCCGGCAATCCGCTGGCCACGGCCGCCGGCATCGCCACGCTCGAAGTCCTGCGCGACGAGCGGCCCTATGCCAAGCTCGAACAACTCGGCGCCCGGCTCGCCGCGGGCCTGGCCCGAGCTGCAACCGACGCCGGCGTGGCCCACTCGGTGGCCCGCGTCGGCAGCATGCTCACGCTGTTCTTCAACCCGGAGCCGGTGATCGATTGGCCATCGGCCAGCCGCTCGGACACCAAAGCCTTCGGCCGCTTCTTCTGGGGGCTGATCGAGCGTGGCGTATATTTTCCGTGCAGCCAGTATGAGGCCCTCTTCATTTCGGCCGCGCACACCGAGAGCGACATCGATCGCACCATCGCCGCCGCCGCCGAAGCCCTGGCGGCGGCATCACCCTAGTCGTCTCGGTCGGCCAACCTCCGCGATCGCCCAAAGATCGGGGTCGGGAGAGCCGATTCAGTTCGGCCACGTGGCGGATCGCCGCCTGAATCGTGCGATCGCGGACCGTGGGAATTCCCAGCGGGTGTTGCTCTCGGCTGCCGACTTTGGCGATGCAAGTGCGACGCACTGCCTGCAGCCGGTAAGTGCCGGCTTGCAGTTGTTACTGGAGCTTGCCCAGGTTCGCTGCCCGCTGACGGTCGAACTTGACGAGGCCGCTACGGATGGCTTAGCCTCAACGCCACGTCGAGCGGGCGCGATTGATTGGCTGCCGGTGCGAGGCCGCGATGGGCGTTTTCGAAGAATGGGGCGTTGAGCCGATCATCAACGCATCGGGCGCCGTGACGCGTTTGGGCGGAGCGCCCATGCCCGAGGCCGTGCTACGAGCATTTTGCGCCGCGGCGCAGGAATCGGTGCCACTGGACGAGCTGCAAGCTGCCGCGTCGCGGGCCATTGCGGCGGCTACCGGCGCCGAGGCCGGGTTGGTGACCAGCGGCGCGGCCGGGGCGCTGATGCTGGGTGCGGCCGCGATGCTCACCGGCTACGACCTGGGCCGCATGGAACGGCTGCCCAACTGTGAGGGTTTTCCACACGAGTTTGTCATCGCCCGCGAGCAACGCAACGGCTACGACCACGCCGTACGAGCCACCGGGGCACGCCTGGTAGAGGTCGGCTTTCACGAACCGGTGGCCGGCTCGGGCGTGCGCCGGGTGGAAGCCTGGGAATTCGCGGCCGCGTTTTCGCCGCTCACGGCCGGTGTGCTGTATGTTCATGATGCACACAGCCGGCCGGCGCTGGCCGAAGTCGTGGCGTGCGCTCACGCCCACGGCTTGCCGGTGCTGGTGGATGCGGCCGGCGAGTTGCCGCCGCATTCGAACTTGCGCGATTTGCTGGCGACCGGCGCCGACCTGGTCGCTTTCAGCGGCGGCAAGGGGCTGCGTGGGCCGCAGTCCACCGGCATTCTCTGCGGCCGCCGCGACCTGATCGCCGCAGCCGCCTTGCAGATGCTCGACATGGACGATCACTTCGAGCTATGGAACCCGCCCGAAGATTTTATCGACAAAAAGCGTCTCGTCGGCATGCCGCGGCATGGCATCGGCCGGGCACTTAAGGTGTCGAAAGAGGAAATCGTGGCGCTGCTGGTCGCGTTGCGATTGTTCGTCGATGGAGCCTACGGCCGCGACTCGACGAAAGAGATGCGCGCACTACTCCTGCGCATCGCCGAAGCGGTCGAAACTCCGGCGCTACGATTTCGAACTTTCATGCACACGGATGATCTGCCGATTTTGGAGATCTCGCTGGACGAGGCTCTCCAGGGATTTTCGGCCTTCGAACTCTGTCGGCGCCTCCGTATTGGCAAGCCGCCGGTATACGTGGGCCAGGGGGGGCTAAGCCAAGGGCGGTTGATCGTCAATCCGCTGCATCTCAACGAGCAGCGCACCGCGGTCTTCATTCGCCGCTTCAACGAGGAGCTCGCGCGATGACTCGCGAAGATCGTCGGCAGTGGCTGGCCCGGCTCGGAAGCGGCGAAACCATTGCGTCGTTGTGCGCGGCCGCCGGAATATCACGCGATGAGTTCGATCGTTGGTGGCAGTCCGAGTGCCGGGGGCGCGTGCCGGCGGCCGATGGCTCGCGGCACGTGGCCGGAATTGGCGGCCGCGTGCAGATCGAGCGTGACCGCTGGGGCATTCCGCACGTTCGCGCTGGCAGCGATCGCGATTTGTTTGTCGGCTTTGGATATGCCACGGCTGCCGATCGATTGTTCCAACTGGATTACGTTCGCCGCCGAGCGCAAGGCCGCCTAGCCGAAATCCTCGGCCCCACTGCCGTGGAATCCGACGTGCTCTATCGCACTCTCGGGCTGGGGGGAATCGCGCAAGCAGAATGGTCGGCGCTGCGGCCCGACACGCAAACTCTGGTCGAGGCTTATTGTGTCGGGGTCAATGCGCTGATCGAAGCCAGCCGCCAGAATCTGCCGATTGAGTTTGCACTGCTCGACTACGAGCCGGAGCCTTGGCTGCCGACCGATTGCCTGGCCATCGTCGGCGACTTCCGCTGGTATCTGACCGGCCGCTTGCCAGTGATCGCCGTGCCGGAACTGGCCAGGCGGCAGTTGGGCGATGGCCCGTTGTATCGGGCGTTTCTCTCCGGCGAAGCCGACGAAGAGAGCATCCTGCCGCCGGGATCGTATCGGCCGGGGCCGCCTTCGGACCTGGTGGGCACGTCAACCGGCAGCAGCGACGATGGGCACGGCAGCAACAACTGGGTACTGGCCGGTTCGCGAACGGCCAGCGGCAAGCCCCTGTTGGCCTGCGACCCGCACATTCCGTTTGCGGCCGTCTCGATCTGGCACGAGATTGTGCTCAGCGGCGATTCACTGGCCGTGGCCGGCGTGGCCTTGGCCGGCATGCCGGGCGTGATGGTCGGCCGCAACCGACGTGTGGCCTGGGGCCTGACGAACAACATTTGCTCGCTCCGCGACTTGTACCAAGAGCGGACCTCGCCCGAGCACCCAGACAGCTATTATTACGATGGCCGCTGGGAGCCGGGCTGGCAGCGGGAAGAAGTGATTCGCGTGCGCGGCGGCGGGGAAGTGTGCAAGACCGTTCGCGGCTCGCGCAACGGCCCGATCGTCGACGAGTTGCTGCCGCCGGCCGCACGCGGCACGGGACCGGTGGCCTTGCGCTGGGTCGGCGCGGAGCCATGCGGCTGGGTCACCGCGCTCGTCGACATGAACCGGGCCGGGTCGTGCGCCGAATTCCGCGAGGCGATCCGGCCGTGGCATGTGCCGACGTTCAATCTCGTGTTCGCCGACGTGGATGGCAATATCGGCATGCAAACGACCGGCCGCATTCCGATTCGCCGCGTCAGCGAGCGCGGCTACCGGCCTAGCTGTGATCCGCGGCATCAATGGGACGGCTATATCCCGTTCGAGGGTCTGCCGCATTTGATGAACCCAGCCAGCGGCTACGCCATCACCGCCAACAACCGTCTGGCCCCCGACGATTATCCCTATCCGCTATCCGGTACCTGGGCCAGCGGCTATCGGGCCCGGCGCATCCGCGAGCAAATCGAAGCGCAAGCCAGACACGAAATGGCCGATTGCCAGCGGCTGCAATACGATGTGTGCTCGCTCCGTGCGGCGGCAGCCGTGAGGCCGCTGCTGGCGATGCTCAAGGGCGAGACCGATGCCAGGACTGTGCGTGCGGCGGCCCTGCTTGCCGATTGGGATTTTCATGTTCGCACAGAATCGGTTGCGGCCGCGATCTTTAACGCCTTCTTCCAGCATTGGTGCTGCGCGGTTGCCGCCGAACGGTTCGATCCGCCGGCCGTGGAATTAGCGGCGGCCAGTGCCGGAGGTTTGGCGCTGGAGCTGCTTAACGCCGATCCGCATGGCTGGTTCCACCGCGGCGAGCGCGGCCAGTCCATTCGCGCCGCCTTTCACGCGGCGCTCGATGAACTGACGCGAAAGTTGGGGCCGGAAATCGGCGGCTGGCAATGGGGCCGGCTGCACAAGCTGGTCGAAAAGCATTTTCTCTCGTCGCGTGGAGATTTAGGGCAACTGCTCGACCGCGGCGGCCAGCCGATCATCGGCGACGGCCACACGGTGTGTGGCAACGCAGCCGATGCCGATTTTGCCGCGTACCTGGGGCCCGGCTATCGCCTGCTCGTTGATCTGGCCGATCCTCACCACGGGTTGTGGGCGATGGAAATCGCCGCGACGTCGGGACACCCTGGCAGCCCCCACTACGACGACCAATTCAATTCCTGGAACTCGGGTGAGTATCATCGCCTTTCACTGAGCGGTGAAGTCGAGACGCGAAGCTCGTTCAGCCTGGTGCCCAGCGCCGGGTGATCGCGACGAGTGCTATGGCAAGAATTCGCGCAGATGCGGCGCTCTCGCCGGGTATTGCAGCTTCTTGAGTGCGCGTTTTTCGAGCTGACGGACCCACTCGCGGCTCATCAAAAAGAGCTTGCCGATCTCATCCAGGGTGTGGCTGCGCCGGCCATCGAGCCCGAAGTGCAGGCTCAAAACCTCGCGCTCGTGGGAGGTGAGCGTTGCTAAAGCGGACTGTAGCTGCTCACCCAGCGCGACGTTCAAGCCGCCGCGTGACTGGCTTTCGCGCGGATCGGCGACGGCATCTCCAAGCGAATGGTCGTCGCCATCGGCATAGGCCTGATCCAGCGAGAGCGGAGTATGGTGAAGATTTGCGAGGTTGCGGACCGCTTCCCGCGTCATGCCCAGGACGGTGGCGAGTTCCTCATTGCTCGGCTGGCGGCCATGTTGGGCGAAGAACTCGCGGACGGCTGCTCGCAGCTTTCCCTGCGCTTCGAACAGATGCACCGGAAGCCGGATCAGCCCGCGCTGGCTCTTGATCGCCGCGGTGATGGCGTGGCGAATCCACCAGGTGGCATAGGTGCCGAAGGTGAAACCAAACTCCGGCTCGAACTTTTCGACTGCGCGCATCAATCCCAAGTTGCCCTCTTGGATTAAATCCAGGAGGCTTAAACCCCGGTTGCGATAGCGCTTGGCGATGGACACGACCAGCCGCAAGTTGGCGGCCGTCATCGTCCGCTTGGCTTCCAGGTAGCGGCGATAGTGTGCCTCGATTTTCGCGATGCGGATGCTCATGGTCGAGGGACTCTCGAGCGTCATTTGCATCTGATGCCGCACCTGGGTCGTCAGCTCACGCCGCGGCCGGTCGCGAGTCGGTAAACGTTGGCGCTCGTGCCATTGCGCTTGCATGCGCTCGGCCATTTGCCGCAGCCGAATGTGAAAATGCTCGAGCCAACTGGTGCGCAAGTCGAAGCCGAGGAGGACGTCGGTCGCGGACCGGCGCCGCTGGTGTATCCGCCGCCAGGCCTCGCGGCGCTCTGGTTTTGCACGTTGCCGGTCGGTGACGAGCTTGAAGTCGCGGCAATTGGCGGCCAGCAGCGACGCGAGCTCCCCGATCGCCGCGGGCAGGGCGTGCATCACTTGGCGTTTCTCATCCATCTCGGCCGGTGCCACATCGAGCGCGCGCTCGACCTGCACCCGGCCCACGCGCACCTTCTTGAGCAGCGCCACGGACGATTGCAGCATGAAATCGTTATTTAGGACGACCCGCCGGTACTTGCGCCGCGCTTGCTTCAGCCAGCGCGCGGCCGATAGCCGCTGGTCGCGATCCCAAAGCGGCAAGGCCCCCATCTGGCTCAGATAGACGCGCACCGCGTCGTTGAAGCCCGACTCAGGCTCGCCGGCATCGTCCACTTCGACGCCAGGTCGATCCAGCGTCTCCTCGGCCAGATCGTCGTCATTAGAAGACGCCGGCGCGGTTTCCAACGGGTTGTCCTCGTCCTCCGGTAGGGGCCGCGATGTGCGTTTCATCGGCATGTCCCACTTGGGTTTCGCGTGTCGATCCGCGAGGCTGGTGCAGCTTTTGTGCCGTGTCGACTAGCGGGGGGCCAGCAGCTCCGCTAACCGCTGCCCGCGGATAACAGCGAAAAACCTGGCTAGCGCCAGTCGCCGGAGAGCGCAAACGCGGCCCAGTACTGCGGCGGCAGCAGGCTGTCGTCGGCTTCGCGGTGCTCGGGCACGAGCCCGCGGCTGGCCTGGTCGTGGATCATGAAGACCTGAGCTTCTTGCAGGGCGGCGAGGCGGCCCAGTTTGCGGTCCCACATGTTTTTGTAGAACCGCTGCATCAGCCGGCTGGTGGCCGCGTCGGGCACTTTCCACAAGCTGGCCACCACCGTCTTGGCCCCGGCCACCTGAAACGCGCGTTGCAAACCCAGCAGTCCCTCGCCGCCGGCCGACTGCCCCAATCCCGTCTCGCAAGCCGAGAGCACCACCGTATCGACTTTTGATAAATCGAGCGCCGCCACTTCCAAGGCCGTGAGAATGCCGTCGTCCTTGCCGTCGGCCGGCGGACGGTTGGCGCCGGCGAAGGCCAGCCCGGACAGCAGGCCGGGATCGGTCGGCTCGCGTTTTTGGGAATCCGACGGCTGGCCGGGAGCGAAATACCCGTGCGTAATCAGGTGCAGCCAAGGATGTCGCGGGGCCTGGTCGCGGAAGGCGGACTCGGTGGCGTTGCGGCGCCGCAGGGCCTTCACGTCGCCGGCGCCGTCGGCCTGCTCGTACCAGTCGCGAATCGACGCCAGCTCGCCTTGCGCAGCTTCGAGTCCGACGAACTGAACCGAGCCGTCGCGCCGGCGGGCGGCCGCCGCGCGCGAGGCAAGCTTGTCGGTCGACGTGCCCGGATCGCCGCCGTAGTCGATGTCGCCGGCCAAAAACAGCGAGGCCGGAGCACCTGGCGGCGGAGTCGCTTTCAACAGTTCGGGCAGCATCTGCGGCACGGGCACCACGGCAAGCTGCCGCTGTTCGATCAGAAACGTGCCCGGCTTCTCGCCCGGCAGTGCGGCCCAAGGCAATTGGGCCAGCGCGCCGTCCGGCGAGATAAGCACGATCTTGGCGCCGGCCAGCTCGGCGGCCAGCGGCTGCCAGACGAGCTTGCCAAGTTCATCGCCGGGCAATTTTCCGTCGGCCGTCGGCAGCCGGCCAAAGCCAGCCCGCCACGTTTCGACCAGCTCGTTGATCGGGGCAGCCGGTCCCAGCGGCGTGCAAGCCACCGGCCGGTCGTTGCGCAGGACAAACGCCAGATAGCGCCGCTCCCAGCGCTGTTTTTCGCCCGGCTTGGGCGGCGGAATGTAATGATCGTATTCCAGCAGATCCACCAGCGCCGCGCCGGCCGGTAGGGCCTTGCGCAGCGTATCGCTGGAGAGCGAGCGTTCGGCCCAGGCGCGATGAAAGTCGGGATCGAGCCCGGCAAGCTGCTGCTGGAGCGCTTCGACCGTTTCGGCCAAGGCCCGAGTCGCCTGCTGGAACTTTTCCGCTTCTTCCGGCTTGGGCGTGTAGCGGTACAGGGCCGCCAGCTTGCGGCTGTGCTGATCGAGTTGGGCAAACAGTCGGGCGAACTCGGATTTCGGATCGGCGGCCAAGGCGTGCTCCCTGGCCCGCATTTGCTGCTGTTGCGCCGAGACGGCCCCTTTCCACGCCGCCGCCTCGGCATAGATATCGCCTGGCGACGTGCCGGCCGCCAGTGCGGCGGCCAGGTAGTTATCGAGATAGCCCCTCACGCCGCCGGTCATGGCCAGTTGCTGCCGCTCCGACTGCACGGCACCGGAGAGATCGAGACTTGCCCGCTGGATGGCCACTGCCTGCTTCGCGTGCTTTTCCGCCTCCGCCGGCCGGCCAAGCGCCAGCTCCAGCAGGGCCAGATTATTTAGGTCGATAGCGAAGCCGGGGTGCTTGTCGCCCAAGGCTGCTTTGTCGATTTCCAGCGCCTGGCGATAGAGGGGCTCGGCACGGGCGTAATCGCCCATCGCGTAGTACAACTCGGCCAGATTGTTGAGGCTCGTGGCATAGCTGGGGTGCTTGTCGCCCAAGGCCGCTTTGTTGATTTCCAACGCCTGACGATAGAGCGGCTCGGCCCGGGCGTAATCGCCCATCGAGCGGTACAACCCGGCGAGATTGTTGAGGCCCGTGGCATAACCGGGGTGCTTGTCGCCCAAGGCTGCCTTCTTGATTTCCAACGCCTGGCGATAGAGGGGCTCGGCCCGGGCGTAATCGCCCAACGAATAGTACAGCCCGGCCAGATTGTTTAGGTGGATAGCGTAGTCGGGGTGCTTGTCGCCCAAGGCCGCTTTGTCGATATCCAACGCCTGGCGATAGAGGGGCTCGGCCTGGGCGTAATCGCCCATCGAGTCGTAAAGCATGGCCAGATTGTTGAGGCCGCTGGCATAGCTGGGGTGCTTGTCGCCCAAGGCCGCTTTCTTGATTTCCAACGCTTGACGATAGAGGGGCTCGGCCCGGGCGTAATCGCCCATCGAGTCGTAAAGCATGGCCAGATTGTTGAGGCTCTGGGCATAGTTGGGGTGCTTGTCACCCAAGGCCGCTTTCTTGATTTCCAACGCCTGGCGATAGAGGGGCTCGGCCCGGGCGTAATCGCCCATCGAGCGGTACAACTCGGCCAGATTGTTGAGGCCCGTGGCATAGCTGGGATGCTTGTCGCCCAAGGCCGTTTTCTTGATTTCCAACGCCTGGCGATAAAGAGGCTCGGCCCGGGCGTAATCGCCCATGTCGTCGTACAGCGAGGCCAGATTGTTGAGGCTCGTGGCGTAGCCGGGGTGCTTGTCGCCCAAGGCCGCTTTGCGGATTTCCAGTGCCTGAAGAAACAGGGGCACTGCGCGGGCCAGATCGCCGGAGTACTGGTACATCGCAGCCAGCCCGTCCACGGCCGACGCGCTGTCCCTATCGGCAGCGCCGAGAATGCGCAGACGAATGTCGCGGCACTTCTCGGCCGGCGCGATGGCGGCCGAGTATTTGCCTTCGCGCTGGAGAGCGTCGCGCTCGCTGTCGGCGGCGTCGGCGGCGCGCAGGTCCTGCCAGTCTTGCGGGCTGAGCCGGGCCAGCAGTTGGGCTCGCTCGATTTTCAGCCTGGCGTCCGTCACTTTCCAGTGCTCGGCGCCGAACACGGCTGTGCGGATGTTGAGCGCCTCGCGGAAGCGTTTTTCGGCCTGGGGAAAATCTTCGCGTCCGAGTTCCGCGTCGCCCAGCCAATCGAGCGAGAACGCGAGATCTTCGGCCGGTTTGGGGTACAGCTTGCGCTCGATGGCCAGCATGGCTTCGCCGGCGGCGATGGCCTCGGCCGTTTTGCCGGCTGCGCGCAGTTGCTGGGCTTGCTGCCACAGCCGACCGCGCTCTTGAAACTCCGCGCGGCGCGCGGCGTCGCCCGGCGGCGGCTCGCCGCCCGCAAGCGGCGCTGCAAGACTCGTCACCAGGCAGAACAACGCCAGTATCCAACCGGCCGCCCGTCGGCCTTGCACGCATCGCGTGAGACGAGTCATCTGCCGCTCCTCACTGTTCGCGCGATCGGGCCAGGCCGATGCGCGGCGGTGGCCTCAGGACCGCGATCCTCTGACGGATTATCCCCGCACGACGCCCGTGACGCAAATTGGCGCGGCAAGAAATGGGGACTCCCCGGGCTGACGCCTCGGGGCTCGCCAAATTACGGGGCTCGCCATATTACGAGTCTGCCAGCAAAAGCTGGATGCCGAGCGCGGTCAGCTCCAACAGCCCCGCGCCCAAGAGCGCCACGGCCAGCAGGCAGCCGATCGGCTTGTTGGGCAGGCCGTCGCGCAGCAGCCGGCCGGGCTCGGATTCGTAGCCGATCTCGCGTTTGATTCGCCGCTTCTGGTTGGGCCACCAGCGTAGGGGCCGGAGTAGGGCCGTGATGCCCAGGTCCTTTTTCAACCGCTTTTTGGCCCGGGTGACGCCCAGCAGGGTTTTTAAGGAGGGTCGGCGATAGCGGAAGAATTTCATGGCGCGCAGGCCCGATTTTTTTCGGAGCCGAGGATTCCAACCGTTTGCCGGCCAAGGCTGCTATGATGCTAGAAGCGGCTGGCCAGAGCAAGCTAGGAGAAAACAATGAACCCGACCTGTAAGTCGAAGCAGGAGAACTTGGAAGAGGTGCAGCAATTCTGGGATCGGCAGCGAAACTTGTCGCCCGAGGAGCAGATCGAGAGCAAGCTCGCGCATTTGCAAGGGTTCATCTTGCAGTTGGAGAAGTCGACCAGCGGACAAGCCGAGCTTCGAACTCGCTTGAGCCAGTTTGGCGAATGCAAACGCGAGCCGGGCGAAGGCACGTCGCATTTCTACGGCCGGCTCCGCCGCTGGCTGGATCGCGACATCAAGGGTTGAAGATTCGGCCCGTGGAGGTCATGCCACATGGGAATCATGCCACGCACTCAGGGCGACCAATTCGTCATTACGTCGGATCGTCATTCCGACGGTAGCCCGAGCAGCCGGATCCAAAAACGGCTGTCCGAGACTTACCAGGTGTGGACCGGCGCTCGATGGTCCACGGTGATGACCGAGGCCAAGACGTTCAAGACCATGGACGACGCCGACGAATACGTGCGGGCGAATTACGCCCTGGTAATGGCCGGCTAACGACCGCCTAGATACCCACGGCGCGGGCACAGCGGGTCTTCGCGTCCACCACGTAGATCGGCGTCGAGCGATCGACCGAGTGCCGCTTCAAATCTTCCGGCGGGTTGGCGCGGACGGCTTCTGCCACGGCCACGGCTTGCGCTTCCGACGGGCTTGTAAACGGAGTGGTGACGGCCGACGAAAACGGATCGAGCGTCTGCCCGTCGGGCGGAAAAATTGGCGTCGCTTGCAAGATGTGGCCATCCGGCAAGTCGTCGAGTTCGGCGCCGTCCAAGAACGGCTGGGCGTGCTTCTTCGATTTGAAGGCGACATGCTCCGTGATCCAACGGGGCGTTTCCACGATATTCGAGACAATCAGTGCGGCGAACATGCTTGATACTCGTGCGAAGGGAAGGGTCGATGCCTGGCGGCGGCACGCCCAGAAGGCGGTGCCGATCGAAGCCTAGCACACGCTTATTCGCCGCAGCCGAGGATGCCGATTGGAACGATCAAAGCGATTGTCGGCGCTGCCCGAGCGGAAGTTTTTGCCATCAGTTGGTGCTTTCGAGCCTGCGCCGGACTTCGCGTACGATGCCGTCGATCTGGTAGGGGGCCAAGAGCGTCGGCTCCTTTTCCAGCTTTGCGCGCCAGGCCACGAAGATCCGGTGCTTGCCCGCCTCTTTCGGCTCTTGATTGGATTCGTCCACGATCTGTTGGATGATCGCTTCCCACTGTTTAAGAGCCATCGGCTGTTCCTTGTTTGATTGCTTGCATCGCGACGCCATTCCATGCTTCGTGCGTGCTCATGGCGCCGTCGCGGAAGGCTGCGAGCGCAGCCCAACGCTGTTGACAGTAACGACTTGATATTGCTGCGGGGTCGCCGAGCCGGCGGTGGTGTCCACGTATTGCATGACGGGCAGCGGCTTTGTCGGAGTGTCATGATACGACATGGACTGAAATAAGGGCCGGCCAAATTTGCCGATTGGCTTCTCGGGAACCTGGGCCAGATCTTTGCCGTCGCGCTGGATGACGAACGCCCGAATGCCGCTCTCCAGATCGGCCGCGGCATCCCAAGTGATTTCCACGCCCTGCTGGGATTGGGCCGAGACCCGCACGTGGCTCGGCGCGGGCGGCGAGGTGGTGTCGCTCACGGCACCGGTTTTCACGTATTCGACCCAGGCCTTGGCCACGCGTTCATTGGGCAGCCAGACGTCCGCCGGAGCGGCATCGGCTGCTAGCTTGCCGGCAGGCTGTGCCTTGTCGCTCAATAACTCTGCCGACCAGGCTTGTCGCATGTCTACGGGGCGAAGCTGCTGATCGGCGCTTCCCAGTGCCGGCAGTCGCATGGCCAGGCAGGCATCGAAAAACGGAATCGCCAGGTAACGCGAATCTCCGCATTCATGGGCCGTGCGCGGGTCGGGGGCCACGCCGATCGGCGCACCCTGGGCACGGTAGGCCTTGAACATCGCGATCGCGCCCGTCCAAGCGCCATTGAAGCGTTTGTCGCCTTTTTCCTTCGCGCCGGGATTGCACATCGTCGGAATCTGATACACGGCGACCGAGATTGCCGGCTTGTCGATTTCGCCTTTCTCCCACGTTTCGAAGGCCGTGCCCGAGCGGAGCCAGATGGCGACGATTCGCTCGGGATGCAGCGTCTGCATCAGGCTGGCCCAAAAGCCGCCGCCGGAATGTCCCCACAAGCACCAGGGTGCCCGCTTCAATTCGGGATGCTGTGACATCTGGGCCAGGTCGTTGATCGCTTGCAGGAATCGCTTGTCGGAACCGTTGCGTGGATCGCACCATAGCCGGCAATTCTGTTTCTCCGCCTGCTGGTACGACGGGCCGAGCAGCGCGCAATCCCACTTCGCCGCCAGCGCCTGCCAGTGCAAATCGTACGCGGCAGTGGCTCCGCCCTGGCAAGCTCCGGTGCCGCAACCATGCTGATGCACGATGATTCCGCGCAGCTTTTCAGCACCGTCCGGCAGCCACAGCGTGTAGGTCACGCCCATCGTCAGTTCGCCGGGTCGGTCCGATGGTCCGTAGGTGATCGCGACATAGCGGCCGGCGGCCAGCGCGGTGCCGCCGCTTGTCAGCATCACCGCCATGCTCAGCAGACGGACGATTAAAGCAGCGTGCATCAGAGTTCCTGTCGAATCCTGGTGAAGATTGTTACGCGTCCAAAACCTGGGTATCGACGAGTTTCGACGCCAGCGACCCTCGTTGCAACCAGGGGCGTGGAAATCTTCGCTGGGACGCAGGGGCCGTCCATTCCCAGCCCGCAATCGGCCAAAGGGTTGCGGAACGCACCCGGGCGTGGCACGATGTCTGGCATCTTAGCGCAAAAACTCCTTTCGATCTTCCAGCCGATGAGGACACAGCCATGAAACATTTGCTGCTGATGGTTTGCATCCAATGGGCTTGCTGCGGGCCGGCGCTTGCCGCGGATGCTCCCACGCCGACCAAGGCCGCCGCCAAATCGCCGAAAAAGGCGGCGCCGCCGTCGGGGCCTAAGCCGACGCTGGCCAATGTCGCTTATGGCGACGATCCGAAGCAGGTGCTCGATTTCTGGAAGGTCGAAGCCTCGCAGCCCACGCCGCTGTTGTTCTTCATTCACGGCGGCGGTTGGATGGCGGGCGATAAGAGTCGCGTCGCCGGCCTGGAAAAATACCTGGATGCCGGCATTTCCGTCGTCTCGGTCGAATACCGGTTTGTCTCGCAAGCCCAGGCGGCCGGGATCAAGCCGCCAGTAAAATGGCCGCTCGAAGACGCGGCCCGGGCCTTGCAGTTTGTTCGCAGCAAAGCCGGCGAGTGGAATTTGGATAAGAAGCGAGTCGGGGCTTCCGGCGGCTCGGCCGGTGCGTGTTCGAGTTTGTGGCTCGCTTTTCACGACGACATGGCCGACCCGAAAAGCTCGGATCCGATCGCGCGCGAGTCGACGCGGCTGATGTGCGCCGGCGTGATGGGAGCCCAGACGACGCTCGACCCTCAGCAGATGCGAGAGTGGACCCCCAATAGCCGCTACGGCGGCCATGCCTTTGGATTCATGGCCGATCCGAAACAGCGCGATTCGCAGTTCCAAAAATTTTACGAACATCGGTCCGATATTCTGCCCTGGATCAACGAATATTCGCCGTACGCACTGGTCTCGGCCGATGATCCCCCGATCTATCTCATTTACAACGCTCCGCCGGCGATGGGCCAGGACCAGAAGGACCCCACGCACACGGCGAATTTCGGCGTCAAGCTCCAGGAAAAGCTGCGCAGCGTGGGCGTGCCCTGCGAGCTGGTCTATCCCGGCGCTCCCGACGTCGTACACCCGCAGGCCTACGACTTCCTGATCGACACGCTCAAAAGCAAAAAGTAGATCTGCCTCGCCTCGCCGGAACCTTATACCAGCCGATTGCGAAACATCCAGGATGCGGCCAGCAGCGTGACCGTGGCCAAGGCGGCCAGCGGCCAGAGCTGCGACGTGAGGTGCTCGAGACCCGTGCCCTCGAGATACACGCGCTCGACGAAGTCGATGGTGTAGCGCAGCGGGTTGATCAACGTAAAGTACTGGAGCACGCGGGGCATGCTACTGACGGGCGTGGTCAGCCCGGACAGCAGCGCAAAGGGCATGATCAGCACGAACGAGAAGAGCATGGCCTGCTGCATCGTGGCCACGACCGACGATACCAGTAGCCCGATGCCGACCGCCGCTAGCAGAAACACGCCGAGCCCGGCATAGAGCGTGACGAATGATCCGGCAAAGGGGATGTGGAACCAGAGCTGCGCCACGAGCAGCACGTTGGTCGCCTGCGCCAGGCCGATGAGTACCGAGGGCAATGCCTTGCCGGCCATGATCTCGGCGGGGCGAAAAGGGGTGACCAGCAACTGGTCGAAGGTTCCCTGTTCGCGCTCGCGGGCGACCGACATGGCGGTGAGCAACAGCGTTTGCAAGAGCGTCAGCAGGCCGATGAGGCTGGGGATCATGTGCCAGCGGGTTTCGAGGTTCGGGTTGAACCAGGCCCGCGTCACGACCTGCACCGGTGGGCCGCGCTGGCCATGCTGCGCGCGCCAGTCGGCGTTGAACGCTTCGACGATCGCGCCGACGTAAGCCAAGGCCGTGCCGCCGGTGTTCGAGTTGCGGCCGTCGGCAATCACCTGGATATCGGCCGGCTGGCCCGAGAGCAGTTTCCGCTCGAAATCCTGATTGATCTGGATCACGATCAGCGCCTGCCTCAGATCGATGCTGGTCTTTAGTTCCGCTTCGTGGTCGAGGTTGGCCACGCGGCGAAACACGCCCGAGCCGTCGAGTCCCGCCAGAAGCTGCTGCGCGGCCGAGCTGCGATCCTGGTCGAGCACCGCGTAGGGCACGTCGTTGAGATCGTACGTGGCCGCGTAGCCGTAGATTAGGCATTGCAGAATCGGAGGGATCAGCACGCTGAACCGGCCGCGCGGGTCTTTGAGCACGGCCAGCAGCTCTTTGCGCGTCAGGGCCAGGATCCGCAGCAGCGACTCCAGCATGAGAAGCGTCCTCTAAGCCAGCTTTTTACGCGTTGCCAGTCGCGTCACGAGGACCAGCACGGCTGCCATGCCGGCCAGAACTGCGCCGTTGGGAATAATGACGCCCCACACATTGCCGGCCAGAAAAATGGTTTGCAGCAGTGCGACGAAGTACCGGGCCGGCAGTACGTAGGTAATCATGCGGACCACCGCCGGCATGCTGCGCAAATCGAACAGGAAGCCCGAGAGCATGAGTGCCGGCAGGAAGGTGACCAGCAGCGTGATCTCGCTGGCCACGAACTGGCTCTTCACCAGTGACGAGATCAGCAGCCCTGCCGACAGGGCCACGAGCAGGTACAGCGTCGAAGCGCCGCCCAGCAATACGAACGACCCGCGCAGGGGCACGTGGAACAGAAACTTGGCAGCCAGCACGCACAGGGCCAGGCCGATCATTCCCAATACGAAATACGGCACGGTCTTGCCGAGTAGAATCTCGTCGGCCTGCACTGGCGTGACGAACAGCGATTCGAACGTGCCGCGTTCCCATTCGCGGGCCATGACCAAGGCCGTGAGCATGGCGCCGATCAGCGTCATGATCAGCACGATCAGTCCCGGCACGAGAAAATACCGGCTCTCATTGGCCTCGTTGAACCACAGCCGCTGCTCGGTGTTCACCGGTCCGCCGGAAATGTCCTGGCCTTCGGCTGCCTGCTGCGCGGCCCATTGGCCGACGGCAGCTTGGGCATAACCCTGGATGATCCGGGCGTGGTTGGCGTCGGTGCCGTGAACCAAGATTTGCACCTCGGCCTCGCCGCGGGCCAGGTCGCGGGCAAAGTCGGGCCGCAGCCGCACGATGCCATCTACCTGCCGCTCGAGCATCCAGCGCTGCGCCTCGTGCATCGAGGTCGTGCGCCGAGCGTGGAAATAAGGCGATAGCTCGAAGGCCGCCGCCAGTTCGGTGGCCTGTGGCGACGGCGCTTCGAGTACCAGCGCTACTGGCACATCCATCACGTCTAGCGACAGCCCGTAGCCGAACAGCAGGATCAGCACCACCGGCAGCACGATACCGATGGCAATGCTGCTCGGGTCGCGCACCACCTGCCGCGCCTCCTTGTGTACCAGCGCGACGATGCGCCGCAGCTTGGCCCGCCAGGTGTGTACGGACGCGGAGCTGTCGGCCATCACGCGGCGCCTCCTTGGCCGGCGCTGGCGTGGTTCGGCTGGCGCCCGCGGGCCTCTTCGACCACGGCAATGAACGCATCTTCCATGGTCGGCTCGTGGCCGGCCGTGGCGGGCGCGTGGCGGCGCACGTCGCTGGGCGTGCCGTCGGCCAGCACTCGGCCGGAGTCGAGAATCACAACGCGGTCGCAATATTCGGCTTCTTCCATGAAATGCGTGGTGACGATCACCGTCACGCCTTGCTCGGCCAGCGCCGTGATGCGCCGCCAGAATTCGCGTCGGGCCAGCGGATCGACGCCGCTGGTGGGCTCGTCGAGGAACAAGGTTTCCGGCTCGTGCAGCAGCGCGGCGGCCATGGCCAGCCGTTGTTTGTATCCGCCCGGCAATTGCCCGCTGGGCAGCCGCGCCAACGGCGACAGTTCGAATTGTTCGAGGGCCCAGCCGATGCGCTCGCGTTTGCGCGCCCCCCGCAGGCCGTAGGCGCTAGCGAAGAAAGCGAGGTTCTCGTTGACCGAAAGCTGTCCGTACAGCGAAAACTTTTGGGCCACGTAACCGATCCGTTGCCGGGCCGACGCCCGCGAATGCCGCAAATCGACCCCCGCGATGCGCAGCGTGCCGGAAGTCGCCGGCAACAGGCCGCAGAGCATGCGAAACGTCGTCGTCTTGCCCGCCCCGTTGGGCCCCAGCAGGCCAAAAATCTCGCCGGGGCGCACCTCGAAGGTCACGTGATCGACGGCCGTAAAGGTGCCGAACTTCCGCACGAGATCGCGAACTTCGACCGCCTTCTCGCCCGCCGGGTGTTCCAGCGGTCGAGAGAGCGTCATCTGGCCGGCTGCATGATGTTCCGCGCTGCGCCGCAAGAGCACCATGAAACCGTCTTCGAACCGCGGCTTCACTTGCTCGATCGGCGTCTCGGCCAGCGGCCCTGGCCCGGCCGACGGATGATCCGCTTCGGTGGCACTCACCAGCCGGACGTGGCCGGCCTCGGGCACTGCGTCGATCACCCAGGGCTCGTCGAGCAGTTTGGCTTGCAGCTCGCGGGCGGGTCGCCCGGCCGGCGGCTGCGCTCGAAACGTGCGCCGCGCGGCCAGCCGGCTGATCTCACCCGGTTGACCTTGGGCCAGCACTTTGCCCTCGTGCAGCACGACCACGTACTCACAGCGCTCCGCCTCGTCGAGATAAGAAGTGCTCAGCAGGACGCTCAAACCTTTTTCGTGTACCAGCTCGAGAATGATTTCCCACAGCTCGCGGCGCGAGAGCGGATCGACCCCCACGGTCGGCTCGTCCAGCAGCAGCAAGTCGGGCGAGCGGACCAGTGTGCAGGCGAGGCCCAGCTTTTGTTTCATTCCGCCTGAAAGCCGCCCGGCCAGGCGGTTGACGAAAGGCCCCAAGGCCGTCATTTCCATCAGTTGCGGATAGCGCTCGCGACGCTCGGCGGCGTCGATGTTGTGCAGGTCGGCGTAGAGGTCGAGGTTCTCCTGTACGGTCAGGTCTTCGTAGAGCCCGAACTTTTGCGGCATGTAGCCCAGCAGGTTTTGCACCTGCTGCGGGTGCGTCGGCACGTCGATGCCCAGCACCTCGAGCTGGCCGCTGTCGGGCGTCATCAAGCCGGCTGCCAGGCGAATCAGGGTCGTCTTGCCGGCGCCGTCCGGGCCGACCAGGGCCGTGAGCGTGTGCCGCTGGGCCGTGAGCGAAACGCCGTCGAGGGCCTGCACCTGTTCGCCCGTTTCGCGACGGAAGGCCTTGTGGATGTCGCGGCCGACCAGCACCGGCGCACTCGCTCCACTGGCGCCCATCATCGCTCCTGTGCGGTTCGAGCGGCGGGAGTTGCCGTGGCTGGCGTTCGCTGATCAGGACGCTGCTGGCCCGGCTGCTGCGGCCTGGCAAAATAGACCGTGGCCGGCATCCCGAGCCGCAGCACGTCGTCCGGATCCTTGATGAACGCGCGGACTTCGTAGACCAGGCTGGTGCGCAGCTCTTCGGTCTGCACGGTTTTGGGTGTGAACTCCGCCACGGGCGAAACGAAGCCGATCCAAGCGTCGAAACGGCGATCCGGAAAACTATCGACCTTGACCGCAGCCGTCATGCCGGGCCGCACCTGGCCCAGGTTAGGCTCCGAGACATACGCCCGGACCCACTTGGGATCGATAATGGCTAGTGACAGGACCGGCCGCTGGGGCGAGGCCATTTCGCCAGGCTCCATCAGCCGCGTGCGGACCACGGCCTTGGTCGGCGCTAGCAGCGCGGCATCGGCCAGTTGCTGCCGCAGAAATGCCAGTTGGGCCTCCGTGGCACGCAGTTGGGCCTCGGCTTCGTCGATGTCCTCTTTGCGCGGGCCGGCAATCGCCAAATCCAGCGACTGTTGCGCCACGTCCAGCTTGGCCTCGGCCACGGCCGAAGCGGCTCGGGAATTGTCCAAGTCCTGCTGGCTCAGGGCGCCGCCGGCGGAGGTGTCGTTCAGCTTCTGATCGCGATCGAGCTTGCGACGGGCGTTGGCCGCATCGGCCTTGGCCGACTCGACATTCGCACGCGCCTGGGCAATCTCTTCGGGCCGGCTACCATGGTGCAGCCTGGCGACAACCTGCCGCTGGGCGGCCGCCTGCGCGTCGGCCTGGGCCACTTGCGGCTCGAGCCGGCGCGTATCCAGCCGGGCTAGCACCTGGCCCGGCTCGACCCGATCGCCTTCCTGCACCAGCACGGCGGCGATCCGCTCGTTGTTGTTGAAAGCCAACTGCACCTGCCGCAAGTCCACGTTGCCGTACAGGGCCAGTTCGTCGGCCGGCCGATGTGGGCGCATGAGCCACCATGCCAGGCCGCCGGCCGCTGCGAGCAACAGAATGATGACGATCCACTTTTTCATTTTTTCACCGCCACCACCGTAGCAGGCCCCCCGCATTGGAGTCCATAACGATTCCGCTGCCCGGCGGTAGCGGCACGGTGGGAGAGCTAGACACGGCCTCAAGATGTGGTTTGGAGTCGTTGACGGCCATGCCGTCATTGCCCGCCCTGGCGGAGCCGCTCGGCGAGCATGTTGCAGAACAAGGCTCCTTGCCCCATGGCATCGTCCAGGGCGACGTGCGTGTGCGGCAGGTCATCGAACCATCTACGCGGCATGTTCCGCTTGACGGACTGCCGATATTCGTTGCCCAGCAAGGCCATCGCGTAGCTCTTGATATCGAGCGCCGAATGCGAAAAGGGACTCTCGCCGGCAAAGCGGATCATGTACCAGTAAACGAACATGAAGTCGTAAGCCGCGGGATACGCCACAAACACCGGCTTGCCAGGAAGCGCTTTCACCCACGCCACATACTCGGGCATGACCGCGGCCGGCTCGCGAAGATTCGACCGGCAGGCCGCCCAGGCCTCGGGCTGGCCGCGCCACCACTCCATCGTTTTCGGATCCCCCTCGGTGCCCGGCAGCAGCGTAAGATTGGCTTCGAACGTCCCGATCAGCGTCTTGTCGGGCAGCAGTGCCGCGGAGGCGAAGCTGAGCATCGAGTGAGGGCCGGGAATTGGGCCGTCTGCTTCGATATCCGTACTGATGTAGATTTCCGGCATTAGTGAACTCCAACAGCGAAACCCGGCCAAGCACCGGCATCTTACCACGCCGCACCGAGCGCCCGGCAGCCGGCGCAAGCACCCTGGAAAGTACCGATTGCCCGCAGCGGCGGTTAATTGTGCCGTCGGACTGCGGTTCGACATCTGGGGAGGCACTAAACAGGCATTGGACCGCTTTCGATGTACCGCACGATCACCAAATCAAGCTGGCGGTCAAGCCGAACGGCCGTGGGTGCGGCGGTGGCGATCTTGGTCCCTCTGAGCTTCGTTTACCTGCTGCCGATGGAGGTGCCCGCCTGGGAGTTGATGTGGTTCACCGCCATCGCGATCTACTGCGGTGCCAAGTGGCTAACCTTTGTTTCGTGCCCTGCGGCGCGACATGTCTCGGCTCCCAGGGCCTTGGCCTATCTGCTGCTCTGGCCGGGAATGAACGCCGCGGCATTTCTTGGTGGCCGGTCGCAAGTTGCAAGGCCTGCGCTGGGCGAGTGGCGGTTGGCGATTTTCAACTTTGTAATTGGCCTCGAACTGTTGCAGGCGGTCAGTATCCAAAGTCTCGATTCGCGTCCGCTCGTTGCAGCTTGGATCGGCATGATCGGGCTGGTATTCGTGCTGCACTTCGGCGTGTTCCATTTGCTGTCGCTTGGGTGGCGACTGGCCGGCATCAAGGCCGAGCCGATCATGAACTTCCCGATCCTGGCTCACTCGATCAGCGACTTTTGGGGGCGGCGGTGGAATTCGGCGTTTCGAGATTTGGCATTCGGCCAGGTTTTTCGGCCGCTGGCCAGGCACATCGGGGCCGCTCGGGCCACGCTGGCTGTCTTCACGCTGTCGGGCTTGATCCACGACTTTGTGATTTCGGCACCGGTGGACAGCGGCTGGGGAGGACCGACCGTCTATTTCGTCATTCAAGGTTTCGGGCTACTCCTGGAACGGAGCGATTTCGGCCAGCGGCTGGGGCTCGGCAACGGCATTCGCGGACGATTGATCTGCGGGCTGTTCGTCTTTGGGCCGATCGGCTTGCTGTTTCACGAGCCGTTCCTGCGGTTTGCCGTGGTGCCTACGCTCGCCGCTCTCGGGGTTGCCTAAAGCGAGGACCGATCTCATGAGTCTACAATCGATGATCTTCGTCAGTGGCATCCTGCACTTCGGCACGTTGCTGGCGAGCGCAGTCACGCCGCGCGTGCTCGACTGGAAGGGAGAGCTCCGCAAGCTCGATCGGTTGTCCCGTCAGGTGGTTTGGGTGCACGGCGTGTTCATCGTGCTGACAATTATTGGATTCGGAGTGCTGACGACGTTTTCTTCAGGCGAACTCGCGGCCGGCACGCCCTTGGCACGAGCGATCTGCGCGTTTATCGGCCTGTTTTGGTCGGGCCGGCTGTGCGTGCAATTCTTCGTTTTCGACGCCAGGCCGTTTCTGAAAAGTGCGTGGCTCAAGCTGGGCTATCAAGGCCTGACACTGGTCTTTATTTATCAGTCGGTTGTGCTGCTTTGGGCCGCTTTGAGGTGACGTGCGTCAGGACGAAACCGCGCTTCGTGAGTGTTCCTTAACCACCGCAACCGCGTTAAGTTGATGTGGTGTTGGCATTCGATTCAAATGCTGGTCGATGCGGTGGTAGAGTTGCTCCAGGAATGGTACCGATGAAATATGCCCTGGTTCTTGCCGTGGGGCTGGGTCTGCTGACCGGTCCCGCGTTTGCGGCGGATGGTGATGCGACCACAGCCAACGGCTACGTCGATGCGGGTGTCGGCAGCGTCGATATCACGCCCACCGAGCCAATCGTGTTGGCGGGATCGCCCACTCGATTGAAGTCGACGTCGGTAAGCTCTCGCCTGTATGTGAAGGCATTGGTGCTTTCAGCAACAGGGCAGAAGGTGGCGATTGTCACTTTGGACACGTTGAAGTATCCGGTCGACTTGGCGGTGCTGGCGCGCCGGAAGGTCGAACAGGCCACGGGCATTGCGGCCAGCAACGTGATCATCTGCTCTTCCCACACACACCGCGGCCCGCTGTGGCCTTATTACAAGGACCAACTGGTAACGCCCATTGCGGAGGCGGTGGCGATTGCCGCGCGTAATCTGACGCCCTGCACGCTTGGAACCTCGAAAGGCCAGGCGGAGGGCGTGGCCGAGTGCCGCAGAGTGATCAAAGATGGCACGGCCTGGAATCGGTGGCAGTTGGCTCCGGATGAATCGCACAAATATCCGCCGGAAGGCCCTGCCGATCCCGAGTTCGACGTGCTGGCGGTGATTGGTAAAGATGGAAAGTACAAGGCAGTCGTCTACAACTTCGCCTGTCACGCCAGCAATACCCGCGACCTCACCGTCTCAGCCGATTTTCCCGGCGACGTTCAACAGGATGTCGAAGCGCGCTTGGGCTATGAGGTGCCCACGCTGTTTCTCACGGGCGCGTGCGGCGACGTGAATCCCGTGCCCAGCGCGAAAAAGGAACGCTTTGGCGAAGTGCTCGGTAGTGCGATCGTGCAGTGCCTCGCACAAGTCGAGCCCATCAATAAGCCGACGCTTGCGATTGAATGCCGGGAAATGGCCATGCCGGGCAGAGAGCACCCGGAACTTAAGGAAGCGGACATTGCCCGCAAATGGCCTGGGCAGCTCGAGCATTACAAGACGGCTTTCAGCGTCATGAAAAAAAGGGAACAGCCGAGCTATCGATTCTTCATTACCGGCATTGCGATCGGCGACGATTTCGCGATTGTGACCAATCCCGACGAACTATTCTGTGGAATCGGAAAGAGCATCAAGAGCCACTCGCCCTTCAAGCACACCATGGTCGCCGAGCAGACTAACGGCGCTCATGGCTACGTGCCCACCGCCCAGGCCTTTGCCGGGGGCAGCTACGAGACTTGGTTCGGAGAACATTCGTATCTCACCACGCGCGCCGGCGAGATTATCGAGCAGGAGTCTTTAGACGTCCTGCATCGCTTGAAACGCGCAGAGTAGCCGCGCCGCATTCGCGGTGTGTTCTATCGCGGCTTGTCTTTCAATTCGACGACGATGTTGCGCCAGGGCTTTTGGCCGACGTTCACGGCTTCGTGGACGGCGGGGTCGTCGTCGATGCCGCGGTAATGGACTTCGCCGTCTTCCATGGGGCCGCGGTGCAGCAGCGAGCCGTCGGCATTTAATGCTTCGAGTTCGCCGTCGCCAATCACGACATAAAAGTAGTCGCAATGATGGGCGTGTACGCCTGTGCTCTCGCCGGGAGCCAA
The DNA here is from genome assembly GCA_036268995.1 of Pirellulales bacterium. Lineage (GTDB taxonomy): Bacteria > Planctomycetota > Planctomycetia > Pirellulales > PNKZ01 > DATATB01. The sequence continues at coordinate 34,862 of DATATB010000040.1, read as the reverse complement.
GGTCAAATCCCAGACCCTCACGCGTTCGTTTTCGAACAGCAGCTTCGACCCGACCTCGCCGGAGGGAGTTTTGTTTTCGACGCTCATGGCAACCGCTCCTTTGATTTGTTGAGCTTCAGATCAACTCGGCGATGGGGTTGCCGCCGTGGGAAAAGAAGACGGGCCGGCTTTCGCGCGTGTAGAGCGGCTGGTCGCGGTTGATGCCGAGCTTGTGATAGACGGTGGCCGCGTAGTCGTCGGGCGTGAATGCCCGTTCCACCACGTCGCCGCCGTCGCGGTCGGTCTTGCCGATGACCTGGCCGCCTCGCACCCCGGCGCCGGCGAAGGCCATCGAATAGGCCCGAATCCAGTGATCGCGGCCCTGGAACTTGTTCAGCCGCGGGGTGCGGCCAAACTCAGTGACGAAGCAGACCAGCGTGTCGTCCAACAGCCCGCGCTCGTCGAGATCGCCCACCAGCGCGGCCAGTGCCTGGTCGGTGCTGCCCATCATCCACCAAGTGCCGATGCCGTAGCGTCCCTCGCCGCCGGCCGCAATCCGCTGCGTGCCGCACGATCCGGTGGTATAGATGTAATCGTGATGGTCCCAATTCATGTTGAAGCCGCCGGGCGTGAGCTTGGTTTCCGGCTCGCGCACGTCAATGGTCACGAACCGCACGCCGGCCTCGATCAAGCGGCGCCCCAGCAAGTAGCACTGGCCGCGATGGCCGCGGCCGTACTTCTCGCGCACGGCGTCGGGTTCGTCACTTAAGCGAAAGGCACGTTGCGTGCGCGGATTGCTCAGCATGTCGGCCGCCTGCGAAAACATGGCCGACATCGTGCCCACTTCGTCGGCCGCCGGCCGCAGCCCGACATTCAGATTGCTGAGCAGATCGAGCCGATCGTGGAAGCGGCCGCTGTCCACTCCGGCCAGCAGCGCCAGATCGTTGACCTTCCAGGCCGGGTCCGACAAGTCGCGGCCGCCGGTCTTGAAGACCTTGGTGCTGGGGGGCAGGAAGCCGTGCCGCGTCATCGACGCTTGTTCGTCATTGCCCGGCACCATGACGTACGGGGGCAGCCAGTCGCACTTGCCGCCCAGCCGATGGGCGACGACCGAGCCCATGTCCGGCATTTCGATCGGCCCGCCAGGCACCGAGCCCGACAGCACGTATTGCGTGCCCAGCGGATGCCCGTTGGCGACATTGGTCGTGTGATGAAACGACCGGACCACGGCCAGCTTGTGGGCAATCCGCGCGCTGTGCGGCAGCAGCGAAGTGAACTGGATTCCCGGCACGCTGGTCGCAATCGGCCGGTAAGGGCTGCGGTGCTCGGCAACCGCCTCGGGCTTGGGATCCCAGGTGTCGAGATGCGACAAGCCTCCTTGTTCCAGCAGCACGATCACATTGCGGGCCTTGCCGGCCGGACGATTCGACGAGCCCGTGATGGCTCGACTCGGCGCGGCCAACGCGTGCAAGCCCCCGGCCAGACCTAGGCCTAGAAAACTGCGGCGTTGCAAAGACATAAAGGCTCGTCGCATGACGCGAACCTCGAGGCGGGAAGTCAGGCGGGCAACAACGCTTAGGCGGGCGGGCTTATTCTAGCCTCGTGCGGCCGTGGCTGGCAATGTGCTTACCGTTTCCGCGCTCGGTCACCGGGCAAAGCGATTGGTGGTACCGGACGCTAGCGGGTAGCTCGCGGATCCACGCGAGTCAAACTTGGTCGAAGGCGCAGCCTTCAGGTCCGCAAGAAACCAATTCAGGGCTGCTTAGCCGGTCGCAACGCCGGCCTGGCGCGGCGGCAACGCGATTCGCGACGCACGATCTTAACTTGTGACGGGCCTTGCATTGCCGCTAGGGAGGGGCCTGAGATTGCCTCCTGGGGAACTCACTCGAACCGGTAATAGGGTACAGAACTTGCTTCCCAGGGTCGGCGACCGAATCTCTATTCGAGCCGCCGCGTTTCGTTCAGTGAAACTCTGGACAGGGTCGAGCCGCCCGCGTCCACATTTCTGACCCATTTTTGGCGAAGGAACTGACCATGTTCGCAGAGTGCAAAAAGATCGTCGCGGTGCTCTTGGGTGCCGCCTTGCTGGCGGGCTTGGGCGCATCGAATACTGCCTGGGCTCGCGGTGGACGCGGCGGCGGCGGTGGTTATCGCGGCGGCAATTACAACAATGGCGGCTACAACAATGGCGGCTACAACAATGGCGGTTACAACAATGGCGGTTACAACAATGGCGGTTACAACCGCGGCTACAACAACAACACCAACAACAGTGTCAACCGCGGCTACAACGGCGCCTACGGGGCCGGCTATCGCGGCATGGCCGGCGGGCGCTATGGCGCGAATTCGGGCTTTGCCTCACGGCACTTTGCAAACTCCAATCTCGCCACTGGCGCAGGCGCCAATCGCATGGGCATGATGGGGCCGTATGGCATGGGTTACGGTGGCCTCGGCTACGGCGGACTCGGAGGCATGGGCTATGGGATGGGTTATCCGTTCTTCGGCATGTACGGAATGATGGGCATGGGCATGATGGGAATGGGCGGAATGGGGATGGGCATGGGCGGCATGGGGATGGGCGGCGGCGGTGGTGGCGGTGGTTATGGCGGAGGCGGTGGTGGCTACGCGCAGACGCCGGCGACGAACACGCCGGCCGCGAATACGGCAGCCAATCCTGTGACTCCACCGGCTGAGCAGGTCGCCTCGGCCGACGCGTTCGATGTCAAGGGCGAAGCCGATTTCAAGGCCGGCAACTATCCAGCCGCCATTCAAGACTGGCAACACGCGCTGGTGGATACGCCGCACAACGGTGGTGACATGCTGCTGCTGGCTCAGAGCCTGTTTGCCAGTGGGCAATATCAGCCGGCGGCCGGCGCGGTGCAGTTAGGCATGCAAATGCTGCCGCAAGAGCAATGGGGCAACGTGCTGAAACATTTTGCGGATTTGTATCCGAACAATCAGGCGTTTACCGATCAGCTTCGCGCTTTGGAGAAATCGCGCAAGACAAATCCCAACGACCCGGCCACGCGCTTTCTGCTGGGTTATGAGTACGGCTACTTGGGCTATCCAAAGCAAGCAGTGGCGGAGCTTGACAAGGCGATTGGCTTGCGGCCGCAAGACCGCGGCGCCGTCGTGATGCGGAATCAATTTGCAGCGCAGGCCGGCCTGCCGGCATTGCCGGTGCCGAAGCTGCCTGCGACGCCTGGAAAACCCGGCCCGGCTGACCAAAGCAAGCAGCCCTCGCAACCCGGCTGATGCGATCTGGCGGTGCGCAAGGCTAGCTATTCCAGCGGCGATCCGCTGCAAAATAGCTGAATACCGCGTCTGCCAGCCGGCTGGCCTGCGCCAGTTGGCTCGGTGAGGTTTTGGCGGGCGTTGTCAGCGCGACCTCCGACGACGCGGCGGTTCGCGAACCATTGAAAGCGACGATCACGAAGTCATTCGTGCTTCCGGCAGGCAAACCCTGGAGGCTGACAGACGTGGTATTGGCGCCCACGCTGCCGAGATCGACCAGTTGATTCCCGTTCTGCCAGTAGATCGTGTAGCCCTGTGCGCCGGCCGACGCGGTCCAGGAAAGCAGGCCGGTGGTGCTGGACGTGGCCGTGGCGGTCACGTTTGTCGGCGCCGCCAGGACGGCGGCAGCCGGCATGGTCACCGAAACCCAAGCGGTCGAAGCGGAACTGCTCGCACTGAAGGCGGTAATGTAAAACTTGTCGGTCGAGCCGGGAGCTAAGCCACTTACCGAGACAGAGGTCGTGCGGCTGTTGACCTGGCCGAGTTCCGTAGCTGCTTTGCCGTTCCACCAGAAAACTGCATAGCCACTGGCGCCGGCCGAAGCGTTCCACGACAGTTGCGCCACGGTGCTGGAACTGGCCGTGACGCTGAAATTCTGCGGCGCGGCCAGGCTGCCGCTGCTGGGCATCGTGACCGAGACCCAGGCCGTGGCCGCCGAGTTGGTCGCATTGGTCGCCACGACCTGGAACGAGTAGGTCGAGCCGGCCGCAAGATTGTTGACGGACACCGAAGTGGTGCTGGCGCTATAGGTGCCGAGCAGGACAGCCTTGCCGCCGCTCTGAGTGTAGACGCTATAGCCCGTCGCTCCGCTGGACTCGGTCCAAGAGAGCGCGGCCTGGGTGCTGGAGGTTGCCTGCACCGAAAAATTGCCCGGCGCCGATAACGCGGCAGCCGGCAACGTCACCGCCTTCCAGGCCGTGGCAGCCGAGCCCGCCGAGTTGATGGCCACGACTTGGAACGAATACGTGTCGCCCGCCGTCAGATTGCCGATGGTCGCGGACGTGGTGCTGGCCGAGTAGCTGCCGTCAAGGACTGGCTGGCCGCCGCCGATTTCCGAGTAGACGCTGTAGCTGGTCGCTCCGGTCGACAGCGACCAGGAAACCGATACCTGTGTGCTGGAAGTCGCTTGCGCGGAAAAGTTGGCCGGCGCCGCCGGAGCCGTCGTCGTACCACCACCTCCGCTGCTGCCGCTGTAGGTGCTCAGCGCTGCGATCAGCAGGTTGCCCACCGGCGTGCCGCGGCCGGTCGCGAGGTCATAGCCGGAACCGGCCGCCTCATGGGGCGAACCGGTGCTCGATCCGGTGGTGACGTCGTGGAAATCGCTGGCGGGCAACTGATAGAGCGCCGGCAATAGCTGCGTGGCACCATTGAGCGAACCGAGCCCGGCGGCTTCGCGCTGCTGGTCGGCAATCGCCACCAGGCCGGCCCATTGCGGGGCGGCGTCGCTCGTGCCGCCCCATTGGCCCCAGGGATCTTTCGTGCCGTTGGCATAAGAGTTGTAAACCGGAAAGCCCGTGTTGGGGTCGGCATCGTACGCGACGTCTGGATTCGTGCGGGCCGTCGTGCTTTGGGTGACGACGCCCTTCTGGTAGCTCGGTTGGGTCTCGTACTGGCTGATGCCGCCTCCGCTGCCGCTCCAGGCCGACTCGCTGCCGTAGCTGCTGCCGCTCAGATCCAGAGTCGTGCCGCCGACGGACACCACGTTGGGGCTGGCGGCCGGATAGCTGATCGGCGCCCCGTCATCACCGGAAGAAACGAAGAACGAAACCCCGATGTGGCCGGCCGGCGTGGTGAAATCGCTGTCGTAGCTGGTCTCGCCCGAGAATTCGCTGCCGCCCCAGCTCATGGAAACGGCCACTACGCTGGGGGCGTTGCGCGCGGTGTTGACCGCGGTCATCAGGTCCGACATCGAGCTGCTGTTGGCTTCGATCAGCAGAATATTCGCCCCCGGGGCGACGGCGTGCGACCATTCAACATCCAGCGCAATTTCGGTCGACCAGCTCGCGTTGGCCGCCGGCAACGACGTGCCCCCGGTCTGGTTTTCGACGGTCAGCACCGGGTTAGCCAGGCCGAACTGGGCGTCGAATTTCTGCAAGTCGCCGGCAATCGTCGGATCGTTGTAGGCGTCGACGATGGCGATGGTGGTGCCGGCCCCGTTGCCGCTGGCGACGCTGATGCCGTAGGCCTGGTCGATCTCGGCCGGGGTCATGCCCATCGGGCCGCTCGTATCCAGCGGCGCGGCGCTATTGGCTGGATGAAAGGCCACGTCATCGGGAACGGCGACCGGCACCGGCGATGCCGACAGGTACAAGCGATCTTCCAGTGACTCGATCCCTAAAATCCGGCGATGCTTCGACCAAGATTTTGGTGTTCGTTGCTTGCGGTCAAGAGCACGGCCGCGACCAAACCAGGCTTGCGACATGGATATGGCTTCCGACTTTTTATCTTCGGGAACGTCAGCCGCGAAATGCGCTTGCGCGAGCGATCGCCGGCGACGGAAAATGCCTCACGTGAACGTACGAGACTCCGTTGCTCAAAGTTCAGCGGGCGGCCATCAAGATTTGTAACGCAAACCATCGTACAAACCGCTTACGGATTTTTCCAGCAACTTGCCATAATCGGCGAGCCGGAAAAACGAATGGCCCGCCAGGTAGGGGGCCGTTCGATGCAAAACAAGCGAGGCGTCAATCGCCGGGGGCCCAGCCGAGGCGGCGCAGGCATTCGGCCAGCGTCTTGAGCTTGCGCGCTTCGGCGGCGTCGAGCAATTCGTCGTCGATGAATTGCCGCAACACGGCAGCGAATAGCTTGGCGTGCAACATCCGCATGCAATCGTCGGAAAGCTGCAGCGTGCGCCGCATTTCGGTCAGCTCCGCCACCTCGCGATCGGTAATCTGCAAGTCGGAAACGGCGACCGCGAGCGCTTCCCAATAGCCCTTCGGGCTCGGGCGCTGGTCGCCGGGACGCTGCGGCTTCATCGTGCGGCGCTTGGGGCTGCATCTGCTGGTGGCCAACGAATACTCCGGGGGGACGTTCAGCAGACTGTCGAGGAATTTGTAAGGCTTCCGCTCACGCAGGTCTCCGAAGGTGGCGATGCCTTGCTCGTGCATCCGCGCGAAATAGTGCTGCAATAGCTGCGCTGCCGCCCAACTGTCGCCCGAAGCGTGATTCGTGGCGCTAAACGGAATGCCGAGCCGTTGGCAGGCCACGCTTAGGGCACAGCGTTCGCCGAGCCCCAACAGCGGCTGCATGTACATCAGGCAAAGGTGCGGCGGTGTTTCCAGGATGCCAAGCTGGCCCAGCTCGTGCCCCAGGAAACGCATGTCCGCGCCGACGTTGTAGCCCGCCACAACGCAGCCGGACGTCGCCATCAGCAGATCGGGGGCCAGGTCGGCAAACGTGGGAGCATCTGCCACGTCGGCATCCGTCAGCCCGTGAATCTCGGTCCCAGTGACTTTGCGGTTGGGTTTGACCAACGAGTCGAGAACGTGCCGTGGCGGCTGGCCGGGATCGACTCTTACGACCGACAGCTCGACGACGCGGTCTTGTCCGGGGCTGAGCCCCGTCGTTGCCAGATCGATAACCGCGATGGGGGTATCCGCGACGCGCCGGCCGAGCAGACCTGGAGGCATGAGCGTTTTCCTGCCGAAGTTTCCCCGATGAATTGAGCCGGCACGGCCCGACTCGAATCAACCCATCCTAACAATGGCCCCCCCATGAGCATAGGATTGGGAGAAATTTCAAACCTTCGGCGTTTCCGAAAGAACCGCTTTCCTAAGCTTTCGGCGCCGGCCGATGGCGGTTGAAGGCTTCGCCGCGATCGGCTCATGAAATTTCGTGCCGACGCTGAGACTTACCTCGCGCCGTCAACGGGTACCGGCGGCGGTTCCGGCACCGGCGGCGGTGCCTGGATCACAGGGCTTGGCGCTTGCACCGGGCCTTGGATCACGGGTGCGGGCACTTGCACTGGACCTTGGATCACAGGCGCGGGCACTTGCACTGGGCCTTGGATCACGGGCGCGGGCACTTGCACTGGACCTTGTATCACCGGTCCGGGCCTTGGCGCAGGGCCTTGAATTACGGGTAAGGGCACTGGCACCGGGCCCTGGATCACGGGTGCGGGAACTGGTACTGGGCCTTGGATCACTGGTCCGGGCTGCGGAGCAGGAATCCCCTCGGCGGGCGCCGCTGGCGGCGGCGGTTGAAAGGCGGGCACTTGATCGGCCGGTACTAGGGGACCGGCTGGCGGCGGCGCTTCGAATGCCGGCGGCGCTTGGGCCACGGGCACCGATCCGACCGCAGGCAGCGCTTTGACTGGTGGCCGCGGTCCGAAAGGAGGCAGCGGTTGGGTGGGAGGCCGTTTTCCAATCGTCTGCAGCGGTTGGTCAGGGAGGTTAAGCTGCCCGCCGCCGAGCGCTTGATAGGTGTCCACGATCGCGGCCAGTTGCTCCTGTTTGGTGTCGATCGTAACCAATCTCGCGTCCAACAAGTCGCGCTGGGCAAAGAGCACGTCCATGTAATCAATGCCGGGCCGGGCATTCTGAAAAAGGTTGCTGGCCACGTTGACCGCGGTTTCGAGCGAGGTCAACTGCTGCTTCTTGATCTCGATGCTATTGCTGTAGTTCTGCACCTTGGTCACGCGGTTGACCACCTCGGTGAAGGCGGTGAGGGTGGTCCGCTGGTAGTCGTAGATAGCTTGCAACTGCCTGGCATTCGCGTTCATGTAGTCGGCCTGGATCGCCTTCTTGTTGACGAGCGGCGCGACCAGGCCGCCGGCGACACTGTAAATCAAGGATTCCGGAGTCAAGAACAGGTACTGCGGGTTGAAGGCTTCGTAGCCGACGCCGGCCGAGATGATAAGCTTAGGATAAAAGTTGGCCCGGGCGACATTCACGTCGAGCCCGGCCGCCTCCAACTCACGCTCCGCCTGGCGGATGTCGGGTCGGTTCCGCAGGATCTGCGCGGGCACTCCGACGTTCAGCGCGTGCAGATTCAGATCGATGAAATCCGAGGTGGATGGCAACGTCGCGCGATCGACACGCTGTGGGTAGCGACCGCAGAGGAAGTTGATCCGATTCTCGGTCTGGATGATCTCCTGATTAACGATCAGCTTTTGGCTCTGGTTCTTGCGAACCTCGGCCTGGAAACGCTGAACGCCCAGTTCGGTGTCGCGGGCAAATTCTTTTCGGGACTTTGCGACTTCGAGGCTATTCTCCTGCAGCGCGATGATCGTGTTCAGGTTCTCAATCCGTTTGTCGAGCGCCATGAGCTGGTAATAATTCTCGGCAATCTCCGCGACCAGCCGGGTCACGACGAAGTTCCAGCCGTCCTTGGTGCCAAGGTAGCGCAGGGCTGCCGAGTTGCGGGCATATCGCAATTGTCGCCAGATGTCGACCTGCCAGGAGAGGTCGACCGTTCCCATGAAATCTGGTAGAGGAGTCGGAAAACTGGGGGCGTTTAGCGGTATATTTTGTAGGTTGTCGGCTCCTTCGAGCGTGTTGTAACTGTACTTATTCAGCGACGCGCCGGCCCCCATGCTGAGGAAGGGGAGGTACATTCCTCGCCGCCTCAGCACTTCGTTGTTGGCGATCTCGATGTTCTGAGCCAGGATGCGTAGCTGCTGGTTGCCGACCACTGCCTGCTCGAACAAGCTTATGAGCTGCGGATCATTGAAAAACTCGTTCGTTGGCACCTGAGCTGAGTTTTCGGCACTGGTCGATCCATTGAAGTCTTGCGGCAGGACCGGCCCCGGCTTCGAATGACGGAGCTTGGGGATTGCGCAGCCCGGCAGAGCGAGCAGCAGGCTGCAAGCGATCGCGATTGCGAGAATGCGGCTGCCGTGCTTACCGTTGGAAGTTCTCACGAAGGGGTTCATCCGTATCATCCTTGACGAACTAGCGCCTGTCGCCTGTCGCTCAGTTTGCCCGACCCGAGCCGACGTGGGGCGAAAACAAAGGATCGGCCGGGTGCCCAGCAAGCCGGGCGTTAAGCCAGGCCGGTTCCTTTGCATGCAGCCATCCGTCTCGGCAGCGGCCGTCGTGCGCGAGCCTCTTGCTCTCGCAACCGTACGTCGACTACGAATTCCATCGTCGGCTGGAATCGAAAGTCGGTGGTAAATTGCGACGACGTGTTACAATCTAACACTCATGAGATGCGCAATTTTCGCAGCATCGCAGCTAGCAAATCGCCGCTGGGCGAGATGCGATTTTAGGATGCGGCATAGGACGGCCGCGGCCGCATTATTGCGCTGAAAGTCCCGCGCCTGCTGCCAGCGAACGCGTGCAAGCAAAACTGCCAGCGGCGGTTCGCGCCGGTTTTTAGAATCACGTCCGCAATGTCCGCGCTCGAGTAGCATGCGGTCGGTGGCAGACGGCTTGATAGCTGGCGCCGTCTCGATCACCCGAATCTGCCCACGCACCTCGAATCGAGTGCTGCGCGCGCTTGCTACGAATGGTGTTCGATGACCAGGTGTGGTTCGACGGTCCCGGTGAGAGATTCGCTCGTTTCGTCCGGAAGCAGCTTGCGGCCGCCGTCGAGCCGGCCGAACAAGTAGTAGAGGCCGGGAATGACCAAGACCCCGATCACGGTGCCCAAGAGCATTCCACCGACCGCAGTGCCACCGATCGTACGGTTGCCGATCGCCCCGGGGCCGCTGGCAGCTACCAAGGGAATCAGACCGGCGATGAACGCGAAGGATGTCATCAAAATCGGCCGGAAGCGCAGTTTTCCGCCCTCGATGGCCGCCTCCTTGAGGGCCACGCCCTCGTGGTGCCGTTGCACCGCGAATTCGACGATCAGAATCGCGTTCTTGCCCAATAGACCGACCAACATGACCAGACCGATCTGGCAATAGACGTCGTTGGCCAAGCCCATGGCTTGCAGGAGAAAGAAGGAGCCGAAGATGCCGACCGGCAGCGACAGGATCACGGCCAGCGGCAGGATGAAACTTTCGTACTGGCCGACCAGCACCAGGTAGACGAAGACGACGACGACCAAGAAGATGTAAACCGCCGCGTTGCCTTTGTTCGCCTCGTCATAAGCGAGCGCTTCCCAGCCGAGGCCGTAGCCACGAGACAGGGTCTCGGCGCCGACCTCCTTGATCGCCTGGATGGCCTGGCCGCTGCTGTAGCCGGGAGCCGGTGAAAGCTGAATGGGGGCCGAAGGGTACAGGTTGTAGCGGTTGATCTCGTTCAAGCCCTGTTGCTTCTTGAGCGTCATGAACGAGGAGTAGGGGACCATTTCCCCCTTATCGTTCTTGACGAAGATATTTTCGAAGTCCTCGGGATACCGCCGGAACTGGGGCAAAGCCTGGACAAACACCTTGTAGAACTGGTTGAAGCGGATGAAGCCTTGCTCCCAGGTGCTGCCGATGACGATGGAGAGGTTGTCCATCGCATCTTTGATCGTCACGCCCTTCTGCATGGCCACGTCGTTGTTGATGACGAGCTCATACTGCGGATAGTTGCTGGCGAAGAACGTGAAGATGCTCTTCACTTCCTTGCGTTTTGCCAAGGCAGCCAGAAACTTTTGAGTCTCTTCTCCGAGCCGCACGTAGTCCATCGTGTTCGTCTTGTCCAGAACACGGCAGGAGACACCACCGGCCGCACCAAAACCAGGGACCGCGGGCGGCTCGAAGAACTCGAGCTTTACATTCGTCATCTTACGGCATTTTTCCTCGAGTTCCGAAATGATCTGCTTCGAGGTCATCTTGCGCTCGGACCAGGGCTTCAAATTGATGAGGCAGGTCCCCGCGTTCGAGCCGCGCCCCTCGGTCAGTACCTCGTAACCGGCCAATGCGGAGACCGAGTTGACTCCGTCGACGGTCTTGGCGATTTCCTGCAGCTCTTCGCTTTTGGAATTGGTGTACTCGAGCGTCGAGCCTGGAGGCGTCTGGAGGATTCCGTAGATCATCCCCTGGTCTTCGAGCGGGATGAAGCCGGCCGGAAGCCGCGCGGTCATCATGACAATGCCCACGGAAAAGCCCGTAATGACCAACATGGTCAGCCCGCGGCGCGTGACGATCGGACCGAGGAATGCGGCGTAACCGTTGGTGACCTTCTCGACGGCGCGGTCAAATGGTTTGCGCACGAAGGGCAAGATATTCAGCAGCAGGCCCAGTGGCCCCCACAGATGGTAAATCAGTAAGTTGAGCGCTACGGCCAGGCCTGCACCCACATAAAGCGACAGGGCTTTGCTCAGCCAACCGCTGTCTTGCGTTTGGCTGCCGTCGCCGCGGGGTTTGAAAATCATCCTACAGAGAATGAGGGCCACAACCCCGGCGAGGATATTCAGCGCCAAGCCCCGCGGCCCCCACAGGCCGTAGATAGCCAAATTGATTAGTGCGGCCGGCACCCCACCCACAACAAACGTCAGGACTCTGCTCAGCCACCCGCGTTTTTGGGCTTGGCTGCCGTGGCCGTGGGGCTTGAGAATCATCGCACAGAGCACCGGCGTGACTGTCAGGGCCACGACCCCGGAAAGCACGATGGACGCGGCCATCGTGATGCCGAACTGGCGGTAGAACTGGCCCACCGGCCCGGGAATGAAAGTCACCGGCACGAACACCGACGTCATCACCAGCGTGATGGCGATGATCGCACCGCTAATCTCGTTAATGACTTCTTTGGTCGCCTTATAGGGTGAGAGATGCTTCTCGTGCATCTTGGCGTGTACCGCTTCGACCACCACGATCGCGTCGTCCACCACCACCCCGATCGCCAGCACCAGCGCGAAGAGGGTGATCAGGTTGATCGACAGCCCGAGCATTTTCATGAAAAAGAAAGCCCCGATCAGCGATACCGGAACCGCCAAGGTCGGGATCAGCGTGGAACGAACATCGCCGAGGAACATGAACACCACGATCGAGACCAGCAAGAATGCTTCCAACAAGGTGTGCAGCACCTGCTCGATCGAGGCTTCCAAAAAAGTGGAAACGTCGTAGCTGACTTCGAATTTCATGCCCGGAGGGAACGACGACTCCTGGATCTCCGTGAGCCGCTCCTTCACGTTCTCGATGACGGTGGCGGCGTTGGTGCCAGGAATTTGCTTGAGCACGATGGCCGCCGACGGATGGCCGTCCATGTTCGAATAAATGTTGTAGTACGAAGGCCCCGTCTCGATTTCGGCGACGTCCTTCAGCCGCAGGATCTGGCCGTCAGGATTCGCTTTCAGAACGATGTTTTCATACTGCTCCGGCTTGTTGTAGCGTCCCACCCAGGTCAGTACGTATTCGACGGTTTGCGACGTTCTGCCGGTCGCCTGGCCAAGTCGCCCTGGCGACCCGATCATGCTCTGTTTCCGGATCATATCCATGACGTCGTCGGACGACACGTTGTAAGCCCGCATACGCTCCAGATTCAGCCAGACCCGCATGGCGAACGCGCGGCTGCCGAGAATATTGGCGCTGCCGATGCCCCGTACCCGCTTGATCTCGGGCACGACGTTGACGAAGGCATAGTTGTAAAGGAAATCCTGGTTATGGCCGGGATCCGTGCTATAGATGTTCACGTACATCAGCATGCTCGTCATCTGCTGGAGCACGACGATGCCTTCCAGTTCGACGATCGGCGGGAGCCGTTGCTTGACGGTTTGGACGCGGTTCTGCACGTTCAAGACCGCGATGTTCGGATCCGTGCCGGGTTCGAAGATGATCAAGATCGTGGCCTCGCCGGCGCTGGTGCCGGCGGAGACCATGTAGCGCATGTCCTGCACGCCGTTGATCGCCTGCTCCAAGATGACGAGCACGGAGTCGACCAAAACCTGCGCACTGGCGCCAGGAAAAGCCAGCGTGACGACCACGCTGGGGGGCGCGACGTTGGGAAATTGCGAGATGGGCAGGGTATTGATCGACAACCCACCCAGAAACAAGATGATGATCGAGATAACGATCGCCAACGCCGGTCTGCGGAGAAATTGCGAGAACATGGGGCCGACAGCAATCCGTTGGTTTTCGTATTAGCGGGAGCCGGGCACGCGGTGGCTATTCCGCGTGGTATTTCAGGTGGGCAGCAACTTGCCCCGGCTTACGATTCTCGTATTCCACCTTGTCGCCGTCGCGAACCTGTCGGATCCCCTCGAGAACGATCTTGTCGTTCACGTCGAGCCCCTTCTTGATGATAAACAGGTCCTCGAGTTCATTCTGGATGTCGATCTCGCGCTGATGCGCCACGTGGTCTTTGTCGATGACGTAAACGTAGCGCTTCTGAAGAACCTCGAACGTCGCCCGTTGAGGGATCACGATGGCGTTATTCTGCACTCGGCTGATCAAGATCGTGCCGGTCTGGCCGTGTCGCAGCAGGCGCTCGGGGTTTGAAAAATCCGCGCGGAAGGGAATGTTCCCGTTCTCGTTGTTGAAATCAGCCTCGATCGCACCGATCTTGCCGATCTGATCGAAGATGCTGGCGTTGGCCAGCTTGAGCTCGATTTTCATGTCCACCTTATGCTGCTTCAGATTGGCCATGTATTCGAGGTAACGGGCTTCGGGGACGTTGAAATAAACCCACATCGTGCTGTTGTCGGACATGGTCGTGAGGATCTCGCCCTCCTCGACCAGGCTGCCCTGTTGGTGGTGCAGGCGGTCGATGATGCCGTCGAAGGGCGCTTTGACGGTGGCAAAGTTCAATTCGGCCTTCGCCAAATCCGCCTTCGCCTGGGCCCTTTTCAGCTTGGCCTCGAGCAGCAGCACTTCGTTGTGCGAGAGCACCTTGTCCTCGTACAACTTGTTGGTGTAGTTGTATTCCAACTGCGCCAGATTCGCCTCCGCAACCTCCGCATCCGCTTTTTTCTGGTAAAGAATCGGCATCACCTTGAACAGCACATCGCCCGCCTTTACCTGCTGGCCCTCTTTGATCGTGATCGCCTCGAGATACCCCCGCTCCAAAGCGCGGACCTGGATGTGGCGTTGCGAGTGGATCTGGCAGACATATTCCTGGGTCAGGGTAACGGCTTTGGACTCCGGGTTGGTGGCCGTGATCTTATGGGCCTCCACCTCATGCTCCTCCTCGTGCTGACTGCAAGCCGGCAGGGAGAGAGAAACGAGCGCCAAGACGATGGCCAGAAGCAGTGAAACTTTCATAGTTTTATTGCCCGGGGACTGCTCGCAGGTCGCGAGCGGGATCACTTCATGTTGATCAAGAAACTCGGTGGACCGAAATCAAGCAAGCGAATGAAGCCGCATCGAGGAAGCAAGGCTTCCGCGTGCGTCTCTTTCTCTAGCACCGGCAAGCCGCCAAGGAAGAGAGCGACTGCCAACGGTCGTCACCGGTCGCCACATGGCGAATACGATTGGATTCATCGGCCGCACTCTCGCAATGACCAGCAGCGTGCGAAGCTCGGTCGGTGACTCAGATCTGACGAATCCTATTACCCGACACGAGAGTCGTCAATTTGTCCTTATGAGCAGATTAGCCGAGATCCGCGTAAAGGGTTATTTTCTCGGCAAGAAACGACTGAACCTTACGGATTTGTCATAAAAAGCGGGCGTGAAAGAGCAGCCGAAGTCCGACGATACCCCCCTTAAAAGCTAGGCCATAATTGTGCCACCGGCAATGCAATCCGCCGCGACGAAAGCGCGGCTCGGCGATGGCGTGCCGGTTTGTTTCATAACTTCGACCGTATGCTGCATGCCGCGTATTCGCAGGGTGGACGCTTCAAAAACTTGGTTCGCTCGCTCGAGCGAAGATGCGGCCTAGCCAGTCACCATGAACAGCGGTTCGACGCTTGTGGGCCCTTCATCGGCACGGCATTACGATCGTCGTTTTACTTGCAGCGATTGCATCGATCGGCCATCGGGGTGCGGCTCCCCTCGTTGAATCCGCCGAGGATGCTTCAACCACCGACCGGCCCGCAAACTTCTCAAGCGCCGTGAATGATCTTTTAATGTTCGGCCCGATGATGGCAAACCCCGCATGAGCTATTGCCCGGCTCCCGCGACTGTTAGAATGGGGGTTGGCTTCGCCGTCTCGTGCGGCAAAGCCGTCGCGAAGAGGCGGTGATCGACCATTCGCGGAACTGAGCAGGCGATGCCGAGGGCCGAGCATGCCCGCATTTGCGATGAATGGTGACGACAAACCATGCCGACCTCGCGATTAGGTTCCGATCCCATTATCACGTCGATCCAGAGTGCCCAGCCGCGGACAAAATGGAGCGGCCTGATCTCGACGACTCCCGGATTTATTCGGCGGCATATTTGGGTCGGGCCGCTGTGCACGACGCTCGTGCTGGCAATTGCCGCCTTTTGGGTAGGAGCGAAGATCGACGAAGGTATCGAACGGCAATTGACCGGCGAACTGCAATCGATCTTGAACGCGGATGTCACGGCGCTGGAACTGTGGCTGCAATCGCAGGCGTCCAGTGCGAGGCTGATCGCTCAAGACGCGACGGTGCGGCAGAACGTATTGGCGATTTTGGACGTGGCTCGTAAAAATCCGAGCGCAGCCAATTTGCTGCAGGCCGAGGAATCGTCTCGGGTGCATCAAGCCGTGTCCCGGCTATTGCAGCGGACTAAGGGATACGTGGCTTACGTCGTGATCGATCGAGAAGACCGCATCGTGGCTGCCACCTCACCGGGACTGGTTGGGCAGAAGTCACTGTCGGCCTATACCGAATTTGCCGCCAAAGCGCTGGCCGAGGGGGCAACCGTTTCACGTCCGTTCATGTCGACCGTTCCGCTGGTCGACGAATCTGGCCAGTCTTCGCCTGACGTGCCGGCGATGTATGCGGCCGCTCGGATCCGTCCCGCGCCTGGCGAAGGTGACCCCGTCGCCGTGATAGGACTGCGAATTCGCCCCGAAAAAGAGTTCACGCGAATCTTGAACCTGGGACGCTTGAACGATACCGGAGATACGTACGCTTTCGACAAGAACGGAGTCATGCTGTCGGAAAGCCACTTTGACCAGCAATTGATGCAAATCGGCTTGATTCCCGACCACAAATCGTCGCACTCGGTGCTGACGGTCGAACTGCGCGACCCGGGCGTCGACCTGACCAGCGGCCAGCGGCCGAAGCTGCACCGCGACGAACTCCCCTTAACCCGTATGGTCCGCGACGCCCTGGAGAACGGCGCCGGGGTCGATGTCGCCGGCTATCGCGATTTTCGCGGGGTCGAGGTGGTCGGGGCGTGGCAATGGCTGCCAGCCTATGGCTTTGGCGTCGGCACCGAGATCGAAAAATCCAAGGCCTATGAACCGCTTCGCACGCTGCAAATCGCCTTCGCCATCTTGATCGGCCTGCTGGTCGTAGCCACGGCCGCGTTTCTCGGGGTGACTTTCCTGGCGGAACGGTTGGATCGCGGGATGCAACGAGCCGCACTGGAGGCGAAACAGCTTGGCCAGTACTCGTTGGAAGAAAAAATCGGCGAAGGCGCGATGGGCAGCGTGTACCGCGGCCATCACGCCATGTTGCGCCGGCCCACCGCCGTCAAATTGCTCGAACGCTCGATGATCAACCAAATGAACGTAGCGCGTTTCGAGCGCGAGGTGCGGCTGACCAGCCAGTTGAACCATCCCAACACCATCGTCGTCTACGACTACGGCCGCACGGCCGACGGCTCGCTGTTTTTCGCGATGGAGTACCTCCAGGGGCTTTCGCTGGAAACGCTGGCCAAGCGGTACGGTCCTCAGCCCGACGGTCGCGTCATTCATATCCTTCGCCAGATGTGCGGCTCGCTCGATGAAGCACACGCCCTGGGCCTGGTCCACCGTGATATCAAGCCGCCGAACATCATGCTGACCCGGCGCGGTGGTCTCCCCGACTTCGCAAAGCTGTTGGATTTCGGCGTCGCCAAGGCGATTTCTGGTCCCGAACAGTTGAGTCTTACGGCTGCCGGCTTGCACGTGGGGACGCCGCTGTACATGGCGCCCGAAAGTATCCGGGAACCCGAAAGCGCGGGCTGCTCGAGCGATCTGTATTCGCTCGGCGCCGTCGGTTACTTCTTGCTGACCGGCACGCCGGTGTTCAATAGTGGAAATATGCTGGAGATCTTGCGGCAACATGTTGAAGCCGCCCCCGTGCCGCCGAGCGAGCGACTGGGCAAAGCAATTTCCTCCCAACTGGAAGCCTTGATTCTGCAATGCCTGGCCAAGTCGCCGGCGGACCGGCCGCCCAGCGCGGTCGCACTAGCCGAAGCGCTTGAGCGTTGCCAAGCGTTGACAAGCTGGACCACCGCCGACGCGACGCGCTGGTGGAATGAATTCGAGGCCGCGAAAGCGGTCGCCGTGCCCTCCGATATTCCCACGTCGATGTCCATGTCTGCAACGCTGCATGCCAATAGCCCCGTGGCCGCCAGGCAGGGGTGATGGTCCGTGCTCACCGAAGCCCCGAAAGGGCGCCGGCGGTGCGCCCGACCCATCGCGGCCAGTGCCAGTTTCCCACCCCCTTTTGCGAACCCCCTCCTGCGCCCTGGTCGGCCGCACCCTTCTGGCGTAGCCACCGCGGCATCGGCGACGTATGATTGATACCGGAAAAAATTGTTTGCTTTCGGCCTCGCCCAGGTGCGACTTTCGGATGCAAGAGACCGGGCCGCATATTCGCCGCCGGCTCGGGGGCTTGGTTATCTTGTCCCTGAAATCTCTCCACTGGCCACAATCGCAGGGGCATTCGTGCTCTATCAATCGTGACGGGGAGACAAACTTATGAAAATGGCGGACGAGTTGCAGTCAAGGCTCGAAAACTGGGTGCGCGACAAGTGTTCGCATCTGAAGTGCGCGCTCTGCCAATCGGTGCGCTGGAAGGTCGGCGATTTGCTGTTGCCGGTACGTGCCAATCCGGCGGACGAGCCGAGCGCCGAGGAGCCTCTGATGGCACAGTTGGTTTGCAAGAACTGCGCCCACGTGGTGCTGTTCGATGTCCGCCGGATCATCGGCTGGCGTGAAGAAGGCGTCATCGATCCTTCGAAAACGATGATTTTCTAATCCTGGCGGCCAGTAGCGGACCGAAGTAAGGTAGTCGCCCGGCAGGCGACCCGCGCCGTCAATCAACGTTCGCGCCGACAGTTCGCTCCGGCCTCGAGCGCTTTGAACTCAATGAGTTGCCGGTGAATGACCAGCAACGACAGTAAATTCGTGCTACGGTTTAGCTGAATTTACCTTGGGGGCAAGACGAACTGCGGATAAGGCCGGGGCGGCGGTCTTGGGTTTCGGGAGAGATGACCGCCGTGATGAACCAGCCACAGCGCCCTGATTGGTCGTTTTTGAGCAACCATACCCACGTCCTGCACTGTATCTCCTGCTGGCCGGACATCCGCATCCGAGACATCGCGGTTAAGGTGGGGATTACCGAACGGGCCGTACAGCGGATCCTGGTCGAGCTCGAACGGACCGGCTACCTCAAGCGGCAGCGCGTCGGCCGGCAGAATCATTACCGGCTCGAAACGGGGGTTCATCTGCGGCACCCGTTGGAACGCCACGTGGAAATCGGCTGGCTGCTTGCCGTTTTGCAATCGGCAAATGCCGCCGGCGAGATGTCGGCTCAGGAGCCGGCATGAGCCGCCTGCCGGAGCCCTTGCTGCCGGGCCATCGTCGCTCGACTCTCCATTAGTAGGCGTGGCCTGCGATTGAAAATCAGAGCCGGTCGCAATCATGCCGTCAGATGGTATGATCGTGGCTTCAGGGTTCTCACGATGACCGGCTTCCAGCAACTTCATCCCCCCGATTTGCTCAAGCTCGCCTCGCTCAGGAATTTAGGAGACGCACGCATGTCGACCGCTGCCTTGGAAATTCGCGCCTTGACCGCCGCCGCCTTCCGCACGCCGGAGAAGTTCACCAAGTTTTGTCAAAACGGCGGCAAGCCACTGGGCGGCATCATCGACGGCGAACAGGTTCGTGGCTCGATGAACGTCACCTTCGAAACGATCGACCCCGGCTCGCAGGAAGTCCTCGCGACGGTCTGCGAAATGAGTGATGCCGAAGTCGCTCGTGCCGTCGCGGCTGCTCAACGTGCCTTCGACGGAGCGGGCCCGAAGTCCTGGCAAAACCTCGACGTCGAAGAGCGTATCAAGCTCGTCAACAAGCTCGTCGAGCTCTGCGATCGCGACAAAGACGTGTTGCTCGCCTGCGAAATCCGCGACGGCGGCAAGGTCTCGGAACTGGCTGAAGGAGACTTTACCCAGATCCGCGAATGTGCCGAGTATTTCAGCGGTGTCGCGCGGCGAATCAAGATGGGAGACGGCGACTCGATGAAAGTCGCCCCCGGCGTGCGCGGCTTCACCTATCGCGAGCCCTGGGGAGTTGTCGCGGGCGTCATTCCGTGGAACTACCCGATCGTGCTGACTTCGTGGTTCATGTTCCCGGCCCTGCTGTCGGGCAACACGGTCCTCATCAAGCCGGCCGAAGACACTCCGCTATCGGCCCTGTATATCGCCAAGCTGGCTCAGGAAGCCGGCTTCCCGCCCGGCGTGATTAACGTGCTGACCGGCCGTGGCGAAATCACCGGCCATGCGATCGCCGAACATCCCGGCGTGCGCTACATCGCGTTCACCGGTTCGCCCGGAGTCGGCCAGGCCATCCTGCGGACTTGCGACCGCCACGGCACGCGCATGAAGCGCGAACTCGGCGGCAACGGCTCGGCCATCGTCCTCGGCGATGCCGACCCCGAAGTCGTCGCTCGCATGGTTGGCAAGTACACCAATCAGCACTACGGCCAGACCTGCTGCACGATCCATCGCGTCTTCGTCGACAAGAAGATCGCCAACGACTTCATCGATGCCCAGTCCGAGTTCTTCAAGAATCTCAAGATTGGCTACCAGGCCGACGAGGGCACGCAACTCGGCGCCGTCATCAACCCGACCCAACGGCGCCGCATCCTGGCCGCCGAGCAAGAAACGGTCGCCCGTGGAGCAACCCCGATCCTCTCCGGCGGCGAAGCCACGGTGGCCGGCAAGAACGGCTTTTATTTGAAACCGTCGCTTTATCGCACGGAACCCGGCCTGAACGTCAACCCCGCCGAAGTCTTCCATACTTACGCCACGATCTGCCCCGTCTCGTCGGCCGAAGAAGCGATCAAGCTGGCCAACAGCTCTCCCTACGGCCTGGGCAGCAGCGTCTGGACGAAGGACATCGAAAAGGGCATTGCCCTGGCCAAACGATTCCGAGATGGCACCGGCCAGGTCAACTGCCACAACTCGATCGCCTACGGCCTTCCCTACGGCGGCCAAGGCATCTCGGGCGGCCCCGGCGGCGGAGTCAACTGCGAAGAAACCTTCCTCGACTACACCCAAGTCAAGGCGGTCTACGTCGCAGACTATCCCGGATAACTTCACTGGCCGTCTACATAAAGCGCGTACAGCCGGGCTTTGCCGCCCATCGGAAACTTCACGCGCACGGCTACCGGAATTTTCTCGGGCAGGCGATTGCTGTTGAGCTTTGGCCAGGTGACGGCTGCGCGCACCGAGTTGGTGGTGATCGAGGCCGCGTTGTCGCCCGAGTAGTCCGGTAGCGGCTGATCGCGATCATCCAGCAGTTCGACCGTCAGCGGCGTCTCCCGGGTGACGCCGTCGACGTTCACGAACAGCGCGCGCGGTTGGGATTCGGCCGGTATCGTGGTGCTGATGCACTGCGCGGCCGCGTCCTTGGCGTGTGGTGCGAGATAACCGAAGCCATCGCGGCGCATGGTCGCCAGGCCGATGTCCATCGACTTGAGCTTGCCGCTCGTATCCCAGTGCGAGTACCAAATCATGGTTTCGTCGCCGACATTTACGAAGGCGTGACCTTGCAGCAGCGCCGTGTCGTCCCACTGGCCCGCTTCGCCGCGTGCGATGACTTTGAAGCCGGGCACCGGCTCGCGAAAATGGATGCCGTCGTCGCTGACGACCAGGCCCAAGTCGATGTGCACGCCCAGCAGGTGCGAGGCTCCCTTGGGCGGCACTTCGGCGGCGTCCTGCCACATGCCGTACAGCCCGACCAGAACGTTGCCGCGATTCCACAGGCCTGCTCCCATGTGCGTCTGCTGGCCTTTGACCGGCGGCGTGATGAGCTGGCCGGGGCGCGCAAACGCCAACGCCTTGGCCTGCGACCAACGCTCGAAGTCGGGCGACCGGTAGGCCATCATTACGCGGCCCACTTCGCTGCCGTCCGGTCGCCAGGTCCAAGGCGAAACCAACTGGCCCGTGGTGTAATAAAAGTTGCCGAAGCGATAAAGGCCCGAGACTTCGAATCGCTCGCCGCCGGCATTGGCCGGGCGATCGCCGACGACTTTCCATCGCAGCCCATCGGCGCTGGTCGCACAGATCGTGGAACCCACGCGTTTTTCTTTCACGCCGACGGCGCTCATGCCGCCGTGAATCTCATCGTAGGGCACATGCGCGATGAAAACGGCCTTGTAGCGGCGGGCCGGGTCGGGATCATTCGGCTCGTGCAGCACGCAGAGATAGTCGTTGATGCGCGACAGCGCGTGCGGCTCGCTTTCGATCAAACAGATGTTGTTGCGCTTGTTGCCGCCCAGCTCGACCAGGCCCAGCTCGGGCTTGTTCCAGGTAATGCCGTCGGCGCTTTCGGCATAGCACATGGGCCGCCAATAGCCGGGCGCCTGGCCTCGCACGATCTTCTTTTCAAGCATGCCCAAGTACCACATGCGGAACTTGTCGCCGGTGCGGATCACCGTGCCATAGAGCACGGCATGGCCGGCATCGGCCGAACCCTCGGGTCCGTGCCGCAGCACGGGATTGCCGGCATACTTTTGGGCCGGAACCAGCGTGAGCTGCAAATTCTGCTGCCAGGGCAGGCTGTGGTCGTCGAAGG
The DNA here is from genome assembly GCA_036268995.1 of Pirellulales bacterium. Taxonomy (GTDB): domain Bacteria; phylum Planctomycetota; class Planctomycetia; order Pirellulales; family PNKZ01; genus DATATB01. Next base: position 12,861 of record DATATB010000040.1, on the reverse strand, counting down.
CAAAGAACACGCGCTCGGCTGCTGCGAGCTGCGCGGCGAAGCCGAGAATCGTGGCAAGCAGGACGATGGTGCGTTTCATGCTGAGTTCCAAGAGAGAAAATTCAGGAGAGGGTTCTATGCGAGCCGGGCAAAGCCCGTGTGGCGCACGCGTCCCTCGAGTCGCGATTGCACGTCGCCGCGGTGGATGGCTTCGGCCACTTCGGCAAACACGTTATCGGCGGCAGCCAGGTACGCCTCGACATGGCGCGGCTCGTGCGCCAGGCTCGGGTAGAAGCCGCCGCCGGTGAGAAAGCCGTGATCGAGCATGCGCGTGGTCACCAGCGTGCCGAGCGCGGCAGCATCAGGATGATCGAAACCGAGCGACAGAATCGCCGGATGGCCGCCCACCTTCACCGGCACACCATGCTTGCGGCCGAGCGACTGCCAGCCGGCACGCATTAGTCCGCCGATGCGCTCGACGTAGGCCGGCGCGTCGACACGCTCGAGTTTGCAAATGGTGGCCAGCGCCGCGGTGGGGCCGACGCCTTCGGTCCAATAGGTGCTAGAAATAAACGACGTCTGGGCCGCTTGCATCACCGAGCCACGGCCGATGATGGCCCCGATCGGATGACCGTTACCCAGCGCTTTGGCAAAGACCGCCATATCCGGCTCGACGCCATAAGTTAGATGGGCGCCGCCCAAGGCGAATCGCCAGCCAACCGTGATCTCGTCGAACACGAGCACGGCCCCGTGCGCGTGGCACAGCTCGCGCACGCCCTCGAGGAAGCCCGGCTCGGGATGCGCCGAACGCGTGGGCTCCATCACCACGGCGGCAATTTGCGAGCCCTGCCGACGGAAGTGCAGCTCGAGCTCATCCAGCCGATTGTACGCAAACGGCAACATCGTGCCGGCCAGTCCCGCAGGCACGCCGGCCGGAGCGAGGCCCGGCAGCAAGTGGCCTTGCAGCCGATCCGCGCCTCCGGATGACGCAGCCTCCGCGCTCGGCAGGTTCGCAGCCAGATACCAATCCGACCAACCGTGGTAACCGCAAAAGGCGACCTGGTCGCGGCCGGTCAACGCCCGGGCAATCCGCACGGCCACGGCCATCGACTCGCCGCCGCTGCGGCAAAACCGGGCTTGCTCAGCCCAAGGGTGCAACGCGATCAAGCGTTCGGCCAGCTCGAGCTCTTCGACGCAATTGAGCGTGCCCATCGAGCCCAGGCCGACGCGGCGAATGACGGCGTCGCTCACGTCGGGATCGGCATAACCCAGCAGGCACGAGCCAATGCCGGAGGTGGTCATGTCGCAGTAGCGGCGGCCGTCGAGATCGATCACTTCGCAGCCGCGGGCTTCGCGAAAGTAGGCCGGCCAGCGGCCGGGGGCATACATCTCGGGCCGCTTGGACAGCAACTGCGTGCCGCCGGGGATGATTTGCCTGGCACGTTGGTAGGCCGCGGCGGTCTTCTCGCCCGTGCTCGCTTCGCCGATGCCAAACATCCGCCGGCCGTTGCTGCAAAAGATCCGCTCGACGTCGTCGTCGCGCAGCCGCAGCGTATGGCATGCCTGCTTGATCGCCAGCAGCGATTCCAGGCCAATCAAGTGCGGCTGGGCGAAACGCGACTTCGACCACTCGAAGTTGTTGCCGTAGAGCCAAAGGAACCCATCGCCGATGCTCACGCAGCGGCCCGTCAGCTCGCTGACCGAAAAGTCGGTGCCGAACAGCAGCCGGCCCGTGCCGAACTCGCGCAGGATGGCCTCCATGGGCGCCGCTTCGCACACGGCCGAGGTGTCGAAGTACACATTGTCCAGCCCACGCAGCGTGTCGATCGCCTCGACGGTGTGATAGCCGCAAAAGCCCCGTGCGGCATGCGCCAGGATCAGCCGGGCGTGCGGGTAGCGCAGGCAGTGCTCGCGGATATAGCTCGAATTGCGCGGGTCGGCCAGCGCGCGGGCCAGCACCATGTGCAGCGTGATCGACAGCGAATGCCGCTCGGCCAGCTCCCAGGCCCATTCCGGCAGAAACGTTTCCGTCGGCGCTTCGAGCGTGTCGCTCTGGCCGGAGTAGACGTGGTACACCTTGAAGCCGACAAAGCCGTCGGCCGCGAGCGTGGCTTCGACCGTGGCCGGATCGTCGTGCGGATGGATCATCATCTGGGCCCGCGAGCCCGGCAACCGGCGAACTTCGTCGGCCACGAAGCGGTTGGCCGCGGACATGTCGAGCGTGGGCTTGGGAATCGTGAAGATCAGCCCGCCGGTGGGGCGGCGATCGCCCATCCACGTTTCGACCGCTCGGCAGTAGGCGGCCCAAGACGCATTGCCATGCTCATCGAGCACCGAGCGCGGCAAGCCGTCGATGGCGTCTTCCTGCCGGTACAGGTGCAAGTGCGCGTCGAAGCTGTCTGGCGGCACGAATGTGCGCAAAAACCGGTTGAAAAAAGCGAGCGGATCGCCGGGCGTGTCCATCAGCCGGTCCTCAAACGAATCATTCAGCGTCCAGCGCTGTTAAGTGGTTTGGGCGTTGTCGCTGGCGGCGCGCGTTCCGCCCTCGACCTCGGGCAGATAGCGGCGCAACTGCACGCGGATCATGGCGCGGGCGCGTTCGACGTCGCGATCGCGAATGGCGGCGGCCAACTCAATGTGTTCCCAGGCAATGCGCTCCGCCTGGGCCGGATCCGCCGGCGGCACGCTGCCGACCGTGCGAAAGAAATCCGACAACACGCGCTGCATCCCGGCGATCAGCTTCGAGCCGGTCATCTCCAGCAGCAACGAGTGGAACGCCACGTCGAGTTGCAGCTCCTTCTTCGCTGCGGTCTTGCTGCCGAGGCTCGACTTGATCTGCTGGGCAATCCTGGAGAGCTCGACGATCTGCTCGTCGGTCGCGTTCTTCGCGGCCAGTTCGACGGCGCCGACTTCGAGCACGAACCGCAGGCGCGCCAGCTCGATCAGATCGTGCTCGGATTTCGGCAATGACGGCAGGCTGGCATTGAACAGGTGCACCGGATCGGGACGGCGGACGATCAAGCCCTTGCGCTTGCGACCTTCGAGCAAGCCGATCGCTCTCAGTTGCCCGACGGCTTCGCGGGCGACCGTTCGCGAGACGTCGAACTTGTCGGCCAGCTGGGCCTCGGTCATCAACAGGTCGCCGTCGCGCAGATGGGCATCTTCAATATGCCGGCGAATCTGCTCGGCCAATTCCTGCGAAAGGTTTTTCCGAACCGCGTTGGCCATAAAACAGTATTTAATGTCGTCTTTGAGATTGACAGAAAGCGTATTGTCCACATTTATGGCGTTTCAGCCTCGCTTGGCGCAAGTATAATGGTATTTAATTGGCGGACGCAAGTGTCGAATCCCTTGATAATCTTTTCGATTTCAATAGCAGGCCAAAAACGCTTGCTACTGAAAATCAGAGCCGGTCACTCGGGCCAAGGAGATTTCTCGGTGCCCAGCGAATACATCACGGCCTTTGAGTTGCAGTACTCGTGGGCGGCTTCGATGAAGCCGAGTTCGGCTCCAAAACCGCTCATCTTGTAGCCATAGATCGGGACGTTGGGGCGCAGGTAGCCGCCGCCGTTGATCGCAATCCGGCCGGCTTTGAGCTGCCGGGCGACCCGCAAGGCACGCGTGCCGTCGGCCGTCCAGACATTGGCCATCAATCCAAAATCGCAATCATTGGCGATGCGGACGGCTTCGGCCTCCGTCCGATACGTGATCACGCTCAGCACGGGTCCGAACACTTCTTCCCGGGCCACCGTCATGCCGGGAGTGACCTGATCGAAGATCGTCGGCGGAAAGAAGCAGTCCTGGGCATTCTTGGGAGGCGCTCCGGAGAGCACGCACCTTGCACCTTCCTGCTTTGCCTGGTCGACGCGCTGCCGGACAAAATCGCAATGCGACGGCGTCGCCAGACAGCCAAGATGCATCTCGGGATTGGTCGGATCGCCCTGCCGCAACCGCTTCGCCTTGTCGATAATTCGCTCCAGCAGATCGTCGTGCTGGCTTTCGTGAACCAGCAGTCGCGAACCGGCGACGCAAATCTGTCCCAGATGACAGAAGATTCCCGTAATGACGCCGTTCACCACGTGCTCGACCGGTGCATCCGGAAAGACGACGCTGGGCGTCTTGCCGCCGAGTTCGAGCAGCACGCCTTTCATGCCGAGCTTGGCGGCCTCGAGCATTTGAGCGCCGGTTTGAAAGCGTCCGGTGAAGGTGATCTTGTCGACCCCCGGATGCCGAACCAGGGCCGTGCCGGCCTCCGCTCCCGTGCCATGAATCACGTTGATGACTCCCGGCGGAAAGCCGACTTCCTCGGCCATCTTCGCCAGCATCAGTGCCGACAACGGCGAGACTTCCGACGGCTTCAAGACCACCGTGTTTCCGCAGGCCAGAATCGGGGCCAACTTAATGGCCGCATTGGTCAGCGGATAATTCCAGGGAACGATGGCGGCAATCACGCCCATCGGTTCGCGGAATTGCATGGTCACGTTGTCCGGCAACCCCCCGTAGCAGGCTCCGGCAATCTTGTCGGGCAGTCCGGCATAGCTCTCGAACAAATCGGCCGCGCAGGGAATGTCGAAGCCGAGGGTATCGCGAATCGGCTTGCCGATATTCAGCGTGTCCGTCATCGCCAGATCTTCGAGCGAGTTGCGAATCCGCTCGGCCAACCGAAACAGCAGCCGCCCGCGATGCAGCGGATCCATGCGGGGCCACTGGCCCTCGTCGAACGCCCGGCGTGCGGCGGCCACGGCCAGATCGACATCCTCGGCATTGGCCTGGGCCACATCGGCCAGCGGTTGACCCGTCGCCGGATTCACCACCTTCCAAGTCCTGCGCGAGCTACTATCAACCCACTTTCCATCGATGAACATCTGATTCGGCCAGGCAGGCATCGCTCTCTTTGCTCCAGAAGGTCGGCGTCGAAGATCGTCCCATCGACCACTATACAACCGCCACGGCCATTGGCCACCCGCTCGGCAATCGGCCAGGCATCCGCTGTTGACGACCGCCTGACGAGCGGGCTTGTGCCTGCGGAATAGAGGGGATGCCGTGTGGGAGCAACGCGTGGCCTATGCAGCCGCCGAGACCACTAACCCGGTAGACTACCGGGGTATCTCGGAGAGATTCGGGGCCGCTCTGCCGAATGCCGGCAGGCATCGAAAGGCTGACTTCGGCAGGACTTACGAAAGCTCCCCGACAAGGACTCGAACCTTGGACTTAGCGGTTAACAGGAGCTTCTAGCAGATCGGCCGAACTCTTGGAGGTCGAAGTCACACCTCAGTTTGTGACACAGAACCTGTTTGGCAAAGCGTTGCCAACGCCCTCCTATTATTGCGTGGATTCGCCGTAATTCAAGCCGCCTCTCCGTAGTCTCCGTGCGATCCAGATATCCATCTGTCGGCGGTCGCATGCCCGCACTTCTCCCAAGCGCCAGCGCCTGCTCCTGCGCCTGAGCCTATCTCGCATCGTTGCCACCGTTTCGTAATTTGCGTCCTGTCCGGCAACCGGGACCAAGGAGAAGCCCCCATGAGTATCGACATTGAAACCGAACAGGTCTTGACCCTGACGGCGGCCACAAAGCTGTTACCGAACCGTCGAGGTGGGAAGAAGCCGCACGTTTCGACACTGTATCGGTGGGCGCTCAGGGGGATCAAGGGCGTCCAGCTCGAAACAATTCCAATCGGCGGAAGCACATGCACCAGCAGAGAAGCTCTTCAACGTTTTTTTGACCGCTTGCAAACCGCTCGGCGCAAAATCGATTCCACGCCTCAACACCCATCAAAAACGGCAAACGCACTTGAAAGGCTCGAACGCCAGTTACGAGGCGAGGGTTTCTAGCGATAAAAGCGCCGGCCACTTAGTACAAGGACCAAAGCATGTCGAAGAACAAAGGTATTAAGAAGTCGGTCGCCTCGAATGTCGCCACAGGCACCGAAAGGCCAGACGAAAAAGCAATGACGCTCGTGCCCGTCGAATCATATGCGTCGGATGTGCCCGTGATCGAATACGGCCCGTCAGGGATCGCCACAACAGAGATTGGTAAGCCTGGCTTACCAAAACCACAATTGGAACATGAGGGCATCGTGGACGACGAGAGCCATGCTAAAACACACGAGCCCACCGAAGTGCTCGCCTTCACCGAAGGGGACAAGAAAGAGTTTGGGCTTCTCGAACAGAAGGTTGGAAGCGGCAAGCGTCAGGCATTCGAGGCGCTCCGAGAAATCCGTCAGAGGCAACTATGGAAGCTGGTCAAAGATGAACAAGGCAAGCAACTCTACCAGACGTTCGACGCATATTGCGAAGAGCGGTGGGGCCATTCTCGCCAATGGGTGACGCACGGGACCAACTGGCTATTCATCACAGAAGAAATGGAACTCTTGGGCATCACAGACCCGCCGCACCTGAGCGTCAAAGCCGCCCAGGGTCTCCTGATTGGCCGACTTGAGGATGCCGGTGGCCTGCGGGTCATGTTGCAAGAGGCGAGAGAGGATAGTGTGCCGCTTGACCAGGATCATCTGCGAGAGATCGTTCTGCGGCGGGCCGATTTCAACTACTGGTCAAAGGACGGCACCGAGTACGTCAACAAGCCCGCTGCCAAGACCTACGCCGAGTACAAGAAGGATGTGGCGATTGTCAAGCCATTGGGCGACTCAGGCTCCTACAGCCTCTGGAACGATGTTCTGAAGGCGGCTGGTGCTCCCCCACCGCTGGGGACTGCCTTGGCCGACGCTCTCGTTGCGGTGGCCCAGCAGCAGCGGAAGATGCCCAGTCGAGACCGACTGCTAGCGAACTTCACCGGCGTTGCGCTTGAGGAGTTAGTCGGGCGACTGATGGAGGTCGCCAAAGAGATCAAAGAGGTCGAGGAGAAGAAGACTCTTCTGGATGACCGCAGGCAGGAACTCAAAGCCTTGTTGCAGGATGGTGGGATCCAAAAGCTCAAGGGCGAAGCGAAGGCCCTCGAAGAACAACTCGTAGCCGTCGGGGCCATCAAACGTCGTGGTAGGAAGGACGAACCGCCACAGGAAGATGATGGCCGAGGCATCCCATTCCCTGAACAGGACGAAGCTGAGGACGGCGAGCAGGACGCTCAGGTCAACGAGGTTCTCACAAACCTGACTGATGCCCTTGCCTCTCTCGATCTGGTCCTGGCGTGTGATTGGTCCGATGTCTCGGGTGAACTCAACTGCATCCTCCTGGCGCTCCAAGGTTGCGAGGGGAAACTCACCGAGATTAAGGCCAAGGTCGAGAAATGTTTGGCCGAGGCCGAGGAGCCGGAGGCGATCCCAAGTGGCAACCATTGACAACTATCTTGGCAAGGTCTTCCACGGCGATGCTCTCGACCTGCTACGGACGATGGCCGTCGAGAGTGTGGATGCCTGCATTGCTGACCCGATGTATGGAATCCGCAATTCTTACGATTGGGGATCAGACCCGGGCCAGGGTGATCCGGCAAAGCATTGGCAGTATCACGAGCCGATTTACGACGAATGTCGGCGGGTGCTCAAGCCCGGAGGGGTGATGGCGTGGTCTGCGAGCGTCCGTTTTCTCGATTACTTCACTACTTGGTTCGGCGGCCACCAAGTATGGATACTGACTCGATATGGCCGGCATTGCTCATCCTCGGGGAATATCTGGATCGTCCAGACGAGGGAGCAAGAACCGATTGCATTTCCACCTGATCGAATGCCCGTGATCCACTATGCGCCGCTGGGCGATTTGAAAAAGCTTCACCCGTGCCAGAAAACGGTCGAGGAGATGCGATTGCTTGTCGAGGAATTGTCCACGCCGTATCAGATCGTTCTCGATTGTTTCTGTGGGATTGGCGCCACACTGATTGCGGCCGAACAACTCGGAAGGCGGTGGATCGGCTGCGATCTAAGCCGAAGGTACTGCCAGATTGCTCTGCAAAGGTTGGCGAACCACACCTAAACTCCATCGCTAATGCAGTTTCGAGTCCAGCGCAGTGATGGCGCTGGAGACATTTCTCACGGCCGATCTTTGATCCATTTGTATAGCGGGTCGTCAGCCACTATTGGACGAACAAGTATCAACAGCATGACCAGCAGCCCGAAAATCGTTCGCCTGAATAAGTGGTTTGCCAACAAACGGTACGTGCTTGTGCTTGCAACGACAAAGGACAACCAGCTTCGTTATTACCCTCGGCTCGCTTACAGCTACCTTATTTATCGTCTCGGCAGAGGGCAGAACTGCCGGCAGGATCGCCTCGCATCGGTGCTTGGAATCGACCGGGGAAAAACCGTGCCGAGGGCACTTCGAGAACTCGAAAGTCTTGGACTTGCGAAGAAGGCTGGTGCCGAGTGGACTGCCCTCGAACCGAGTCTAGATCACGTGTCTTGGTTCGCATTCAGTCGTCCGACAACCGAGGCATGGTTTCGGCGCTTTGCCACGTACCGTGTGTACATACCTTCTCCGGATTCAGACCTCGATGCACTGGCAAATGGCGTGTACTGGTGGCTGAACGCATTTGCTAAGGAGGGTCAGCAACCCAGGCTCCTCGGTCAGGCAAAGACCGGGATCGCTCGAAATATGCGCATCGACGCAAAGACGGTGCGGAGAGCCCTGCGTAGTGTGACCGAGAGGGGGCTTGTCATCGACAAGCATGGCGAATTCGAATTGATGCGGCCTACCAAGGTTCATCTGGCCCTGTGGCTGGACGGCAAAGTAGTATCGGCGAAGGCCAAGGCACTTACCTACGTCCAGTTGTCCACGGCGAATGCTAACGACGCTGCGGACATCGAGGCGATTAACCGAGAGCTTGTGAAGTGGTCAGACATAATGGCTGGCGTAGGCTACTCGGCCGCAGACATCAAGTCCTACTGGAACGATGCCATCCTCAGCGAGCGTTTGACCTGCAATCAACTGGTTACCTTATTCATTTATCAGCCTCTCTTCAGCACGATGTTCCACGCAGCAGAGAGCGAGCATAAAAAGAACAGTAAGGGAGGTCCGAGCGTACGATTGCTGAGGTACAAGACCCCGCCGGTGCTCGACCGTGCGAGGGAAGAAGCTCGGCATTATCAATAGTGTCCCAAGTGGAGGTTTCCCTGCCTGACAGTGGAGATTTCCCCGGCACGAGTGGAGATCTCCCTGTTTGAAAGTGGAGTTGTCCTCACAATTAGTACCAGGATAAGGACTTAAAAAAGGAACCAATATTCTTGACCTGTTCCGGCTTCGCCGAACAAGAACCTTGAAGTGGCAGGACTCTCTGACCCCAGTTGGATCACAGATACACCAATGGTAACATTCTGCGCTAATAGTTCTGACAACTTGCATGCCGACATGTCATCAGGGTGCGTGCAAAGATGCTCGCTCGCTCCGCTCGCTGCGCCATCGGACGGCGGGCCGTCCGATGAACTACGGAGCTTCGCTGGGGGTTGGGCCATCTGCGCTAATAACAGAAACGTGGGGCCACGCTTCCCAATGCTCAATGGGTCAACTCCCTCTGCGCAAACATCAGTTCTTCCGCTCCCGCCACCGCATCTCGAAGAGGGGCGTGGCCGCCAGTAATCCCACTTTGTCCCCACTGTCGACCCCACACTCCCCCTACCCCCTCTCGCCCCACCGCTGGCGTCTCGTTCCGACGTGAGGGAAGCACGTAGCCTCATTCTTCGCTGAGCCGCAAGTAACCTACGACCATCTCTTTATTCAATGTGACCACAGCATGAAAGGACGCAGACATGACATCGAACACACACTGCCCCGATTGCGGCACCCCAATCGGCCAGCCGCACAAGGACGACTGCGACATCCAACGCTGCTCTGTTTGCGGCGGCCAGCGGATCACCTGCGAATGTCCAGATCACGATCCGCTGAAGTCGGCATGGACTGGACAATGGACCGAGGAGGCAAACAACCCGAAGTACCGGATTATCGGCCATGACGGCAATGCGATCTACGAGGGGGACATGGAAGGAGTCGCCCTCTTCGCCCACAACAAGATGGTCCACGACTTGGGGCCGCTCGAACACCTCGGACATGCGCTGGAGCATATCCAGTTGGCCTTGGAAGAAGCTCCCGATAATGAAGGGCTTCACCGTGCTCGGTCGGCATTAGAAAACGCCTACACCGCCGAACTCGATTTGCAGGACGAAGAAGATGAAGAAGAGTGAAGTGCGACCGAAACTCGAACGGATCGCCTACGACCCCGACGAAATGCTTGACCGAGCCATCAAGACATGGCTGCGGCACGATGGGAATCCGATTCCAAGCCGCTCACGCTCGAAGGTTGATCTCGATGCCATTTGGAGAACGTCAACGGCAGACTGGTGACCTACAAGATTCTGACGGATGGGCGGCTGCGGCGGAAGAAGCTCCGACTTGGGGTGTTGAGTTACAGGGGCCAGACGATACCGCCCGGCGACATAAGTACAAGAAGTTAATAGGATTCTATTAATAGGATGGCCCTTTGCAGATTGTCGGCCGGTGGTTGAGCGAACTCCAGGCTGTACGTCAGAGTCGCATCGGGTGATTAGCGTCCATGTCTCCCGCATGATCCTCTCTACGTGTATGGCTAGCCCTTACCAAATATCTGCGAAACGGCGTTCACCGTGCCGTATGTTATCCCCAGGATAATCGAACTTGGGAGCAAATTGATGAGCCTAGCTATCTTTGGCGAATGCGTCTTCTTTGCGAGCCGCCATTCGAAGCGATTTGAATACGAATTGAAGTATCCGAACATGATGCAGTAAGACAGAACGTAGATAACCCATACCACTGGATTACCTGTCTTGATTGCCAGCACTTGGAGGCCCCCCAGTACGAAAGACCACTCAAGCCACTCAAACCATTTGTGTCCCAGCTTTATGACAAAGTAGTCTGAGACTTGCAACTGCTCGGTTGGAACAATTCTAGCTATCCATTCATCTGACATAGAATCGCCTCGCAAGATAAGTTCTGGCTGTCGTATTTATCTGCACGCACAACACGGATCGTATCAAGGGACGGAGACAGGGCAAAGCCACGGAGCTTCTGCCAGAGAACCTATGAATTGGCGAACTCACCCAGGGAAATACCCCAGGGGCTCATGGTCATCGACGGCCACCTGCGGGCCGAGACCGTACCGGATAGAGAAACATCCTCGACGTGACCGAGGAAGATGTCCCCGCACCTGGCTAACCGTTTCATCGTTGAGGGATCAGCGCCGACAGCGGCAATCTGTTTTGCTCCCCGAATGGCCCCCACCCGCATTGCCACTTCGGACCAATCTGCCAGGACTCAAAGCAAAAGCCTCCCGGCCTACACTTGGCCGGGAGGCTTTATGATTTCCAACGCCAACGTCAAACCATGTCCTTCACGGCCTTCATCGCCTGAATCTTGACCACGTTTCGAGCCGGCCTTGCTTTGAAGACCGTCTCTTCCTTCGTAAACGGATTGATCCCCTTGCGGGCTTTGGTGGCCGGCTTGCGGATCACCTTGATCTTTGCCAGACCGGGGATGATGAAGACGCCAGGTCCCTTCTTGCCGATGTTCTTCGCTACCAGGCCGGCGAGTTCCTCGAACACGCTGCTGACCTGCTTCCTGGTGAGTTCGGTCTTCTCGGCCAATGCCGTCATGACCTCGGACTTGCTGATGGGCTTCGCTGCCTTCGTCGCCGTAGCCATCGATAGACTCCTTTCTGATGATGTGTGAACTGACCCAAAGCAACCGCAATTGTGCGTAAATCGGCAACATATGCAAGCAACTCGCAGCCGACCGCTGGTCATTTGATCGCTGACAACCTGTTGGTGATTGTTATCTACAGGCGTCGTGGAAGATGGTCAGATCGCCAAAACCACGAGGTTGGACGAGCTAAAGATTCTTGGAATTGGTAGACGGCTCAAGTATCTTGGAGGTTTGCAGGGCCATCCATACAACAACAAGGTGAGCAATATGGCAAGACCCAAAGCCAAGACGAACAGATCCGCTGCAATCCGAGATGCTTTGAAGGTCCATCCTGGCAAAACCGCCGCCGAAATTGCCAAGGAGGTTGGGGTAACTCCCGGTCTCGTCTACGCCGTGAAGTCCAAGATGAAGACAGGCGGGAAGAAGAAGGGGAAGCGAGGCCGAAAACCTGGTCGAAAGCCTGGTGCCAATGGTGCGGCCCCGGCAGCCGCTCATAACGCCCTGGATTCGGCGTTTGAGTTCGTCACCAAGGTCGGCGGCCTCCTCCATGCGGAGCAATTGATCGACAAGCTGAAGGCGTTTAAGAAGGGGCTGTAGCGCATCTGAGTGCCTGTATTCGAAAGGGCACCTGTTCGGTCAACTTCGCCAGTTCATATCGGTCCTTGGCGATCTGATCCTGTTGCGACCCGAGAATCTGGTCGATCTCGGTCGGCTCGCTCATCATTTCGTTTTCCGGTCCCGATTCGCAATCGCCGCATGCGATTCGGGAGGGAGCATGCCAAATAGTTCATCGACATGACGTTTGTCGGTCAGCGTCTTTTCGGCGATAAGGTTCACGAGCTTAAAAAGTGAGTTGACGACAGCGGGGCTATCGGCAACATCCATCGTGGCCGGATGCACTGCGTTGTTTCCGCACACACGAACGACATCCAAGGCTTGCTGAATCATTGGTGGTATTGTGCCATTTGCCACGAGGGACTTGATGTCATCGTTGATGTTCTTCCCCGGTTGTCCGAGGGTCTTGCATAACTTCTGTATAGCCAGCCGCAATAACGCCGCAGCACCTCTGGGTGACTTGGAAGCAATCGCTCGTGCTTCGTTGTAGTCTGCCTTAAGATCATCCGGCGTAACCGTTCACGGGTCGGGACAAAAAACTGCTCTTCGCTAGCAAGGGTATGCTTCGGTTAGTCTAAGGGCATGACGTCCCAAGAGCCGCCGATTACGCCTGAACAACTGGCCGCCTTGCCGCCGGTTTTTCAAGCTTTG
>DATATB010000039.1:0-11918 GCA_036268995.1 Pirellulales bacterium | reverse complement strand
GCGCGGCGTGCGGGCGCACAGCGTGACCAGCGTGCTGGGATTTTCGCAGGGCATTTCCGACTACGGCGATGCGGACCGGCGGGCGGAAGTGCCGATCCTGCTCGAGCTGGGCGACGCCGTGGTGCATCACGGCAACGCGATCCATCGGGCCAACGGCAACCAGTCGCCCGACCGCGATCGCCGGGCATTTGCCATGGTCTATCGCGGCGTCAGTTGCCGCCGCGACGAAGCGGCTTATGCCCGCTACCGCGCCGCCTTCGAGAAACAGCACCAGCAGGTTGCGGCGACAGCCGGCGGGTAAATGAAAGTAGTCTCAAGTCTTTGGCTGACAAATGGGAGAGGAACGCTAGGAGAGGAACACTAATTTTCGCTAATTCCCACTAATTCCGATTAGTGTCAATTAGCGCCGATTAGTGTTCCTGTATTGAAAGTCCGGAACTCCGCCAGGCTCTTTAAGGCGTCGGAATCGGTCCGTAAGATGGGCTTCTATGGAACTGATTAGCTGCGCACACTGCGGTTCGCAGGTCGCCATCACTATGTCCGGCTATGCCTCGTTGGCTATGCACGTGCTGACGAATTGCGTCGCCACGCTCGAGGCCGCCTGGCTGGCACCATAGCATGGACGTCATCACAAGCTTCCCCTCGCCGGAGGCCGCTTGCGGATTTTGGTTGGTTTCGATATAACGCAGCCGTCTTTTGACGGACGCGCAAACGCATTGCTTTCAATGGTTTGCTGCCGTCGATAACAAAAAATTGATGGGCCGCTCATGGAACGAGCCGCGTTGCACGGACAGTCGACTCAGCATCGGCCGGCTGTCCCCGCCGTCAATATTCTGTGGATCACGGCCGGCTTGAGCTGTGACGGCGATTCCATCTCGATCACAGCCGCCACGCAGCCGAGTCTGGAAGACATCGTCCGCGGCGCCATCCCGGGCTTGCCGGCCGTCACGCTGCACCACCCGGTGCTGGCGTTCGAAGTCGGCGAAGACTTTCTCAAGCCGTTCTACCAGGCGGCCGAAGGCAAGCTCGGGCCGTTTGTGCTGGTCGTCGAAGGCTCGATTCCCAACGAGAAGAACAAGGCCGAAGGCTACTGGGCCGGCTTCGGCAACGACCACCAGACCGGCCAGCCGATTCCCACCTGCGACTGGATCGATCGGCTCGCCCCGCACGCGTGGGCCGTCGTGGCCTGCGGCACATGCGCCACGTACGGCGGCATTCATGCCATGGCCGGCAATCCTACGGGCTGCATGGGCCTGGCCGACTATTTGGGCTGGGATTGGAAAAGCGCGGCCGGCATTCCGATCGTGTGCGTGCCAGGCTGCCCGGTGCATCCCGACAACTTTATGGAAGTCGTGCTGTATCTGCTGAACCAGGCGGCCGGCCGGGCACCGATGATCTCGCTGGACGAGCAGTTGCGTCCCACCTGGCTGTTCGGCAACACGGTACACGAGGGCTGCGATCGCGGCGGCTACTACGAGCAAGCCGACTTCGCCGGCCACCGCGAGGCAGGCTCGAGCAAGTGCATCGTCAAGCTGGGATGCTGGGGGCCGGTCGTGCATTGCAACGTCGGCAAGCGCGGCTGGATCAACGGCATCGGCGGTTGCCCCAACGTGGGCGGCGTGTGCATCGGCTGCACCATGCCGGGCTTTCCCGACAAGTTCATGCCGTTTCTGGAAGAACCGCCCGGGGCGCAGCTTTCGACAACCGCCGTGCTGATGTACGGCCGCACGGTGCGCGCGTTGCGGAACTTTACCCGGGCCTCGCTGAATCGCGAACCGCATTGGCGCAGCAAGGGCGAACACGGCGAAGCGTCGGCCGAAGTGGTCAACTGAGCCTTCGAGGGGAACCGGCATGGCATCGCGTTTCTTGAACGAGAGACCTTTCCGGGGGCTACTGCTGGCTTGTCCAGCAGTGCGGACGCGCTCGGTGCTCCACGGCACTGCTGGACGAGCCAGCAGTGGCACCCGATTGTCAAACTCCACCTGATCGAGACACTAAAATTAGCACCGCAGCCAAGAAAAAGAGTCCCAGCGCCAAGCAACTGGTCGAAATGTCGTGGGACCCCATCACGCGCGTGGTGGGCAGCCTGGGCATTCATACGAAGATCGACTTTGCCGCGCGCCGCGTGGCCGAGTGCTATAGCACGTCGTCGATCTTTCGCGGCTATAGCATCTTCATGAAGGGCAAGGATCCGCGCGACGCGCATTTCATCACCAGCCGGATTTGCGGCATCTGCGGCGATAACCACGCCACGTGTGCCTGCTACGCGCAGAACATGGCCTTCGGCATGCATCCGCCGGCGCTGGCCGAGTGGATCATCAACCTGGGCGAAGCCGCCGAGTACATGTTCGACCACAACCTGTACCAGGACAACCTGGTCGGGGTCGACTACTGCGAGCGGATGGTCGCCCAGACGAACCCCAGCGTGCTGGCCAAGGCCGAAAAGACCGCGGCCCCGCACGGCGATCTGCACGGCTATCGCTCGATTGCCGACATCATGCGGGCGCTGAACCCGTTCACCGGCGAATTTTATCTCAAAGCCCTGGAGATGAGCCGGCTGACGCGCGAGATGTTCTGCCTGATGGAAGGCCGGCACGTGCATCCGTCGACCTTGTATCCCGGCGGGGTGGGCACAGTCCCCAGCGTGCAACTGTTCAACGATTATCTCGTGCGACTATTAAAATACGTCGAGTTCATGAAGCGCGTCGTACCGCTGCACGACGACCTGTTCGACTTCTTCTATGAAGCCTTGCCGGGCTATCACGAGGTCGGCCGTCGCCGCATTTTGCTTGGCTGCTGGGGTTCTTTCAATAACCCCGAAGTCTGCGACTACCGCTACGAGACCATGAGCGACTGGGGCCGGGCGATGTACGTTACGCCCGGCGTGGTCGTCGACGGCAAGTTGGTGACGACCGACCTGGTGGACATCAACCTGGGCCTGCGGATCATGCTTGGCAGCTCGTTCTATGACGAGTGGCAAAACCAGGAGACGTTTGTCAGCAAAGATCCGCTGGGCAATCCGGTCGATCAGCGGCATCCCTGGAACCAGACCACGACGCCCAAGCCGCAGAAGCGCGATTTCGCTGGCAAGTACACCTGGGTCATGTCGCCGCGCTGGCACGACCGCCGTAGCGGCCAGATGCTGGCCCTGGATACCGGCGGCGGGCCGCTGGCGCGGCTCTGGACGACGGCGTTGGCCGGAAAGGTTGACTTTGGCTACATCAAGGCCACCGGCCACAGCGTGAAGATGTATTTGCCGAAAACCGTGAACCTGCCCGACGTCGAGTTCGAATGGAATATTCCGCAGTGGAGCAACGCGATCGAGCGCAATCGGGCACGCACGTACTTCCAGGCCTATGCGGCCTCGGCCGCGCTGTACTTTGTCGAGCGGGCGCTGGAGGAAGTGCATGCCGGGCGGCTGGCCACTTCGACCGATTACAGCGTGCCGGAAGAGGCCATCGGCTGCGGATTTCATGAAGCGGTGCGGGGGGTGCTATCACATCACGTCGTCATCCGCGACGGCAAGATTGCCAACTATCATCCCTACCCACCCACGTGCTGGAACGCCAGCCCGCGCGATGCCGACGGCGTGCCGGGCCCCTATGAAGACGCCGTGCAAAACACGCCGATTTTCGAGGAGAGCGACCAGGACAACTTCAAGGGCATCGACATTCTGCGTACGGTCCGCAGTTTCGACCCCTGCTTGCCCTGCGGCGTACACATGTACCTCGGCCCCGGGCGCGAGATCCAGGCTCGGCACGTGCCCATGTTCGGCGTGCAGCCGGATTCGGGCGTCTGACGACGCGCGAAACGGGGAGAGCGAGGCTCCTGCCGAGCCTGGCGGGACTTCGCGTTCCAGCTCGGCAGGAGCCTCGCCCTCCCGGGCTGTGCCAAACTGCCGCTGACAGTGCCGCGGTTTTCTGGGATAAAACGCTGGCAAACCCGGATGACGTAGCGGAATTCGTGAGACTTCCGCTACGACACGCTGATAAACCAAGCGCTGCCAGGGACGGAGCGATTGTTCGATGGAACGGAAGCACAACGGCGGCGGCAGTGGGATGCTGGCGGAGCCCCGCTCGCTGCAAGAAGCCGAAGCGTTACTCAGGCAATTGGTGCAAGAGTTCGAGCCTTTGCCGGCGCCCAGCGCCGCGCTGCCGGCACCGCGCGGCAAACGCGCGACCGACCGGCCTACCGGCTCCGGCAACGGCGTTCCGTCATTCTCGCCCGCGGCCGTCGACCGTCTCAAGCAGACCGAAGCCCGATATCGCACGTTGGTCGAGCAGATTCCGGCCATTACGTTCATGGCTTCGCTCGACGGGCAGTTTGAAGAAAACGAAATCTACGTCAGCCCGCACATCGAGACCATGCTGGGTTTCACGCAGGCGGAATGGCTGGGCGATCCGTTTTTGTGGTATCGGCAGCTGCATCCCGACGATCGCGCGCGCTGGGGGCTTGAGTTTGCGCGCACCTGCTCGGCGGGGGTCAATTTTCGATCCGAGTATCGCTTCATCTCGCGCGACAATCGCGAAGTTTGGGTCCATGGCGAGGCGCGCGTCGTGCGCGACGACCAGGGGCGGCCCTTGTTCTTGCAGGGCATCGCCTACGACATCACGGAGAGCAAGCGGGCGGAGCAGAGCTTGCGGCGCTCGGCCGAAGACCTCGAGCGTAGCGTGCGCGAACGCACGATCCAACTGGAAGAAGTCTCGATCCGCGCCGAATCGGCCAACCGGGCCCGCGCGTCGTTCCTGGCCAATATGAGCCACGAGATTCGCACGCCGCTGAACGGCA
Source organism: Pirellulales bacterium (assembly GCA_036268995.1). Lineage (GTDB taxonomy): Bacteria > Planctomycetota > Planctomycetia > Pirellulales > PNKZ01 > DATATB01. The sequence goes on along the minus strand of DATATB010000039.1, from coordinate 7,130 downwards.
TCATCGGCTTTGCCGACCTGTTGCGCCGCGGCGCGGCCAGCGATGAGGCCGAGCGGGTGGAATGGTTGGAAATCATTCGCAGCAGCGGCGAACACCTGTTGGCCCTGATCAACGACATCCTCGACCTGTCGAAAATCGACGCCGGCAAGCTCAGCGTCGAAACGGTCGATTGCTCGCCGGGCACGATTATCGAAGAAGTCTGCCTGATGCTGCGTTCGAAGGCCGACGAGAAGGGGTTGCAGCTGTCGGCCGTGTTCGACGGCCCGCTGCCACAGACCATTCGCAGCGATCCCACGCGACTGCGCCAGGTGCTGGTGAACCTGGCCGGCAATGCCATCAAGTTCACGGCCAAGGGGCAAGTGCAGATCGCCGCCCGGCTCGATCGGCCGCAGGGCGCGGAGCCGCAACTGGTCATGCGGGTTATCGACACGGGCATCGGCATTGCGCCGGAAAAACTCGAAAGCATCTTCGATCCGTTCACGCAGGCCGACTCGTCCATCACCCGGCAGTTCGGCGGCACCGGCCTGGGGCTGGCCATCAGCCGCCGGCTGGCCGACGCGCTGGGGGGCACGATCTCCCTCCACAGCGAAGTGAGCCGGGGCACGACGTTCACGTTTGCCATCCCCGTCGGACAGCCCGAACAGACGCTGCGGCTCGAAACGCGCGACCAGCGGATCGTCAGGTCGGGATCTGACTCCACGACCGGGCCGCTGGTGCTCAACCATCGTGTGCTGGTCGTCGATGATGGCGAAACGAATCGAAAGCTGATTCGCGTGATTCTCGAGCACCTGGGCGCCACCATTTTGCAGGCCGAGAACGGCCAGCAAGCCGTGGACATGGCCTTGGCCGAGCCGTTTGACCTGATCCTGATGGACATGCAAATGCCCGTCATGGACGGCTACACCGCAGTGCAGCAGATTCGCGCCCGCGGCCTCCAAGTGCCGATTATTGCGCTCACGGCCAACGCCATGAAAGGCGACGAGGAGAAATGCCGAAAGGCGGGCTGCTCGGGCTACGTTTCCAAGCCGATCACGCAGAAGCAATTGCTGGCCGCCGTCGCCGAGGCGTTGGGCTTGGCCGGCAAACAGTCGAGCGGGAGCCGCGTGCCTTCGGCAGTAGCTCAACGGCCGGCGCCTCAACCTCCCGCAGGCACGTCGCCGGCGCCCCAATCTCTGGCGGCAACACCACGGGGCGCCGCCGCACCGGTGTCACAGCCCAGTGTTCTGGTATCGACCCTGCCGGCAGACGACGAGGATTTTCGCGAAATTGTCGTCGAGTTTGTCCAGCGCTTGGGCGAAAAGCTCGTGGCGATGCGGGCCGCCTGGGCGGCCGAGGATTTGCCCGAACTGGTGGCGCTGGCCCACTGGCTGAAAGGCGCCGGTGGGTCGGCCGGTTTCCCGGCTCTGACGCAGCCGGCCCAGCAGTTGGAACAATTCGCCCGCCAAGGCCGATCCTACGCGATCGAAGCCTCGATTGTCCGGCTCGAGCAGTTGGCCCGCTCGATTGTCACGCGCTGACCCGGCAGCGGACGCCGCGCGGCCCGGTAGCGGAAGTTGTGAAACTTCCGACGGCTAGCTCGCGAAGCCTTTCGATCGAGCATCGGGCGGAGTTTCGGAATTCTCACGAATTCCGCTACCGGGGTCGACGCGCCGGCCTCAATCGTAATCGCCGTATTGAATCTGCGTTTGGATGATCTCGGCGCTGGCACGGAAGAACGCATCCAAAATGCGCGGGTCGAAGTGCGTGCCGCGTCCCTGTTCGAGCAGCTCGAAGCACTTCGCCAGATCGAAGGCGGGCTTGTACGGCCGCTTGCTGCTGAGCGCATCGAACACGTCGGCCACCGCCGTGATTCGGCCCTCGATCGGAATGGCTTCGCCGGCCAGCCCCAGCGGATAGCCCGTGCCATCCCAGCGCTCGTGGTGGCTGATGGCCACGATTCCGGCCAGGGTCAGGATCGGCGACTCGCTGGTTTCCAGCAGCCGCGAGCCCAGCTCCGTGTGCTCTTTGAGCTTGTTCTGCTCATGCTCCGGCAGCGTCACGGTGATTTTCTTCCCGTATGCGGCGTGCTTCTTCATGGTGTCGAATTCTTCGGTCGTGAGCTTGCCGGGCTTCAGCAAAATGGCGTCTGGGATGCCGATCTTGCCGATGTCGTGCAATTGGGCAGCCTGCTCGAACATGTCCAGGCGTTCGCCTTGCCAACCCAACTCGGCGGCGATCAGCCGTGCATAGCGGCCGACGCGCCACACGTGTTTGCCGGTGTTGTCGTCGCGAAACTCGGCGGCCCGGGCCAGGCAATGGATGACTTCCTGCCGCGAGCGCGCCAGCTCCGCGGTCCGCTTCAACACCGCGGCTTCCAACTCCTGCGAATAGTTGCGCAAGCTGTCGTAGTGCTGCTTGACGGTCAGTGCGTTGCGGATGCGGGGCATCAGCTCGGTTTGATCCAGCGGCTTGCCCAGAAAGTCGGTGGCCCCGAGCTCGAGCGCCTTGCGCTTGGTGTCCAGGTCGCTGGCCGCCGTCAGGATCACGATCGGCAGATGCAGCCAGCGGGCGTCGGCCCGCAGCGTGGCTAGAATATCCAGCCCGCTGATTTTCGGCATCATAATGTCCAGCAGAACCGCGTCGGGCTCCTCGTCGATGACCATCTGCACTGCCAGCCCCGGATCGGTCGTGGAGACCAGGTGCTGATAGCCTTCCAGGCTCAAATACTTCCGCACGATCTTCACGTTGACCGGTTCGTCGTCCACGATCAGGATCTTCGATTGCTTCACGTCGCGGATCCCGCCGGGCATCGCGGTGTTGGACGACATGGGCTGGCGGCCGGGCACGACCGGCGCAGTGGCGGGCGATTCGGGAATCATATTGTTGGTACTGACCATGGCAGGGCGCGCAATCAAGGAATGAATGAGGCGGAAGGATGGAACTTAAGCGGGCGGGTTAACAGTCGTGTCGGTTCGGCAGATGGCGGGAGGAAGCTTCGCGGAGGTGTTCAAACATAGTTCAACCGATCTGGGGGAGCCGTGCGGTGGGTTGCTCCTTTTTTGCCAAATCCGTGGTTACCGCTGCGGTGCGCGCCGCTAAAATCGATGCCGTCGGCACATTCCGACGATTCCTCACGCCGCCCGGATGATGCCGATCGCAGCGCAGCCCATCAGATCAGGCGCTGGACCCAGCGCTGAAAAACCTGCTCGCCAATCGTTTGCAGCCCTGGCAGGTAATGCTGCGATTGTTCGAGCAATGCGGCCCGGGTCAGGCCGACTTTTTCCAAGTCGCCGGGGAACGCGGCGGCCATGCCGTCCAGACCGCCGGCCGTGACTTCCATGTGAAACAGCAGTCCGTAGGCGCTGGGGCCATAGCGAAACGCCTGGTGCGCCGTCATCTGCGACGACGCCAGCAATTGCGCACTTGCGGGCAAGTCGAAAATATCGCCATGCCAATGCACGGCCATGAACTTCGAGGGGACGCCCGACCAGAGTTCGTCGCTCTCGGCGGCGGGCGCGAGCGTGACCTCGTGCCAGCCGATTTCCTGCCGCCCGCTGGGCTTCACGGTCGCTCCCAGGGCTGCGGCCAGCAACTGACTTCCCAGGCAGATGCCCAGCACGGGCTTGTCGGCACGAGCCGTGGCTTCGATCAGCCGCATTTCGTCCAATAAAAAAGGGAATCGATCATGATCGTAGACTCCCATCGGTCCACCCATCACAATCAAGCCACCCGCTGCTCCCAGATCCTTGGGTACGGGTTCGCCCTTGAACAGCCGCACCACGCGCACCGCCACCTGTTTGGCCGCGAGCACAGCTTGAATCGAGCCAATGGTTTCGCAACCCACGTGCTGGAGCACGACGACTTCTGAGGGCATCGGAGGCTCCTTTGCGTCTCGCCTGCTGGAAATGAGCATCGAATCGGCGCGGTCGTGCGATGCCGTTAAAATACCCGGTTGCACGCGATTTTGAAGTGGGCCGAAAGGCATGAACGAATCGATCAGGAAAAGCCACCCCTCACTTGCCGCAAAGGAACCCACTGCGATGATCTCACGACCCTTGGCCACGGCGCTGTTGGTGCTGGCGACCGCTTGTGCCAGTGCCCAGACCCCGAAGCCCAAGACGCCTTCGCCCGACGATCAATATGTTCCCGGCCCGGACTCGCTGCCGCAGCCCGGCGTGCCCAAGGGCACGGTGACCAAGCATTCGTGGAACAACAGCAAGATTTACCCTGGCACCGTGCGCGAGTATTCGGTGTACGTGCCCAAGCAATACGACCCGGCCAAGCCGGCCTGCGTCTTCGTGTGCCAGGACGGAGACGTTTACAAGGCGAGCACGGTTTTCGACAACCTGATTTACAAGCACCAAATGCCGGTCACGATCGGCATTTTCATCAAGCCGGGCGACGTGCCCTTGAAGCCCGGCGAGCCGCCGCGCAAGCGGCCCGATGGCCGGCCGGCGGGACCCAAGAACCGCAGCCTCGAATACGACACGCTCAGCGACGCCTATGCTCGCTTCCTGCTCGAGGAAATCCTGCCGGAGGTCGGCAAGCAGTACAACCTGACCAAAGATCCCGAGGGACGCTGCATCGCCGGCAGCAGCTCGGGCGGAATTTGCGCTTTTACAGTAGCCTGGCAGCGGCCCAACGAATTCCGCAAGGTATTCACGACCGTGGGCAGCTTCACCAACATCCGCGGCGGCAACAAGTATCCCGACCTGGTGCGTTTAACGCCCAAGAAGCCGATTCGCATTTTCCAGCAGGACGGGGCCAACGATATCGTGAACCAGTTCGGCAGTTGGCCCGAGGCGAACAAGGCCATGGCCGCCGCGCTGGACGCCAAGGGCTACGACCACAAGTTCGTCTTCGGCGAAGGCGTGCACAGCAGCAAGCACGGCACCGCCATCTTTCCCGAGGCGATGCGCTGGATGTGGCGCGACTGGCCGATCGAGGGCAACTAGCGAGGCCTGATTTTTCCCGCCTTCATTCGCTAGCCGTCTCGCGCGGCCGGCGCATAACGGCCCGCCAACTGTAGTCGCGGCCGGCGTGCTCGCGCGAATCGACGATCTGGCCGAGCACGGCGGCGATCACGAACGTAGCCAGGCAGGGCACGGCCACGGCCAGCGCCATGCTGGGAACGTGCCGCGACCAGCCTTGCACGACATCCGCGGCCGGCGAGGGCAGTACATGCGTCGCCGCCAGGCACAGTTCGTGCCAGTAGCTCCAGGTCAGCGCTACCATCACGCCCAGCACGGTTGCCGGCACCGCCGAACGCGACGTGCAACGCGGCAAAAACATGCCGATGAAGAATAGCGCGCCCAGCGGGCCGAGAAACATGTTGAAGCTCCGCTGGTTGAGGTCGATGATATTCAGCTTCGACTCCATCGCCATCATCGCCACGCCGCAAGCCAGAAACGTCACGACCAGGCCCACGCCCAGCGTCAGCAGCCGGGCAAAGGCCAGTTCCTTCTGGCCGCCCGGCGCATCCGACGAGCGGTCGAGCAAGTCCTGGGTGGCCACGGCCGTGATGCTGTTGACGCCCGAGACGAGTGTCTGCATTGCGTCGCATAAAAAACTGGCCAGGATCAAGCCGCCCAGGCCCACCGGCAACTGGTGGGCGTAAAAGTGCGGCATGACCTTGTCGGCCGATTCGAGCGCCGACATGCCCTCGGGCAGATGGTGCGGATTCTCCAGGTAGAAGTACAGCAGCGCGAGTCCCGAGAGCGCCAGCAAAAAGCCGATCCCGATCTGAGATACGACGCTCACGATGTACGACTTGCTGGCGCTGGCCAGCGAGTCGGTGGTGAAGTACCGCTGCAACACCACTTGGTCCGAGCCGTGCGTGCAGATGTTCCAAGTGAACGACATGATGATGGACGTGAATACCGTGATGCGCACCGTGGGATCGAAGCTGAACCAGGGGGGGCTCGTATGGCCGCTGCTGAACTGCGATGCTCGGTCCCACCACTGGCTGGGGCCGGCGCCGGTGGTCCACATCACGTAGCCCACGATCAGCCCGGCACCGCCGAAGAGCATGAACGATTGCAGCACGTCGGTCCAAATCACGGCCCGCATACCGCCCATGCAGGCATACACGGTCGAGGCCAGGCCGACGGCTACGATCACGCAATACAGCGGCTCGCAGCCCGCCAGCATGGTCTTGTCCAGCAGGGCCACCAACGGGCCGTGCGTCATCTCCACCAGCGCCAGCGACGCCGTGTAGACGACCACCGAAATCCAGCCCAGCCGCAACAGCAGAAACAGCAGGCCGCCCAGCAGGCGCGCCCGATAGTCGAAGCGCCGCTGCAGGTATTCGTAGGCACTCGTCATCCGCAATCGCATAAAGAAGGGGACGAGCAGCAACAAGATAAAGGCCATCGCAAAGGGATAGGCCAGGTAGCCGGCGAAAATGGCGATGCCGTTTTTGACCACTTCGCCCGGCAGGCCCAGATACGTAATGGTCGACAGCAGCGTGGCCATGATGCTCAGGCCGACGGCGATCGACGGCATGCGCCGGCCGCCGAGAAAGAAGTCTTCGGTATTTTTTTGCCGCCGACTGGACCAGGCGACGATCCCCAGCGTCAGCAGCAAGTAGCCGCCCACGGCGGCATAGTCGGGCCAGGAGAGTCCCGCATGGGGCAGGGCAGGGGCGTGGGGCGGCACAAATCCTCTTTCTTACACCGGGAAGTCAAAGCCGACGCACCTGCGGTCCGTGGGCGTGTTTCGCAGCAACCGGTTGAGCGGCGCCGACCGTGCGGTTAGCTTGAAGGCTCAGCATACCTGCCAAGCACGCCCTGGGCGAACAAGTTTATGAAACGCCGCGACTTTTTGAACTCGATCGGGTGGAGTGGTTATAGCCTGGTGTTCTTGGCGGGCGACGCGCCGCCGGCCGCGGCCGCCGAGTTGTCGCGCGATCAGTTGCATCGTGAGTTCGATCGCATCGCGCCGCCCGACGCCAAACGCACCGCGCCACACGAGCCGCACATGACGCTCGTCGAACTCGAGGCCGACGTGCTGGTCGCCGGCGGCGGTGTCGCCGGCGTGTGCGCGGCCGTGGCCGCCGCCAGGCACGGGGCCCGCGTCGTGCTGGTGCAAGACCGCTCGCGCTTGGGCGGCAACAGTTCCAGCGAAGTCAAAATGCACATCGTCGGCGCCAG
>DATATB010000038.1:0-20288 GCA_036268995.1 Pirellulales bacterium | reverse complement strand
GAAAACCTGTTCGCCATCCTTGGCTCTCCTGTTCACGCCTCGCCTGCAAAACGATTGCGTGGATCGGAGAGCCTTTTTCATAAAACGCTCAGAAATTTACCACTCCAATTCCCTCCCAGTTTTGTCGGAAAGTGCAGCTTGCGGGAGAGGGCAGGGTGAGGGGGCGAAAAAAACGGAAGTTGTTTTTCGGCCGATCCTCATCGGTACTCGGCCGTGGCGACGGGGCTGTCGGCCATGCCGGTCTTGTAAGCCACGGCCTTGAGCGTCATGCCGGGCCGCACGCTGATCACGCCGCAGTACACGTAGCCCCGCGTGCGCGTCGGCGTCGTGCCGTCCAGCGTGTAGCGGAACCAGGCGCCGGGCGTCGACGAAGACAGCGTCACCGGCGTGACGGCCGAAATCTTCTGCGCGGCCGGCGAGAATTGCGCCGCGCCGGACGGCACCGAACCCTCTTCATACAGCCCGCAGTCGGGATAATTCCGCACCACGTCCCACGCGAGCCGCTCGATGGCCGCGGCCTGCTCATTGGTGAACGAAGTGTTGATGGGCAGGACTTTGCCTTCCGGCGACCGGCCGTAAAAGGCGGAGAACCACGTCAGGTCGATCAGATACGCGCCGTCGTGGCCCGGGTGGACGCAATCGAAGAACATGATCTTGTTGAAATCTTGGGGGCCAAGCCCCGGAACCCGGCCGTGGTCGAGCAGGTTCTTGATCCAGCCGGCCGCCAGCGTGCTGGGGATGATGCGCAGCGGCTTGCCCGGCTGTTTTTTCTCCAGAATCGCACGCTGCAATTCTTCGACGTACAACAGCCACGCCCCGGCCGACTCTTCCCACGTCAGCGGTTCGACAAGCTGCCGCATCTGGCTGCACGGACTGGGAACCGTGCCCTTGTCCGTGGGATGCGTCCGATAGATCGTGGTCCATTCGCTATACAGCCAAGGCTGCACGTCGGGCGATTTTTTGCGGATCAGATCGAGAAACAGCAGCGAGTACTTCGCATCCATGGCCACGTCCATTTGCCGCGGCTGCAGCGTAAAGTGGTCGATGCGTTTGATCGGGTCGAACGTCTGGTGCCAGTCGGGATCATTGGTCGCGACGTGCTTTTCCCACAGCGCACTGATTTGAATGCCAGGCCGCACAAACTTTTGGTAATCGTGCCGATAGCCGGCGGTGCGGGCATACGTCGCGAAGTGCGCCGTGGTTTGCGTGATGCTGTTGCCGATATGAAACGTGCTCAGCTCCGGCTTTTTCGGCGGCAGCGCCAGGTACGTGCCCACCGTCGGCGAGCTGGGCGCAAAGCCTGGCTTGAGCGATACGGCCGTGATCGTCGTCGTGCCTTGCACCGCGATCGGCTTTTCATATAGCAGCCCGCTATCGGGCCCCGGCGTCGTGCCGTCGAGCGTGTAGCGAATCGTCGCACCCGGCGTGGGCGTCTTGAGCGTCACGGCCAGCGGCGGCACGCCTTGGCGAGCCGGGAGCGTCAGCGACCGGAGTTCTTGATTTCCAGTCGTGGCCGCCGGCCGCGCTTCATCGGCCGGCGGCGGATCAAACACCGGCCGCACGGCCGTGGCCGCGTCCCACGTATCGATGCCCACGTACTGGCCGTCCGGCTGGTCCGAGTCGAACCAGGCATTGGGCCGCGGATCGAACACGCGCGGCCAATCGTGACCGTTGGTGCGCCGGCCGATCGTGCCAAAACCCGGCCCGCCCAGCCGCCGCTTGCCGGCATAGAATTCGAGCTTGCCGATATGGCCGTACGAGCCGGGCGGCGCTTCGTAGCGCAGCCAGCGATGCGGCCGCTTGCCGTCGAAGCTCATTTCGGTCCACTCGCCGGCCTTCGGCGCGGTCTTGATCTCGGCCAGCACTTCGTAGCCCGCGGTGGCCGACACGTTCGAGCCGCTGAACTTGCCTCCGATCATATCGCGCTCAAAGCCTGGCGCCGGCTTGAACCGCACGCGGTCCCAAACCGCCCGGCCGCCACTATCGGGATACTTCCGCTGCTGCTCGGCCGCCTGAGCCGCCAGCGCGGCGCAGGCGGTCAGTGTCAAAATCAATACGGCGAATCGGCGTGGCATGGCGAGTGGCATCGTAGGAATCCGCGGGAGGGAGGAGTACGGCAGGCAGGCGACGGGGCGTGAGCTTTAGCAGGCCGCCCGGGTAGCACCAATATCGTTGCTGCCCGAGCCGGCCGCAAGTTGCGACTGCCGCAAAAGCGCGAGAGAAGATTTTGGTGGGAAGGTGAGCGCTTTTGCGCGCCCCCTCACCCTGCCCTCTCCCAAGGGGAGAGGGTTTTGAAGAATGCAAGTCTCGGGCGGGCGATCAATTGGGCTCGCCTTCCAGCACGTCGACGAAACGGCCGCCGCTGGCGAACCAGCCGTCGGCGAATTCGCGGCACCAGACGATGTGCGTCAGCACGTCGGCCGTCCGGCCGCGCGGCAGTCGAATGGTGACCACGATTTCGCCCTCCTCCAAAGGCATCATGTGGACCAGGCCGATGCCGCCGGGAGCGAGGTCCCGCGCGAAAGCCGAGAGCTTCTCGGCAGGCACGCCGACCGGCGAGATGGTTACGGCGTCGAGGTAAGGGATGCGCCGCTCGCGGCGTTGTTCCCGTTTGTCGGCTACAAGCTCTCGCAGTGCCATTCGCACCCGAAGCTTCGCTTCACTCTTGGGCGCTCCTTCGAGTCTCGGCGTTCTCATGGTGGACCCTTTCTCAGTTGCGGAACGAACAAGTCGGTGACCTGGTATGCGGGGCATATCGAAGCGACTTCCGATACCTTGACGCGTTCACCGACGCACGCGCTGGAGAGACAGCACAGCAGATACCGAATGCCCCGCCCGTCGCCCTCGCTCGATTGATTTCTCGATTCGCCGCCGGCACAGTCGGTAGCCCCGAAACGACCGTGCCGAGCCCCCACCGATAATCCTCACAGCCGGTTTTCTCGTCCCGGCCGCGATACGCCGTTGCCGAGCGCTGGGTCTCCGCGCGATCAGGCCTGGTGACTCGGCATCGACCAGCATGTAGTTCCTTGCGCCATCGGCGGGACGTGTTGCCGGCCATACGCCTGGAATGGCTTTGCGTGATTTGCCTGTGGGCATCGGCTACGATAAGTCCATTGGGTCGATGGCCGATCCGGAGAGAGGGTTCCATGCCGCACGATGAGGGGCGTTACGACCTGTTCGTCAGCTATGCCCATAAGGACGACCAGGGGCAGTACGCCGGCCGTGTGACGGCGCTCAAGCAGTGGATCGAGCGCGAGTTCCAGCGCGTCACGTCGCGCGCACTGCGGGTCTTCTTCGACGTCGACGAAATCCCGGCCATGAGCGTCTGGGAGCACCGCATCCTGACGGGCTTGCGGCAGTCGCGGATCATGCTCGCCGTGCTCTCGCCCAGCTATTTCGCCAGCGACTTTTGTCGCCGCGAGTGGGAAGAATATGTGAACCAGGAGCTGGCCCACGTGCTGCCGGGCGAGGGAATCGCGCCGATCTACGTGCTGCGGCATCCGGCGTTCGACGATCACGACGTCGACCGCTCGCTCGATCGCTGGCTGCAAAATCTCAAGCGGCGGCAGTACGTCGATTGCGTCCAGTGGTGGCCCGAGGGGCAGCAGGCGCTGGAACGTGACGGGGTGCGCAGGCAGTTGGAGCAAGTGCGCGACCAGATCGTCCAGCGGCTGGACTACGCGGCCCGGCGCGATGCCTCGCCGCACAATCTGCCGCCGTACAATCCGCGGTTCGTCGGCCGGGTCGATGAGCTGCACAAAATTCGCGCACAGCTCATCCACAGCCAGATCGGCGCGATCACCGCCGTTCATGGCCTGGGGGGCATCGGCAAGAGTGCACTGGCCGTGGTCTACGGCCATGCCTATGGCCACGAGTATCCCGGCGGCCGCTTCTGGATCAACTGTGCCGGCCTGCACGATCTAGGCGGAGCCCTCATCGCCCTCGCGCCCTTGCGCGGTCTGCACTTCACGCCGCCGGAACTGGCCCGGCCGGAAGAATGCCTAGCCCGGGTTAAAGCCCTATTCGCACAAGGCCCCGCGACGCTGTTCATTCTCGACAATGTCGACGATCCGAGCTTGCTTTCGCCGGCCACGCGTCTGGCCGCGTTGCCGGCCGGCGATTACATCCACGTGTTGGCCACGACCCGGCTGCAAGGCAGCGCGCTGCAAGGGGTGGCCTGGCTCTCGGTCGACGCTTTGTCGGCCGAAGACGCCTTGGCTTTGCTCGCCCGCTACCGACCAATCGCCGACACTCCGCAAGACGACGAATGGAAAGCCGCCGTGGCCATCGTCGAGCGACTCGGCGGCCATGCCTTAGCCCTGGAAGTCGTGGCCGTCTACCTGGCCGAGCACCCAGCGATCACCTACCGCCAATATCTGGCCGGGCTGGAGCACGAAGGAGTTTCTCTCATCGAGTTCGCTGCGGCCACCAACCAAGAACAAGCCGCGCAGCTCTCAATGCACGTCGAACAATCCTTGTCAAAACTGCTCGCGCCGACGCTCGACCTCCTATCGCCAGCCGAGCGCTCCGCAGTCGAATTCGCTGCGTTGCTCCCGCCGGATCACGTGCCGCTCCCCTGGCTCGCGACGCTCCTGCGGGCCGATTATCTGCCCTTGGCCGGCGACCCCGCGCCGGGCCGTCCCGATCCGCTGCAAGAATTGTTCGACAAGCTCGGCCGGCTGCGATTGATCGTGCCCGGAGACGACGCGCGGATCGGCCGCATCCACCGGATCGTGCAAGAAGTGCTCAAAGGCCGCATGCCCGGCGAGGCCCAAACGCTGTTCGACCAACGTCTGTTTCAGCTGGCGCTTGAGCGGGCCGCGAACATGGAACGGCGTTGGGGACCGGACTGCGTCTGGGAAGTCGGTCCGTTGGCGGCCGTCGTCACGCTTCGCTTGGGGATGGACGATGGTGAGATTGCGCTGATGGCGGCCGCAGCCGCAGATGGTCTCCGCCAACTCGGTCGCTATGTCGATGCGCGGCGGCTGTACCAGCGTTGCCTGGAAATCTTCGAGCGGCTGAGCCGCGCGATGCCCAACGACGTGGCCATCCAACGGGGCACGTCGGTGTCGTACGGACGGCTTGCCGAGCTGAGCCTTGCGGAAGGGGATGCAGTCGAGGCGCGGCGGCTGTACCGGCGCGGCCTGGAAATAAGCGAGCGGCTGGACGGCGCGTTGTCGGATAACGTTAGAGTACAACGCGACCTAGCGATCGCGTACACCAAGTTGGGCGAGCTGAGCCTCGCGGAAGGGGATACAGTCGAGGCGCGGCGGCTGTACCGGCGCGGCCTCGAAATTAGCGAGCGGCTGGCCGGCACGCAGCCCGACAATGTGACCGCCCAACGCGACCTATCGGAATCTTGCGACATCCTGGCCGACCTGAGCCGTGAGGAAGGGGATCTGATCGAGGCACGGTGGTTGCACCAGCGCGCCTTAGAGATCCGCGAAAGGCTGGCCCGCGCGCTGCCCGACGACGTACGAGTCCAACGGCACCTGTTGGTCTCGTACAGCAATCTGGCCGGTCTGAGCCTCGCAGAAGGGAACTCGGCCGAGGCGCGGCGGCTGTACCAGCGCAGCCTGGAAATAAGCGAGCGGCTGGCCCGCGCGCTGCCCGACGACGTGACGGCCCAGCACGACCTGTTGACCTTATACGGCACGCTAGCCAACCTGAGCCGTGCGGAAGGGAGCCGGGCCGAGGCGCGGCGGCTATATCGGCTAGCGTTGGAAATTAGCGAGCGGCTAGCTCGCGCGGTGCCCAACGACGTGAGAGCCCAACGCGGCCTCTCGGTGTCGTACAACCAGCTGGCCGACCTGAGCTTTGCGGAGGGGGACCTGGCTGAGGCTCGACTGCTACGTCAGCGCGGCTTCGGAATTTTGGAGCGGCTGGCCCGCGCGATGCCCGACGACGTGACAGCTCAACGCGACTTGGCGTGGTCGCACCAACGGCTCGCCGACCTGAGCCTTGCGGAAGGACATTCGGCCGAGGCGCTGCCGCTGTACCAAGCATATCTAGAAATCATCGAGCGCCTTGCCCGGATGTTGCCGCGCGACGTGCAGTCACAACGTGATCTGGCGGTCTCGCATTACAAGATGCAGCAGTTCGCGCGGCAAATGGGAGATGAGCCGACCTACCGAGAGCGGGCTTGCGCTTGTTACCAGCAACTTGAGCGCATGCTGATGGCCGGCATGCCGCTCGATCCACCCATGCAGAGGCTGCATCGCCAACTCACCGGCATGTTCGGCGGGCCGCCCGCGCCATGAGAAGTTGAAACGGGGGTTCCTGGGGCGCCGGGCCGCCGGCGTCCGCCCCTACCGACAAGCTTCCAGCCGCACGGCGCAGGCTTTGTAGGCGGGCTGGAAGGAGTGGGGGTCGAAGACGGCGTCGGTGAGGCGGTTGGCGACTTCGTAGTGCATGGGGATGAAGACCTGGCCGGATTGAATGGTCGGCGTGGGGAAGGCGCGGACGCGAATGTAGCCGCGCTGCGAAATGACCATGACCCAGGCGCCGGATACGATGTTCAGGGCGCGGGCGTCGTGCGGATTGATCTCGACGTACGCTTCGGCCGGATAGAGCTTGCGCAGGACCGCGGACTTGGACGTGCGGGTTTGCGTGTGCCACTGCGCGGCGCTGCCGCGGCCGGTGTTCAAGATGAAAGGGAAGCGCTGATTCGGCTGCTCGGGCCAGGGCCGCGGCGGGTCGCTGATAAAGCGAGCCCGACCGTTGGGACGGAAGAAGCGGCCGTCGGCAAATAGCCGCCGCTCGGTGCTGTCGTCAGGGGCACTGCCGTCGGGGCCCGAGGCTGGATACGGCCATTGAATGCCGCCGCGGCGATCGAGTTCGTCGTAATCGGCAATGCCGCTGAAGTCGCAAGGCTGGCCGGCGCTGAGCCGCTTGAGATCCTGGAACACGGCCTCGGGCGTCGACCAGCGGCGAAACAAGTCGCCGCAGCCCCAGTAGTCGGCCACGAGCCGGCAGATATCGAAATCGGCGAGCGCCTGGCCCGGGGCCTTGGCCACCTTTTTCACGCGTCCGATCCGCCGCTCGGAGTTGATGAACGTGCCTTCCTTCTCGCCCCAGCCGGCGGCGGGAAACACGAGGTCGGCCATCTGGGCCGTCTCGGTGTTGTGATAGATGTCCTGCACCACGAGAAAATCGAGCCGGCTCAGGATATCGCGGGCCTGGTCCTGGTTGATCCACGAATGGGCCGGATTCGTGCACACGACCCACAAGCCGCGAATCTTGCGCGACAGGATGCCCTCCATGATGCGGTGATAAGGCCAACTCGGCTCGCTGGGGATGCACGAGGCGTCGATGTCCAGAATCTCGGCCACCTGGTTGCGATGCTCGGACTTGGTGAAATCGCGGCCGCCCAGCAGGTTGGTGGTGTTGCTGAACAGGCGCGAGCCCATCGCGTTGGCCTGGCCGGTGACGGAATTGGCCCCAGTGCCGGGCCGGCCAATGTTGCCGGTCATCAGCGCCAGGTTGATGATGGCCTGCGCCGTGCGCACGCCTTGATGGCTCTGGTTGACGCCCATCGTCCACCAGAACGAGACGCGATTGCCTTGATGGATCGTTTCGGCAAACTGCTCGATCGCCTCGGCCGGCAGCCGCGTCTCGGCCGCGACTCGATCGAGAGTGAAATCCGCGACGAACTTGGCAAAATCCTCAAAGCCTTCGGTATGCGCCGCGACGAAATGCCGATCCACCCAGTCGCGCTCGATGAGCAATTGGGCGACGCCATACAAAAGCGTCAGATCGGTTTTCGGATACACGGCCAGGTGCTGCGTCGCCGCCATCGCGGTCTCGGTCCTGCGCGGGTCAAGCACGATGATCCGCGGCGAGTTGGGATTGCGCATCACGCGCTGCCAGAGGATCGGGTGCGCGATGCACAAGTTGCTGCCGACCAACACGATCACGTCCGACTGTTCGAAATCGGCATACGTATACGGCGGCGCGTCGAAGCCGAACGATTCCTTATACGCGGTGACGGCCGTGGCCATGCACTGCCGCGTGTTGCCGTCGCCGTGGACCATGCCCATGCCGAATTTCGCCAGGGCCCCCAGCAGGGCCATTTCTTCGGTCACGATCTGGCCGGTGCTCAAGTAAGCGATCGACGCCGGGCCATGTGCCTTTTGGATGGCTTTCATCCGGTTGACGAACATGCGCAGGGCCGTGTCCCAATCGACCGGCGTGCGGGCGCCGGAGGCCGTCTTCAACAGCGGCGTGGTGGCCCGATCGGGCGACTGCATCACGGCCAGCGCTTCCCAACCCTTGGGGCAGGCCATGCCCAAGTTGACGGGATAGCCGTGCGAAGGCGCCACGCCCACGGCGCCGCCGTCGCGCAGATAAACGTCCAGGCCGCAGCCGGTCGAGCAAAAACCGCAGACGCTGCGCGTGAGCCCCTGCGGCTGAATTCCGCCGGGCAGCATGCCCAGGCCGAACTGGCCCGGCTTCAAAACCAGCTCTTCGGTCAACGGCCCGTGCCGATCGACCAATAGCGGAAGCAAACTCGATCGCGGGGGTGGCAGGATTTGGTCGGTGCTCATTATCAGATCGTCCCGGGCATGCGAGGCGAGGCGCAAGCCGCGAAAAACAGGTACCGCTCCAGCAGTTCGCCGGCCAGGCAAGCCAGAAACAGCATGGCCGTGGCCACGACGAACTCGGGCCGCGACTGATCGGTGACAGACGAAACGTGCGAGAGCAACAGCGCCGGCATCAACAGTCCGCCCATGAAGCCGGCGGCGTACCGCGCGAGCGTCACGCGCGAGAGCTGCCGCACCGCGAGCTGGGCGCTGCGTTTGAGCGACGTCGTGCGGCGCACCAGCAAGTGCCGGAAAATCGCGGCGTCCCACGCCAGCTTCAATGCCGCGCTGAGCATCACCGCGCGGCACAGCACCGTGCCATGCCGGCGAACCAGTTCGGCCAACTGCGGCGAAGGAGCGAACAGTTCCAAGGCCAGGATGCTGAACCAGATCATGCCGACTCCCAGCAGCATGCCGGTCAGCAGAAAGCGCACCATGACGCGCGTAAAACTCCAGCATTCGCGCTGCGTGAACACGTAGATCATGGCCGAGCAGAACACGCCCAAAAAGCCCGAGCCGGCCACGGCCCAGCCCAGAGCGTCGATCAAGGCCTGGCCGTTATCTATCAAGCCGCCCAGTTGGAACCAGACGGCCGCGGCATACACGATCGCCAGCTTGGCAAACAAACCGAAGGCCAGGATTTCGCGGCTGAGCCACGAATGCCGCAGACCCAGCACCGCGCGGAAGGCAAATTGCGGCCGGCCCAAATGCATCGTGCTGGCGGCCAAGGCCAGCAGGCCGAAGACCAGGGCATTGACCAGCAGCAGTGGCTCGAGCGCCTCGACCAGCCGGCGATCGACCAGACCCTTGAGCAGCAGGCCGCCGGTAAATGCGCCGACCGACAGTTGCGTCAGCACCAGCATGATCACCAGCGGCAGATGCGCGTGCTGGGCGCTGGTCTGAAAATAATCGGCCGGCAGCAAGTTCCGCGGCAGCGCGCGGCGGCTCTTGTAAGTCGTCGAGGGAAGTGTGATCTGCGGGTCCGGGGCGCCGGGCAAGAAATGCGATGTCTCGGCGTCGGCCACGATCCGCTCGACGTCGGTCACCGTGATCGTGATCGCCTGGTGCGGACAGGCCTGCACGCAGGCCGGCGGCTCGCCGACTTCCAGCCGGCTCGAGCACATGTCGCACTTGCGCACGATGCCCTTGCCGGCGTGATATTTGGGAACATCGTAAGGGCAGGCCAGCGTGCAATACTGGCAGCCGAAGCATTGATCGTCGAGATGCTTTACGATGCCGGTAATGGGACTTTTTTCGTACGCGTTCACCGGGCAGGCGATCATGCAGGCCGGCTCGAGGCAATGGTGGCAGGCCGCCGTGACGTGCTGCAACACGGGCAAGGCCGACGAACCGCCCACCAGCAGGCCGACGCTCCGAAAGCTCTCGTTCTCGTCCAAACCGTTGAGCGTATGGCAGGCCGTGACGCAGGCTTTGCAGCCCGAGCAGCGATCGAGATCCACCTCGAAAGCATATTGCTGCCCCGCCTTGAGCTCGGCCGGCAGCAGCGCGCGGTACAGCTCGCCGCGGGCTTTGGGCGACTGAGAGTCGTACGTGCGGCTGAACTGTTCGACGGCCGTGAGCTGCTGCTGATCGGCCAGGAGTTGCGCGACCAGGTCGGGGCCGTGCAGCGCAGCTGGATTGCCGGTACGCGCCGGCGGCGAATCCGCCACGCGGCTGCCCACCTCATGTTCGCTAACGATGGGCAATGCAATCATGGGTCGAATCAAGTGGTGATGGGTTCGAGCCCAACCAGCGGCTGCGAAACCGCGACGCAGGAGGTCGCCAACTTGCAGCCGATTTCGGTGGCCAGCAGCTTGTCGAGCACTTCGGGCGGCGGCAGCTCGACGTACACGTTGTCGCCTTCGACCTTCGCCGGGAAGGTGCGAATGTGATACTCGCCGCCGTCGAGCGATTGGCCGCCGGAAAGCGAAAAGGTCTTCTTGTGTAGTGGGCAGGCAACCTTGGGCTCGCCGGAGGCATCGCCGATCATGCCGCGCGAAAGGACAAACGCCTTTTTATGCGGGCACATGTTCTGGCTGGCGTACCACTCGCCGCGGCTGGCGAAATTGAAGACGGCGATCTGCGAGGCGCCGTATTTGATCGTGGCGCCGCCGTCGAGCGGAAAATCGCTGGCCTTGCCCACCTGCACCCAGCGCGGTTGCTGCAACTGCTCTTCTTCGTGCTCGGCCAAAGAGCGGCCGTCGAGCATGCGAAACTGGTCGAGGGCCACCATGTCGCTGGGCCAATTGGCCGGCCGCGATTGTCCCCGCTCGCTCACGAACTCGATGCACGGCTCGCTGTCGGTCGTGTTGGTGAACTGCTGGAACCACTTGCGTTTTTCCGGATCGTTAACGACGGCCGCCCATTCGCACTGGTAGGTATCCACGAGCGATTGGATCCTTGCTTCGAGCTCGGCGGCCAGCCCCAGCTTGTCGTGTACCACGACGTCGCGCACGTGCTCGATGCCGCCTTCCAGCTTTTCCAGCCAGACTGAGGTTCGCGTCAGCCGGTCGGCCGTCATGATGTAATACATGAAAAAGCGGTCGATGTAGCGCAGGGCCGTCTCTTCGTCCAGGTCGGCAGCCAGCAGGTCGGCATGCCGCGGCTTGGATCCGCCGTTGCCGCAGACGTAGAGGTTGTAGCCTTTTTCCGTGGCGATCAGGCCGACGTCCTTGCACTGCGCCTCGGCACACTCGCGAATGCAGCCCGACACGGCCATCTTGACCTTGTGCGGCGCGCGAATCCCCTTGTAGCGGTTCTCGACGCGGACGGCGAAACCCACCGAGTCCTGCACGCCATAGCGGCACCACGTCGAGCCGACGCAGCTCTTGACCGTCCGCAAGGCTTTGCCATAGGCGTGTCCGCTTTCGAAGCCCGCCTTGACCAGGTCTTCCCAAATGTCGGGCAGATCTTGCACCCGGGCGCCGAACAAGTCGATCCGCTGCCCGCCGGTGATTTTGGTGTACAGGCTGAATCGCTTGCCGACGTCGGCAATCGCCCGCAGCTTGTCGGGCGTGATTTCGCCGCCGGGCACGCGCGGCACGACGGAATACAATCCGCCACGCTGAATGTTGGCCAGGAAGCGGTCGTTCGAGTCTTGCAACGTCTGATGCTGCGGGGCCAGCACGTCCTCGTTCCACAAGCTGGCCAGGATCGAGGCCACGGCCGGCTTGCAGATCTCGCAGCCATTGCCGCGGCCGCATTCCTTAATCGCGTCGGCAAACGAGCGCAGCTCTTTGACCTTGATGACCGCAAACAGTTCCGTGCGCGAAAGCGGGAAGTGCTCGCACAGGTGATTGCTGACCTTCTGGCCCGAGCGGGCCAACTCCGCCGTGAGCAGATCGGTGACCAGCGGCACGCAGCCGCCGCAGCCGGTGCCGGCGCGCGTGCAGCTTTTGACGGCTGCCACTGTCCCCAGCCCTTGCTCGCGAATGGCCTCGCAGATGTCGCCCTTGGTCACGTTGTTGCAGGAGCAAATCTGGCAGGCGTCGGGCATCGAGTCCACGCCGCCCTGAGCCGGCGCATTGCCCTGCGGCCCCACGAGCAATTCCTGCGGCGGGCAAGGCAGCGGCGCGTCGCTCTTGGAAAGCATCAGCAGCTTGCCGTAGTCGCCGGCGTCGCCCACGAGCATGCCGCCCAACAGCCGCTGGCCGTCGGGCGAAAAGAGCAGCTTTTTGTAAATGCCGCGGAAGGGATCTTCCAGCGTCAGCGGCACGGCGCGATCAGCCGGCAGCTCATGCTGGCCGAAATTCGCCACGTCGACGCCCAGCAACTTGAGCTTGGCCGACAAATCCGCGCCCCGGAATTCGCGCGGCGTGCCGGTGAGGTTGGCCGCCACGACGTCGGCCATTTCGTAGCCGGGCCCGACCAGGCCATAGACCATGCCGGCGTGCAACGCGCATTCGCCGATGGCGAAAATCTTTGGCTTCGAGGTTTCGAGCCGCTCGTTGACGACGATGCCACCGCGCTCGCCCACAGCTAGTTGAGCCAGGCGGCCAAGACCATCGCGGGGCCGAATCCCGGCCGAGACAATCAGCATCTCCACGTCGAGCGATGTGCCGTCGGTAAATTCCAGCCGCTCGACGCGCTGCTCGCCGCCGACGGCCTTGGCCGACTTGGACAGATGAACCCCCACGCCCAGGGCTTCGATCTTGCGCGCGAGAATTCGCGAACCGGCGTCGTCGATTTGCCGAGGCATGAGCCGCGGCGCAAATTCGACAATGTGCGTTTCCAGTCCCAGATCGCAAGCGGCCTTGGCTGCTTCCAGGCCCAGCAAGCCGCCGCCCAGCACGGCACAACGCTTGGCGTGATTCGCACCCCGGATGATCTTCTCCAGATCGTCGATCGTGCGGTAAACGTACACGCCCGACTTGTGGATGCCCGGGATGTCGGGCACGAACGGATACGAACCGGTGGCAATCACGACGTGGTCGTAGGCCAACTCGTAGCCGCGCTGGGACAGGATCGTGCGGCGTTGGCTGTTGATTTCGCACACCCGATCGCCCAGGTGCAGCTCGATCTCGTGCTCGTCGTACCACGCGCTGGGGGCCAGCGTCAGCTTCTCCGAGTCACGATGGGCGAAAAACGACGTAAGCGCCACGCGATCGTAGGCCCGGCGCCGCTCTTCGCCAAAGATCACCAGGCGATAACGGTTTTGCTGATCGAGCTCGACGAGCCGCTGACAAAATCGCTGCCCCACCATGCCGTTGCCAATGACGGCGATGGTTTCTCGCGAGGGTCGCTGCTCGAGGGCCGTGATCATGTGTTTGCTACTCTGCATGTGGCCTGGGTGGATAAATGCCGCCAAGGAATCATCGGAATCGCTACGAGGCGGCTGCGACTTCCAGCGCGGGCTGCGGCTGGCCCGCCGCGCCAGTGGGCAGCCACTCGGTGTCGATTTCGGCTTCCGATTCGAAGCTGAGCGTCAGGCTCAGAAACGAGACCAAAGTGACGACGGCACCGATGATGAAGAGCGCCGCATGCCAGTTGAGCCCTTCTACGGTAAACAGCAGACCGGCCAGGACGGCTCCGGCATTGCCCCCGGCGCCGACCACGCCCGACACGGCCCCGAGGGCTTGTCGATTGACAAACGGCACGATGGCGTAGGTGGCGCCGTTGGACATCTTGACGAACAGTGCGAAGAGGACCATCAGCGGGATCGCCGCCCACAGCACCGTGGCCTGCGAAAAGCAGATCAGCCCGATGCCTTCGCCGAACAGTGCCAGGAACAGCCACTTGACGCGGCCGTCGAGTCCCCAGCGACGGCCGCACTTGTCGGCCACCCAGCCGCCCAAGGCCCGGGCGAACAGGTTCATCGAACCAAACATCGCGGCAATCAACCCGGCCATCTTCAGCGCGTCGGTGCTGGTCAGTTGCTTGAAGTAGTCGAAGTAGTCGATGAAGTACATGACCGCGATATTGTCCATCGTCAGCTCGATGCCGAAGCAGGCCCCGTAAATCAGGAACAGCGTCCACACGCGGCGATCGCCGCAGGCTTCTCGCAGAGAGGCGAGCGATTTCTGCCGCGGCGGCAGCTTGCCGGCTGCCCGGAGTTGACGCAGGTTTCCCTCGGGCAGATCCTGCGTGAGAAAAAAGTACGCGACTCCGGTCGCGGCGCACACCAAGCCGACCAGGACCATTGATAGGCGCCAGCTCATGGAACTCGTATATCCCAGGTAGCCGGCAAAAAAGGCAAAGATGAGCGGCATCGCGGCCTGCGTCACACCGCCGCCGAGATTGCCCCATCCGGCCGTCATGGCATTGGCGGTGCCCACACAGTTGGACGAGAACATCTTCGACGTGTGATACTGGGTAATGACGAACGATGCGCCGATCATGCCGATCAATATGCGGAGGATCAGGAATGCTTCGAAGCTGTGGATCAGACTGATTCCCATCACCGGCAGCGAACCGATCAGCAACAGGCCTGAATACGCCAACCGCGGCCCGATGCGATCGCACAGCCAGCCCACGAAGATGCGCGCCAGCACGGTAATGGCTACCGAGCCGATCACGCACCAGCCGACTTGCCGCGGAGTCAGGCCCAGCTCGCCGCGCACGACTTGCATCAGCGGTGCGATGCCAAACCAGGCGAAGAAGCAGACGAAGAAGGCAAACCACGCCATGTGGAAGGCGCGCATCTGCGGTTTGGAAAAATTGAACAGTTCGATGCGATCCATGCGTGCAGAAGGCTTCATCGGCGGAATCTCGCTTTCGTACCGGCTGACAATCGGGCAAGTCGGAACTGTCAACGCATGCGGGCTTCCGCCGGAGCCCGCCGCGACATGGCTTGCCTCTTTGCAACCCATGTACCTTGATGCGACGGGCCGCTCGTTTCTTCGGAAAACCGAAGCGAAATGGGCCTAGAGCCCCCTACCTGCCCCCCGGCGACTGCCGGGGCTTTGTGCATGTTGCCCATAAACAGGGCAAAAGCTCGCAGGGAAGAACCTGCTACGCGTGGCCGTACTAACGCACGCTATGTCCAGGCAGCTAAGGGATTAGCGGCAAGCTTCAAAAATTCGTGGCCATCGGAACGGCATTTTCAGTGCTGGTCCAAGCTTACCGGTGAAGCTGGGACATCACCGCGCCATCGAGAGTCCGGGATGCATGCTTCCTCCGATCGTCTGATTCGCCGGTTATCCAACCGCTACTTGCTGCTGCTGGGCTGCGTGGCGCTGTTGGTCGCGCTGGATCAGGTCGTGATCCAGCCTTTGCTGGTTCGCGTCAATGGATTCGCGCCGGCCATTAATGTTGCCGGTCGCCAACGGATGTTGAGCCAAAGGCTCACCAAGGCCGCGCTGGCGATGCAGTTGGCCGGCGATGCCGATTCCCGCGCGGCGTCCAACGCCGAGTTGCGGCAGGCTCTAGACGAGTGGTCGGCCGCGCACCAGGAACTCCGGCAAGGCAGTGGACTGCTGCGACCCACGCACACGAGCGCTTTCGGCATCTCGCAGGCCATCGCGGACATCGAACCGCATTACCGGGCCATGGCCGCCGCAGCCAAGCGCTTGGCAGGCGGCGATCACGCACCGGAAACGGTACAGACTCTCTTGCAAAGCGAGCCGCTGTATTTGCCGGCCATGGATCGCGTCGTCAAGCTGCTCGAAATGCAATCCACCCGCCAGATCTCGTGGTTGCGGATGCTGGCGGTGAGCGTTGCCTCGGGCGTGCTTCTACTGTTGGCCGGGATCGGATGGTTCGTGGTGCGTCCAGCTACCCGGCTGATCCGGACCCACATGGACGAACTGGAACATCGTGTCGCCGAGCGCACGGGCGACTTGACGCGTGCCAACGAAGCGCTGCGCTCCGAAATCCTCGCCCGCGAAGCAGCCGAAACCAGCTCACGGCTCCTCGCCGCGCAGTTGGCGCACGCAGCCCGCGTTTCGACGATGGGGCACCTCTCGGCCGGCCTGGCCCATGAGCTCAATCAACCGTTGGCGGCCATTACCAACTATGCCGAAACATGCGAGTTGGTCATCGAGCGGCAGCCTGTCAACGGCAGCCGATTGGCCGAGCACGTACAGCAAATCAAGCACGCCGCGTTGCGGGCCGGGCGGATCGTGGGACGCATGCGGAATTTTCTGCGACCCGGCGGCCGCTGCCGCGAAGAAGTTCGCCTGGCCCCGCTGGTGTGCGAGGTCGCCGATTTCTGCTGTTTCGAAGCAGAACGTGCCGGAGTCCGCATCGTGCTCGATCTCGCCGCCGACGGCACGCTCTCGGCCGATCCCATCCAGATTCAACAAGTGCTCGTCAATCTGATTCAGAACGGAATCCAAGCCATGCAAGCCTGCCCGCCGCAGCAGCGCCGCTTGCTCATTCGCACCTTGCGGGCCGAAGGCGCGGACGCCCTCCAGGTGGAAGTGAGCGACCAGGGGCCGGGCTTCGGCACGCGGGATCAGGAATCGCTGTTTCAACCGTTCTACACTACCAAACCGTCGGGGCTCGGCGTCGGCCTGTCAATCTGCAGATCGATCGTCGAGGACCACGGCGGAACGATTTGGGCCCACTGGGCCGAAGGACGCGGCACCATTGTTGGCTTTGCCTTGCCCCAACTCCAAGCGGATGAACTCAACCAGCACTGTTCAGCCGACGGTCTTTGTCGTTGACGACGACCGCCCGATGCGCCAGTCGTTGACCGCGCTGCTGGAGGCGATGGGCTTTGCCGTGCGCGCCTTTTCCGGCGCCGGCAGCTTTCGGCAATTCTATCGCTCGTCGATGCCAGGCTGCTTGCTGCTGGACGTGTGCATGCCGGGTGCCAGCGGTTTGGAACTCTACGAACAATTGTTGCACGACGGACTGCGTGTGCCGGTCGTCTTTATGACAGCCCATGCCGACGTGAGCATGGCCGTGGCCGCCATGAAAAGCGGAGCGGTCGAATTCCTGGAAAAACCGTTCGATCGCTCGACGCTCGAAGACCGCGTCCGCCGGGCGTTGGCTCTCGATCGCCAGTGGCGGGAAAGCGAGTCGCAGTACGCCGCGGTGCAGGACCGGCTCGACCTGTTGAACGATCGGGACCGCGAAACGCTCGATTTCCTCTTGGCCGGCGAGTCGAACAAGGCGATGGCCGCCCGGCTATTGATCTCGCAGCGGGCCGTCGAAATGCGCCGAGCTCGCATCATGCGCAAACTCGGCGTCAGCTCGATGGCCCAGCTGCTGGATCTGGCGATTGGGCACCGCATTCAATCCGACCTTCGTCGGGCCGCCCGCGACCAGCGGCTGCTCTGAGCCGCTCGTCGCAGACGGCCCACTGCCCGGCCTGCCGCCGGGGGGTCCGAAAACTCTCTTGCAGCCCCGGCGCCGAAGCATAGAATCTGGGACTGCGGGTGCCTGCCGGCACACCGCCAATGGAGAGGTGGCTGAGTGGTCGAAAGCGCGGGTTTGCTAAACCCGTGACCGGGTAACTGGTCCGCAGGTTCGAATCCTGTCCTCTCCGCTAAAGCTGCTGCCCACGTGCCATAACCTTTTGGCACGTGGGCAGTTGCGTTTCTGGACCCTTCAGAAAAACTCCCGTTTGTAGCGGGAAGCTTCTCTGAAAGGGGCCCGCGATGGCCTCAAAATCTGCTGCGTTTCGTATCGGGCGCGTGCGCGCCCACCTCCGGGGCCGAGTCTGGTACCTGGCCTATTCTGAGCACGGTCAGCGGCGGCAACCTCGGGTCGGTCCCGACCGCGACGCCGCCCGCCAGATGGCCGCCGAGATCAACGGACAGCTCGAGGTCGGCGCGCCCAGCGCGCTGAGCTTTCAGCCGATCTCGATTCCCGACGTCCGCCAGCGCTGGCTCGATTTTCACGAGCACGTCCGGCGCTCGTTGGTGCACACCATCCGCCGCTATCGGTCGGCGACCGAGCACCTGTTGGAATTCGTCCGGGATGTGCGACCGCTTTCGCGGGTTTCGGACTTCCGATCCCAGCATGCTGAAGAATTCGTCCGTTTTCTGCGGATGAAAAAAGTCGCCCCCAACGGCCACAAACAGGCCCGCAAGCGACCGCTGCGGGACGCGGGCATCCGCTTCATCGCGGAAACCTGCTGCTCGCTCTTTCACTACGCGGCCAAACACCGGCATCTGCCGCCCTACGCCGACAATCCGTTTCGCGTGATCGAGGTCAGCCGGATGCCTGTGGAAGATGCCAAGCCGGTCGTGGCGTTTACGGCTGAGCAGGAGCTGAAGCTGATGCAAGCCTGCGATGACTGGCAGCTTCCGATCTTCTTGACGCTGCTTTGCACCGGTATGCGCCCCGGCGAGCTGGTCCATCTGCTCCTGCCCGACGACTTGGATTTGGAGTCAGGCTGGCTGCATATCCGCAACAAGCCGAAGCTGGGA
Source organism: Pirellulales bacterium (assembly GCA_036268995.1). Classification (GTDB taxonomy): domain Bacteria; phylum Planctomycetota; class Planctomycetia; order Pirellulales; family PNKZ01; genus DATATB01. The sequence goes on along the minus strand of DATATB010000038.1, from coordinate 1,888 downwards.
TGGCAAGTGAAGACCCGCAACGAACGCGACATCCCAATCATCCCGGTTCTGGCTACCGCGCTACGCCGGATGCTTGGAGAACGCCCCGATGCCGACGAAGAATGACGGCGAGTCCGCGAAACCAAAAGCCAAAGGCAAAAACAAGAAAAAGGCCGCGTGAAGCACCGGCATTCGCCGCCATGACCGACGCTCGCCTGCAGCAAGCGGTTGTTAGCATTCGCCGCCCAGCGGCACCGCTTATCAGCTAGGGTTTGGCTCCCATGCTCGCTCCGCGTCATATCCAAGCGTGGCAACGGCACCGGGGATGAATGCGAACGCCGCTTCGCCTTTTTGGTAGACAGCGACGTCATGTTGCGAGGCCCTTTTTGCCTATCTCAGTCTGAACCAACGACTTGCCAAAAAACTACGCACCATTCGTCGATGTGACCGACGCGCGCCAGAAGCTAAGTGCGCGCAATGCAGGGCCCCGGATTGCTGCTTACTCTCGGAACGCTTCGGTCGCCTTTTCCTATTGAGCAAGCGAACGCTTGCTACGAGACGCTTGCATCAGCTTGCGGCCGTGTCGGCCCGCTGCTGATTGTCGGGCGGGTTTCGGCGGCGGCGCTGACGCCAGCCGAGGCCGGTCATGCCTAAGGCGGCCAGGCCGGCGAGCGCCATGCTGCCCGGCTCGGGCACCGCCGACGGACTGTAATCCAGCGCCACATAGCCGGCGCCGCCGGGCAGCGTGTTGCCCACCGCGATCGAGAATGTGCCGGGCTCGGTGGGCAAGCCATTGATCAGGTTGAATTCGTTGGCGGTCACGCCGTTCAAGCCACCAGCCGACGTGATGAAGTCCCACTGGTAAGCCTGGGCCGGATTGAAGTTGTTCAGGCTGCCGCTGACCGTCAAGTTGAACAGAGCGATCGACGACAAGTTGTCCGCCAAGCTGCTGACCGCCAGCAGGTTCCAGTTCGAACCAGCCCCGGCGCCGAGGCTGGTGAGAGTGGAACCGCCCGAGGCGTCCGCGAGGTTCATGGCGAAGTTGCCGCCGCTGTTGAGCGTCGCGGTGCCGGCGCCGCTGCCCTCGAACGTGAGCGTGGCGGGCGCCCCGGTCGAAGTAGCCGGCGAGACCGTGCCGCCGGAGTTGATCGTGATGTTGCCGATCACCGTGGCCGTGCCGCTCAGCGTGCCGGCTGCAACGCTGATCGATAGCGGGCTGCCGGTGCTGCCGTAACTGGCGCTGCCGGTGTTCAACTGCACCGTGCCGCCGCCGGACAGCGTCAAGGTGCCGCCACTGCTGTTGCCCGACCAGGTGCCGGCGCCGCTGGCCGTGAATGTTTGGCCGCTGGTCACGTTCAGCGCGCCGCCGCCGCTGCCGACCGTGAAGTCGCGGTCGCTGCTAAAGCCCGTGGTCACGGCCAGCGTGCCGCCGCTGGAGAGCGTCACGCCGCCGGAGGCGTCGCCCAGGTTGCCGTCGCTGGAAACCGACACCGTGCCATTGCTGACGTTGGTGCCGAGGCTGTACGTGTTCGTGCCGCTCAGCACCAGCGTGCCGCCGCCGGTGGCATTCAGCGCGCCGGTATTGGGAGAAGTCTCGCTGATCACGCCGCCGACCGTGTACGTCAGACCGCTATCGACCAGGATCGTGCTGGACGAACTTCCGAGTGCAAAGCTGCGAGTCGTGTCGATGTTGGCGACCGCCTCCAGCGTGCCGGCGTTGATCGTGGCCAGGCTGCCGATTGCGCCCAGGCTAGTGTTGCTGTTGATTTGGAGGGTGCCGGCGTCGATCGTCGTGCCGCCGGAGTAGGTGTTGCTGCCGAGCAGGGCCAACGTGCCCGCGCCGGTCTTGATGAGCGAATTGGGCGTGCCGGCCGCGGCGCTACCGAAGCCGCTGGCATCGGTGATCGAG